>NZ_JALBGV010000004.1 GCF_023006505.1 Neorhizobium sp. SHOUNA12A
AGACCATGCGGGCAACCCGGCCGATCCCGCCCGCACCGGCCCCACGTGCCAAGCCGGCGCCACGGGCTGCGATCTCCCACGGTTCGGCCGCCGTCGTAGCGGACGATTGGCAGGAATTCTGATCGCACCTAAAGCTGAACGTATAAAAGCCGCCCTTCAAACGGCGGCTTTTTCTTTGCCCGCTTATTCCGCCTTAGAGCCGAGCAACCCGCTCCGTCAGCAATTCGAAAAAGCCATCGGCATCGACATGGCGCATGACCTTGGCGTTCGGCTTGCGGCCGGAGACGTGCCACCAGTCCACTACGGTCATGCCGACCGTCAGTTCCGATTGCGTTTCGATCTCGACATTGCAGTCGCGGCCCGAAAAGAGTTCGGGCTTGATGAGGTAGGCGATGACCGTCGGATCATGCAGCGGGCCGCCATCGGAGCCGTATTTTTCAATGTCGAATCGCTCGAAAAAGGCAAGCCACGCGACCAGGACCTCCGCCGGACGGGTGCCGAGCGCGGCGATCTTCTCGACACGAGTTTTGGTCGTCAGCAATTGGTGGGTGACGTCGAGCGGCAGCATGACGATCGGCATGCCCGAGGCGAATACGGTCTTAGCCGCTTCGGGGTCGACATAGATGTTGAATTCGGCAGCCGGCGTGATGTTGCCGCCCTCGAAAAAGCCGCCGCCCATCATCACCAGCTCCTTCGCGCGCCCCGCGATGTCCGGCGCTTTCTCAAGAGCAAGCGCGATATTGGTGAGCGGCCCGAGCGTGCAGAGCGTCACGGTTCCGGCCGGCTCGGCGCGCAGGGTCTCGATGATGAAGTCGACCGCATGAGCCGCTTTCACCGGCATGGTCGGTTCGGGCAGTTCGATACCGTCAAGGCCGGTCCTGCCGTGCACGTGCTCGGCGGTCACCTGTGGGCGTTTGGTTGGCTTCAGCGCGCCTTCATACACCGGCGCATCCGGCCTGCCGCAGAGTTCGCAGACGATCCGGAGGTTGCGACTGGTGTAGGAAAGCGGCACGTTTCCGGCGACCGCGCAGAGACCAAGCACCTCGATCTCGTCCGAACTCGCAAAGGCAAGCATGATCGCCGCGGCATCGTCCTGACCCGGGTCGGTATCGATGATGATCTTCCTGCGCTGCATGGATGCTCCTTTTTTCCGGGTAGTGGTCCACAAGCTGACATTCTGTCAAGTGCCGCATGACCGGCATGGGGTAGCCCTGACTATGAACCAGCACTCATCCTTGCGGTCGCCGCCGTAACCTCCCATATAACGAACGAGTTGGTGGGCCGCCCTGCGGGCGCCAACATGGTCGCTTGTTGCAAGGACTGTCCGATGAGCCGAATGACGCCGTTTGCGAGCCCCCTGCTTCTGGGCTTCGACGCCATGGAAAAGACACTCGAACGCCTTGCGAAGGCGAACGACGGTTATCCTCCTTATAATATCGAACGTCTCCGGGCAGATGCTTCCGGCGCACCCGAACGGCTGCGAATCACGCTGGCTGTCGCCGGCTTTTCCGAAGCCGAACTCGATGTGACAACGGAAGAAAACCAGCTCGTCATCCGCGGACGCCAGACGGAGCAGGGTGAGCGCGACTATCTTTATCGCGGCATTGCTGCGCGGCAGTTCCAGCGTATGTTCGTGCTCGCCGACGGAATGCAGGTTTCCGGCGCCTCTCTCAAGAACGGTTTGCTATCGGTTGACCTTATCCGCCCCGAGCCCGCGCGCATGGTGCGAAAAATTAACATTTCCGTCTCAGAGTAGGTCAACGGCGCCAATGCCGTTGCCCCTCAATGCTGGAGGCTGGAATGCTCCTGAAAGAAGCGAATACGCGTTTGACGCTGTCCGAACTTGCTCATCTGGGTGCTGGAGAGGTCGGATATATTCGCAAGATGCGGTCGGACGAAGTGTCACGCTGCTTCCCTGAAGCCCCGGATATCGATCCCAGTCTCGATCTTTGGGCCCTGTTCGGCGCAGATGGCACGCCGATTCTTCTGACCGACAATCGCTCCAGCACCTTCTTCAAGGCTGCTGAAGATGACCTGAAGACCGTCAGCCTGCACTAACCTTTCAGGCTTTCCTGAACGTCAGATAGGCCGAGGAACGGCCTTCTCGGCGGGCCTTGTTTTCGTATCGCGTACCTGGCCAGCCGGCGAAGGGCGTCAGCCAGTCGGAGGATTGCTCCGCCTGCCATTGAAATCCGCCATGGTCGCGGCAATGGATCAGCGTCCAGTTGACATAGGTGTCGATGTCGGATGCGAACAGGAACAGACCGCCCGGCTTCAGCACGCGGTGGAATCGGTCGAGGTTGACCGCAGATACAAACCGCCTTTTCCAATGTTTCCGCTTCGGCCACGGGTCCGGATAGAGCAGGTCGATGCGATCGAGCGATGCATCCGGCAGCCAGTCGAGCACCTGCGTGGCGTCGTCGTCATAAACCCGAATATTCTTGAGCCCCAGTTCGTCGACGCGCGACAAAAGCTTCGCCATGGAATTGACGAACGGCTCGACGCCGATGAAGCCGGTTTTCAGATTTTCCTGCGCGCGGTGGACAAGGTGCTCGCCCCCGCCGAAGCCGATCTCCAGCCGCAGTTCCTCGACCGGAATGGGAAATATCTCTGAAAGCGCGGCGGGCGCGGGTGCCGCAAGATCGAGCTTCAGCGCAGGCAGCAGAGTTGCAATCCCTTCCGCCTGGCGCTCGCGGAGCTGCTTGCCCTTGCGGCGTCCGAAGAAGGCTTCGGTGCTGCGGCTCGGGTGCTGCGGTTCGGTCATGGGCTGGTCTCTCACGATAAAAGCGGGCGTCTCCGCCAGGAGGCACCCGCTTTACAGTTTTATGGAGCTATCCGTAAAGGCCGATCAGGCTGCCTTGAGGGGCTCTTCCTTCAGCGCATCCTTGAGCGGCTTCGCCAGATCGGTCTTCTCCCAGGAGAAGGAACCGTCGCGGCCGGCCTTGCGGCCGAAGTGGCCGTAAGCGGACGTCTTGGCGTAGATCGGCTTGTTGAGGTCGAGATGGCGGCGGATGCCTGTCGGCGACAGGTCCATGACCTTGCGGATGGCGGCTTCCACCTGGTCTTCCGTCACGCCCTTGCCCGTGCCGTGCAGGTCGACATAGATCGACAGCGGCTGGGCGATGCCGATGGCGTATGCGATTTGAATCGTGCAACGATCGGCAATACCGGCAGCGACGACGTTCTTTGCCAGATAGCGAGCAGCATAAGCGGCCGAACGGTCGACCTTGGTCGTGTCCTTGCCGGAAAATGCGCCGCCGCCGTGGGGAGCCGCGCCACCGTAGGTGTCGACGATGATCTTGCGGCCGGTAAGGCCCGCGTCACCATCCGGGCCGCCGATGACGAACTTGCCGGTCGGATTGATGTACCACTTGCAATCCCTGGCGATCGGCAGGTCGCCGAGCGCTTCGCGGATATAAGGTTCGACGACCTCGCGGACCTTCTTGGAATCCCAGCTCTCGTCGAGGTGCTGGGTGGAAAGAACGATCGAGTCGACCGCAGCCGGCTTGCCGTTTTCATAACGCACGGTCACCTGGCTCTTGGCGTCGGGGCCGAGCTTGCCGGCATCACCCTCGCCCTTCTTGCGAGCGATTGCGAGAAGCTGCAGGATCTTGTGGGAATAATAGATCGGTGCCGGCATGAGGTCCGGCGTTTCCTTGCAGGCATAACCGAACATGATGCCCTGGTCGCCGGCACCTTCATCGCCCTGCCTGTCGGCAGCGCTGTCAACACCCTGCGCGATATCAGCGGACTGGGAATGCAGTAGCACGTCGATCTTGGCCGTCTTCCAGTGGAAGCCGTCCTGCTCGTAACCGATGTCACGGATAGCCTTGCGGGCGGCGGACTTGAACTTCGAGGGATTGATGACGTCCTTGCCGTCCTTGTCCTTCTTCATCAGGCTCGGCGGCAGGCGTACTTCGCCAGCGATCACCACACGGTTCGTGGTCGCCAGCGTTTCGCAGGCAATGCGCACGGTCCAGGGATCGACGCCGGTCTTGGCCGCTTCGCGGTACACAAGATCTACAATTTCATCGGAGATACGATCACAAACCTTGTCCGGGTGGCCCTCGGCAACGGACTCGCTGGTGAACAGATAACTTGCGCGCATTACGGGATTCCCCTCAAAGAAACGACGCACCTGTGTAGTGATTTTCACCGACAAACACAAGCGTACAACGACATAAATATATCTTTATGTGTACAAGTTAGGTATTCCGGCAACACTCCTCACCTTGGAGCAGGCAACAAAAAAGCGGCCTTGCGGCCGCTTTCGTGCTGATATCAAAGGTCGTTATTCGACCTCGGCATCCGCTGCCAGAGCTTTTACGAGATCAACCACACGCCGACGAACTTTCGGGTCGGAAATCTTCACGAAAGCCCGGTTCAGTTGCAGGCCCTCGGAGGAGGAGAGGAAATCGACCACGTAGTTGGAGCTCGAGGCTTCCGCCATGCCGCCCTGACCGCCCTGATCGCCCGGTGCATCCTCGAAGAAGAAGGATACCGGCACGTTGAGAATGCTGGAAATATTCTGCAGACGGCTGGCGCCAACGCGGTTGGTGCCTTTTTCGTATTTCTGAATCTGCTGAAAGGTAATGCCAAGGCTTTCGCCCAGCTTTTCCTGGCTCATTCCGAGCATGGTCCGGCGAAGGCGAATCCGGCTCCCGACGTGAATATCGATCGGGTTCGGCTTCTTTTTGTTTTCAATCATAACGATGTCCTGACGACGTTTGTTGTTTAATCCTCACAACCCGGTCTGCGTGTGGTGATACACTTCGCGCGGCTGGTCACAACAGGCTCAACGTTTGAAGCATATGGCGAGACGAAAGGCTGAGACCACTATGCAATTTTAGGGGTTTTTGGTCAATTCGTCCGAAAATTAAAACCAACGCGCGAGACGCCTGCAATCAACAACATCGTCACAAGAACCAACCAGAAGTGCTGTTCCCGAGCTTTCATATCCCAATGCGGGATTGAAATGCTGCCCAAGGTTGCGTCAATCACGCCTTTTTGATTATAATCCATACCCCGAATCAGCCTTCCAAAGGGGTCGACAACCGCCGAAACGCCGGTATTCGCCCCGCGAATCAGCGGCAGACCGTTTTCGACGGCGCGGATTCGAGCCTGCTGGAAGTGCTGATACGGTCCCGGCGTCGCTCCGAACCAGCCGTCATTGGTAATATTCAAAAGCGCGCTCGCCCGCTCCACGTCCGGCCCGATCTCGTCCGGGAAAATCGCTTCGTAACAGATCAGCGGATAGAAGACCCTGCCACCCGGCAGGGTCAGCATGGCCCGCACGGGCGCGGCACTGAAGCCGCCCGGCATGGCGATGGCATCGGGGATGCCGAGATTGCGCAGGAGATCCTCGTATGGGACATATTCCCCGAACGGGACGAGATGCAGCTTATCGGAGGCCGAAACGATCTGGCCTTGGCTGTCGATCACATAGATCGAATTGTAAAAACGCGGCGCGAAGCCCGCGCCGGCATCTTCCGAGCGGACCGCGCCGGTGATGAGGACCTGACCATCCTGCAGCACCTCGGCAATGCGGGTCAGCGCATCCGGGTTCTGGGTCAGAATGAAGGGCACCGAGGTTTCGGGCCAGACGATGATGTCCGGCCGCTTGCCACCGTTCTCGGGCGGCAAAGCCGACAACGCAAGATGTTCCTCGAAGATCGCCGCCCGTTCGGCATCGTCCAGTTTTCGCGCCTGGTCTATTACCGGCTGGACGATGCGGACGACCGGCTGGCTATCGGCGGCCGGGGCCGGCGCGGCGTCGGCGATGTGCAAACGATAGGCGCCATAACCGAGATGGGCGGCAAACAGCAAGGCCGCGAGCGTTAGCCCGGTCCGCATGCCCTTTTTAGTGCCGATCAGGGCGGGGGCTGAAAACACGAAGACGGCAAGAACCGTCACGCCGAAAATGCCGAGCACCGCCGCCGATTGCATCATCAGCGGCATCGGCATCGCGCCATAACCGACCGCATTCCAAGGGAAACCGGTAGCGACGAAGCCACGCAGCCATTCGGCAAGGCCGAAACCGAAGGCGAGCGAGGCCATCCGCCCGAAACCATCCGACCAGAAGATGCGGGCGATCGCCGTCGCAAGACCGTAAAATAGGGCAAGATAGGCAGGCAGGCCAAGAACCGCGAGCGGCAGCGCCCAGGCAAACTCGTCAGCTTCCACCAGCAGCGCATTGCCAAGCCACCAGAGGCCGGCGACGAAATAGCCGAAGCCAAAAACCCAGCCGATCCAAAAGGCCGAACGAAACCGCGCGAACCATCCACCATCTGGATTGCCGGTGGAACCGTCCATCAGCCAGACGAGCAGCGTGAAGGAGATGAAGAACGCCGCGAAGAAACCGAAGGGCGGCAGGGCGAGCGCACCGATCGCTCCTGCGAGAAAAGCAACGACGACGCGCGGGAAGCCCCAGAGAAGCATGATCCTGCCCGCCAGCCGCTCCATCTATGTTCCCTTCCGCCCCCGAATCAGCGGCTGCAGTCTTTCAAAAAATGGCGGACTTGTCGTGAGGTCAAAGAGGCGCGGACACTTCAGGGACCACTCAGGCCTGATGATTGCGTCCGTCGGCGTCCTGAGCGGATGGCGCCGGCAGCAGCGCAGTCGGCGTCTGATCGGTGAGCAGCATCTCGCCCTCGCCTTTCTGCCGGCGGCGCGCGAGCGTGCGCCTGCGCAGGATCCGCACGCGTTTGATGCGGCGAGGATCGGCCTCCAGAATCTGGAATTCGAAGCCGGGCACCGCCTGTACCACCTCGCCGCGCACGGGAATGCGCCCGAGTGCGGAGAAGATCAGGCCGCCCAGCGTATCGACGTCTTCAAGGCGGTCGCGAATGTCGAAATCGGAACCGATCGCCTTGGCGATCTCTTCCAGTTCGATACGCGCATCGGCGACGAAGACGTCCTCGCTGGTGCGGGAGAACATGACCTCTTCATTGTCATGTTCGTCCTCGACATCGCCGATCACCATTTCGACGATGTCCTCATGGGTGACGAGGCCGTCGGTCCCGCCATATTCGTCGATGACGAGCGCCAGTTGGGTGCGCGCCGCCTGCATGCTCTGCATCAGGTCGGAAGCGAGCATCGAGGGGGGCACGAACAGGATCTTGCGGATCAACCCGGCCTCGGCAACCGTCTGTTCGAGGTCGACACGGCCGAGGTCGAAGGCAGGCCGCGGGGTGCGCACCGTCTTTTCGGCCTTTTCCGGCTTGTCGGTGGCAAGCGGCATCGGCTGCGTAGGCGCGGCGCGCGCGCTGGTGCGGCGTTTGTTGCGAGCCTGCTTGGCGAGATAGGAGAGGAGGTCGCGGATATGGACCATGCCGCGCGGGTCGTCGAGCGTGTCGTTGTAGACCGGCATGCGCGAGCGACCGGTTTCCTCGAAATGGATCATCAGCTCGCCGATCGTCATGGTCATATCGACCGCCTCGATATCGGCACGCGGCACCATGATGTCTTCGACGCGGATCTCGCGGAACCGGAGAATATTGTGCAGCATCGCCCGTTCCTCGGGCGAGAAGGCATTGCTGATATTGGTATCGGTCATCAGCGCGTCGGCGAGGTCCTCGC
Organism: Neorhizobium sp. SHOUNA12A; assembly: GCF_023006505.1. Classification (GTDB taxonomy): domain Bacteria; phylum Pseudomonadota; class Alphaproteobacteria; order Rhizobiales; family Rhizobiaceae; genus Neorhizobium. The sequence continues at coordinate 7,579 of NZ_JALBGV010000004.1, forward strand.
GGAGCTTCTCGCCCTGCGACGGCCTGAGCAGCCTGACGGCGCGCGACCAGAAAGAGCTTTGGTGTTTTTGAGCTTCCGCTCGAGACGGACTACTGCCCTCTTCCGAGGAACTCGAGTCGGCGTCCTTGCCCTCACGGGTCGGGTTTGTCGAAAAGTCGTTCATTGGTCCAGACTATATTATCGGGTCCTGCCCCGCATAGGGGTCAGATAGGCCAAGGGCGGCCAAAATGCGAGTCTCCAACGCTTCCATTCTCTCCGCATCGTCCGTTTGCATATGGTCGTAGCCGAACAAATGCAGGAAACCGTGGACGAGCAGATGGGTCAGATGATCATCGAAACTCTTGTCGAGATCAACAGCTTCCCGCTCGACCGTCTCGCGCGCGATGACGATATCTCCCAGCATCGGGCCCGGCATCTTGCCTGGTTCGAGCGGAAAAGCCGGGAAAGACAGCACGTTGGTCGGCTTGTCCTTGCCGCGCCATTCGGCGTTGATCTCCTTGATCGCCGCGTCGCCGGTAAAGACCAGCGACAATTCCGGTGCGACTTTCGGGAATGGCTGCTTCTCTTCCTTCGCCAGGAATTCGGCAGCCGCCCCAAGCGCTTTTTCGCTCAAGGCCAAAAGGGCCGGCTCCTCGGGCCAGCCCTCGTCTTCAATGCTGATCTGTATGTCGAGTTGGGGCATAAGGTTTGGAGCCGACCGTTACCGGTCGACTTCCTCGCTTTCCTCGTGGACGGCATATTGCGCATCATAGGCCCGGACGATGCGGCCAACCAGCGGATGGCGGACCACGTCAGTATCCTTAAATCGGATCACCGAAATACCCTCGACACCCTTCAGGATCTGCAGCGCTTCCACCAAGCCCGATTTCACGCCGCGCGGCAAATCGACCTGGCTCGGGTCACCAGTGATGATCATCCGGGCATTTTCGCCAAGACGGGTCAGGAACATTTTCATCTGCATCGACGTGGTGTTCTGCGCCTCGTCGAGGATGACGGCGGCATTCGCGAGCGTGCGGCCGCGCATGAAGGCGAGCGGGGCGATTTCGATGACGCCGGCGGTGATCGCCCGCTCCACCTTGTCGCCCGGCATCATGTCGTAAAGGGCGTCATAGAGCGGCCGCAGATAGGGATCGACCTTGTCCTTCATGTCGCCGGGCAAAAAGCCCAGACGCTCGCCGGCTTCGACGGCCGGACGTGACAGGATGATGCGATCGACAGCCCCGCGTTCCAGAAGCTGGGCGGCATGAGCGACGGCGAGATAGGTCTTGCCGGTACCGGCAGGGCCGACGCCGAACACGAGTTCCGAGCGTTCCAGCGCCCGCATATAGGCGTCCTGGGTGGGGGTGCGGGCGACGACCGTCTTTTTCTTGGTGGAAATCTGGCTCATCGAGAGCTTGGCTTTTTTCTCAAGCGTCGGCAGCTGCAGCTGGTCGTCGGCCGCCTGCGCCATGCGGATCGCGCCGTCGACGTCGGAGGTCTCGACCGACCCGCCCTTCTGGATGCGTTCGTAGAGGAAATCCAGAGCCCGGCGCGCCTGGTTGGTCGCCGTCAGATCGCCGGAGATCGCCACCGAATTGCCACGTGCCCGGGCATCGATATGAAGCCGCTCTTCGAGAAGTTTGAGATTCTGATCGAATTGCCCGAAAAGCTCGCTTGCGAACCTATTGTTCTCGAACGTCAGGACAAAGTGATTGGCGTCGGTAGCGGCGGTGCGGGGCTGGCGCGCGGATGAAGAAACCAATTCACGTCCGTTCAAGTAGGGCAAGCTCCTCGATGTTAGCTCAGGCTCCTATTAAACTCTCTGCCGGGTCGGCAAACAAGCTGTTCGGGCCGGTTCCACTGATTCGTACCTGGATAATGTCACCGATTTGCGATGTTTTTGCATCAACATTCACAGATTGAAGCCAGGGAGAACGTCCGATTATCTGTCCTGGCACGCGACCGGGCTTTTCCAGCAACAGGTCGATGACTTTTCCAACGCAGGATTTGGCGAATTCGGCCTGCTGTTTCAAGAGCAGGGCCTGCAATCTTTCCAACCGCTCCGCCTTCACCTCTTCCGGCACCTGATCGCCGAGGTCGGCACCGGGCGTGCCGGGACGGGTCGAATATTTGAAGGAATAGGCCTGGGCGTAGTTCACGTCCTCGACGAGGCGCAGCGTATCTTCGAAGTCCCGATCCGTCTCGCCGGGGAAACCGACGATGAAATCGCCGGCGATGGCGATGTCCGGCCGGGCATCGCGGATGCGCTCGATCAGACGGAGGTATTCGGCACCCGTGTGACGGCGGTTCATGGCTTTCAGGATGCGATCCGAACCTGCCTGAACCGGCAGATGCAGATAGGGCATCAGGGCGCGCAGGTTGCGATGCGCCTCGATCAGCCGATCATCCATGTCGCGCGGATGACTGGTCGTGTAGCGCAAACGCGCAAGGCCAGGGATTTCCGCCAGGCGATAAAGCAGGTCGCCGAGGCTCCATTCGCCGCCTTTCGGACCTTGCGCACGCCAGGCATTGACGTTCTGGCCGAGCAGCGTGATCTCGCGCACACCGCCGTCGACAAGCCGCCAAGCTTCGTCGACGATCTGCTGGACGGGGCGGGAAACTTCCGAACCGCGGGTGTAGGGCACGACGCAGAAGGTGCAGAACTTGTCGCAGCCTTCCTGTACGGTGAGGAAAGCGGTGACGCCGCGTGCGCGGATCTTCGCCTTCTCGGTAACCGGCAGGTGCTCGAACTTGTCCTCGACCGCATATTCAGTATCGACGACCGGCTTTCCGCCGCGGGCGCGTCTCAGCGCTTCCGGCAGGCGATGGTAGGTCTGCGGGCCGATCACCACGTCGACGGCCGGCGCACGGCGGATAATTTCCTCGCCTTCTGCCTGGGCGACGCAGCCGGCGACGCCGATCATCAGCTCCCGACCTTCGGCAGCGCGTGCCTTCTTCATGTCGCGAAGACGCCCGAGCGCCGAATAGACCTTGTCGGCCGCCTTCTCGCGGATGTGGCAGGTGTTGAGGAGGATGAGGTCGGCTTCGCCCATCTCTTCTGTCGGCACGTAACCTTCGCCCGCCAGCGCATCGCTCATGCGGCCTGAATCATAGACATTCATCTGGCAGCCGTAGGTCTTGATGAAGACCTTGCGGGAATTCGGGCGCCGGGCCGGCTCGTCGGCGGGCACGGAAAGGGAGACGTGTTCGTTCATGGCTCGCTCCATACCGCAAGAAGACCCGGAAATGAAGCGTTTCCTATAGCGCTTCGTAGTCACGGCCCCGCAGATGGCGGTTCAGCATGCGCCGAAGCCGGCTCGTCACGGCCATGCTCAGATGCTTGCGGTTGTCACCGGCGCGGAATTCGATCGTCTCGCCGAAAGCCACGTCCACATCAAGCGCCCCTTCCTTCAGGACGCCGAGCAGATGCGGCACCAGTTCGATATCGCCCGGCCATGCGGCGATCGGCCGATGGTAACGGCCCATGGCCATGCCGTGGATGCGGGTATAGGCGATCGCCACCGGCTGGACACGCACGACACCTTCCGGCGTGTGCTGAACCGCGGCGGCGGCGGCCCCGAACAGTGACGACTTCACCTCCAGAAGCCGGTTTCCGTCGGAGGTGGTGCCTTCGGGAAAGAGCACGACGATCTCGCCGGCCGCCATCCGCTCAGCAATCTCGTTCACCTGGTCGCCGGTCCGACGCTTCTGCTCGCGAGCGACGAAGATGCTCTTCTGCAGCTTGGCGAGCGTGCCGAAGACCGGCCATTCCGACACTTCCATCTTGGCGATGAAGACGACGTCGGCGATCGCCCCGAGCACGAGAACATCCTTCCACGACGCATGATTGCAGGCAAGCATCAGCGGCCGGCGACGCTCCAATGTTCCGTGAACATGAATACGGATGCCCAGCAGGAAACAGGCGGTCCGATGCCAGTAGCGCGGGATATAGCGGCGGATCTTGAGGTCGAGGGCGAGGCCCAGGAGCTGGAACGGCCACAAAATCAGCGTAACTGCGAAAAGAACGACAAAAACGAAGCCGATCCGCGCCCAGGTAATCACTTATCGTCCTTGTCCAGCGGGATGCCGTAGAGCTCCAGCCGGTGGCCGACGAGACGGAAGCCGTGCTCCCGGGCAATGCGTTCCTGCAGCGCCTCGATTTCCGCCGAGCGGAACTCGATGACGGTACCGGTCTTGAGATCGATCATATGGTCATGATGTTCTTCAGGCACGGTCTCGTAACGCGAGCGGCCGTCGCGGAAATCGTGACGTTCGATGATCCCTTCGTCCTCGAACAATTTTACCGTGCGGTAAACCGTCGAGATCGAGATACGCGGGTCGACTTTCGAGGACCGGCGATAGAGTTCCTCGACATCGGGATGGTCAACGGATTCCTGCAGGATACGCGCGATCACGCGGCGTTGATCCGTCATTCGCATGCCCTTTTCGGCACACAGCTCCTCCAGGGTTTTGGAAAGGTCTGTCATGTCGTTTTGGCTTTCGAAACGTTCCCGTAGAAACTAACGGACTAACGAAGAACGCGGCTCATGACAAGCGCCGTGGAGCGCGTCCCATCCGGCCCGGCGTAATAGGCGGGGCGTTCGCCCACTTTCCGGAAACCGAGCTTGCGGTAAAGCTCGACGGCGGGGCGGTTGGCTGCCTCCACTTCCAGGAACATGCTCTCCCCGCCGCGCGACGCCGCCTCGCGCAAGGCCGCCTGCATCAGCCGCCAGCCGAGCCCCACCCGGCCGAATTTCTCGTTGACGGCGACCGTCAAAATCTCTGCCTCGCCGGCAGCCTCACGCGAAAGAACGAAACCGCCGAGCGGCTTCGAGAAGAACGCATTGGTCTGGCGGGCAACAAAACCGAAGACATTGTGCTGCAGGAGGAGGTTCTGGAATTCGCCATCGCTCCATTGGCGCGGAAACCGCTGGCCATGCAGCTCGGAGATCTCCAGGCAATCGCCGGCCTCCATCGGCACGACTTCGAAATACGGCTTCCAGGTCAGATAATCGTCGAGCATCGGCGCAGTCTGTACATTCACGAACGGGCAAGGGCGAAACCGGTCTGCGGTTTCGCATCGGGTCCCCGAAGATACAACGGTTTAGGGCGTTGCGCATCCGCAGGTTTTTCGGCAGCGATGCGCGCGACGACGGCAATGTCGAAGCGATCCCGCCCGTCATATTCGGCCATTCCCTTACCAAGGGAATGCTCGACCCAGGAGCCGGTCATTGCTGCCGAAAGAGACCGGGCAAGTTCCGAAGCATCCTCCGGCGAAAGCGCTGCGGGTTGGCTCAACGCCTCACCCTTGGCGGAAAATGCCTGGGAGTAGATCTCGTTGCGTTTGGCATCCATGGCAACCACGACCGGCTGGTCGGGATGTTCACCCAGAAACTTGAGCGCCAACGCCTCGAGCGTAGTCACGCCGACCGATTCGACGCCGAGCGCGAGCGCGAAACCACGGGCGGCGGCAACACCGACGCGAATGCCGGTGAACGAGCCGGGGCCAATGACGACCGCGACGCGCTCGACGGCCTTGAGAGGAAGATTGGCTGCAGCGAGCGCTTCGTCGATGACCGACATCAGCCTTTCGGCATGGCCCTTGCCGATCGTCTCGGTGACTTCAGACAGCATTTTGCCCGCGGCGCTGTCGTAGAGCGCTGCGGAGCAATCCACCCCGGCGGTATCGATGGCGAGAATAATCATTCAACGGTGCCGGCGGGCTCAGAGAGCTTCGACGGCCTGCACTTCCGGAACGAAATGCTTCAGCAGGTTCTGCACCCCGTGCTTCAGCGTCGCCGTGGAAGACGGGCAGCCGGAGCAGGCACCCTTCATGTTGAGGTAGACCGTGCCGTCGCGGAAGCCCTTGAAGGTAATGTCGCCGCCATCCTGGGCGACGGCCGGGCGGACGCGGGTTTCGAGCAGTTCCTTGATCGTCGCGACGATCGTTTCGTCGTCCTCGTCGAAGAACTCGCCTTCCACGTCGGATGCTTCAGCAAGCGTGGACGCACCACCCATGACCGGCGCGCCGGACATGAAATGCTCCATGATCGAACCGAGGATCGCCGGCTTCAGGTGCTGCCATTCGGCGCTTTCCTTGGTGACGGTGATGAAGTCGTAGCCGAAATAGACGCCGGCGACGCCGGAGATGCCGAACAGCCGCTCAGCCAGCGGAGATGCTTCCGCCTCGCCGGCGTTGCGGAAATCGGCGGTGCCTTTATCCATGACGACTTTGCCGGGCAGGAACTTCAGGGTCGCCGGGTTGGGGGTGGCTTCCGTCTGAATGAACATCTCGTCTCTCCTGGGGCGCGGCGCCCCTCGCAAATTTAGAACTCTTCAAAAGAAGATAAGCCGTATCAGCTTTTCGTTCAAGTGCTCCTTTGCCTGCGCAAGATCAAGTCCGCAATCAGGCGAGCGCGTCGATTTCCTCGGCCGTCAGCGTGTCGGGCAGCACGGTGACGGGAATCGGGAAGGCAGCAACGGCGGACACCAGGGGTCCCGGCCCTTCCTTGGTGGAGCCGGCCGCCAGGACGAGGACCGCGATATCGCGGTCTTCCTCGACCAACTGAATGATCTGCTCGCTGGCGTTGCCTTCGCGGATGACGATTTCCGGATCGATGCCGATCGTATCGCGCACCTTCTGGGCGGCCTTTGCCATCACCGCGTCCGCTTCTTCGCGAGCCTCAGCACGCATGATCTGCTCGACGCCCAGCCATTGCTGGAAATCGCCCTCGGGAATAACGAAAAGCAGAACAAGCCCCCCGTTGGAGTTCTTGGCGCGGCGTCCGGCGTAATGAACCGCCTTTTCGCATTCCGGCGTGCCGTCGATGACGGCCATAAACTTGCGCCGGTGCCCTTCAAGCCGCGAAAGCCGTTTCGAAACCATGCTTCCCCTCCTTCGCATGTAGTCGACCGAAGCAGTCGTGATGCGGAACTTATACCAACCGAAAAAAATGAAAACCCGCCACGAATGCCGTGGCGGGTATGCAATCTTTGCGTGACTTGAAAGGCGCCGATAACCTCAGCGCAGGAAGCCGACGATGTCGAAGACATCTCCCATGACTTTCTCGGCGCGGGCGCGGGCGCGCTCGCCACCATCCTTGAGGATAGCATCGATATGGGTCGTGTCGTCCATCAGGCGGCGCATTTCCGAGGTGATCGGCGAAAGCACCTGCACGGCGAGATCGGCAAGCGCCGGCTTGAAGACCGAGAACTGCTGGCCGCCGTATTCCGCGAGAACGTCGGCCTTGGTCCTGTCGGCAAGGGCTGCATAGATGCCGACGAGATTGTCGGCTTCCGGGCGGCCCTTGAGGCCTTCCAGTTCGCTCGGCAGGCCTTCCGGATCGGTCTTGGCTTTGCGGATCTTCTTGGCGATCTCTTCCGGATCGTCCATCAGGTTGATGCGCGACAGGTCCGAAGGATCGGATTTCGACATCTTCTTGGTGCCGTCACGCAGCGACATGACGCGCGGCGCCGGCCCGTCGATCAGTGGCTCGACCAGCGGGAAGAAGCCATGAATCGGCTCCTCGCCAACGACCATGTCGACACCGGTGCCGGCGGCGCGGATCTTTTCCTGGAAGTCGATATTGAACTTCTGGGCGATATCGCGGGCAAGCTCCAGGTGCTGCTTCTGGTCGTCGCCGACCGGCACGTGGGTGGCACGGTAGACGAGGATGTCGGCCGCCATCAGGCTCGGATAGGCGAGCAGGCCGAGCGAGGCGTTCTCGCGGTCCTTGCCGGCCTTGTCCTTGAACTGGGTCATGCGGTTCATCCAGCCGATGCGGGCGACGCAATTGAAGACCCAGGCGAGTTCCGCATGCTGCGGCACGGCCGACTGGTTGAAGACAATATGCTTCTTCGGGTCGATGCCCGAAGCGATAAAGGCGGCGGCGATCGAGCGGATCTGTCCCCGCAGGTCGTCATGGACGAGCTGCGCGGTGATCGCGTGCAGGTCGACGACGCAATAGATGCAGTCGTTGTTTTCCTGCAGCGCCACGAACTTGCGGATCGCTCCGAGATAGTTGCCGAGATGGAGATTGCCGGTCGGCTGGACGCCGGAAAAGACAAGCGGCTTGAAGGTATTCATATCGTCCTCAATTAGGCTGGTGGAGGGCCCCAGACCCGAAGGGTCATGTTGCTAACGCGCGGGCTTATGCACGGCGTAGCGCGGAGGATCAAGAGGCCGCAGAAACCGCGTGTTCAATCAGATCCCAGGTGTTGCCGTAAGGATCGGCAAACACCGCCACCGAACCGTAAACCTCGTGGCGCGGCTCCTCAAGGAAGCGGACGCCCTTGGCCGTCATGGCGGCATGATCGCGGGCGAAATCGTCGGTCTTCAGGAAGAAGCCGACCCGGCCGCCGGTCTGGTTGCCGATTGCCGCCTTCTGCGTGTCGGTGGCGGCCTCAGCCAGCAACAGTGCCGCGCCTTCGCCACCCTTTGGCTTCACCACGACCCAACGCTTGCCCTCCGGCTGCACGCTGTCTTCCAGGCAATCAAAGCCGAGCACATCGCAATAGAAATCCTTCGCGCGATCGTAATCGTCGACAATCAGGGCCACGAGAAACAGCGATTGGACAGGCATGCGGAAGCTCCGAATTCGAGTGATTAAGCCACCCGCGGGTTGCCGGCCGTGGTGGCTTTGGCGGTGCGAGGAGCTCCATTCAGGAGGCCTCGCGAAACACTACAGCGACAAAAGAGCAGTCCACATATCATTCGAGGTAGGGCCGAGAAACACCTACCTCATTAGGCGTACAACTCCTAAGTCAATACGCCTAATGGGAAAATTTTTCTCCACCCATCTCCGAATAGATTAACGGATGTTAGTCTTTTAGGCAGGCAGAATCCCATTTCTGAGCAAAAGCCTCCTTATTCGCGCCAATTTTGGAAAGGAAATACCCAAGCGTATCACAGTTAACCGGTCATGAACGACACGGTCTGTTCACGGGGGATACCCATGCGCATCATATTTCGCGTCGCGCTTTCCTGCCTTTTGACGCTAGGGCTCAATGTCGCCGCCGAAGCCGGCGAAAATCAGAAACGCAGAAGCACTTCCTTCAAGCACGATTATTCAGCTTTCTTCACCGTGCAGCGGATCAGCGTTCGCACAAGTTGTTTTCCGGAAAAACTGGGGGCCATCCTTGCGCATATCGCGCGCGAGACCGGCCATAAGCCTATGGTCACGTCGGGCCATCGGCCGCATTCCGGCGGGTCTCAGCACAGTCATTGTTATGCGGCCGATATCCGGGTGCCGGGTGTGTCGGAGCGAGCAATCCTCGCAGCCGCAGCCAGCGCACCGGGTATCGGCGGCATCGGCCGCTATTGCAACGGCATCGTGCATGTGGACGTCGGACCGAAACGCCAATGGGCGTATTGCGGCGGGCGGAAACGAGGCTAGGTCTTCGGTTTCCGTTGCACGTTCCGGCGTATCATGCCGATATCGGCGCCACCGATCAGGAAGGCGCAGGCGAAATAGACGGTGATCGCCAGGACAAGCAGGCAGGCAAGTGCCGCGACCTGATGGATCAGCAGCGCATCCGGGGTCAGCCACGACCCGGCATAGCGGAGCGCAAAGATCAGCGCTGCGGACATGATACCTGTCGAGACGAGCAACAGGGCCGTACGCTTGGCGAGCGCCCATTCCCAGGTGAGATGACCGCGCCACACGAGCGTCGAAAACAGCAGCACGGTGTTCGTCCAACCGGCCGCGGCCTCGGCCGTCGCAATGCCGCGCTCGGCGATCAGTGGGAAAAGCGAAATCGCCAGGCCGGAATTGATGACCACCGAGAGCATCGTGAACCGCATCGGCGTCCTTGTGTCCTCGCGGGCATAAAAACCGGGCTGTAGCGCCTTGATCAGCACGAACCCCGGCAAGCCTATGCCATAGATCGCGAGGACGGAGGCGACGACCGAGGTGTTTTCGGCGGAGAAGGCACCGCGTTCATAAAGCACGCGAATGATCGCTTCCGACAGGATCCAGAGCCCGGCCGCAGCCGGAAGGGTCAGGAACAGCACGAATTCGATGGAGCGGTTCTGGGTATTGGCAGCCTCCTTGAGATGCCCGCCCTTCAGGGCACGCGCAAGTTCCGGCAAGAGCACGACGCCGACGGCGACGCCCACCACGCCCAGCGGAAGCTGGTAGATGCGGTCGGCATATTGGAGGGCGGCGATCGCGCCTTCCTTGCCGGAGGCGATCGCCTGGCCGATGATCTGGTTGATCTGGGTGATGCCGCCGGTCACGGCCGCTGGCACCGCAAGCACGAGGAGGCGCTTGACGTTCGGCGTCATCTTCGGGCGGCGGAAGCCGATGTTGATGCCGGCATGGCGCACGCCAGCATAGACCACGGCAAGCTGCAGGAGGCCGGCCGCCAGCACGCTCCAGGAGAGATACCAGGCGATGGTCAGCGGATCCGCATGGATCCAGAGGCCGTAGAACAAGGCACCGATCATCACCACGTTCAGGAAAACCGGGGCGATGGCGGCAGCAAAGAAATGATGCAGCGAATTCAGCATGCCACTCAGCATCGCCGTCAGCGACATGCACATCAGATAGGGGAACATAACCGCCGCTAAGCGGATGGTGATGGAGGTCTTTTCGGGATCGTCGGCGAAGCCCGGTGCGATGATCCATTCCACCAGCCACGGCATCATCAGTTCCATGACGATGGTGATGATCATCAGGGCCGAGAACAGAACGCCGAAGACTTCTTCCGAAAAACGCTTGGCACCCTCGACGCCGTTCGCCTCGATCTCTTTCGAAAACAGCGGCACGAAGGCAGCGTTGAAGGCGCCCTCAGCAAACAGCCGGCGGAAAAGGTTCGGAAAACGGAAGGCGGCATAAAAGACGTCGGCCATTGGGCCGGTGCCGAGTGCCGCCGCCATGAAGGTCTCGCGCGCAAAACCGAAAATCCGGCTGCCGAGGGTCGCTCCGCCGACGGTTGCGAATTTCCGGACTAAGCTCATCGGGCGGGACTCATCGGACGAAACTCACACGCTTGCCTTGGACTTGCGCGGCTGCGACGCCTGATCCGGATTGGGGGCCGGCGCGATCATGCCCATCGGCATGCCGCTTCTCAGTTCGTCCTCCTGCTCGGACATTACAGCCTTCAGCCGCGCCGCGATATTACCCTGGCGGTTCTCGTTCACGACCTTCTGGCCGACGAGATCGGTGACATAGAAGGTATCGATGACCTTTTCGCCGAAGGTGGTGATGCGTGCCGAATGGATGTCGAGCGAGAGATCCGCGAGCACTGCGGTGATATCTGCCAGCAGGCCGGTGCGGTCGAGGCATTCCACCTCGATGACCGTGAACTTGTTCGACAGGCCGTTCGAAAGAATAACCGATGGCGGAATGGTGAAGGTCTTGTTGCGCTTGCGGGACTTGGCGCGCGTCGCGATGACTTCCGGCAGGCGCTTCTTGCCCGACAGCACGTCCTCGATCATCCGGCTGATCGTGCCGGCGCGGCGCAATTCGTCCTCGTCCACCGGGAATTCGCGGTTGATCAGAATGGTGTCGAGCGCCCGCCCGTCCGAGGTCGTGAAGATCTGTGCGTCGGCAATGTTGGCGCCGGCTGCGGCACAGGCGCCGGCGATGATCGACAGCAGGCGCGGATGGTCCGGCGCCAGGACAGTGATCTCGGTGATGGCGTGGAAACTGTCCGTCCGCACCATGGTGGCGAGCGCCTGGCCCGCCTTGTCGGTGTCGCGGAGGAACTTCGTGTGACGGACCTGGTCGTCCAGCGAGACCGACAGGAGGTAGGGCTGGTAGTGCAGTTTCGAATAGGTGCGGCGATCCTTGGCGCTCCAGTCGGCCAGTGCCTTGAAGAGCTCCTCTTCGGCAACCTTGGCGCGCTCCTTGCGCGATACCTCGGAGAAACCGCCCGAGAGCAGCAGCTCGGTCTCGTAATAGAGCGTGCGCAGCAGCTGGCCCTTCCAGCCGTTCCAGACACCCGGGCCAACGGCGCGGATATCGCAGATGGTCAGGATCAACAGCAGCTTCAGCCTGTCCATCGACTGTACCTTCTCGGCGAAGTCGGTAATCGTCTTGCGGTCGTGCAGGTCGCGGGTCTGGGCTGTCATCGACATCAGGAGATGCACTTCGATCAGCCAGACCACGAGTTCGGTCTGCTTGGCATTGAGGCCGAGACGCGGGCAAAGCTTGCGGGCGATGCGGGCGCCGGCGATCGAATGATCCTCCTGGCGGCCCTTGGCGACATCGTGCAGCAGCACGGCGACATAAAGCGCCTCGCGCTCTTCGACACTCGGCATCACCTTGTTGGCGAGCGGGTGGATATCGGCGGCCTTGCCCCTGTCGACTTCCGACAGCGCTTCGACGGAGCGGATCAGGTGCTCGTCGACCGTATAATGATGATACATGTTGAACTGCATCATCGCGACGACCTTGCCGAATTCCGGAATGAAGCGGCCGAGCACGCCCGCCTCATTCATCCGACGCAGCATCAGTGCCGGATCACGCCGCGAGGTCAGCATGGAGAGGAAAAGCCGGTTGGCCTCCTCGTCCTCGCGCACCTCGTTGTCGATCAGCGAAAGCGAGCGGGTCATGCGCTTCAGGGCATCGGGATGGAGCTCAAGCCCGTTGATATCGGCCACATGGAAAAAGCGGATGATATTGACCGGATCGCGCTTGAAGACATTCGGATCGGCAAGCGTGATGCGACCGCGGTCCACCACGAATTCAACGGTGCCGGGGATCTTGTGAAGACGCTTGGTGAAACGCGAGATGACGCGGTTGGTAAGGCCGGGTGCCGCCTTCGCCTGCTGCTCTTCGAGTGCTGCGCAGAGAATGCGGGTCAGATCGCCGACATTCTTCGACACGAGAAAATAGTGCTTCATGAAGCGTTCGACGGCGGAAAGGCCGGGGCGCGAGTGATAACCGAGGCTCTCGGCAATCTCGCGCTGGATGTCGAACGAAAGACGTTCCTCGGCCTTGCCGGTCAGGAAATGCATCTGGCACCGCACCGCCCAGAGGAAGTCGTCCGCCTTTTCGAACGAGCGGGCTTCTTCGCGCGAGAGAACGCCCAGCTTCACCAGTTCGGTCGTCTCGCGGACGCGGTAGTAATATTTGGCGATCCAGAAGAGGGTGTGGAGGTCCCGCAGGCCACCCTTGCCTTCCTTGACGTTCGGCTCGACCAGATAACGCGTATCGCCGGCCTTCTCGTGGCGATTGTCGCGCTCGGCAAGTTTGGCGGCAATGAATTCCGGACCGGTATCGGCGACGATTTCGTTGTCGAAACGGCTCTCGAGGTCGTTCACCAGCGCCTCGCGGCCGCAGATGTAGCGGCTTTCGAGGATAGCGGTGCGGATCGTCATATCCGTCTTGGAGAGACGGATGCATTCTTCAACGGTGCGGGTCGCGTGGCCAACCTTGAAGCCCATGTCCCACAGCACGTAGAGCAGGAACTCGACGGCCTTGCGCATGGTCTCGGTATTTCGCGGAGGCAGCAGGAACAGCAGGTCGATGTCCGAACCCGGCGCCAGCGTGTCGCGGCCATAACCGCCGACGGCTGCCACGGCGATATCCGTGCCCTCGGTATAGAGGCCTTCGGCAATCGTCTCGTAAAGAACGCGGATCAGCTGGTCCTGGAGCCAGGAGATGCGGCGGGCGCAATTCAGCCCGCTGCCGTCCTTGGAGAGAAGCTGGCGGGCCTTCTCGCGGCCCTCGACGCTTGCCCGGCGCAGCAACGGCAGAAGCGCCGCCCGCAATTCCAGCTGGGGGCGATCCTTGTCCTTGACGATCGCCCTGCAATCGGCCCGAAGACGGGCCACGTCGAGAAGTTCAGAAAAATCGATGTCGTGTCTGGCCATATTATCCTGCCGGTGCCCGGCCTGCGGAGGGAGGCTATAATCTTTTTGAGGCACCTTGACCAACGATTATCATCATCGGACGTTTCAAAGTTGTTGCTTCCCGCTTTGAAGTTCAAGGCCGTGTTTTTATCGCACCGCCGTCTTGTGCGGCCCTTGCCTCGGCTCTCCATTGCTTGGGGCTCATGCCCGTCACGCGGCGGAATTCACGGTTGAAGTTCGATTTCGTCGAGAAGCCGACGTCCAGCATCACCTGGATCACCGTCCGTTCGGTCTCCCGCAAGAGGCGGCAGGCTTCAGCGATACGGCGATCGTTGACGAACTGCGAGACATTCAACCCCCTCGCGCGATTGATGACGGCAGAGGCCTCGCGGGCCGGAAGCCTTGCCTTGCGGGAAAGCTTCGCAAGGCTCAGATCCTCGCTCTTGTAAAGCTCGCCCTCTTCCAGAGCCGCCTCGATCCGGGATAGCGCGACCTTATCCTCTTCCGTTGGCTCGACGGAAGGCGAAGCCGCAGTCGGCTTGGCCGACGAAAAATCCGGTGAAAAATAGTAAGCGATTACCACGGCCATTGCCGTGAGGTTCATGATCGTAACCGCCACCGGTACGTCACGGGCGCCGTAGATATTGGTGTAGACGGCGAGCGCGGCATCGCTGATAGCGAAGAACAGCATCAAGCCCGCAGTCAATCGGGCAGCGCGCAACGCCGGACGAACCCGCTGCAGGGAGGCTTCGGCCATCACGTCGTCTCCGCCCGAGACCGTCTGCCTGTAGAGCGCAACGCCGTAGCCGAAGAAGATCACCAGCAGCAGTGGATCGACAAGATCGCGGAAGAAGCCAACCGCCACTGCCACGACGCAGGGCACCACGGCGTGCAACCAAGGCTGTTCTAGAGGTTTTGCGGTCAGGCCGCGGAACGCCAGGAAGGCAAGCGGCGGCATGATGGACGCGGTGATCGGCAAAAAGGGCACCAATCCGTCGACCCCGTAGCCGAAACGCAGCCCTACGCCGACGCCCTGGAAGGCATAGAGCACAAGGAACGCATAGAAATAGCGACGCGTTCCGGGCAGTTCGACGCCCTTCAGGCTGCGATAAAGCGTCAGCGCGAAGACGAGGCCGGCAAGAAAAGGCAAGGGAACGGACAGCACGCAGGATACCCGATGAAACGGCCTCGATCATGATCTGGAAGGCATTAGCATGTTCAGGCCGAAATGGCATGCGGATCGAGGGTCCGAAGGAGGCGATCCTCGGCGCGGTCTCTCACCTGCTAAATCGCGCACTCTGAACGCGTTGTCGAAACGTCAGGCCTTGAGCTGCTTCTTCAGCGCGTAAAGCGCGTCCAGAGCTTCACGGGGCGTCATGTCGTCCGGGTTGATGGCCTTCAGCGCGTCCTCGACCTTGGACGGCCCGGCGCGCTTGGCTTCTTCGCGGCGGACCGCCACCTGGAAGAGCGGCAGGTCGTCGATCAGCTGGCTCGCCGGGTTCTTGCGGTCGGAATCCTCGAGCTTGGTCAGCACGTCGCGGGCACGGGCGACCACCGAGTCGGGAAGACCCGCCAGTCGCGCGACCTGAATGCCATAGGAACGGTCGGCAGCACCGGGGCCGACTTCGTGCAGGAAGATCACCTCGCCATCCCATTCCTTCACCCGCATCGTGGCGTTCGAAAGCCGGTTCAGCTTCTCCGAGAGCGCGGTCAGCTCGTGGAAATGGGTGGCGAACAGGCCGCGGCATCTGTTCGCCTCGTGCAGGTGCTCGACCGCCGCCCAGGCGATCGACAGGCCGTCGAAGGTCGCCGTGCCACGGCCGATCTCGTCGAGGATGACCAGCGAACGATCGCTCGCCTGGTTGAGGATGGCGGCGGTCTCGACCATCTCGACCATGAAGGTGGAACGCCCCCGGGCCAGATCGTCCGAAGCGCCGACGCGCGAAAAAAGCCGGTCGACGATGCCGATATGGGCGGAGGTCGCCGGCACGAAGGAACCCATCTGGGCGAGGATGGCGATCAAAGCGTTCTGGCGCAGGAAGGTCGACTTACCGCCCATGTTCGGACCGGTGAGCAGCCAGAGCGCCCCGAACTCGCCGCCATTATGCGGCGAGAGATCGCAATCATTGGCGATGAACGGGCCTATGGACTGCCTGCGCAGAGCCTGCTCGACCACCGGGTGGCGACCGCCTTCGATCGCGAACATGCGCGAGGCATCCACGACCGGCCGGCGATAACTCCATTCGTCGGCGAGCATGGCAAGGCCTGCCGCGACGTCGATCACCGCCAGCGCCCGGGCGCCGGCCTTGATCGCCTCCGCCTCCGAGGTCACGGCTGCGACCATCCTGTCGAAGGCTTCCAGCTCGATGGTCAGGGCCTTGTCGGCGGCGTTGGCGATGCGGCTTTCGAGATCGGCAAGTTCCGTCGTCGTGAAACGCATGGCACTCGCCATGGTCTGGCGGTGGATGAAGCGCGCCTTGCCTTCAGGCGTATCGGTCATCGTGCCGGAATTGCCGGCCGTCACCTCGATGAAATAACCGAGCACGTTGTTGTGCTTGATCTTCAGCGACTTGATGCCGGTCTCCTCGGCATATTGGAGCTGGAGCGCGGCAATCACCCGCCGCGACTGGTCGCGCAACGCCCGCACCTCGTCGAGGTCCGAATGAGCGCCATCGGCGAGGAAGCCACCGTCGCGCTTCAGAAGCGGCAGTTCCCGCGCCAGCATGTTGCCGAGCATGGATTCCAGATGAAGCGGCAAAGCCTTTAGGTCGTCGAGCGCTTGCCCCAGCTCCTCGGGCAACATGGCCCTGTCGAGAAAGCCCGCGACACCGCGGGCCGCTTCCAGCCCCTGCAGGATACTGCCGAGATCACGCGGGCCACCGCGGTCGAGCACCAGGCGCGACAGGGCGCGCGGCATATCCGGCACGTGCTTCAACCCGGAGCGCAGCTCGCTGCAGAGCGAGGGTTCTTCCAGAAGGAAGGAAATGGAATCGAGACGCCGGTTGATGCGGTCGGGATCCGTCAGTGGCGACATCAGCCGCTCGGCGAGCAAACGAGCGCCGCCGCCGGTCACCGTGCGATCGATCGCCTTCAGAAGCGTGCCTTCGCGCTCCCCGGACAAAGTCTTGGTCAGCTCCAGATTGCCGCGGGTCGCGGGGTCGATGAACAGCGTCGAGGCGCCGCTTTCGCGCTCGGGGCGTCCGAGCGGCGGACGTTCGGCGATCTGGGTCTTTTCCACATAGGCGACGGCGGCCGCGGCGGCTGCGAGTTCTGCGCGGGAAAAATTGCCGAAACCATCGAGCGTGCCGACACCGAAATAACGGGTGATGCGGCCTTCTGCACTGGCGCTGTCGAAGAGCACGGACGGTTGCGGCACCGCGACCTTGCCGAGCACGTCGAAGACGGGTTTGAGCTCGGCATCATGAAACATCGTATCCGGCAGGATCAGTTCACGCGGATCGATGCGCAGGATATCGGCAAGCAGCCGCGACTGATCGGTCTCCGCCAGCCGAAAGACGCCGGTCGAGATATCGATCCAGGCAAGCGCCAGAAGCGGTTCGGCGGCTCCCTTGATGCGGGCGAGCGCCATCAGGTAATTCGACTCGAACGGTGAGAGGAGCTTTTCCTCGGTAATCGTGCCGGGCGTCACCAGCCGCACGACATCGCGTTTCACCACCGATTTCGAGCCGCGTTTCTTGGCCTCCGCCGGGTCTTCCACCTGTTCGCAGACTGCGACGCGGAAACCGAGCGAGATCAGCTTCTGCAGATAGTCGTCGGCGGCATGCACCGGCACGCCGCACATGGGGATTTCGCGGCCGAGATGCTGGCCACGCTTGGTGAGCGTGATGCCGAGCGCGCGAGACGCATCGACCGCATCCTCGAAGAAGAGCTCGTAGAAATCGCCCATGCGGTAGAAGAGCAGCGAACCCGGATTGTTCGCCTTGATCTCGATATATTGCTCCATCATCGGCGTTGCGGACGCGCGACTTTCCTCCGAGGCAAGCTCGGCAGTATTCAGGGCCTCGATGGGGAATCTTTCAAACTGGGTCACGGAACCGATTTTTTGTTGCGCGCTGGAACTTGCGACACTATCGATGAAGACACCTGAAAGACAACATCTGCCGCGGCCTAGAGGACGGCTGCCCACAAAAAGCTGGAGGAGACATGCCTGCTAAGGACAAGGCCACGGAGAAGGCCGCACGTTCGCGCGCTTCCGTAACCGAACAGGAAGCACTCGATTTCCATTCGGAAGGCCGCCCCGGTAAACTCGAAATCAATCCCACCAAGCCGATGGCGACCCAGCGCGACCTGTCGCTGGCCTATTCGCCGGGCGTTGCCGTGCCGGTCTTGGCCATCGCCGCAAACCCGGCAACCGCCTATGACTACACGACACGCGGCAACATGGTCGCCGTCATCTCCAACGGCACGGCGATCCTCGGTCTCGGCAATCTTGGGGCGCTCGCCTCGAAACCGGTGATGGAAGGCAAGGCCGTGCTGTTCAAGCGCTTCGCCGACGTCGACGCGATCGACCTTGAGGTCGACACCGAAAACGTCGACGAATTCATCAACTGCGTGCGCTTCCTCGGCCCTTCCTTCGGCGGCATCAACCTCGAGGACATCAAGGCGCCGGAGTGCTTCATCATCGAAAGCCGCCTGCGCGAGCTGATGGACATCCCGGTTTTCCATGACGACCAGCACGGCACGGCGATCATCGCCGCCGCTGGCCTGATCAACGCGCTGGAACTGACCGGCCGGGACCTCAAGACCACCAAGCTCGTCTGCAACGGCGCCGGCGCCGCGGCGATCGCCTGCGTCGAACTCATCAAGGCGATGGGCTTCAATTCGGAAAATGTCATTCTCTGCGACACCAAGGGTGTCATCTATCAGGGCCGTACCGAAGGCATGAACCAGTGGAAGTCCGCCCATGCGGTGAACACCGCCAAGCGGACCCTCGCCGAGGCCATGAAGGACGCGGACGTCGTGTTAGGCCTTTCCCAGAAGGGCGCCTTTACCGAAGAGATGATCCGTTCGATGGCGGACAGGCCGATCATCTTCGCGATGGCCAATCCCGATCCGGAAATTACCCCGGAAGAGGTCGCCCGCATTCGCGACGACGCAATCATGGCGACCGGACGTTCGGACTATCCGAACCAGGTCAACAACGTCCTCGGTTTCCCCTATATCTTTCGCGGCGCGCTCGACGTCCGGGCAAGCCAGATCAACGATGCGATGAAGATCGCTGCCGTCAATGCGCTCGCCAATCTCGCCCGCGAAGACGTGCCGGATGATGTCGCCGCCGCCTATCAGGGCAACCGCCCCCGCTTCGGTGCACAATACATCATCCCCGTTCCGTTCGACCCGCGCCTCATCTCGGCGATCCCGGTTGCCGTCGCGGAAGCTGCGATGGAAAGCGGCGTCGCCCGCAAGAACATCGCCGACCTGGCCGCCTATGGCCGGGAACTTTCCGCCCGTCGCGATCCGATTGCCGCGACGACGCAGGGCATCTACGAACGCGTTCGCCGCTTTCCGAAACGGGTTGTCTTCGCCGAGGCCGAAGAAGAGCAGGTCATGCGCGCGGCGATTTCCTTCACCACCCAGAAGCTCGGCACTGCCATCCTTCTCGGCCGCGACGACGTCATCCGCACGACGGCGGAAAAGGCGGGCATCGACCTCGACCGCACCGGCGTCGAAATCGTCAACGCGCGTCTTTCCAATCGGCTCGATGCCTATATCGATCATCTCTACGCGCGCCTGCAGCGCGAAGGCTTCCTCTATCGCGACGTCCAGCGCCTGATCCACAACGATCGCAACCACTTCGCCGCGACCATGGTCGCCATCGGCGATGCGGATGCGATGGTAACCGGCACGACCCGCAATTATGCGACGGCGCTTCAGGACGTCCGCCGCTGCATCGATCCGAAGCCGGGGCACAAGGTGATCGGCGTATCGCTGGTGATCTCACGCGGCCGGACGATCTTCGTCGCCGATACCGCCGTCCACGATATGCCGAATGCGGAGGATCTCGCCGATATCGCCGTCGAAGCCGCGCGCGTCGCAAAGCGCATGGGCTACGAGCCTCGTGTCGCGATGCTTGCTTATTCCACCTTCGGACAGCCGATCGGCGAACGTTCGGAGCGGGTTCGCGAGGCGGTCAAGATCCTCGACCAGCGTCGCGTGGATTTCGAATATGACGGCGAGATGGCCGCGGACGTGGCGCTCAACCCGCACCGGATGGAGCAATACCCGTTCAGCCGGCTCTCGGGAACAGCCAACGTGCTCGTCATGCCGGCGATCCATTCGGCCTCGATCTCGACCCGCATGCTGCAGGAACTCGGCGCTTCGACAGTGATCGGTCCGCTGCTCGTCGGCCTCGACAAATCGGTACAGATCACCTCGATGGGTGCCAAGGACAGCGATATCGTCAACATGGCGGCGATCGCGGCCTACAACGCCGGGACGTGAGTTTCTTGTAAACAGGACCCAAGTGGACTAAGTTCAGTGAACTAAGTCCACCTGGATACTTGCTGCGTGAAAACCGTCAACATCCATGAAGCCAAGACGCATTTGTCGCGCCTCGTCGAAGAGGCGGCAAACGGCGAAGCGTTCGTCATCGCCAAGGCCGGCAAGCCGATGGTGAAGGTCGTGCCGCTAGAGGAAGCGCCGAAGAAGAAGCGGCGAATCGGCGTTCTTGATGGTCAATTTTTCATTCCCGACGATCTGGACAAGGGAATGGACAAGGAGATCGAGGACCTGTTTTACGGCAACCATGAATGAAAATACTGCTGGATTCGCATCTTCTGGTGTGGCTTGTCGGGGCATCCCACCGGTTGCCTTTGATAGCGCGGGAAATTATTGAGGACCCTGATCACGAAATTTTCTTCAGTTCAGCCAGCATCTGGGAACTGTCGATCAAATACTCATCCGGAAAAATCGGGCTCGAGCTTCCGCCCCGCATGCTCCATCGGGTCCTAATCGAAAGTGGTTTCGGTGAATTGGCGGTCACAGCCTCTCATGCGCTCGAGGTAGACTCGCTTCAACAGATTCATAAGGACCCGTTCGACCGCATCCTTATCGCGCAAAGCATGAGCGCAGGCATGTTATTGCTGACTTCGGACGAAACCATAGCCAAATACAGCGGCCCGATCCGGCTCGTCCGCTAGACTAGGAGCGTTTCGAGAAACGCCGGCTAGCTCGCGAAACGTCCCGCGTCGGCGCCGAAATGGGTGATGTAACGATCCGAGATCGAGGCGATCGGCAAGACGATCAGCACATCAGTGGTATTGAAAGCGTGGTCGATAACCGCACCGTCGCCTACCATGGCGCCGAGGCGCAGATATCCCTTGATCAGCGGCGGCAGCAAGGAAAGCGCCCTGCGAGTGTTGACGTCTTCCATCGGCATCAGGTCCATCGGGCGATAGAGTTCCGGCCGTGCCGAAACCGCCCAATCGCCCTTGGTCGAGACCGTGTGGTGCAGGAAAGACAGCGCCACGGCGTGTTCTTCGGGCGAAACGCCCGGGAAGGACGCGCAGCCGAACATCGCGTTCATGCCGTGCTTCAGCGAATAGGCCCAATTGCCCTGCCAGAGCAATTCGACGGTGCGCTTGGTACGGTAGTCGGGCAGTACGCAGGAGCGGCCGAGCTCCATGAACTGTTTGTCGGGATGACGCGCAAGCAGCGGCTCGATGTCGAATTCCGATGCCGAATAGAAGCCGTTATTGGCTAACGCCACTTCCTGGCGCAGCAGGCGGTAAGTGCCGACGATCTGATCTTCGATGTCACCCTCGATTGCATTGTCGACGACCAGAAGGTGGTCGCAGATCGCATCAAAGGCATCGACATCACGGCGGCGGCGCATGGCGTCGGGGCTAAGTGTCGCGTGCATTTCTTCAACGAAGACGCGATATCGAACCGCCTGCGCGGCATCGATTTCACGCTCGCTGCGGGCAAGCCGAGTTTCGAGCGTGCCAATGCGGCCGAAGACATCGCCGCTTACCGGAGCAGAGGCCGGCGCCTGGTTTGTTTCAGGTATCACTTCACGGTTCAGGAGTTCGATTGCCAAGGTGATTCTCCCCGTCCCGGTTTGATCACCGCCTTAAATCACTTCTCTGCGACAAGAACGTGACATCCATTGTCATAATAGGTTCCAGGAATGGTCGCGTCAACGCGCCTGTTGGCGCTCGGTGGAGAGAACTCCCAAAATTCGAACCTCCTCCAGTAGCGTCAGCGGATCGACCGGCTTTGCGAAGACACGGCTGGCGCCGTTCAGAAGCGCCTCGCGATGCGTCGCTTCGCGGCTCTCGCCCGTCAGCACGATCACCGGAACCAGAGACCGGACGCCGTTCTGCTCCTCGCCACGCAGTGCCGCCAGGAGGCTGAAAACATCCCCTCCAGGCATGTACATGTCGGAAATGATGAGATCGAGCGGCGTGTCCCGGTTGAGTACCGCCTCGATCAGGGTGGGGAAATCACCGACGAGACGGACGCGATGTCCGGCCTTTGTCAGAACCGAGCGGATGATTAGCGCATTGACGGGATCGTCCTCGCCGAGCAGCACGTCGAGCCCTTCGCCATGCTTTTCGATGACGGGCGGCGGCGGCATGGCCTGGTTATCGTTGAGCGCGTCGCGTGTGCCGAAGCCACGCAGGCGGCCGCTCAAGACATCGATCAGGGATTTTTCCCGGAGCGGCCGGATGAGCCAGGCATCGAAGAAATCCTGAGGCTGGGAAGCGCGTTCCTCCGGGTTGACGAGCAGGATGCGATGAAGCGGCGCATGCGCCTTTTCATTGGCATAATCGGAGGCAAGCCGGTGATCGACGATCAGGTCAGTATAGGCCAGCGGCCCTGTCTCGGCGCGGTCGATCAGCATCTGCGCGTCGGCCGTGTTGGCGACGTGCCGGCAGCGACCGCCAAGCGTTTCGATCGTCGCGACCGTCGCCTTCGCGGCAGGCCCTTCCGGCGCCAGAAGCAGAACGCGGGACATCGCGAGCAACTGGTTGCGTTCGCCTGTGCCCGATTGCGCCGTTTCCGCGAAATGCAAGGGGAAGCGGATGGTGAACGTGCTGCCGGCCCCCTTCTGGCTGGCGACGGAAAGCGATCCGCCGAACTCCGCCAGGATGCGGGAGGCAATGCCTAGACCGAGGCCGGTGCCGCCGCTGCGGGCCTCCGCGGAGCCTGCCTGCTCGAACTCACCGAAAACTTGGTTCAGCTCCTCTGGCGCCATGCCGGGACCGGTATCGATGACGGCGATAGCGACATTGCCGTCATCGACCGCAGCCTGCACCAGTACGCCGCCATGGGCGGTGAATTTCACGGCATTGCCGATGACGTTGAAAAGCACTTGCCGGATACGTCCCGGATCGAAATCGAGGAGGTCGGGCAGATCAGCGGCCACCGTCGCGGCGATCTCGATGCGTTTCTCGTGGGCGCGCGGCGCCAGCATCTCGACGACGTTTTCGATGAGGTGGCGAAGATTTTCCGCCCGGTTGTTGAGCCGGAAACGGCCGGCTTCCAGCGTCGAATAGTCGAGGAGATCCTCGACGAGCTGCGCCAAGGCATAACCGGACTGGCGAATGCCGCTCAGATAGTTCTGCTGTTCCGCCGTCAGCTTGGTCTGGCCGAGAAGATGGGTCATGCCGAGAATGCCGTTGAGCGGCGTGCGGATTTCATGGACGACGGTGGCGATCTGCCGGGATTTCGCAGCGCTGGCCGCCTCAGCATTCTTCAAGGCGTGCTGGAGCCGGGGAACCGTGCGCTGGCGGCGCCACTCGGAGATCCGGGAAAAGAGCGAGGCAAATACGCTGCGTGATGCAGGCTTTCCCTCACCCCGCTGCACGCCAAATGCGGGCACGACCTTTTCGACCACGGGTTCGGCCATGTCGGCCGCCGGGGAAGACCCGAACGCCTTGGAGATACGTTCATGTATGTCGGCGATATCTCGCATTGGGAAAGACTAACGAGGTTTCTTTCCCAATCCTTAGAGCAATCAGGTAAAATTTTACTGATCGACCTTTTTCGGCCCGGCCAGCTCGTCGAGGATCACCAGGCCTGCCCCGATGGTGATGAAACTGTCCGCCAGGTTGAAGACCGCGAAGGACCAAGTCTCGGTGTGGAACAGGATGTAGTCGATCACGTGACCATAGGCGAAACCATCGATCAGGTTGCCGATCGCGCCAGCGATGATCAGCGTGAACCCGGCATGGGCGAAAGGCCGCTCCTTCGGGGTGCGGCGCCAGAGCCAGAGCACGAAGGCGACGATCAGCACCCGCATGCCGACGATGAATTCCCGCTCCATGCCGGACAGAAGGGAAAAGGCGACGCCGAGATTATAGGTACGGTAGAGCGCCAAAAGCGGCACCAGCGGCACTGCTTCCTGCATCGGAAGATAATTCTCGACGGCGATCTTCACCACCTGATCGAGAATGACGGCGAGGACGATGACGATCAGAGCCACCGGAGGCCGCGAAAGAAGGGCTGCGCGTGCGGTCATTTCTTGTCGTCCAGGGTCAGCAGATGGCGGCGGGCCTCGAAGAGCATCACGGCGGACGCGACGGCGAGGTTGAGCGAGTCCGCCCTGCCCTGCTGAGGAATGCGAACGGTGCGATCGGCGGCCCTGGCAAGATTGTCCGGCAGGCCGGACTGCTCGTTGCCCATTAGCAGTACGACCGGCTTTTTCGAATAATCCACGGTGCGATAGTCGACGGCGCCAGCGAGGTGGGTCGCCACGACCTGGGTGCCGGAGCGCTTCTGCCAGATCAGGAATTCTTCCGGCGAACATTTGACGACCGGCACCGCGAAGACCGAACCCATGGTGGCCCGCACTGTTTCCAGCGAAAACGGGTCTGTGCATTCGCCGACCAGGATCACTCCGGTGGCGCCTGCGGCATCGGCGGTGCGGATGATGGTGCCGAGATTGCCGGGGTCGCGCACACGGTCGAGCGCGACCAGCGTCTCGTCCCTGCCCGGCCTCAGGTCCTCAAGTTTCTTCCAGCGCTGCTCGAAAATGCCGACGACCATCTGCGGATTGTCGCGGCGGGTGACCGACGAGAGCACTTTCTCACTGACCTCCAGCACCAGGCCGCCATGGGCGACGGTCTTTGCCGCAACCTGCTCGACAAGCGTCTTGCCCTTGGCCGCCTTGGCATAGACCAGCGTGCGGATTTCCCAGCCGAGCTCCAATGCGTCGATGACGAGCTTCAGGCCCTCGGCCATGAAGGTGCCGCTCTCTTCGCGGTCTCTCTTGTTGGTGAGCGCCTTGATGTCCTTGATGATCGGATTGGAAAGCGAAGTGACTTCCTTCACCTGACCGACCCGTCGTGGTCCGGATTTCTGAAAATCGTCGGTCATGCCGGCACCCAGCGACTGAAAAGAGATGTGGAAAGCGCGCGGCCCGGCGTCTTGCCGTCCAGCCCCGCCTCACGGATGACGAGCTCGCCCGATTCCACGACGCCGCCGGCGCCGCGCATTGTCTCGCGCATCAGTTCGTGGATGGAGTAGAAGCTGGCGCGGATGGAATAAGCGGTCAGCACCAGGCCGATTGCCTTCGGTGACAGCAGTTCGCGGCAGATGTCGAGCATCAGCGGCAGATGATCGAAAAGCTGCCAGACTTCACCATTCGGGCCCCGGCCGAATTTCGGCGGATCGGTGAGGATGATATCGTAGCGGTTGCCGCGACGCTCCTCGCGCAGGATGAACTTCATGGCGTCCTCGCAGATCCAGCGGATCGGCGCCTTGTCGAGGCGGGCGAGCGACTGGTTCTCGCGCGCCCAGCCGATCGCCTTCTTGGAGGCATCCACATGGGTAACTTCGGCGCCGGCAGCTGCCGCGACCAGCGAGGCGACGCCCGTATAACCGAACAGGTTCAGTACCTTCACCGGGCGTTTTGCCTCCTCGATGCGGTTCTTCATCCACTCCCAGTGGACGATCTGCTCCGGGAAGACGCCGACATGGCGGAAGGACGTGAAGCGACCGAGGAAATCGGTGCCGAGCAGCGACAACGGCCAGGTTTCGCCAAGGGCTTCCTTGGTGAAGCGCCAGCGACCCATGCCGTCCTCATCCGTATCGCCGGTGAAGAGTGCATCCGCCTTTTCCCAGACGTGGGCGGGAAGTGACGGCTGCCAGAGCGCCTGGGCTTCCGGCCGGACGATGCGGTAAGGGCCGTATTGCTCGAGTTTCAGCCCATTGCCGCTGTCGACCAGGTGAAAATCACCGGCGCCGGACGATTCGAGAATGATCGGCACGCGCTCGGGCGGCCGCTCGCCGCTGCGCGGCAAAAGCGGGCGGGTTTCCGCCGGTGCTGCGGCCGGCGCGGGTTTCGCGGCCCTTTCCTGCGGCCGCGGGACCTGCTTGACTGCCGCTGGTTTTGCGGCGGCGTACCCGCGGGAGGACCTGTTGCCGGCCTCGCTCCGGGCTTTTTCACCCGGCCGCCTTTCCTTGTTCTTCAATACGTTCATCCGCTTGGATTTTTGAGACTTGGGCAGCAGATAGCATTTGCCGGCCATTCTTCAAAGCCGGGGAGCCTATGGCGGCGTGTTTTATTGAGGCCCCGGCGTGTCCGCCTTTTGTCCCCCTTGGCAAAGATCATCGCCCTTGCAATAAGTCTAGCAACGGTGGACGGAGGATCATCACATGGATATGGGCGGCGAAGAACGTATTGCAGCACCTCGCGAAGTGGTCTGGGCGGCGTTGAACGATCCGGAAATCCTCCGCCAGTGCATCCCCGGTTGCCAGACGCTCGAACAGAAGTCTCCGACCGAGCTTTCCGCGACCGTCAAGCTGAAGGTCGGTCCGGTTTCGGCGAACTTCTCCGGCGAAGTGACACTCTCTGACATCAACCCGCCAGAAAGCTACACGATCTCAGGCGAAGGCAAGGGCGGCATCGCAGGTTTCGCCAAGGGTTCCGCCACTGTCACGCTGGTCGATGACGGCAGCGACACGCTGCTTCGTTACTCCACCAAAGCTCAGGTGGGTGGCAAGATCGCGCAGCTCGGCTCGCGACTGATCGATTCGACATCGCAGAAGCTCGCCGGCCAGTTTTTCGCGGATTTCAACAAGGCCGTGGTAGCCAAGGCCGCGCAAGCCTAATTTACTTTGCCTGAATTCATTTCGAAGGAAGTTGCGCCGAGGCCGGCCGTCCAGCGACGGCAGCCTTGTGCTCGTTCTGCCATCGGACCGCTTCGCGTGCTTCGACGCGAGCCTGTTTGCGATGTTTGCCCTGGCTCCACCAGGTCACGAACGAGCCGATGAACATGCCGATCAGCAAGGCCAGGAACAGAAACAGGAAAAAGGGTGCGCTGACCGCCAACATGCCGTCTTCAGGCCGGAAGGGGTTGAGCGCCAGGGTGACCATCTGGCGATTCGCGACTGCGAGCACGATCAGCACGATGCCGAGCGGCACGAAGACCACGAGCGAGACGATCCTTTTGAACTTGTCCATCTGAATCTCCGGCAGCAGACTGTCTGCTGTTTTACCAGCATCTGTTGCAGAATAGGCGCGCTTTGTGGGGTTTCAAGGGCGGCGAAAGCCGCGCCCGAAGGATCAATCCTCTTCGTCGTCGAGACCCGGATTCAGGCGCTCGCGCAATTCCTTGCCTGTCTTGAAGAACGGAACCCATTTCTCCTCGACAAACACGCTCTCGCCGGTGCGCGGGTTGCGACCGGACCGTGAGGGACGATTCTTCACCGAAAACGCGCCGAAGCCTCGCAGTTCGACACGATTTCCGCCTGCCAGGGCATCTGTGATCTCGTCGAGCACGGCATTGACGATGTTCTCGACGTCGCGGTGGTAGAGATGCGGATTGCGAGCCGCAACGATCTGCACCAGTTCTGACTTGATCACGGTTGCCCCCTGAAAAGTTTAGATTTTTAACCGCGCCCAACCTGCCAAACGGAGACAAGACCGTCAAGAAACAACTTGTCGGCGCCGAAGATGCGAAGGACGTCGGGAGTGATTGCCTGGCCGAGACCGGAGAGGTTCAACACCTCGCTGATGGCGCTCGCGAGCCAGAAGGACGAGGAAGATTTACGCTCCTTCCAGTCCACGATCGGCAGGTCCTTCGAGATGCCCCGTGATTCCAGATAGTCGCGGATGTCCTCCTCGCCGCCAAGCTTGTCGACCAGCTTGACGTTGAGTGCCTGGCGACCGGTGAAGATGGTGCCATCCGCGAGCTTCAGCACCTCGTCGCGCGGCATCTTGCGGCGATCGGCAACGAGATCGACGAACCAGGCATAGCTGTCCATCACCATGCTGCGGATCATCGTCTTGGCTTCCTCGCTCGCGGGATGGAAGGGCGACGGCTCGGCCTTCAGCGGCGCCGACTTGATCTCTTCCAGCGAGACGCCGACCTTCTTCATCACCTCGTCGACCTGCGGGTATTGGAAGATCACGCCGATCGAGCCGGTGATCGAGCTTTCGCCCGCGACGATCTGGTCGCCGGCGGTGGCAATCATATAGCCGGCAGATGCGGCCAGCGTGCGGATATCGGAAACGACCGGCTTCTTTTCGGAAACCTTGCGGATCGCCTTGAAGATGCGTTCGCCGCCATAGGTTGTCCCGCCCGGCGAGGAAATCGAGACGATCAACGCCTTGGCCTGGCTGCTTTCGGCAATCTTGGCGAGGCGCTCCAGCAATTCCTTGTCATCGGTGATCAAACCGGAGATTTCGATGCGGGCGACATGAGGCAAGGCAGATCCGCCACTCTCGCCGGCAACGGCACGATAGAGCGCAAAACCGATGCCGACCAGGAAAACAAGGGCAACGACCCGCCAGAAACTCAGCTTGCGGCGCAGGGAGCGCCGGTCCGCGATTGCCATTTGATCCATAAAATCACCCTTCGAGACGAACCGTCGTTGCTAAATAGGCTCTCTAGCGCGTTTTGCAGCGGCTCACATCACGTTTTTATGTTGCCCATTATTGTTTGTTGATTGAATAAAAACCATATTGGCGGACAAAGCAAAGCTCCTACCGGTTCCATCGGCATTGCCGAGATGGGGCGTGGAAACGAGCTAGAAGGAACAACCCGGCACTCATGCTGCAGCATATTCGAAAAACGGCAGGCTTTACTGCGGCGCTGGAGCCGCGCGCGGATGCCTACCAGGCGGCGCTGGCGCATTCCTCGCTCGTGCGTAAGCTCAAGATACTGCTGCCGATCCTGGCCGGCGTGATTTCTGCCGCCTTCATCGCTATCTCAATCGTCCGCGCCTACCTGCCGGAAAACCTTTCGATTGAAAACGCGCGGATCGAAAACGGCAAGATCGTCATGGAACGACCGGCGATTTCTGGCCGCAACAAGGACGGCATCAGCTACTCGATGACCGCCAGCCGTGCGCTGCAGGATATCAAGAATTCGAACATGATCACGCTCGAGGACGTCAAGGCCGCCGTACCGGTCAACGACGACGTTATCGCGCGGGTCATCGCGACCGGCGCCGACTTCGACCGCGGCACGGACATGCTCGATCTGAACTCTCCGTTCGATGTCAATCTGAGCAACGGGATCACCGCCCGATTCAAGTCCGCCCATCTCGATATCAATGCTGGTGTGATGAATTCACCCGAGCACGTCGATATCGCCATGAAAGAAGGCTCTATCGTTGCAGAGTCTTTAAAGATAACGGATAAGGGACATACCATCACCTTCAAAGGCCAGGTTCGCGTCCATCTCGATCCAGCCACCATCCGCAACCAAGGCAAGTAGAGCCCGGCCGTCATGATCAATCGCCGCCTTCTTAAACGCAATGCCGCAGTTCTGATCGCGGCAGGATTTATTTCCTGTCTAGCAGCGACCGCACATGCCCAGACGACCACCAGCCAGATGGAAGGCCTGAAGCTTTCCGGCGACCAACCGATCCAGATCCAGAGTGACCAACTCGAGATCAAGGAGCAGGAAAAGAAGGCTTATTTTACCGGCAACGTCCAGGTCGTGCAGGGCACGACCACGATGAAGGCGGGCAAGATGACGGTTCTTTATACGGGTGAAGGTGGCTCGGTGACCTCGGGCAACGCCAATATCGACAAGATATTCCTCGACGAGACGGTATTCCTGACCTCGGGCACCCAGCAGGCCACCGCCGAAAAGGGCGAGTTCGACATGAAATCCCAAACCTTCGTGCTTTCCGGCAAACAGGTCGTGCTGTCTGAAGGTCCCAACGTCTTCAAGGGCTGCAAACTCACCGTCCTGATGGAAACCGGCCAGGCCAAACTTGACGCCTGTGGCGGGCGTGTCGAGATCCTGCTCGATCCGAAATCGCGACCGAAGCAATAATAGACATTTGACGTGAAAATACCGTTCATCACCAGTCTGTCGGCAAGGAAGCCGTCCGCGCCCGAACCCTTCGTCGTACGCGATAAAGCGCGCTACGAGGGCACGCTTGTCGCGCATGGGCTTTCGAAGACCTACGACACGCGCCGCGTCGTCAACGGCGTGTCGCTGGTCGTGCGCCGTGGCGAGGCCGTCGGACTGCTCGGGCCGAACGGCGCGGGCAAAACGACCTGCTTCTACATGATCACCGGCCTGGTGCCGGTGGACGAAGGCATGATTGCGATCAACGGCAACGAAGTCACCCGCATGCCGATGTATCGCCGCGCCCGGTTGGGCGTAGGTTATCTGCCGCAGGAAGCATCGATCTTCCGCGGCCTGACCGTCGAAGAAAACATCCGGGCGGTGCTGGAAGTCCACGAGCCCGACAAGGACAAGCGGGAACGCAAGCTCGACGAACTGCTGGAAGAGTTCCATATCAGCCAGCTTCGGAAAACGGCGGCCGTTGCGCTTTCCGGCGGTGAGCGCCGGCGCCTTGAAATTGCCCGAGCGCTGGCGACCGACCCCGCTTTCATGCTGCTCGACGAACCTTTCGCGGGCGTCGACCCTATTTCGGTTTCCGACATCCAGAACCTCGTGCGCCACTTGACGGCACGCGGGATTGGCGTTCTGATAACGGACCACAACGTCCGCGAGACTTTGGGCCTGATCGACCGGGCCTACATCATCCATGCGGGCGAAGTGCTGACCCACGGCCGGGCGGACGACATTGTCAACAACCCGGACGTCCGCCGCCTCTACCTCGGCGACAAGTTCAGCCTCTAGACGCTGCTCCGGTCGCTGCAGCGCGCCAAAGAAATTTACTTTCCCGCACTGCAGCGCTTGACCAAATCTTTCAAAAAAGCAATTCTTGTGCCAGATGCAAATTTGGCCTTGTGGGGGCTTGGCCGAAAACGAGCGTCCGCCATCCATGACCGGGTGGTTCAAGGGGATTGCACGGGAGTTTCGCGTCCGCCATGGGTTTATCCGCTAATCTTTTCCTACGCCAAACCCAATCGCTGGTGATGACGCCGCAGCTGATGCAATCCATCCAGCTGCTGCAGATGACGCATTTCGAACTCAACCAGTTCATCGCCCAGGAAGTCGAAAAGAACCCGCTGCTCGAAATTACGTCAAACGAGAGCGAAAACGACGCGGAAACAGGCTTCGAAACCGCCGACGACTTTGACCCGACCGAAGGCCGCGAGAGTTCGGTAGTGGCCGAAGTCGATAGCGGCTGGTACGAGGGGTCCTCCTCCATCAGCGCCGAAAGGCTTGGCGAAGGGCTCGACACGGGCTTCGAAAACGTCTTCCCCGACGATGGCCCGGCGCGGCGCGCCGACGCCCCGGAACTGCTCAGCCAATGGAAATCGATGCCCGGTGGCGATGCCGGCGAAGACTACGACCTGGATGATTTCGTCGCCGGCCAGGTGACGCTACGCGATCACCTGAACCAGCAGATTCCCTTCCTGATCGTCGATGCGGCCGACCGCCTGACTGCCCGGCATCTCGTCGATCAGCTGGACGAGGCCGGTTATATGCTCGGCGACATCGAGGAGATCGCCGCCCGCCTGGGCAGACGCGTCGAGAATGTAGAAGCCATCCTCCGCTCGCTGCAGACGCTCGATCCGCCGGGCGTCTTCGCGCGATCGCTCAGCGAATGTCTGGCAATCCAGCTTCGGGAAAAAGACCGGCTCGACCCGGCCATGGATGCGCTGATCAGACATCTGGATCTGCTGGGCAAACGCGACTTCGCCTCGCTTCGAAAGATCTGCGGCGTCGACGACGAAGACCTCATCGACATGCTGGCAGAAATCCGCTGCCTCAACCCGAAGCCCGGCGCCGGCTTCGAGCGCGGCATGTCTGAGACGATTTCGCCGGATATCGTCGTGCGCGCGGCGCCCGACGGCAGCTGGATGGTCGAGCTCAATCCGGACACCCTCCCGCGCGTCCTGGTAAACCACAGCTATTTCCAGACGGTGTCCAAGCACTGCCCGAAAAACGGGGACGACCACAACTTCCTTTCCGAATGCATGCAGAATGCCAATTGGCTGACGCGCAGCCTCGACCAGCGGGCCAAGACGATCATGAAGGTGGCCGCCGAAATCGTCCGGCAACAGGATGCCTTCCTGATGCACGGCGTCGATCACCTGCGCCCGCTCAACCTCAAGACCGTCGCCGAAGCGATCAAGATGCATGAATCGACGGTCAGCCGCGTAACCTCCAACAAATACATGCTGACGCCGCGGGGGCTGTTCGAGCTCAAATATTTCTTCACGGTGTCGATCGGCTCGGCCGAAGAGGGCGGCGACAGCCATTCGGCGGAGGCGGTGCGCCATCGGATTCGCCTGCTGATCGCCCAGGAAACGCCTGAGACGGTGCTCTCCGACGACGATATCGTCGTCAGCCTGAAACGCGGCGGGGTCGAGCTCGCGCGCCGGACCGTCGCGAAATACCGCGAGGCGATGAACATTCCTTCGTCCGTCCAGCGCCGCCGCGAAAAGCGTGCGATCGCGGGGGTCGCGGCGTTCTGAGATACCGGCGAAACACCCGGGTTTCCACAGGCCTACGTAGAAGTCCCGAGGTCCGCTGCCGTTGACATTTAAAACATCGGGCGCTAGAAGCCCGCCGCAACTGCACGGGGCATGGCACGAAACGTATCCCATTATCCAGACAGGCATCGATTGCAGCAATTTGGCCCAGTCGCATGTGAACGGCTTGGATGCGGGGACGGCTTGGCGTAGACTGGAACACGCAAGTCACGACAAGAAGGAAGAACTCCATGAGTGTGCGTGTATCCGGTAAGCATATGGAAATTGGCGATTCGTTCCGTCAAAGGATCGAGGACCAAATCGGAGAAGCGGTTACAAAATACTTCGACGGAGGCTACTCAGGCCAAGTCATCGTGGAAAAGGCTGGTTCGCGCTTTTCTGCCGACTGCAAGGTGCATCTCGATACCGGGATCGTCCTGCATGCGGCCGGCGAGGCGAATGATCCGCAGATCAGTTTCGATGCCGCAGCACAGCGGATCGAAAAACGTCTGCGCCGCTACAAGCGGCGGCTCAAGGATCATCATGCCGGCAACCATGTGAATGGTTATGCGGAAGTTGCCTACACTGTTATGGACAGCGTACCGGATGAAGGGGAGGAAGTGCCCGAGGATTTCGCGCCGACCATCGTCGCGGAAAGTTCGAAGCAGTTGAAGACGATGACGGTCGCAAGCGCCGTCATGGCACTTGATATGACAGACGAGCCTGTTCTTCTGTTCCGTAGCCCCGGCAAGGAACATCTGAACATTGTGTACCGCCGCAATGACGGCAATATTGGCTGGATCGATTCCACCAATATCAAGAACTAACAACTTGGGGAGAGCGTCGGAGACGGCGCTCCCCTTCGCCTAGGGCACAAGCTCTTGCGGCACGAAGGATGAAGAGAATGGCATTGGCAGATTTGCTGCAGCAAGATGCGATTATTCCTGCCCTAAAGGTAAACTCCAAAAAGCAGCTATTGCAGGAGCTGGCGGCCAAGGCTTCCAAGTTGACGGGCGTGAGCGAACGAGAAATCTTCGACATCATCCTGCAGCGCGAGCGGCTCGGTTCCACCGGCGTCGGCCACGGCATCGCCATCCCGCACGGCAAGCTCAACAGCATCTCGTCGATCAAGGGTATTTTCGCGCGTCTTGAAGCGCCGGTCGATTTCGAAGCGCTCGACGACGAGCCGGTCGATCTGGTGTTCCTGCTGCTGGCACCCGAAGGCGCCGGCGCCGATCACCTGAAGGCCCTGTCGCGCATCGCCCGCGTCCTGCGCGACCAGGATCTCGTCGCCAAGCTGCGCAAGACCGATTCCGCTTCGGCGATCTATGCCTTCCTCAACGAGGAACAGGCCAACCACGCCGCCTGACGGCATATGCATTCGTGGGGACGAAACGAACCGCCCGGCCGCTGTTAAAGCGCCGGGCGGTTTTGTTTTTGAGCCGCATTTCGCGGGGATTATGCGTGGAAACTCAACGGATCTGGAACAATCGCCAGTCCGACGAGCAAACACCAACGGGAGTGTCCGGCCTAGAATGAGAAGCAGGCATATCGCCTGCTCCTCAAAGACTTCAGGCGCTTTTCTCACCGGCGGCTTCTGCAGAGGCTTCCGCCTTCGGTCCACCTTTTGCGACACCGACCATAGCGGGCCGCAGCACGCGTTCACCGATGGTGAAACCAGCCTGGACGACCTGGACGACGGTATTGTTCGGGACAGCAGGGTTCGGGATTTCGAACATCGCCTGGTGGAAGTTCGGGTCGAACTTCTGGCCTTCAGGATCGATCTTCTTCACGCCGTGGCGCTCCAGAGCGGACAGCATCGAGCGTTCAGTCATCTCGACGCCCTCCAGGAGCGTGGTCAGCGAGGCATCTGCCGTGGCGCGCATTTCGGTCGGCACGGCGTCCAGCGCCCGGCGCAGGTTGTCCGAAACGGCGAGCATGTCGCGTGCAAAGCCGGCCGCCGCATAGGACTTAGCGTCCTTGATTTCGCGTTCGGTGCGGCGGCGCAGGTTATCCATCTCAGCGGCAAGCCGCAGGAAGCGGTCGCGCAACTCGTTGTTTTCGGCCTTCAGCAATTCCAGCGGATCAGGTTCGGCGGCAGGCGCCTCGGCATTCTTCTGGTTGGCCGCGTCCTCAAGAGCAGATGCTACGGCTTCCGCGGCGTTCTCCGCGGCAGTTGCGTCAGGTCCGTTCTTGTTGGTTTCGTCGGTCATGACGGTCTCCGGTTATTCTTGACTTCGATTTACG
Source organism: Neorhizobium sp. SHOUNA12A (assembly GCF_023006505.1). Taxonomy (GTDB): domain Bacteria; phylum Pseudomonadota; class Alphaproteobacteria; order Rhizobiales; family Rhizobiaceae; genus Neorhizobium. The sequence goes on from NZ_JALBGV010000004.1 coordinate 42,429, forward strand.
GGCTTGGATTTGTGCCCGATATCGAGGTTTAAGGTGGAAAAATCAAGGCTTGCTGGGAAACTTGGGCCGGTCCGGCCGCAAAATTCAGCGCGACAGCCTGGCAAGCAGCTGCGCGGTGTAATCCACCATCGGCACGATGCGGGAATAATTGAGCCGCGTCGGCCCGATGACACCGACGGCACCGACGATGCGGTCCTCGCCGTCGCGATAAGGCGCCACGATGAGCGACGAGCCGGAAAGCGAAAACAGCTTGTTTTCCGAGCCTATGAAGATCCGGACGCCCGGCCCCTTTTCGGCGAGATCAAGAATCTCGATCAGACTGTCCTTCTTTTCGAGATCATCGAAAAGCAGCCGCAAACGATCGAGATCGGCAACATCCGCCAGGCCTTCGAGCAGATTGGCCCGGCCGCGGACGATCAGTTGGGTCGGCTTTCCTTCCTCGCTGTCGCCGGACCAGACCGCCAGACCGCGCTCGACCAGTTCCTGCGAGAGCGCATAAAGCTCGCCCTGGACCTGGTCCTTGAGGGTCTTCAACTGGCCACGCAGTTCCGGCAGGGTCTGGCCGCTCAGGTGGGCATTGAGGAAATTCGCCGCCTCGGTCAGCTGCGACGAGGTCACGCCGGCGGGCAATTCGATGATGCGGTTTTCGACCTGGTTGTGATCGCCGACCAGCACGGCGAGCGCCTTGGTCGGCTCAAGGCGGATAAACTCGACATGCTTGAGGACCGGATCGCTCTTGGTGGTGATGACGATGCCGGCGCCGCGCGAGACGCCCGACAACATGCGGCTTGCCTCCGCCATCAGGCTTTCCATCGGCTGATCTCGGTCGGCCGGGCGGATTTGCCGATCGATATTGGCACGCTCCTCGGCAGACAGGTCTCCGACCTGCATGAAGGCGTCAACGAAAAACCGGAGCCCCGACTGGGTCGGCAGGCGCCCGGCGCTGATATGCGGGGAATAGATGAGGCCGAGTTCCTCAAGATCGCTCATCACATTGCGCACCGAAGCCGGCGACAAAGAGATGGGCAGCAGCCGTGAAAGATTGCGGGAGCCTAGCGGCTCACCGTTTTCCAGGTAGCTTTCCACGATGCGGCGGAAAATTTCGCGCGAACGGTCATCGAGCACAGAGCCGCTGTCCCTACCCGTCGATGCCGAAAATCCCATCTAGACCTTCACCGTTCCGTTGATCATTCGACAAAATATAGTCATTCGACGCGCCTTCTCCAAAGGGAAAATTGCGCCAGCCACGATCATTCGCTTGCACACTCATCAGGGCTTTTTCTTTGCAAAAGCTTGGCCGGGGCCGTAGAAGGCGGAAACAGAAATCCAGGGAGTGAAGCATGCGGCCTTCAGGCAGACAGTTGAACCAGATGCGCAAGGTCTCGTTCGAGCGCAATTTCTCCAAGCACGCGGAAGGTTCCTGCCTCGTGAAGTTCGGCGACACGCATGTGCTCTGCACCGCGAGTCTTGAAGAAAAGACGCCGCCGTGGCTGCGCAACAGCGGCAAAGGCTGGGTGACGGCCGAATACGGCATGCTGCCGCGCGCCACCGGCGACCGCATGAAGCGCGAAGCCGCCAGCGGCAAGCAGGGCGGCCGCACCCAGGAAATCCAGCGCCTGATCGGTCGGTCCTTGCGCGCCGTCATCGATCTCGAAGCACTCGGCGAAAAGCAGATCACCATCGACTGCGACGTCATCCAGGCGGATGGCGGCACCCGCACCGCCTCGATCACCGGTGGCTGGATTGCGCTCTACGACTGCCTGAAGTGGATGGAAGCCCGCTCGATGACCAAGGTCGACAAGGTGCTGAAGGACCATGTCGCGGCGATCTCCTGCGGCATCTTTGCCGGCCAGCCGGTAATCGACCTCGACTATATCGAGGATTCGGCTGCCGAGACGGACGCCAATTTCGTCATGACCGGTTCCGGCGGCATCGTCGAGGTGCAGGGCACGGCGGAAGGCAAGCCCTTCAGCCAGGAAGAGTTCCTGAAGCTGCTGGCGCTCGCTCAGGACGGTACCCAGGAACTGGTGGCGCTGCAGAAGCAGGCGATTGCCTGAACCTGAAAGAGGTGCGGTTTGATTGAAGGCATTCTCGAAACCGCGCTCTACGCCGATGATCTCGATGCCGCCGAAGCGTTCTACGGCGGCATTCTCGGCCTTGAGAAGGTGCTGCGCGCTGGTACCAGACATGTGTTCTTCCGTTGTGGGCCGGGGATCCTGCTGATCTTCAATCCGGCTGAGACGATCAAGCCACCGCCCGCCGATGCGCTGCCCGTACCGCCACATGGCGCGACGGGACCGGGACATGTCTGCTTTCGCATGACGGGCGACGCGATTGACTTGATCAAGGAAAAGCTCAACAAGGCAGGGATTGCCATCGAAAGCGATTTCCGCTGGCCGAACGGTGCCCGCTCAATCTATTTCCGCGATCCGGCCGGCAACAGCCTGGAATGCGCAGAGCCCAGGCTCTGGAATATCGAATAGGAATTATCATGCGCAAGCTCGATACCAAGACGATCGTGGTCGCCAGCCACAATGCCGGAAAGATCCGCGAAATCGCCGAACTGATCGGCCCCTTCGGTTTCTCGGCCAAATCCGCCGCCGAATTGCAATTCGAAGAGCCGGACGAGACGGGCACGACATTCGAGGAAAATGCCGCGATCAAGGCACTCGCCTCCGCCAGGGCCTCCGGCCTGCCCGCACTGTCTGACGATTCCGGTATTGTCATCGACGCGCTCGACGGCGCGCCGGGTGTCTATACCGCCAATTGGGCGGAGCGTGAGGATGGCAGCCGCGATTTTCAGATGGCGATGGAAAAGGTCGAGAAGGCGCTTGAAGAACGCGGCGCGACCAAGCCGGAACAGCGCGGTTGCCGCTTTGTCAGCGTTCTCTGTCTCGCGTGGCCTGACGGACACACGGAAATGTTCCGGGGCGAAGTGGAAGGCACCGTAGTGTGGCCGCCGCGCGGCACCCAGGGTTTTGGTTATGACCCGGTCTTCCAACCGGAAGGCTATGATATTACCTTCGGTGAAATGAGTAGTGATCAGAAACACGGCTGGAAACCTGGCGAACCGGAAGCGCTTTCGCATCGCGCCCGCGCCTTCAAGCGTTTCGTCGAAACCTGCCTGGAGGCTTGAGGCATTTTGAACTCAGCCGCTCCTCTTCTGCGCGACACGCTTCTGCCCGATACCGGCGAGCCGGGTTTTGGCGTCTATGTGCATTGGCCATTCTGTGCGGCCAAGTGCCCCTATTGCGACTTCAACAGCCATGTACGCCATCAGCCCGTGGACCAGCCGCGTTTCACCGCCGCCTTCCTGAAGGAGATGGAAGTGATGCGACGGATGAGCGGGCCGAAAACCGTCACCAGTATTTTCCTCGGCGGCGGCACGCCGTCTCTGATGGACCCCGCCACGGTCTCGGCGATCCTCGACGGCATTGCCAGGCATTGGCATGTGCCCGACGGCATCGAGATCACCATGGAAGCCAACCCTTCGAGCGTCGAGGCGACACGCTTCCGCGGCTATCGGGCCGCCGGCGTCAACCGCGTCTCGCTCGGCGTCCAGGCGCTCAACGATCCGGACCTCAAATTCCTCGGTCGGCTGCATGACGTTGCCGATGCGCTGAAGGCCATCAAACTGGCGCGGGAGATCTTTCCGCGCATGTCCTTCGATCTCATCTATGCCCGGCCGAAACAGACGGTCGAGGCCTGGGAAGCGGAGCTGAAGGAAGCGGTTTCCTACGCGGTCGACCATTTGTCGCTCTACCAGCTCACCATCGAGGAAGGCACGCCCTTCTATGGCCTGCACAAGGCTGGCAAGCTGATCGTGCCGGATGACGACCAGTCGGCGGCCCTCTACGAGGCGACCCAACAGATCACCGAGGGGTTCGGCATGCCAGCCTACGAGGTTTCCAACCACGCCCGCCCCGGTGCTGAAAGCCGCCATAACCTGACCTATTGGCGTTACGGCGACTATGCAGGCATCGGACCCGGCGCCCACGGTCGGCTGATGCGTGGCAGAAACAAGATCGCGACCTCCACCGAACGTCGTCCGGAAACCTGGCTGGAACAGGTGGAACGTGTCGGCCACGGCATGCTGGACGAAGAAATCCTTGGCTTCGAGGAACAGGCCGACGAGTTGCTGCTGATGGGCCTGCGCCTGCGGGAAGGCGTCGATCTCGCCCGCTGGCAGCAGCTTTCCGGCCGGGACCCCGACCCGATCCGCGAGGAAAGGTTGCTGGAATATGGCTTCATCGAGCGGATCGGCAACTCGCGGCTGCGCTGCACGCCGTCCGGTATGCTGATCCTCGACGCTGTCGTGGCCGATCTCGCCTGCTGAAAACCCGGCGCTTAAGCTTTTACCGCCAGGACATGCAGCCAGTCGGTCGGCTTCCTGTCGTAGCCGCTGCCCTGTACCTCATCGATATCGACGGATGTCCAGGCGAAAGCCCCGTAGGCCGCACTTAGCCAGGCCTTGGACGGGTAATTGTAATAACGCCCGAGGCCGTCATGCCCCTCGGCTTCGCCAGCCTTGAAACTCGAATAGAAGACGCCGCCTGGGCGCAAGGCCTCGTGGATGCGGCCGAGAATGCCGCCGAGTTCCGCCCGTGGTGCATGCAGCAGGCAGGCATTGGCCCATATGCCATCGAAAGCCGAGACCGCGTCGATATCCCCGAAACGGAGCACGCTAACCGGCCTGCCCAGATGTTTGGAAGCTTCCTGCGCCATCTCCGGCGTGCCATCGGTGGGCGTGACGTCGAAACCCCGCGCGATCATGACTTCGCTATCCCGCCCGCTGCCGCAGCCGAGTTCGAGGATGGCAGCGCCAGGCACAAGTTTCGACAGGAAGCTATCGAGGCGGCGTGTGTTTGGTGCGGAACTCTCCGCGTAAGCCACCGCGTTTTCGCTGTAGAAGCTCGCCGTCGGATCCTTTTCCATGGCCATTCGTGATCCTCAGCGCTGCGACATCAGCAGCTTGGTGCCAAAGCCGACAAAAACCATGCCGACGCCCAGATCGATCTTCTTCTTTGCCTTCAGATAGGCTGCGGCCACCGTCCGGTGAGTGATCAGCGCGACGAGAAAAGAATAATAGATGGTCGAAACGGTGACCATGACCGCGATCGCCGCCAAGCCATAGAGGAAGGGCGTTCCGACCGGCATGGTCGCGGCAAAAAGGCTGGCAACGAACAGCGCCGATTTCGGATTGGCAAGATTAGTCACCAGGCCCATGCGATAGGCGGTCTTGAGCGGCACGTCGATACGCGCCACCGCTATATCAGCCGACTGGCGCGACTTTCGCGCATCTAGGAATATCTTCAATCCGAGCCAGACAAGATAAAGTCCGCCGACGATCTTCAACGCCACATAGGCGAAAGGTGCCGCCTGGAAGAGGACATTGATCCCCAGCCACCCGGCAAGACCCCAGCAGAACGTGCCTGTAATGGTCCCCATTGCCGCGAGAATCGGCACGCGACGCGGCGCGGTCAGCGCATAACGCATGACCAGAAGCGTGTTGGGCCCTGGCGTTATGCACGCCACGGCCCAGATCATTGCAACAGAAAGCAGAAACATGGATTTTAAGCGTTGTTCTCGTTGATCAGCCGTTTCAGCAGTTCTACCTCGTGGCTGAGCTTCGTGTCACCCGAAATCAGCTCCTCGATCTTGCGGACGGCATGCAGGACGGTCGTGTGGTCCCTGCCGCCGAAACGACGCCCGATCTCCGGGAAGGAGCGCGGCGTCAGCGTTTTCGACAGATACATGGCGATCTGGCGCGGCTTGACGATGACGCGGGTGCGGCGGTTCGAGACCAGTTCCTGGCGCGACACATTATAATGGCGGGCGACGATGCGCTGGATGTCCTCGATGCGGACGCGCTTGGCCTCGCCGGCACCCACCAAATGGGCGAGCAGTTCATCGACACGCTCGATCGAAAGGGAGGGCTCGAAGGAACGGCGGAACAGGAGCTGATTGAACGCGCCTTCCAGTTCGCGACCGCTGGCGGTGACATTTCTCGCCACGTGGCTGAGGATTTCCGCCGGGATATCCAGCGACGGATCGTCCTGGCGGGCAGTCGCCAGGCGGCCCTTGATCATTTCGAGACGCATCTCGTAATCCGGCGCTTCGACTTCGATCGCCACACCACCCTGCAGACGTGAACGAACGCGCGGATCGAGCGATTCCAGCTCCCAGGGCGCACGGTCGGCGGCAACCACCACCTGCTTGGCGCTGTCGAGCAGCATGTTCAGGAGATGGCAGAACTCGTTCTGGATCATCTTGCCCTGCAGGAACTGCATGTCGTCGATGATCAGCAGATCGATATTGCGAAGCGAGTCCTTTAGCGTCAGTGCATCATTGTCACGGATCGCGGTCGCGAAACGCCACATGAAATATTCCGCCGTCAGGTAGACGACCCGCGGCATGCGCTCGCTGCCGACCGCCGCATTGGCGATCGCCTGCAGAAGATGCGTCTTGCCAAGGCCGACGCCGGAATGAATGAACAGCGGATTGAAACGGACCGCGCTGGCGCCAGCTTCGGCGATCGTCTTGGCGGCAGCAAGCGCTACCCGGTTCGACGGACCTTCCACGAACGTATCAAAGGTAAAGCGGCTATCGAGCGGTGAGCCGAACAGCGGGCCTGGAACGTGGGCCGAACGGGCAGGAGAAGCCGACGGCGACGGGAAAGCGGCAATCTTGCCGATCTCGCGGGGAGCCTGAGAGCGCGGGAAGGAGGTTGCGACGACGGGCTCCGGCGCAAGAGTGCGCTCTTCACCTGCCACAAGTACCTTGGTGTTGCGGCTTGCGCTGCGCACCAGGATTTCCACCTTCAGGATCTCCGCGTCTTCCGCCTGGAATATGGTGGTGATCTGATCGAGGTAGCGATTGTTGATCCAGGATTTCAGAAAAGTGGTCGGAACCGTGAGCCGAACAACGCTCTTCGAAACGGAATGCAGCTTCAGGCGTCCGAACCAGCTCGCATAAACATCCTGGCCGACCTGTGCCTTCAAACGCGTGCTAAACCGCTCAAAAAGAGCATTATGCTTCATCTCCGTCGTTTCCCCTGCCGCCTGGGAGCAACTTGAATCAAATCCTTGCCGTGCGTGGTCCCCATTACCTGCACGGGCCGATATAGTATTCATATGCATAATTCGCCGCCTTCCAAATCTAGTAGCCTGGCGGTTCTCGTTAACGCCGCCAGAACAAACATCGTTTCAAGGCATAGCAAAACCATTCCCAATCATTGAGAACCGTCGCCGCCCGTCCCCTTTTTTCAAAACTCTCTCTCGTCCTCGCAGCCGATCAAAAGTCCCGCCCAGCCCGCCTCGTGAACGGTCTGCGCTTGCAGGAGCCACCCCACATATACGAACGCTCTCATCCTCATCATGAGCCGTCCGAACTCTTCCACCTCCTTGGTCCGGATGCAGGACCCGGATTCGCATTGACAAAGACCGACCGCATCCGGAAATGCCAATTTCCGGACCACAACCGATGGTTATCAGGAAAACGGGAGAATTTATCCCGTTGCAAAGGGCAGAAGTCTGCTTCCCGTCGTTCACTTTGACGGTTATCGGCAGCCTCTGAAGTAATCCCCGCGCCCCTTGCTGAAGGGCATTTAGGCAGGATCAAATGCCAAGATCAATGATGAATTTTACGCAAAATTAAGAGCCGGGCGTTGACTCCGCGAGCGTGATTTGAATGTCACAGAGGCATTCATGGAGAATCGCTGTTGAATCAATGGGATTCAAAAAGGACATACATTCTGAACGATTGTTCACAGAAAAAATAAAAATGTTCTTGACTCGATCCGAGGGCATTTGATGGCCCCCAAAGTCACCTACAGACTCATAGACCTCCAGTAAGCATTTGATATTTAAGTCTATTTTCTGTCACGCCGATGACACGAAATTGTTAATGAGCCGGATAAATATAAGGAGGCCTGAGAGAATCACAAAAAGCCCAGTCAGAACGACCAGGCTTCATTATGATACAGTTTGTGAAATTAATTAGGCCGAAAGGGCCTTCACACGTGCAGCAAGACGGGACACCTTGCGGGATGCCGTGTTGCTGTGAAGCACGCCCTTGGTGGCGGCGCGCTGGATTTCCGGCTGGGCAGCCTTGAGGGCTTCGGCAGCAACGGCCACATCGCCGGAAGCGATGGCTTCCTCGACTTTACGGATGAAGCCGCGAACGCGCGAGCGGCGGGACTTATTGACTGCAGTACGGCGAGCGATCTTGCGGGTCGCTTTTTTCGCCGAAGTTGTATTGGCCATTTCATGCCTCTCTACGAATTCGAACCAAACTCCGCCGTTGCCGCGCCGGTCCTTGCGACCATCAATCCAGCAATTCGGGAGCAATAGAGGAAGCCATGATCAGGCTTTCCCAACTGTGGGCGGGCATATAACCGGAATACCCGTCCCAGTCAACGCGCATTTTGGTGGATGACCATCCGCTGTTGCACGATTTATCGGTTGGAGAACTGCGGCTTGCGCTTTTCCACGAAGGCCGCCATGCCTTCCTTCTGGTCGGCGGTCGCAAACAAGGAATGGAAAAGCCGCCGTTCGAAACGCAGCCCTTCGGCAAGCGTGCCTTCGAAGGAACGGTTGACGGCCTCCTTTGCCATCAGCACCGCGGCGCGCGGGAAGGAGGCGATCTTTGCGGCCGCCTCGACTGCCTCGTCGATCAACCGCTCCGGCGAAACGATGCGCGACACGAGCCCTGCCCGCTCCGCTTCCGCCACGTCCATCATCCGGCCGGTCATCACCATGTCCATCGCCTTCGCCTTGCCGACTGCTCGGGTCAGCCGCTGCGAACCGCCCATGCCGGGAATGACGCCGAGCGTGATCTCCGGCTGGCCAAACTTCGCGGTTTCCGAGGCGATGATGAAATCGCACATCATGGCGAGCTCACAGCCACCGCCGAGCGCGAAACCGGAAACGGCGGCAATCATCGGCTTGCGAGACGCGGCAATTGCCTCCCAGCCGGAGATGAAGTCGTTTACATACGCTTCGACGAAATCGATGCCCTGCATTTCCTTGATATCGGCCCCGGCGGCAAAGGCCTTTTCCGAGCCGGTGAGCACAATTGCACCGATCGCCTCGTCCTTGCCGAATGCGCAAAGCGCCTCCGTCAATTCGGCCATGACAGTCGAATTGAGCGCGTTCAGCGCCTTCGGGCGATTGAGGGTGATGAGCGCGACAGCGCGCCGGGTTTCGGTCAGCAGGGTTTCATAGCTCATCGAATGTCTCCTCTTCTGCTCTATTTCTCTGGGCAGCGGTTATTTTTGGCAGGCCGGGCAATAGAATGTGGAGCGGCCCGCCTGGGTGATGCGCGCGACGGTACCGCCGCAGCCCGGCGTGCGGCAAGCGCCGCCTTCCCGGTCGTAGACGGAGAAGGAGTGCTGGAAATAACCGAGAGAACCATCCGTCTGGATATGGTCCCGCAGCGACGAACCTCCGGCGGCGATCGCATCGGCGATGACGTCGCGGATCGACTGGTTGAGGAGGACCAGCTCCTTGTTCGGCCTGCCGGTCTTGGTAACGACACTGCCGGCCGCGCGTTTCGGCGACAGATGCGCGCGCCACAGCGCCTCGCAGACATAGATATTGCCGAGGCCGGCGATCACCGTCTGGTCGAGGAGCGCGCCCTTGAGCGGCTGGCTCTTGCCTGCCAACCTTGCCGCCAGATAGTCCGCATCGAGCGCTTTGCCGGTCGGCTCCGGCCCGAGCTCGGCAAAGGCCGGATAAAGATCGAGCTCGCTGCGCTTCCACAGCTGCATGAAGCCGAAGCGGCGCGGGTCATTATAGATGACGCGCAGCAGGCCTTCATTCTGTCTCAGATGGAAGACGACATGATCGTGTTTCTGATCTTTCGAACGCGGATGGTGGAACTCGGCGAGCGCATCGTTCTCGATCCGAAACGATCCCGACATGCCGAGATGGCTGATCACGGTGAGATCGTCCTCAAGGTCGATCAGCAGGTATTTGGCGCGCCTGCCGAGCGAGACGATTCGGCGTTCGTTGACGGCATTGGCGAAATTCTCCGGAAGCGGAAAGCGCAGGTCCGGACGGTTGAGCTCCAGCCTGGCGATCACCGCACCTTCCATTGCCGGGGCGAGACCGCGCCGGACGGTTTCCACCTCTGGCAATTCGGGCATGATTGACTAACTTCCTGTTTCAACGACATCGCGCCTGGTCTATAGACCGGACCGGATGTCGCACCCATGTAATGACACGCGCCACAGATAGCGTGGGATGAGCGATTTCGCTATGGTCGCCGACCAGAAGAGAGACGTTAGGAGTTCACCGATGACTGAAGCTCGTACCAGCGCCGACGGCGGGATGGAAACGTCCTATGGCTTCCGCAAGGTCGCCGACGGCGAGAAGCAGGGTCTCGTCAACGACGTCTTCCATAAGGTCGCCAAACGCTACGACGTGATGAACGACGTGATGTCGGCCGGCATGCACCGTGTCTGGAAGGATGCGCTGATCGCCTCGCTCAATCCGAGAAAGGACGTCGGCTATAAAACCCTGGACGTGGCAGGCGGCACGGGCGATATCGCTTTCCGCATCGTGGAGGCTTCCGACCGCAAGGCGCATGTGACCGTGCTCGACATCAACGGCTCGATGCTGGCTGTCGGGGCCGAGCGCGCTGAGAAGAAACGTCTTTCCGAAAACCTCGCCTTCGTCGAGGCCAACGCTGAGTCCCTGCCCTTCGAGGCTAACTCCTTCGACGCCTACACGATCGCCTTCGGCATCCGCAACGTGCCGCATATCGACGTGGCTCTGAAGGAGGCCTATCGCGTGCTGAAGCGCGGCGGACGGCTGCTGGTGCTGGAATTTTCAGAAGTCGAGATGCCGCTTCTCGAGCGCTTTTACGAGGAATGGTCGTTCAAGGCGATCCCGCGCTTCGGAAAGATGATCACCGGCGAGGCGGAGCCCTATCAATATCTGGTGGAATCGATCCGGAAATTTCCGAACCAGGAGAATTTCGCCGCGATGATCCGCAATGCGGGTTTTTCGCGCGTCACCTACACCAATTATACCGGCGGCATCGCGGCGCTGCATTCCGGCTGGAAACTCTGAACGCATGAGCACGATCGGCGCTTATTTCCGGCTTGCCCGCGTCGGCTGGGTTCTGGTGCGCGAGGGCGTGGTATCGGCACTGCCGACCCAGGACATGCCGCCCTCCGTCGGCCTCATCAAGGCTCTGGTGGAGCCCTTGGCGCGGTTCCGCTCCAAGACGCAGGCGCGCAGCGAGCGGCTGACCCGCGCCGTCGACCGGCTGGGGCCTTCCTATGTCAAGATCGGCCAGTTCCTGGCGACCCGTCCGGATGTCGTCGGTGTCGACTGGGCCGTCGATCTCGCCATGCTGCAGGACCGGATGGCCTTCTTCCCGACCGCGATTGCGAAGGCGGCGGTCGAGGCATCGCTCGGCCGAACGATCGGCGATCTCTATTCTTCCTTCGACGAGCCGATCGCCGCGGCCTCGATCGCCCAGGTCCATCCCGGCGTCGTCAATGACAGGAAAGTGGCCATCAAGGTGGTGCGCCCGGGCGTGCGCCAGCGCTTCGCCCATGACATCGAAAGCATGTACCTCCTGGCGCGTATGCAGGAACGCTTCATGCGCTCCAGCCGGCGCTTAAGGCCCATCGAGGTGACGCGGACGCTCGAACAGACCACCAAGGTGGAAATGGATCTGCGTCTGGAGGCCGCGGCGCTTTCGGAGATTGCCGAGAATACCAAGGAGGATCCCGGGTTCCGAGTGCCGTTGGTCGACTGGGAACGCACCGGCCGCGACGTTATCACCATGGAATGGATAGACGGCGTCAAGATGTCGGATGTTGCGGCTCTTCGCGCCGCCGGCCACAATCTCGAAAAGCTCGCCGAGGTGCTGATCCAGTCCTTCCTGCGCCACACGCTGCGGGACGGTTTTTTCCATGCGGACATGCATCCCGGCAATCTGTTCGTCGACACCGCCGGCACGGTCGTCGCCGTCGACATGGGCATTGTCGGGCGATTGGGCAAAAAAGAGCGTCGCTTCCTCGCCGAAATCCTCTACGGCTTCATCACCCGCGACTATCTGCGCGTCGCGGAAGTGCATTTCGAGGCGGGCTACGTGCCGGCCCATCACGACGTCGCGAGCTTCGCCCAGGCGATCCGCGCGATCGGCGAACCGATCCACGGCCAGCCCGCCGAAACGATCTCCATGGCGCGGCTCCTGGCGCTGCTCTTCGAGGTGACCGACCTGTTCGAGATGCAGACCCGCACCGAACTGATCCTGCTGCAGAAGACCATGGTCGTGGTCGAGGGCGTGTCGCGCATGCTCGATCCGCGCTTCAACATGTGGAAGGCTTCAGAACCGGTCGTCGGCCAATGGATCCGCGACAATCTCGGGCCGAAACGCATCGTCTCGGACCTGCGCGACGGGGTGAAAGCCGCCGTCAAGCTCGCCGAAGCCCTGCCGGAGATCGCCGCCAAGACGGAGACGCTACACCAGGAACTCGTCTATATGAGCGAGCACGGCCTGCGCTTCGATCCTGAGACCACAGAGGCCATCGGCAAGTCGGAGGCGCGACACAATCGGTCGGGACGCGTCGCGCTGTGGATCATCGCGCTGTCGCTGCTTTATATTGCCTTCACGCTCAGCTGAGCTTTGCCGGGCCACGTAGTGATGCAAAAACCCTGCTCCACAAGGGTTTTTGCCATAGTGCAACTCCAAAGCGGCCTTTATTCCGCCGAGTTCTCATCCTCTGTTAAGGAATACATTCCTTTTGGAATTCGCCTTTCGGAGACAGTTCATGGCGCTAGGCGCAACTCAACGCTTGCATGACGGCGTCGCGGCCGTCGAGACGATGACCCGTTTCGCGCTTGCCGTCCTGGCGCTCGCCTCCGGCGTCTACACCTATCTCGGGGCACGCAGCATTCTCGACGGGTCGCCGACGGCCGTATTCTTTGCAGCGGTCATCTACTCCGCCTCGGTCTCGGTCGGCATCTATGCCTTCTGGTCCTATATGGCCCGGTTCTACCCGCATGTGACGAGCCGTGGCGGCCGCACCGCCATGCTCGGCGTCATGGCGGTGGGTGCTGCGATGATCCTTGCCATGTCGAGCTGGCTGAATGCGGCGGCGCTTGCCGGTTCCGCAGCCGTGGAGCAGCATCTTTCCGAGACGGTCGAGGACTATACCGCGGATCTCGACCGCGCCCACCAGAATGCACTCGCGGCGCAAAACCTGTTGCCGGATATCCAGCGCGCGTCCGAACGTTTCGCCCAGCTTGCGGGCGTCGAGCGCCAGTCCGGTTCGCTCACCGGCACGACCGGATCGGGAAGCGTCGTACAGCTCCTCAGCCAGATGTCGGCGCAGATGAAGTCGCTTTCAGCCAACATCAATGCCTCGCGCGAGCAGGTGGACGGCCTCTTCTCCCAGGGCCAGAAACGGCTTGAGACTATGCGTTCGCTGGTTTCCGCGCCGGGCACGATCGAGCCGCGTGCCGACCAGTTTTCGACCGAAGCCGTGGCACTGACCGGCGTCATCACCTCGCTCGCCCAGACCTCGATCGCACCATCGATCCGCCGCGCGGCTGACGACCTGTCGCTCGGCTTCATTGCGCCGGTCCCGGATGGCGGCGCTGCCGATCTCGTCAACCGACAGAACCAGGTAATGGACACGGTGCGTACCTCGGTCACGGCGCAATCCAAGGCGCTCGCCAAGGCTGCCGACGAAATCCTCGCCCGGCCGCCCGTGCAGGAGCGTCGTTTCGTGCCACTCTCCTCCGCCGAAGCCGTGCTGAGTTATGCGCAGGACTTCATTCCCGCCTGGGCCGGCGCTATTTCCATCGACCTGCTGCCTGGTGTGATGGTGTTCATCCTGGCCGTCGTGCATGGCGCTATCCGCCGCCAGGAAGAAAACCTACCCTTCGCGGAACGGATCACGGCGGCCGAACTTCTCAGGGCGCTGGAGGTGCAGCGCGCCGTTACCGCCAGCGGCGTCACCATCGAACAGGCCGTTTCCAAAACAGACGCGAAGAGCGAAACACCAACGTCAAATCCGGAATTGTCGCCGGAGACCGAGCCGAACAATATCACCGCCATCGACCTCAAGTCGCGCAGCCGGGACCGGACGCATGAGGATCGGTGAGGCGATCAGCAAACTCGACGAAGGCGTGCTGATGCGCGCCGCCTTCTACATGCTGCTCTCGGCCGCGGCGGTGTTCCTCGTCGTCGATATTCGCGACATGACGGTGATGAACGCCGCCTTGCCCGGCTTCGATCCGATGCACGAGGACCAGCCCGTGCTGCCGCCGGCGCTGACCGAAGGCGTGCCCGCAGCACCGCCGGTGCAGCCCGCCAGCCCCAAGGAAGTGCTGCGCAAGCCGATCACCTTCGAGCTCACCACAGGCGGCGTGCTGCTCGCCGAAGGGACGATCGACCGGGGCGCCGCCGCCCGCTTCTCAAAGGAGATCGAGACCCGCGGGGAATATGTGAAGACGGTGACGCTCAACTCCCCCGGCGGCTCGGTTGACGATGCCCTCGCCATGTCGAAGCTGATCCGCGACAGGAAGCTCGACACGAAGGTCGCGTCAAAAGCGCTCTGCGCCTCTTCCTGCCCGATCGTATTTGCCGGCGGCGTCGGGCGTTTGGCGGAAAAGGATGCAGTGATCGGCGTGCACCAGGTGTTCAACGGAGCCAAGGACCGGCCTTCGGCGGAACAGGCGATGTCCGCCGCGCAGGCGACCACCGCGCGGGTCGCACGGCATCTCGACCAGATGGGAATTGGCGCGGGCCTCTGGATCCATGCGCTCGAAACGCCGCCGGACCGGCTCTATTATTTGACGCCGAAGGAAATGACGGATTTCAAGCTGACGACCGAGCCGCTCGCGACCGCCAGGAAGAAGATCTAGCGTCCCGTCGGGCCTCGAGAGGCTAGGTCAGGCTTGGGGCTTGATCTCCCGCTCGCAGAAGGTGATGCGGTTGCTAAACGGGTCGGTGACCGTCACTTCCAGTCCCCAATCCGCCTGTTCGAGCCCTGGCTTCATATAGGGGTAGTTCTTGCCGATCAGCTCCTGCTGGAAGGCGCGCGCACCCGTCATCGGCACGAAGACCCTTGCTGCCGGCGACGCATCGCCTGCATGCTCGGAAAGGTGCATCAGCATGCCGCTTCGCGAAATCTGGCAATAAAGCGGGAAGTTTTCGCCGAAGCGATGCTCCCAGTCCACGGTAAAGCCTAAGAAATCGCGGTAGAATTCCATCGCCTTATCGACGGAGAATATCCGGAAGATCGGGATCGCCGGCTGGATCGACACCGCATCCGGCTTCCTCTGCTGCGGCTCTGACGCGTCGATCTTTGCAGCAAGGATATTCCAGTTGTCGTAGCCGAACTGCGCTGCGACCAGTTCCAGGACCTGGCTATGCGTCAGCTCGACCTTACGTTCGGCAAGCGCCTCGCGCAGGTTTTTGGCCATCAGTTTTGCATCGCGGAAATCGCGCATCTCATCATCCTTTCAACAGACGAGCAAAGACCGGTCAGGTCCATCAATCAGCGCCCGCATTGCTGATCCGTTCGTCATCGCTGGCCGGATTGGCAAAGGATGAGAGGCGGTGGATGCGTTCACCTTAGCGCTTGAGGCGCCGCGGGCGGCTGGCCGCATCCGGCCGCAAACAGGAGTAGTGCAGTCCAGAATCTAGCGCAAGATGTCCAAACCGCCTTCGCGTCAGTGCGTGACCGGTTCCGGGAAAATCCGGCCCTCCTTCGCCTTTGCGCTTGCCTTGAAGAGAGAGCGCGTCGGGCTGGTGACGACGTCGATCGCTGCTGCAGTTGCGCTCTCGATCGCCTCGCCTGCAACGCTTGCGGCAAGGGCGCGTCTGCGGCCGCTTATCTTGCCGGGCTTGCGGACATCGGCCCGCTCGTCGGTCAGGACGGCGGCGGCGGCATTGGCGCCTGCGACGAGGGCTCTCGCCAGCATCTGCCGGCCGGTGCGGCTTGCCAGCATGTTGCGCAGCAGTGACGACTTGCGCACGGATTTCGGCACCTTGAACCCCGCGACCTTCTTCGGAACGATCTTCTTTTTCATGACGGCTCTCCTTTGCCGTTGAACTCCCATCGGCTGCAACTGTTCCGTGACGCCGTCAAATGGGGAAGGCAATTGCAACTTGGCGACCGAAAGCTTAGCTTCCGGCCATTCTGGTATCGGGTAACGGCATGGAACTCTCCGGCAAGCGTATTCTTCTGATCATCTCCGGCGGCATCGCGGCTTATAAAAGCCTCGATCTCATCCGTCGGCTTCGCGAGCGGGGCGCATCGGTTCGTCCGATCATGACCAAGGCGGCCCAGGAATTCATCACACCGCTCGCGGTCGGCGCGTTATCCGCCAGCCACGTCTATATCGATCTGTTTTCCCGCGAGGACGAGCAGGATGTCGGCCATATCAGGCTCGCCCGCGACAACGACCTCGTGATCGTGGCACCCGCCAGCGCCCACCTGATGGCCAAGATGGCGCATGGCCTGGCGGACGATCTGGCGAGCGCCGTGCTGCTTGCCACCGACCGCCCGGTCCTGGTCGCACCCGCCATGAACCCGAAGATGTGGGCGGCGCCCGCGACCAGGCGCAATGTTGAAACGCTGAGGGCAGATGGTATCCATTTCATAGGCCCTATGGCCGGTGAGATGGCCGAAAGCAACGAGGCGGGCACCGGCCGCATGGCCGAGCCGCTGGAAATCGTCGTGGCAGCGGTCAAACTGCTGGACGGCGCACCGAAGCCGCTGACCGGCAAAAAGGTGATCGTCACATCCGGCCCGACCCACGAGCCGATCGACCCGGTGCGTTATATCGCCAACCGCTCCTCCGGCCGTCAGGGCCATGCGATCGCCGCAGCACTCGCAAAGCTCGGCGCAGATGTGACGCTCGTCTCCGGACCGGTGAACATACCCGATCCGGTTGGCGTGAAGACCGTACATGTGGAACGCGCCGAGGAGATGCTGGAAGTAGTGATCTCGCGCCTGCCAGTCGATATCGCGGTCATGGTCGCGGCCGTTGCCGACTGGCGCGTCGCCTCGTCGGCCGGCCAGAAGATCAAGAAGCAGCCGGGCGAGGCCCCGCCTCCCCTGTTGCTGACCGAAAACCCGGACATCCTGAAGACCGTGGGTCATCACGAAAAGCGGCCGAAGCTGGTGGTCGGCTTTGCCGCAGAGACCCAGGATGTCGAGAAGAACGGCCGCTCCAAGCTGGAGCGCAAGGGCGCCGACCTGATCGTTGCCAACGACGTGTCGCCGGAAACCGGCATCATGGGCGGCACCCGCAACCGGGTGAAGATCATCAGCGCCAAGGGTGTCGATGAATGGCCCGAGTTTGACAAGGACGAGGTGGCGGAGCGTCTCGCTACGCTGATCGCCTCGAAGCTCGGGTAGATCTCAAGCCGCTTCCGAGAGCGCCTTCGGCCGGAAGAGCGTGGCCTGCAGGCCATCGGCACCAACCACGACGGCGCTGCCGTCCGGGATTTCCACCCAGGTATCGACTTCATCGTTGAGCGGCTCGGAAACAAGGCAATAACCCGTCTTGCCGCCCATCGGTGCCGCGTAGAGCGTCGGCGGTTTATGGTCGGTAGCGTAACGCACCGCATAAAGTTCGCGGCCGTTGGAATAGGCGGCGGTGAAGCGCACCAACGCCTCGCCCGATTTTTCCAGAGACAGGTCCTCGACCGTGGCGATCGCCTTTTCCATGGCCTGGAACGGATCGGTATCCAGGCCAAATTGCAGGGCGAGCAGGAAGAGAAGCTCGGAATCGGTCGTGCCGTTACGGGCTTCGAACAGCGCGTCCGAAAGCATGCCCTCCATATGCCGGCGGATGCGCTCGAAGCCGGAGATCTGGCCATTGTGCATGAACGACCAGTGGCCCTGGACGAAAGGGTGGCAATTGTCGCGCCGCGTCGCGCCATTGGTTGCCGCCCGCACATGGGCGAGGAAGAGCGGCGAACGGATCTGCCGCGCCAGGCTCTTCAGATTGCAATCGGACCAGGCAGGCAGGATGTCGCGGTAACGGCCCGGTTCCGGCCGGTCTCCATACCAGGCAATTCCGAAACCATCACCATTCGTCGCGGTCTTGGCGCGGGTGGCGCAATGAGACTGCTCGATCAGGGAATGCGCCGGCGAGGATACGAGTTCTTCGAGATAAAGAGGTTCGCCGCGATAGGCTGCCCAACGACACATGAGTATTTCTGCTCCGACGTTGCCGCCCGTCCGCGGCCTGAAAATCCAGGAATTTCAGGGTCTCTACAAAGGCTTAATGAAACATGAATTCAATGGTTACATGCCAGCTTCTTGCTAAAGAATGTATCACTTTTTGCGACAGAGCGTGATCTTTCGAGGTTGCCGCCGGAGTTTGGCGGCCTAGATAGAGGCTCATGTCGCGTAAAGAACAGCCGAGCCCAGCTACTGCAGAAGCGCCCCTTCCGGAGGATTCCGTTCTCGCCAGGCTGATGCTCGAACCGGAGCGATGGGCGCTGTTTCTCGATATCGACGGCACGCTGATTGAGCTTGCCGAGACCCCGGACGCGATCGTCGTACCGCCGGATCTGCCCGAGAACCTGCATCGTCTTTCCATGAGGCTCGGCGGCGCGCTGGCGCTGGTCACAGGCCGGGCTCTTCCCTATGCCGACCAGCTTTTCACCCCGTATAAATTCCCGATCGCAGGCCTGCACGGCTCGGAGCGCCGCGATCCCTCCGGGGCGATCAGCCGCGTCGAGGTCGGTGCCGCGTTCGAGGATCTGAAGGCGGCTCTTTTCCGCGAAGCCCGTCAGTGGCCGGGCGTTCTGGT
The DNA here is from genome assembly GCF_023006505.1 of Neorhizobium sp. SHOUNA12A. Lineage (GTDB taxonomy): Bacteria > Pseudomonadota > Alphaproteobacteria > Rhizobiales > Rhizobiaceae > Neorhizobium. The sequence goes on from NZ_JALBGV010000004.1 coordinate 61,229, forward strand.
GGAGGACAAGGGGGCGGCCGTCGCCGCCCATTATCGCCAGGCGCCGAAGCAACGTGAAGCGGTCGAGGCGGCCATGCCCCGCTACCTCGATATGGCAGGACCCGACTTCACGCTCCAGCACGGCAAGATGGTGATGGAGATCCGGCCGGCCCAGGCGAGCAAGGGCCACGCATTGCAGGCCTTTCTCGATCAACCGCCCTTCAAGGGCCGCAAGCCGATCGCGATCGGCGACGACGTGACCGACGAGGCGATGTTCCGCACCGCCAACCAACTCGGCGGCCATTCCATCCGCATCACCGAGACGCCGGGTGACACGGAAGCCAAATCCACCCTCCCCTCGGCCGCTGCCTTGCGCGCGGCAATCAAAGCGCTCGCGAGTGGCGTCAAGCCCGACGCCGCGTGAGCCGAAAGGACAATATCTTGAGCCGACTTGTCGTCGTTTCGAACCGTGTCTCCCTGCCGCAGAAGAGCGGCGATGCTCCAGCCGGCGGGCTGGCTGTCGCGCTGCAGGCCGCTCTGGAGGAGCACGGCGGCATCTGGATGGGATGGTCCGGCAAATCCAGCGGCGCGAAGGAGCCGGCGCCGCTCGACATGCAGCAGCACGGCAACATCACCTATGCGCTCACCGATCTCACCAAGACGGATGTCGAGGAATATTACCACGGGTTTGCCAACCGGGTGCTCTGGCCGATCTGTCATTACCGGATGGATCTTGCGGAATATGGACGAAAGGAGATGGCCGGGTACTTCCGCGTCAACCGCTTCATCGCCCATAAATTGGCACCGCTCATAGAGGACGATGACGTCATCTGGGTACACGACTATCACCTGATCCCGCTTGCCGCAGAACTGCGCCAGATGGGCCTCAAGAACAAGATCGGCTTCTTCCTGCACATTCCCTGGCCGCCAGCGGACGTGCTCTTCACCATGCCTGTCCACGAGGAGATCATGAAGGGGCTGTCGTATTACGATCTTGTCGGGTTCCAGACAGACCATGACCTTGCCAATTTCGTCGGCGGGCTCGTGCGAGAGGGCATCGGTGACGCACTCGAGGGCGGGAAACTGACCTCCTATGGGCGCACCTTCAAGGGCGGCTACTACCCGATCAGCATCGAGACGGCGATGTTTGCGGAATATGCGAAGAAGGCAGCGAGCAACGTCATCGTGCGTAAGGCCAAGCAGAGCATCGAAGGGCGGGACCTGATCATCGGCGTCGACCGGCTGGATTATTCGAAGGGCATCACCCAGCGGATCGATGCCTTCGAACACTTCGTCAAATCCAACCCTGCCCATCATAACCGCGTAACCTATCTACAGATCACGCCGAAATCCCGCTCCGAAGTGCCGGAATACGAGCAGATGCAGCGCATGGTGGCCGAGCAGGCAGGCCGCGTGAACGGTGCGATCGGCACGGTCGACTGGGTGCCGATCCGCTATATCAACCGCTCGATCGGCCGGCCCGTTCTGGCAGGCCTTTATCGGCTCGCCAAAATCGGGCTCGTCACGCCGCTTCGCGACGGCATGAACCTGGTCGCCAAGGAATATGTGGCGGCCCAAGATTCGGACAACCCGGGCGTTCTGGTGCTGTCGCGCTTCGCGGGTGCTGCGCGGGAACTGCGTGGGGCGCTGCTGGTCAATCCCTATGACATCGAAGGCACGGCAAACGCGATCGCGCGCGGCATCAACATGCCGATTGAAGAGCGCAAGGAGCGCTGGGGCCGGATGATGGAGCATCTCCTCGAATACGACGTGACACGCTGGTGCGACGACTTCCTCAAGGACCTCACCGCGGCGTAAGTTCGTTGAACTCCTAAGGATCAAATCCGAGTATCATTTCAGACAAGCGCCTCAGGTCGCAGCGCCCACCAGGGACGCCACGACTGCGCATGGATATCGGCGATCACGCCGCCTGCTTCAAAGACCCGAGCGCTTCGTCGAGGCTCACATGGCCGAGGAACTGGCCGCTCGTCTGCGCTTCTTCCTGATGTTCGATGGCCCAGGCGAACTGCACCGCCGGGTCCTGCTGCAGACGCTCGTAGAGCGCATTGAGCCCCGGAAACTGCCTCCGGTCGACGACCTGGTGGAAATCGTTCCAGCGGGCGATGCCGGCGAAATAGGCATCCGCAAAGCTTTTCTCGTCGCCGAGTAGCCATTCGCATCCACCCAAGAGCGTTTCGAGTTGCGCATGCGCCTTCTCGACCTTGGCGATACCATAGGTGCGAAGTGCCTGGTTGGCCTGCGGGTCGAGTTCATGCTCCGCTGTGTGCCAGAGCGGGCCGAAGGCGTTGAAGAAAGCGGTATTGAGGAAGGCCAGCATCTGGTTCATCCGGTCGAATTTTTCCGACTTCGGATCGAAACCCCAGCCCTTGCCCACCGTGCGCGCGGCGATATGATTGAGGATTGCCATGCTCTCGCTCATCACCCGGCCGTCCGGCAGCATCAGCGACGGAGTTTCGCCGATCGGGTTGACCGGCTTATAGGCCTCGCTCGAAACCACGGCCGGCATTTCGATCCGGCATAGCCGATATGGCGCGCCGGTCCATTCGAGCGCGACGATCGAGCCGAAGGAACATCCTTCCGGTACGCCGTAAAACAGGATCGGTGTCATTTTCATACTCCCTGGATTGAAATTTTGAGGCCCCGGCAATATGAATTTGTGGACACTGGCGCGGTAGACACCAATTTTCCGCCTTTAAGTCTACAGGCATGGAAGCTGAGAATGACTTTGCCCAACCTCAACGATCTCTATTTCTTCGTGCAGGCAGTGGAGCATGGCGGCTTTTCCGCGGCAGGCCGCCGGCTCGGCGTGCCGAAATCCACCGTCAGCAAACGCGTGGCGGAACTCGAGGACCGGCTTGGCGTGCGGCTGATCCAGCGGACATCCCGCAGTTTCTCGCTGACCGACCTCGGCCGGGATTTCTTCCGGCACGCGCAGGCGTCAGTAATCGAGGCGGAGATGGCGGAAACCATCGTTCGCACCCACCTCGGCGAACCGAGCGGCATCGTGCGGATGACGGCCGCAGTGCCGACCGCGCAATTCGTACTCGCCGATCATCTTGCCGAGCTTTCGACCCGTTATCCGAAGCTGCATCTTTCGCTGCATGTCAGCGACCGGTTCGTCGATATCGTTCAGGAAGGTTTTGACATCGCGGTACGCAGCCACCAGGCGCCGCTACCGGATTCGACACTTCTGCAGAAGAAGCTCGCGGTGCACTCTTTCTTCGTCGTCGCCTCACCGGATTATGTTCGCATCCATGGCGAGCCCTTGCAGCCGGAAGATCTCGCCGGACACAGGGCGGTCACTGCCGGCCCGACGGATACGGTCTGGAAGCTGGCCTCCGAGGATGGCGAAGCGGTTGTGGTGACACCTCAATCTGTGCTTTCCGCCGACGAGCCGATGGTGATCATGAAGGCGACGATGACAGGCCTTGGCCTGACCTGCCTGCCGACGTCCGTCTGCCGCGAAGCGCTTGCCGAGGGCAGGCTGATCCGCCTGTTGCCCGATTGGACCGCCGGCAGCATCACTACGACGATCCTGATGCCGCATCGACGCGGGCAGCTTCCGGCCGTGCGCGCCGTCGTCGACTTTCTCAGCGAACGGATCGGCGCCTAAAGGGACTTTCCTTTCGGCGACTTGGCGGCTACCCATGGCCGTTCCATTCCCAAGAGGCCATCATGTCGATCGAACACACCGTCACGCCCGAACGCATCGCGGAAACCGAAACGCTCATCCGCCCGCATATCCGCCGCACGCCTGTGATGCGCGTCGACATGCGGGATTTCGGCGGGGCACCGCTGCCGGTCGACCTGAAGCTCGAGCTGCTGCAGCATTCCGGCTCGTTCAAGGCTCGCGGCGCCTTCACCAACCTTTTGACGCGCAATGTCCCGGCGGCCGGCGTCGTCGCCGCGTCCGGCGGCAATCATGGAGCGGCCGTCGCCTACGCAGCGATGAAGCTCGGCGTTCCGGCGCATATTTTCGTGCCGAGCGTGGCCTCGCAGGCGAAGATCGACCTCATTCGTTCCTATGGCGCGGAACTGGTGGTCGGCGGCGATCGCTATAACGATGCGCTGGCGGCGAGCCAGACATATGTGGCGACGAGCGGTGCAATCGCCGCCCATGCTTATGACCAGGTGGAAACCCTGCTCGGCCAGGGCACGCTCGGCAAGGAGATCGATGACGGCCTGCCGGAGATGACGACGCTGCTGGTCGCTGTCGGCGGTGGCGGACTGATCGGCGGCATCGCCTCCTGGTTCCGCGGACGGGCGAAGATCGTCGCGGTGGAATCCGACGGCGCGCCGACCCTTTACGAAGCCTTCAAGGCGGGTCACCCGGTGGATGCGCCGACCGGCGGCATCGCCGCGGATTCGCTTGCGCCAAAGCAGGTCGGCGAACTGATGTTCCCCGTTGCCCAGAAATTCCTCCAGCCGCCGATCCTGGTGACCGACGATGAGATCCTCGCCGCTCAGAAGGCACTGTGGGCCAGCGCCCGTATCGTTGCCGAACCCGGCGGCGCTGCGGCCTTCGCCGCCCTGCTTTCCGGCAAATATGTTCCCAGCCCCGACGAACGCGTCTGCGTGCTGGTCTGCGGTTCCAACACGACGGCGGTCAAGTTCGACTAAAACACAGGATGGTATCAGGCCGCCTTGGCGACCTGATATTCCTTGATCGCGACCATCTTGATCGCTGGAAAACGCTCCGACTCATAGCGCAGCGAGAAGCTGTCCTGCGCCAGGAAAACCGGATCGCCATCGAGATCGCGGGCGATATCGCCGCGCTTTACCGTCAGGAACTTGTCGAGATCGGCCTGATGATCGGCCGAGATCCAGCGGCAGATCGAGAACCGCGACATTTCGAAGGAGACCGGCAGGCCGTATTCGCCCTGCAGCCGTTCCTTCAAGACGTCGAGCTGCAGCGCGCCAACGACCCCGACGATGGCCGGCGAGCCGTCTTCCGGCGAGAAGAGCTGCACGACGCCCTCTTCCGCCATCTGCTGCAGCGCTTCCTTGAGCTTCTTCGCCTTCATGGCATCTTCCAGCCGCACACGGCGGAGGATTTCCGGCGAGAAGTTCGGCACGCCCTGGAACACCAGTTGCTCGCCTTCGGTCAGCGTATCGCCGATGCGCAAAGTGCCGTGGTTCGGGATGCCGACCACATCGCCGGCATAGGCAGTATCGGCCAACTGGCGCTGGGATGCGAAGAAGAACTGCGGCGCTGTCAGCCCGAGCTGCTTGCCCGTGCGCGACAGCCGCGCCTTCATGCCACGCTCCAGCTTGCCCGAGCAGATGCGCGCAAACGCGATACGGTCGCGGTGGTTCGGGTCCATGTTCGCCTGGATCTTGAAGACGAAGGCCGTCATCTTGTCGTCGGTCGCGTGCACCGTGCGGATGTCGGCCACCTGGTCTCGCGGCGGCGGGGCGAAATCGCCCAGCGCATCGATAAGGTCGCGCACGCCGAAATTCCGCAAAGCCGAACCGAAGAAGACCGGCGTCATGTGGCCTTCGAGGAAAGCCTTGCGGTCGAACGGCCGGCAGGCCTCGATCGCCAGTTCGGTCTCTTCGACGAAGGCCGCGCGTTCGTTTTCCGGCAGGCGGTCGGCAATGCTCTGGGGTCCGTTGACAGGCGTCGCCTTGACGTCCGTATCCGAGCCGCGGACGGTATTGTCCGCCAGGTTATAGGAACCGCAAAAACTCTTCGAACGGCCGATCGGCCAGGTGACCGGAGCGGTGTCGAGCGCCAGCTTCTCCTCGACTTCATCGAGTATCTCGAACGGATCGCGGCTTTCACGGTCCATCTTGTTGACGAAAGTGATGATCGGGATATCGCGCATGCGGCACACTTCGAACAGTTTCAGCGTCCGCGGCTCGATGCCTTTTGCGGCGTCGAGGACCATGACCGCGGCATCCACCGCCGTCAGCGTGCGGTAGGTGTCGTCGGCGAAGTCTTCGTGGCCGGGCGTATCGAGGATGTTGAAGACGTTGCCGTCATATTCGAAGGTCATCACCGAGGTGACGACCGAGATGCCGCGTTCGCGCTCGATCTTCATCCAGTCGGACCGGGTCTGGATACGGTCCCTCTTCGCCTTCACTTCGCCGGCGAGCTGGATCGCGCCGCCGAACAGCAGCAGTTTTTCGGTGAGCGTCGTCTTGCCCGCGTCCGGATGGGCAATAATTGCGAATGTGCGGCGGCGGGAAACCGCCTCGGCAATCGTTTCGGGCATTTTTTCTAGATCCTTTACGTTGCCGCGTATCTAACGACTCCGTGGATAACTTTCAATTCGTGTTTGACCGGAGCGACCGTGGGTCGACAAATGACATGATGAACATTCACGCCCCCTCCTCACCGAAACTCAATCTCGTCCGCCTTCCTCACGGCGCCGGCCTCGATCTGCCGGCCTATGAAACCGCCGGCGCTGCCGGCATGGACCTGCGCGCCGCCGTCGAGGACGACATGCCGCTGACAATCGCCCCCGGCAAAAGAGCACTGGTGCCAACAGGCTTCATTTTCGAAATTCCGGAAGGTTTCGAGGCGCAGGTGCGGCCGCGCTCAGGCCTTGCCTTCAAGAACGGCATCACCTGTCTCAACACGCCAGGCACGATCGACAGCGATTATCGCGGTGAGGTGACGGTGCTGTTGATCAATCTCGGCGACGAGGATTTCGTCATCACCCGCGGCATGCGGATCGCGCAGATGGTGATCGCGCCGGTGACACAGGCTCGGCTGGCCGAGATTACGGAAACCTCGATGACGGCACGCGGCGCCGGTGGCTTCGGCTCGACCGGCCTTTGAACGCAAAGGCGTTTTCGTTCCCGACCACTTCCGGGAACAAAATTTCCATTTCTCTTTCCGTCCGGTTCCGCCTTGCTGGCATTCGTGGGGAACACGCCCTAACTTCTCTCCAAACTCAGGGAGAGCACCATGCCAGAGACCAGAAAGCCGGGCCGCGGCCGAATCTATTCCTCGATCACCGAAACCATCGGCGACACGCCGATCGTGCGCCTCGACAAGCTGGCTAGGGAAAAGGGCGTGAAGGCCAACCTTCTGGCCAAGCTCGAATTCTTCAACCCGATCGCTTCGGTGAAGGACCGTATCGGGGTGGCGATGATCGAAAGCCTGGAGGCCGAAGGCAAGATCGCGCCTGGCAGGACGACGCTGGTTGAGCCCACATCCGGCAATACCGGCATCGCACTCGCCTTCGCGGCCGCCGCCAAGGGATACAAGCTGATCCTCACCATGCCGGAAACCATGTCGATCGAGCGCCGCAAGATGCTCGCCCTGCTCGGCGCCGAACTGGTGCTGACCGAAGGCCCGAAAGGCATGAAGGGTGCGATCGCCAAGGCGGAGGAACTCGCCGCTTCGCTTCCGGATGCAGTCATCCCGCAACAGTTCGAAAATCCGGCCAACCCCGAAATTCATCGCAAGACGACGGCCGAGGAAATCTGGAACGATACCGACGGCAAGATCGACATCTTCGTCTCCGGCATCGGCACCGGCGGCACGATCACCGGTGCCGGCCAGGTGCTGAAGGAGCGCAACCCGGCACTCAAGATCATTGCCGTCGAACCGGAAGAATCGCCCGTGCTCTCCGGCGGACAGCCCGGGCCGCACAAGATCCAGGGCATCGGTGCAGGTTTCGCTCCGAAGATCCTGGACACGCACATCTATGACGAGATCATCACCGTCAACAGCGGTGAGGCGATGGAGATGGCCCGCCTGGTGGCCAGGCTCGAAGGCGTGCCGGTCGGTATCTCCTCCGGTGCGGCGCTGCAGGCCGCCATCGAAGTCGGCAGCCGCGAAGAAAACGCCGGCAAGACCATCGTCGTCATCATTCCATCCTTTGCCGAGCGTTATCTGTCGACGGCGCTGTTTGAAGGATTGGGTGGTTAGCTGCACTTCTTCAGGTCGTCATCCTCGGGCTTGACCCGAGGATCCACGGCCAAGCCCACCAGGGTTGACTACATTAGGGCGGGTCGCCAGGCGGATGGATCCTCGGGTCAAGCCCGAGGATGAACGACGGAAGGGTATGTTATCCGCGTCTGCCTAAGCGGCGGTCCGCCTAAGTGGAGCTTGGTCATCGGTGACGACTGCCCTGGCCGCAGAGCAAATTCATCGCCATCTCCCGGCCCTCGCAACCCCCATCCCTAACCTTCTGCCTCACGCCGCGGCCGTCGCCAGCCGTTCGCCGGCCATGCGATAGGAAATCGCCTCGGCGAGATGGAGGCGGCCGACGGTATCCTTGCCGTCAAGATCGGCGAGCGTGCGTGCGACCTTCAAAATGCGGTGGTATCCGCGGGCTGAGAACTTGAGCTTTTCCGCCGCATCCCTGAGCAGTTGGAGACCGCCGGGATCGGGTTCGGCGATCTTCTCGATCAACGCCGTCGAGCAGCGAGCATTGGTGAGCACGCGCGGATAACCGGCCTGTTCGAACCGCTCCCGCTGCCTGTCACGCGCAGCCGCCACGCGCCTGGCGACATCCGCGCTGCTTTCCGCCGGCCTCGGGCGAATGAGATCTGCAGCGGACACGGCCGGCACGTCTATGCGGATATCGATCCTGTCCATCAGCGGCCCTGAAATGCGGCCCTGGTAGTCCGATATGCATTTTGGTCCACGTGCGCAGGAATGGCCGGGTTCGCCCGCCATGCCGCAGCGGCATGGGTTCATGGCGGCGACGAGCTGGATACTGGCGGGATAGGAAACCCGGTGGTTGGCGCGGGCGATAATGCATTCGCCGGTCTCCAGCGGCTGGCGGAGCGCGTCAAGCGCCTGCGGCGAGAATTCCGGGAATTCGTCGAGGAACAGCACGCCGTGATGGGCAAGCGATGCCTCCCCGGGCCTGGCGCGCAGGCCACCACCCACCAGCGCTGCCATGGTGGCCGAGTGATGCGGCGTGCGGTAAGGCCGGCGGTCAGAGAGCTTGCCGCCGGAAAGCTGGCCGGCGATCGAATGGATCATCGACACTTCCAGCAGTTCGGCAGCCGAAAGCGGCGGCAGGATGGACGGCAGCCTAGCGGCAAGCATGGATTTTCCGGAGCCGGGAGGGCCGACCATCAGGAGATTATGACCGCCGGCAGCGGCGACTTCCAGCGCCCGCTTGGCGCTTTCCTGACCTTTGATGTCGATGAGATCCGGCAGATTGGCAGGCAAGGCACGGATCGCCGGCTGCGGACGCGAGATGACCTGAGTGCCGCGGAAATGGTTTGCGAGCGCGATCAGGCTGCGCGGCGCGATGATATCGATATCGGCCCCTGCCCAGGCGGCTTCCGCGCCGCTGTCGGCCGGGCAGATCAGACCCTTTCCCAAAGCGTTTGCGGCGATTGCCGCCGGAAGTGCGCCGGCCACGGGCGCAAGCGTGCCGTCGAGGTTCAGTTCTCCGAGCACGACATAACCGGTGAGCGCATCTCCGGGAACGGCGCCCAGTGCCGCCATCAATGCCAGCGCGATCGGCAGGTCGAAATGCGATCCTTCTTTCGGAAGGTCGGCCGGCGCCAGATTGACGGTGATCTTCTTCGGCGGCATGGCAAGGCCCGAGGCATGCAACGCCGCCTGCACCCGCTCGCGGCTCTCGGCCACCGCCTTGTCGGGCAGGCCGACGATATGCATGTTGATTTTTCCGGGTCCGACCATGACCTGCACGTCGACCGGAACGCCTTCAATGCCCTGGAACGCAACTGTGCTGACGCGCGAAACCATATCCACCCCGCCCCTAACCTCATGTCCAGGACGCCAGCGATACACGCTTTCCGTGCCAGGAATTGCAATCTGGCATAGAAATAAGAATGAAACAAGAACATTAATCGAACAACTTCACGCATCCGCTGCAAGTGGGTTGCAGGCGGTTGCAGCGCGAGAACAAAGGCGATCCGTATCCGAAACGCCTTGCCTTCATCAGGCGCGTTTTGCCTCGATTGCATCCCAGAGGAGGCTTGCGACGTCGGCGCCGCCGAACTTCTTGACTTCGCGGATGCCCGTCGGGGATGTGACGTTGATCTCGGTCATATAGTCGCCGATGACATCGATGCCGACGAAGATGAAGCCGCGCTCGCGCAAGGCGGGTCCGATGCGGGAGCAGATTTCCTTCTCGCGCGGCGTGATCTCGGTCGCCTCGGCGCGGCCACCGACATGCATGTTGGAGCGGCTGTCGTGTTCGGCGGGAACCCGGTTGATCGCGCCGACCGGCTCGCCGTCGACCAGAAGGATACGCTTGTCGCCTTTGCGCACGGCCGGCAGATAGGCCTGGGCGATATAGGGTTCGCCGCGATACATCTGGCCGAACATTTCGAGCAGCGACGTGAAATTGCGGTCGTCCCGGGCGGAATGGAAAACCCCGGCGCCGCCATTGCCGTAGAGCGGCTTCAGGATGATATCGCCCATCTCCTCTCGGAAGCGGGCGATTTCGCCCGGATCGCGGCTGATCAGAGTTGCCGGCATCAAATCGGCAAATTCGGTGACGAAAATCTTCTCCGGCGAGTTGCGCACCCAGGCGGGGTCGTTGACGACAAGCGTTTTCGGGTGGATGCGCTCGAGCAGATGGGTCGAGGTGATATAGCCCATGTCGAAGGGCGGATCCTGGCGCAGGTGAACGACGTCCATCTCCGAGAGGTCGATGCGCTCCTTGTCGCCGAGCGTGAAATGATCGCCCTTGACGTCGCGCACCTGCAGCGGTTCGACGGCAGCGAAGATCTTGCCGTCGCGCATGGTCAGGCGGTCGGGGGTATAGTGAAAGAGTTCGAAACCACGCGCCTGCGCTTCGAGCGCCATGGCGAAGGTGGAATCGCCGGCAATGCTGATGCCGGAAATATGGTCCATCTGGAACGCGACCTTGCGGATTTTCGCCATGACTTCAGCCCCCTAGGATTGGCCCGCCTGATGTAGGATGGCGAGCCCCCAAAGGCAACTGCAATCGGCCGATATCACGCGGAGATGCCGACCTGCGTCTTTGCCCGCAACATGTTACGCAGGCGGAAAAGCATGGCGATCGGCTTCGGGAAAGGCCGGCGGATGAATGCTACCTTTTTCAGATAGTTGTCGATGCGCCAGGTGGCCCAGGTCCGGCCCTTGAAATAGCCGACATCGCCTGCCGTCAGCGTGCGCTGCGTGCCGTCATCGGCAGTCACGTGCACTTCGCCCTCAAGGATCACCACCGTTTCGTCCCAATGGAAGTACCAGCGGAACTCGCCGGCCGTGCATTCCCACACGCCGGTCGTGGCGCAATCGTCTTCTGCAGTGGAGTGGGAGGCGGCACGCGCGCGCGGATCACCGGCGAGCACCCATGTGGGCTCGATCGGCATCGGCTTCATCTCCAAAGAATGCGGGCAGGCGCCGATGAACGCCTTAACCTTCGGTTTCTCCGGCGTGTCTGACCTGTATCTGAATGCGATTGCCGCTGCGGTCGCGGCGAGGACATGCCAACTCATCTTTCCCCCAAAAGCTGCCAATTCCGGGAAAATGTAGCGGCAAAGAGTAAGGCTGCTGTTCAGGCCAATCGTACAATTTTAACGATCGGCCTGATTTTCGCACTCTCTTTAGAGAACCGGTTCGACCGGCGCGAGCTTTGCCTCCGCCGGTACGTTGCCCGGCAGCCGCTTGCCCGTATCGAGCGAGAAGAAGTGCAGGCGCTTGGCATCGACGGCGATGCGCATTTCCGCAGAGAGCGCAATCTCCGGCGAAACGGCGGCAGTGATCTGCTGATCGCCGACGGTGCCGTGGATCAGTCGCTGGGCGCCCAGTTCCTCGGTATATTCGAGGCGGAAAGGCAGGGCCTCTTCGTCGTCGCGCGCGATGCGCAGATCCTCAGCGCGGACGCCGACGGTAACGGCGCCCGAAGTCGGTGCAAAACCGTTGAGGCTGATCATCGCCGGGCCGATCGCCAGCTTGTCGCCATGCAACTCCCCCCTGACGAGGTTCATGGCCGGCGAACCGATAAAGCTTGCCACAAAGGTAGAGGCGGGTGCGTGGTAAACTTCCAGCGGCGCACCGATCTGCTCGATCTCTCCCCCGTTCAGAACGACGAGGCGGTCGGCGAGCGTCATGGCTTCGAGCTGGTCGTGGGTGACGTAGATCGACGTGGTGCCGAGGCGGCGCTGCAGGCGCTTGATTTCGCCACGCATGGAAACGCGCAGTTTCGCATCGAGGTTGGAGAGCGGCTCGTCGAACAGGAAGGCTGCCGGCTTGCGTACGATGGCGCGGCCCATGGCGACGCGCTGGCGCTGGCCGCCGGAAAGCGCGCGCGGCTTGCGCTCCAGATACTGGGTGATCTCCAGCATGCGGGCCGCTTCAGCGACACGCGCGTCGATCTCAGCCTTCGGCGTACCGCGGTTCTTCAGACCGTAGGCTAGGTTGTTATACACCGTCATATGCGGATAGAGCGCGTAATTCTGGAACACCATGGCGATATCGCGCTCGGCCGGCTCGACCTCGTTGACGACCCGGCCGGCGATTTTCACTTCGCCCGCGGAAATGGCTTCCAGCCCCGCGACCATGCGCAACAGCGTGGACTTTCCGCAGCCAGACGGACCGACAAGGACGATGAACTCGCCATCGGCTATGTCGATGGAGACGGAGCTTACCGCCTTTACGCCGCCGGTATAAACCTTTGAAACCTCTGAAATGTGAATGCCAGCCATGTTATTTCTCCGTTTCAGTAAGCCCGCGGATGAACAACCGCTGCATGAAAACCACGACGAGGATGGGGGGAAGCATGGCGAGTACGGACCCCGCCATGACGAGTTGCCACTCGATGACGCCGTCCTGCGCCGTGACCATGCGCTTCATCCCCATCATCAGCGTGTAATAACCGGGGTCGGTGGTCACCAGGAGCGGCCAGAGGTACTGAACCCAGCCATAGATGAAGAGGATGACGCATAACGCGCCGATATTGGTACGCGAGAGCGGCAGGAGGATGTCCCGGAAGAACTTCATAGGGCCGGCTCCGTCCACACGGGCCGCTTCCAAAAGTTCGTCCGGGACTGTCATGAAGAACTGGCGGAACAGGAAGGTCGCCGTGGCCGATGCGATCAACGGGACGGTCAGACCGGCCCAGGAATTCAACATGCCGAGGTCGGCGACGATCTTGTATGTCGGCATGATGCGCACCTCGACCGGCAGCATCAGGGTGACGAAGATGATCCAGAACGCCAGTAGCCGGAACGGAAACCGGAAATAGACGATCGCGAAGGCGGAAAGGATCGAGATGGCAATTTTTCCGGCCGTGATCGTCAACGCCATGATCAGAGAGTTCAGCGCCATGTGCGAATAATTGGGCAGGCCGTGAGCGGCCGCGGCGCTCGTCAGAATGGTCGAATAGTTGTCGATGAAATGCGAGCCCGGCAGAAGCGGGACCGGCCCGCTCATCAGCGTCGAGACGTCATGGGTCGACGCCATGATCGCGACATAGACCGGCAGCGCGACCACCAGAAATCCCAGGATCAGGAATGCGTGGGTGAGGAAAGTCAGGAAGGGGCGGTTTTCAACCATGATCGTTCCTCAATACTGGACGCGGCGTTCGACGAAGCGGAACTGAACAAAGGTCAGCAGCATCACGATCAACATTAGCAACACCGACTGCGCCGAGGACGAACCGATGTTCAGACCGACGTAACCGTCCTGATAGACCTTGTAGACGAGCGTGGTCGTCGCCTGCGCGGGCCCGCCGCCCGTCGTGGCATCCACGATCGGGAAGGTGTCGAACATCGTGTAGTTGACGTTGATGATGAACAGGAAAAACGTCGTCGGCGACAGAAGCGGCAGAGAGATGGTGAAGAAGCGCCTCACCGGGCCCGAACCGTCGATCGCGGCAGCCTCGATCAGCGACTGCGGCACCGACTGCAATCCAGCCAGGAAGAAAAGGAAGTTGTAGGAGATCTGCTTCCAGGCTGCCGCGATGATGATCAGGATCATCGCATGCGTGCCGTTGAGGTCATGGTCCCAGCGAATGCCGACGCGCTCAAGGAAAAAGGGCAGCAGACCGGTGGATGTATTGAAGAGAAACCACCACAGGACACCCGCCACGACAGGGGCGACGGCATAAGGCCAAACCAGCAGGGTGGTATAGATTCTGGCGGATCGCGTCACGCGGTTAACCGCGGCCGCGAATGCAAGGCCGAGCATCATCGAAAGGATGGTTACGGACACCGCGAATACGGCGGTGCGCCAGAGAGCATCCAGATAGTTCGGGTCCTCGATCAGCTGCCGATAATGGGTCAATCCGACGAAAACGGTAGAGAAACCAAAGGGATCTTCCCGCTCGAATGAAGACTTCACTGCCTGCGCGGCAGGCCAGATGAAGAAGACGAGCGTGATAGCGAGCTGGGGCGCGAGCAGCAAATAGGGCAGCAGGCGGTTATTGAAGGTTGTTCTTTTGGTATCCACCGTTCCCTCACCACAACGTAATAAGCAAGCAAGGGAGGGCCGGCGGTAGCCGGTCCTCCCTGCGGAGATCGGAACGATCAGTTCGAGTTGGCCGCCTCGAATTCACGCAGAAGCGCATTGCCGCGCTGCACTGCGCTGTCGAGCGACTGCTTGGCGTCCTTCTTGTTGGCGAGGAGTGCCTGGAACTCCTCGTCGATGATGGTGCGGACCTGGGTAAAGTTGCCGAACCGCACGCCCTTCGAATTTTCCGAGGGAGTACCGCGAGTGATCTGCTTGATGGCGATGTCGGAGCCGGGATTCTTTTCGTAATAGCCCTGCTTCTGGCCGAGTTCGTAAGCAGCATTGGTGATCGGCAGATAACCGGTGAACTGGTGCCAATCAGCCTGGACATCCGGCTTGGAGAGATAGCTGAAGAACTTGGCTACACCCTTGTAGGTCGCCTTATCCTTGCCGTTCAGCACCCAAAGGGTGGCGCCGCCGATGATGGAGTTCTTCGGCTCCTTGATCTCATCGTCGTAATAAGGCAGCGGGGCGAAGCCCGGCGTGAAGTTCTTGGCGTTGTTGATGACCCCGGCGCGGCCTGCGGAGGAGTTCATCGTGATGGCGCATTCCTGCGAATAGAACATGGTCGCCGCCTGGTCGCCACCGACCGGGCCACCATACTTGAACAGGCCTTCGTCCTGCCACTTCTTCAGGTTTGCCCAGTGCTTGACCTGCAGAGGACCGTTGAAGGTGAATTCGGACTTCACGCCGCCGAAACCGTTCTGCAGCGTGCCGAAAGGCTTATCATGCAGCGCCGAAAGGTTTTCGGTCTGTACCCAGGTAATCCAGGCCGAGGTGAGGCCGCACTTGGCAGCGCCGGAGGAAACGATCTTCTTCGAGAACTCCTCGACTTCCTTCCAGGTCTTCGGGGCAACTTCTGGATCAAGGCCCGCCTTTTTGAAGACGTCCTTGTTATAATACATGATCGGAGTGGAGGAATTGAAGGGCAGCGACAGGATGTTGCCCTTCGTATCGGAATAGTAGCCGGTAACCGGAGCCAGGAATGTCTTGGTGTCGAAGGGTTCGCCTTCGTCCGCCATCAGCTTGTAGACAGGATAGACGGCGCCCTTGGCAGCCATCATCGTGCCGGTGCCAACTTCGAAGACCTGGACGATAGCCGGTTGCTGGCCGGCGCGGAACGCGGCGATCGCGGCGGTCAACGTTTCCGGATAACTTCCTTTATAGACCGGAACGACTTTGTAGTCGGACTGGCTCTCGTTGAATTTCTGAGCGATTTCTTCAAGCTTCTTGCCGAGTTCGCCACCCATGGCATGCCACCAGGTGACTTCCGTCGCGGCAAGCGACGACGTTGCCGACAGCGCGACCGCGAATGCGGCCATTGAGAGTTTTCTCAACATTATTATTTCCTCCACCTTGATTGGTGTCGGCCCCCAAATAGGGTCCTCCCATGACACCACCGTTACAGTTTTATGTCATTTTTCTAACAGAGCAAGGACACTTGATTTGTTCGTTAGAATGCGTCGGGAAAATGCCGCGGCAGACGCCCTGGAAGCACTGCAATAATGTCGTAGCGCTGCGAAAGCGTCGCTACATGCTTCCGCTTCGAAAGCCACAGCGCGCTTGCCGCGCGAATACGGTTCTGGGTCATGTAGCCGACTGCGTCGATGGCTTCGCTTTCGCCTCTCCGCGCCTTGACCTCGACGAATATGACAAGGTCCCCCTTGCGGGCTATAAGATCGATCTCGCCGATCTTTGTGCGATAGCGAATGGCAAGGATGCGGTATCCCTTCACAAACAGATAGAGCGCGGCGAGATACTCGGAGAGATGGCCTCTTTTATAAGCCTTCTGCCGCTCGGCCTTTCGCCGCTTCAGGCTGTTGTCATTGCGCTCCGCCGCCATCCTCGCCCTTTAACTCCAGGAGCCGCTGATAAAGTACCTTGCGGGCAAGGCCGGTGAGCCGCGCAGCCTCGGCGGCGGCTTTCGCGGCTGGCATGGAGGATGAAAGCTGGCGCAGCAGCACGTCCACCTCGACTTCGCCGGGAGGTTCCTCGGCCTCTGGCGGCGCCAGAAGCAGCACGATCTCGCCCTTCACCACGCGATCGTCGTCGTAATAGGCGGCGAGCTCCTCCAGCGTACCGCGGCGAAACTCCTCGAAAGTCTTGGTCAATTCGCGGCAGACCGTCGCGCGCCGGCCAGTTCCGAGCACCTCGGCGGCAGCAGCGAGCGTTGCACCGATACGATGGGGCGATTCGAAGAAGATCAGCGTTGCCGGCACTTTCGAAAGCTCGGCCAGCCGGTCGCGACGGCCCTTGTCCTTGACCGGCAGGAAACCGGCAAACAGAAACGCATCGGACGGCATGCCGGAACCGACGAGTGCTGCGAGCGGCGCAGAGGCGCCGGGGATCGGCACGACCTTGTGGCCGGCCTGGATCGCCATCTGACCAAGCCGGTAACCGGGATCGGAGACCAAGGGGGTGCCGGCATCGGAGACCAGCGCCACGGACTTTCCTTCTTCCAAAGCCGCGATCAGCTTCGGCCCGACCTCGTCGGAATTGTGCTCATGGTAGGCATAGGGCCGGTTGACGATGCCGTAGCGGTCGAGCAGGACGCGGGTCACCCGGGTATCCTCGCAGGCGAGCACATCAGCGCCGGAGAGTGTCTCCAGCGCCCTCAACGTGATGTCGCCGAGATTGCCGATCGGGGTCGCGACCAGATAAAGCGCCGGCTCCAATGGCCGCGCGGCCACGAAAGTATTGGCGACGCGATAGCCGCGCTGGCTGCTCTTCAGGTCATCGGTCAAGGGGCGTCACGCACAAAAGGATGGTCATGTGCCTTTATGGGCAAGCCGACGGGCTTCGGCAAGTAAAGCCCAAGCTGTTGAGAACGCATATTTTCTGTGTGCAGCGCGTGAGACAGATGCGAAATGACTTGCTAACGCCTTGTTCACCTCTTGCTTTTCGAACGGGTTGTCTGCCATTTTGCCGGTCCACATCATCCGGCTGGCCCAAAGCCGGCAGAATATCAGGGTCCGGCCCTGCCGGATCGCCACGGTCGAAAGCGATTGCGTCCATGCGTATTACTCTTGAGCGGTCAAACCTTCTGAAGTCGCTGAACCACGTGCATCGCGTGGTGGAGCGACGGAACACCATCCCGATCCTCTCCAACGTGCTGATGCGCGCGTCCGGCGCCGGTCTCGACCTGAAAGCGACCGACCTCGACCTCGAAATCACCGAAGCCCTTCCGGCCATGGTCGAGACTGCCGGCGCCACGACGGTTCCGGCGCACCTGCTTTACGAAATCGTCCGGAAGCTGCCGGATGGTTCGGAAGTGCTGCTCGCCACCAATCCGGACGGCAGCTCGATGACGGTGCAATCCGGCCGCTCGAAATTCTCGCTGCAGTGTCTGCCGGAATCGGACTTCCCCGACCTCACCGCCGGCAGCTTCACGCATACGTTCAAGCTGAAGGCGACCGATCTGAAAATGCTGATCGACCGCACCCAGTTCGCGATCTCCACCGAGGAGACCCGTTATTACCTGAACGGCATATTCTTCCACACGATCGAAGCCGATGGGGATCTGAAGCTTCGCGCAGTCGCAACCGATGGTCACCGCCTGGCCCGCGCCGATGTGAAGGCGCCATCGGGTTCCGAAGGCATGCCGGGCATCATCATTCCCCGCAAGACGGTCGGCGAGCTCCAGAAACTGGTCGATGATCCGGAATCGGTGGTCACGATCGAAGTTTCGGACGCCAAGATCCGGGTCACGATTGGCTCAATCGTGATGACCTCCAAGCTGATCGACGGTACTTTCCCGGATTACCAGCGCGTCATTCCGACAGGCAATGACAAGGAAATGCGCGTCGATTGCCAGAGCTTTACCAGGGCTGTCGACCGCGTCTCGACCATTTCCTCCGAGCGCGGCCGTGCCGTAAAGCTGTCGCTGACAGACGGCCAGCTGATGCTGACCGTCAACAATCCGGATTCGGGCAGCGCCACGGAAGAGGTTGCAGTCGGTTACGACAACGATCCGATGGAAATCGGCTTCAACGCCAAATACCTGCTCGACATTACCGCCCAGCTTTCGGGCGACGACGCGATCTTCATGCTGGCGGATGCCGGTTCTCCGACATTGGTGCGAGACACTGCGGGCGACGACGCGCTCTATGTGTTGATGCCGATGCGCGTTTAACATCATCAAGGCGGCCGGAAGCTCCGGCCGCCTTTTTCATGCGGTTTTCCCAGGTGCGACATTTTTCCTTGCTTTTGCGGCATCGGGGTTCCACATGGGGCAAAAGGGAGAGGATAAAAAATGGAACTGCGCTTGAAGGAACGGCTTGGCCGCAAGTTCGATGATGAGATCCGGTTCTTCAAAGGCTGGATCGACGGCCCGAAACGGGTTGGCGCGATCTGCCCCACCTCCTCCGTCACCGCCAAACGCATGGCAAGCGTCATCGACACGGCCTCCGGCCTGCCTGTCCTCGAACTCGGGCCCGGCACCGGCATCATCACCAAGGCGATCCTGAAGCACGGCGTCTCGCCGGAAAACCTGGTCTCCATCGAATATTCGACCGATTTCTTCCAGCACCTAGTCCGCACCTATGAAGGCGTGAACTTCATCAATGGCGATGCCTTCGATCTCAAGCGCACGCTCGGCGCCTTGAAGGACACGACATTCGACAGCGTTATTTCGGCAATCCCGCTTTTGAGCTTCCCGATGGAGCGCCGCATCGCGCTGCTCGAAGACCTGCTCGACCGCATCCCGGCTGGCCGGCCGGTAATGCAGATCACCTATGGCCCCGTCTCGCCGATCATCGCCCAGCCCGACCGCTACCGGATCAAGCATTACGATTTCGTCGTCCGCAATATTCCGCCGGCGCAGCTCTGGACCTACAGCCGCGGCTGACCATGGCATTCGGCCTCTACATCACTCATCCGCAGGTCCGTATCGACCCGAACGTACCGGTGCCTCGGTGGGGGCTCTCCGACGTTGGCGCCGCCCGCGCTCGCGCGGCCGCCCAATCCGAATGGGCAAGGAAACTCGGCCGGATCATCTCCAGCGACGAGGTGAAGGCGATCGAGACTGCCGAGATCCTCAGCCTCGCCTCGGGCATTTCGATCGAGATCGCTGAGGACACCCACGAGAACGATCGCTCGGCGACAGGCTTTCTGCCGCCGCCGCAGTTCGAGGATGCGGCCAACTGGTTTTTCGCCCATCCGGAAGAGAGCTTCAAGGGCTGGGAACGCGCCGTGGACGCCCAGAGCCGCATCGTCTCGGCGGTCACCAGAACTCTTGCCGAGCACGACCCGAGCACGCCGATCGCCTTCGTCGGCCATGGCGGCGTTGGAACGCTGTTGAAATGCCACCTCACCGGCTCGCCGATCGCTCGCGACCGGGACCAGCCGGGCGGCGGGGGAAATCTCTTCTGCTTCACCCTTGCGGATCGGACGCTCTCATGCGACTGGACGCCCATCGAAAAATGGGAAGGGTTCCAGGCATGACAGCTCGTGATCGCCTCATCGTAGGCCTCGACATTCCGACCATCGGCGAAGCCGAAAAGATGGTCTCCACGCTCGGTGACACCGTTTCCTTCTACAAGATAGGTTATCAGCTCGTGTTTGCTGGCGGTCTCGAACTTGCACGCGATCTCGCAAAGGATGGCAAGAAAGTCTTCCTCGACATGAAGCTGCTCGACATCGACAACACGGTCGCGAAGGGCGTCGAGAATATCGTCAAGATGGGCATGACCATGCTCACCCTGCACGCCTATCCGAAGGCGATGCGCGCCGCTGTCGAGGCGGCCAGGGGTTCGGACCTCTGCCTGCTCGCGGTCACCGTCCTGACCTCGATGGACGAAACGGACCTCGTCGATGCCGGTTACGAATACGATCCGCACACGCTGGTTCTGCGACGCTCGGAACAGGCCCTGGCTGCCGGCATGGGCGGTATCGTCTGCTCGGCCGAGGAGTCGGCTGCGGTTCGCAAGATTGTCGGCCCTGATCTGGCGATCGTCACGCCCGGCATCCGCCCTGCGGGTTCGGAAGCGGGCGACCAGAAGCGGGTGATGACGCCGGCCGACGCATTGCGCGCCGGATCGAGCCATCTGGTCGTCGCCCGCCCGATCGTCAAGGCGCCGGATCCGAAGGCGGCGGCGCAAGCCATCCTCGCCGAGATGCAGGGCGTGCTCTGATAATCCGTCGTTGCCGGAGAGATATCCTGCCGGTCGCGATCCGGGACGAGTCCCGGTGGCCGCCGGACAGGTACGCAACGCCCGCCATATTGACTCGCCCGGGAATTTGCCGGAAGTCGTCCTAACCGAAAACACGCTGGAGGAGAGATACCATGGCCAAGGGATATTGGGTCGCTCGCGTCGATGTCCGCGACCCGGAACGCTACAAGGATTATATCGCAGCGGCCACGCCTGCCTTCGAAAAATACGGCGCCAATTTCCTTGCCCGCGGCGGCGCCATGGCGGCGATGGAAGGCAAATCCCGCGCCCGCAACGTCATCATCGAGTTCCCGTCGATGCAGGCCGCCATCGACTGCTACAATTCCCCCGAATATGCGATCGCCATCAAGATCCGCCAGGAAGTGGCGGATGGCGAAATCGTCGTCCTCGACGGCCTTTAAGAACCGGTTATCGCGAGCGGTGCGGCAGTGGAGACACTTCCACCCGTGCCGCGATTCGGTTAAACAGCACTCATCTCGTCCCACAGGCTCCCGGAGCACGCCATGACCATCAACAACCTTCCGCCGCTCGTCACCGTTTTCGGAGGATCGGGCTTCGTCGGCAGGCATGTGGTGCGTACGCTTGCCAAACGCGGTTATCGCGTCCGGGTCGCCGTCCGCCGTCCGGATCTTGCCGGTTTCCTGTTGCCCGCCGGTTATGTCGGGCAGATCTCGCTGGTCCAGGCAAACCTGCGCTACCGCCAATCGGTCCTGAAGGCCGCCGAAGGCGCTTCGCACGTCGTCAACTGCGTCGGCATTATGTTCGAGAGCGGCCGCAACACGTTTGACGCGGTCCAGGATTTTGGCGCTCGCGCGGTTGCCGATGCGGCACGTGCTGCCGGCGCCAGGCTTACCCATATTTCCGCGATCGGCGCCGATGCCAGGTCGGAATCGTCCTATGCCCGCAGCAAGGGCCGCGCCGAGGCGACGATCCTTTCGACGCTGCCAGATGCGGTGATCCTGCGGCCGTCGATCATGTTCGGGCCGGAAGACAGCTTCTTCAACAAGTTCGCCTCGATGGCCCGCACCTTCCCTGCGCTACCGCTGATCGGCGGCGGCAAGACGAAGTTCCAGCCGGTTTATGTGGAGGACGTCGCCGAAACCGTCGCCCGCTCCGTCGACGGCACGATCGCGTCCGGCAAGATCTATGAGCTCGGCGGCGGCGAGGTCATGACCTTCCGCCAATGTCTCGAAACGATGCTGCGCGTCACCAATCGCACCAATGCGCTCGTCTCGCTGCCCTTCGGCATCGCATCGCTGATCGGCAGCATCGCGTCGTTGATCCCTTTTGTCCAGCCGCCGATCACCAGTGACCAAGTGAAGCTCCTGAAGATCGACAATGTCGTTTCCGATGCGGCCGCCACGGAAGGCCGCACGCTGCAGGGAATAGGCATCCGCCCGACGCTCGCGTCCTCTATCCTGCCATCTTACCTTGTGCAGTATCGCCCGCAGGGCCAGTACACAGGCTCTGGCCGCGCGGCCTGATATCATTAACCATATCCAGCAATTTGTTTCGCTTCGACATTCCGGTCGTGCCCGCTGAAAAATCGGGCACCCCTTTGTTGTCGCTCATGTTTCGGGCAAGGATAGTGGCACAAAGGTCGCAGTGGCCGAAGCAGTCGCGTTAACGGCCGGTTCAGCAAAATCCTTTATTGAATTCTTCTAATCCAACCCATAAATCCTCCCTCACCAAACAAGCGGCGCAACCGTGACGATAAAATCTTCCATCGAAAGGCATTCCTCCATGGGCAAGCCCATCGCCCTCTTTTTTGCATGCGCAGCGCTGATCATCCTCGCGGGCTCGTTCATGGCCCCGACGACGGGCGCAGCCGGCAAGAGCGAATGCACGCCCGCATACGGTGTTGATCCGTGCAGCACGGCATCCATTCATCACTAAGCATCGACAAAACAAAAAGGCCGCTCCTTAGCAGCCTTTTTGTTTCAAAGAATTGAGCGCCCTTCACTTTAGCAGTGCAGGACGCAGGGCAGTCTCGGCCGGCGCGACGGCGCTTGAGACTACGGCACTCTGTTCACCGCGTTGCGGGACAGATCCCAGGGCGATCAGGCCGAGCAACAAAAATCCGAGAACGATTCTATAGATCGCGAAGACGGTGAAGCGGTTGCTGCGGATATAGGTCAGCAGCCATTTCACGGCGATGAAGGCGACGATCGTCGACACGACGAAAGCCACGCCGAGCGAGGTCCAATCCTCGTGCGCGGCGCTGCCGTCCTTGAGCGTCTTCAGCAGCTCGTAGCCACTGGCCGCATACATGGTCGGAATGCCGACGAGAAAGGCAAACTCGGTGGCCGCGGCCCGGCTTCCGGTACCGGCCAGCATGGCGATGAAGATCGTGGCACCCGAACGCGACGTGCCGGGAAAGACGCCCGCAACCACCTGCGCAATGCCGACCAGGATCGCGACGAGCCAGGTTATCTGGGTGGAAGCCGGCCTGCGCGCAGCGGCCCATTCCGCAAAGATCATCCAGATGCCGCCGATGATGAGTGCCCAGGCAATCGGTGCCGCGTCCTCGGGAAGCGCGAAACCGAGCTTCTTGACGATCAGGCCGAGAGCCGCCGTGATCAGGAAGGCAACGATCAGCTTGGCGGCATAGTCGCGATTTGCCGGCTCCCGCCAGCCGAGCAACAGGTTAAGCAGGCGACGCCAGTAGATGATGGTTACCGCGATGATGGCGCCGGCCTGGATGACGATATTGAACGTATCAGACCGGTGACCCAGCCATTGTTCCGCGATGATGAGATGGCCGGTGCTGGAGATCGGCAAAAACTCGGTAATACCCTCGATCACACCGAGAACGAGGGCGCTGATAATCGACTGATCAGCCATTCTTAATCCTTTGTTGAGCAGATAAGGACAGTTTTAAGCAGTTTATGAGCCGTTGCTTGTGTTGGACCTACCAAATCCATATAGCTGCCATATGTCACGCGGGCGCGCTACGTGCCCCATCCTTCGTATACGATATTCGTGAAGTTCAAGTATCCATGCCCACGCTCTATCATCATTCCATGTCTTCGGCCTCGCGGTTCGTCCGGCTGATTCTCGCCGAATATGGCTTCCAGGCGGACCTGATCGAGGAGCAACCGTGGGAAAAGCGCCGGGAATTCCTGACGCTCAATCCTGCGGGCACGCTCCCGGTTTATGTCGACGACAGCATGAGAGTGCTTTGTGGCCCTTCCGTGCTCCTGGAATTCCTCGACGAAACCCATGGCGTGCTGAAGCGTGACCGCCGGCTGTTGGCCGAAGACCCGTGGCAGCGCGCCGAAATCCGGCGTCTGACAGAATGGTTCCTGCAGAAGATGGAGCAGGATGTCACCCGGCCGCTGACCCGGGAGCGGGTCTTCAAGCTGCAGATGACGACGGCTCAAGGCGGCGGCGCGCCGGATTCGAAGGTGTTGCGCACGTCCCGCGCCAATATCCGCCAGCATATGAAATATCTCTCCTGGCTTGCCGGCTCACGGCCTTGGCTTGCGGGCGATCGCCTGAGTTATGCCGATCTGGCCGCCGCCGCCTCGATTTCAATCCTCGACTATCTGGGGGAGATCGACTGGTCGGAGACGCCGGTCGCCAAGGACTGGTATCAGCGGCTGAAATCCCGACCCTCCTTCCGGCCGATGCTTTCCGAACGCATCCGCGGCCTCACCCCGGTATCCCATTATGCGGACCTTGATTTCTGACGCGCCCGCGCGCGAGGAAGAAAAGGCGCTCCGGCGGCGGGAGAAGCTGACTGCCTTCATTCGCGAGGAAGCGGCGGCTCAGGGCTTCGATCTTTGCCGGATTACGGCCCCGGACAGCATTCCACGGGCGCCGGAGCGGCTGGAGATTTTCCTCGCCGACGGCCACCACGGCAGCATGGACTGGATGGCAGAGACGAGGCTGCGCCGCGCCGATCCGAGGGTGCTATGGGATCAGGTGCGTTCGATCGTGATGTTCGGGCTGAATTACGGGCCGGACGAAGACCCGCGCGGCATTCTCGACAAACCCGACAAGGCCGCGATCTCCGTCTATGCGCGCAACCGCGATTATCATGACGTCATCAAGGGCCGGCTAAAGGAGATCGCCACCCGCTTTGCGGCGCGCGCCGGCGAGGACGTCAAGGTGTTCGTCGATACGGCGCCGGTGATGGAAAAACCGCTGGCGGAGGCGGCCGGGCTCGGCTGGCAGGGCAAACATACCAATCTCGTCAGCCGCACCCATGGTTCCTGGCTGTTCCTCGGCAGCCTGTTCACCACGGCGGACCTTATCGTCGATGAGGCCGAAACAGACCATTGCGGTTCCTGCCGGGCATGCCTCGACGCCTGCCCGACGGCGGCGTTTCCGGCTCCCTATCGGCTCGACGCCCGCCGCTGCATCTCTTATCTGACGATCGAACACAAGGGTCCGATCGATCCGGAATTCCGGCCGCTGATCGGCAACCGCATCTATGGCTGCGACGACTGTCTTGCCGCCTGTCCCTGGAACAAGTTTGCGGCAAGCGCCTCGGAGATGAAACTGCAGGCGCGCGACGACTTGAAGGAACCGTCGATCGCGTTTCTGCTGACCCTGGACGATGCGGCCTTTCGAACCTTCTTCAGCGGCTCACCTGTCAAGCGCATCGGCCGCGACCGGTTCATTCGCAACGTGCTGATCGCCGCCGGCAATTCCGGCGATGCCAGCCTCATCGGACAATGTCTCGAACTTGCGGGCGACCCCTCGCCCGTGGTGCGCGGCATGGCTATATGGGCCCTGAAGCGCCTGATGACGGATGTGGACTTCGCGCGGTTTGCCGAGGCGCGCAGCGCCGAAGAGGATCCGGAAGTGCAGCAAGAATGGCGATTGGCGGGAGCGGCCTGATGAATGTGATGATCTTCGGATGCGGCTATTCGGGCCAGGCAATCGCCGAGGCCTTCAAATCCGAAGGCCATCGGGTCTCCGGCACGGTCAGGACGGCCCACAAGGCACTGGAACTCGCTGCCCGTGACATCAAGGCCTTCGTGTTCGACGGCAGCCCGTTCAGCGGCGAACTGCTGGCGGAGCTTCAAGAGGTGACGCATCTGGTGCAGTCGATCCCGCCCGGCACCGAGGGCGATCCACTGCTGAAGCTCGTCTCCGGACGGCTGCGTGCGCTTTGCCCGAAGCTCGAATGGATCGGCTATCTCTCGACGGTCGGCGTCTACGGCGATCACGGTGGCGGCTGGGTCACCGAGGAGACGCCGGGCAGCCCGATCCAGGGCCGGTCGATCGAACGGGTCGATACGGAAGATGCCTGGGCTACCGAAGGGCGGGCCGCCGGTCTACCTATGGCCAGCCTGCGCCTCTCCGGTATCTATGGCCCCGGCCGCAACGCTTTCGTCAACTTGGCGCGCAGCACGGCGCGGCGCATTATAAAGAGAGACCAGGTCTTCAACCGCATCCGCGTCGAAGACATCGGCGGCGCGGCGCTCTTTCTCGCCGGAGGCAATATGGGCGGCATATATAATGTCACCGACGACGAGCCCGGTCCGCCGCAGGATGTCATCGTCGAAGCCGCGCGCCTGATGGGTGTCGAGTCGCCGCCGGAACTGGATTTCGAGACCGCTGACATGACGCCGATGGCGCGTTCCTTCTATGGCGCCAACAAGCGCGTTTCCAATGCCAAAATCCGCGCCGCGGGGTTCGAGTTCCTCTTCCCCAATTACCGTATGTCGCTCGCCGAAATGTGGACTTCGGGCCGCTGGCGAGGATAAAATTCCCATTATGAAACGGTTGAAATTTCCATCCTGATCGGTTGATCTAGTTATTATTTCTTAATACTTACGGCTGAGCGTCACAAAATTTGCCCAAATGAGGCAATAAATCACGTATCGCGACAAATTTTTTTCTGCGGTTTTCGTGATCACGGACTCCCTGCGAGTCTCACTGAAACTACATTCCGCTTTCTGACTGTTTTTAAAGGTTTTCTTCCGCAGAAGCTTAGCTGGCTTCTTAAAAAGATCAGCGGCAATCTAATCACAAATGTTACAGACTGTAATGTTCCGTGATCGAAAGCCTCACTTTTTCGCCACTTTTCGCCCCGCTTAGCCGTTTTGCACGCAACGTGCAGGGACAAAACGAACGGGGACGACCGACTTGACAACAATTCGACGCTCGACTTTCGCCGCGGCCTCCATTGCTGCTTTTGCAACTCTCGGCTCCGCGCAGGCCAATGCTGCGCCCGGGTGCGGTCACGCATCCTGGTATGCCCTCGGATCCAAGACGGCATCCGGGGAACGAATGAACCCTTCTCTCATGACAGCGGCCCACCGGACGCTGCCCTTCGGCACCAAGGTGATGGTGACGAACAAGCGCAACGGCAAAAGCGTCGTTGTGCGCATCAACGACCGCGGTCCATTCATCCGCGGCCGGGTGCTCGATGTTTCCAAAGCCGCGGCCAAGGACATCGGCATGATCAGTTCCGGTACCGCCCAGGTCTGTTACCAGATCGTCGATGCCGGCGATCAGAAGGTCGCAGGCAAGGGCCTGAAAGCGATCGACGGCTGAAGCTGTTCAGAGAGACCGTTTAGGCCGGCCTCTTGCCCTATCGCGCAATCGCGGTTACGACCCGTGCCATACGGGTGCAACCGAGACGGAGACTGACATGCGATTGGGCGGACGAATTGCCGGGGCCATAGAGGTGCTGGCCGACATCGAGACGCGCAAACGCCCTGTCGCCGACGCGCTCAAGGACTGGGGCCTCGCCCATCGTTTCGCTGGTTCCGGCGATCGGGCGGCGATCGGAAATATCGTCTACGACGCACTGCGCATGCGGCTCTCGCATGCCTGGCTCATGGACGACGAAAGCCCGGCGGCCCTCGCTTACGCGGTTCTCATCCGGCAGTGGGGCCTGACGCCCGACGCTCTCCAGGCCGAGTTCACGGACGACCGCTTTGCACCGCCGGCTCTGACCGAGGCGAACCTTTCGTCGCTTGCCTCCCGCAATCTCGACGATGCGCCCCTGCATGTTCAGGGCGACATTCCGGACTGGATCCAGCCGTCCTTCGAAGCCAATTTCGGCGAGAACTGGCTGATTGAGGCCAAAGCGTTGGCCGGCCGTCCCACCCTCGATCTGCGTGCCAACACGCTGAAGGCATCCCGCGAGAAGGTCATCAAGGCGTTGGAACGCTCGAACGCAAAGACTTCGCGCATCGCCCGCAACGGCATCCGGATTGCCGCTGGCGAGGGAGCGTCCCGCCTGCCCAACGTCACCGCCGAGCTTTCGTTCCAGAAAGGCTGGTTCGAAGTTCAGGATGAAGGCTCGCAGATCGTTGCCGAGCTCGTGCAGCCCGGCGAACATCATCAGGTCCTCGATTATTGCGCCGGCGGCGGTGGCAAGACGCTCGCCATGGCGGCCGCGATGCACAACAAGGGCCAGATCCACGCCTATGACGCCGACCGCAAACGGCTGGCGCCGATCATCGAGCGGCTGCGCCGCGCCGGCACCCGCAACGTTCAGGTGCACGACGACGCGCGCCAGCTCAATGGCCTGAAAGGCAAGCTCGATGCGGTCCTGGTCGATGCCCCCTGCACCGGCACCGGCACCTGGCGCCGCCGTCCGGACACCAAATGGCGACTGACCCCGAAGAACCTCGACGAGCGCATCGCCCAGCAGCAGGAAGCGCTTTCCGAGGCTGCCGTCTTCGTGAAGCCGGGTGGCGCACTCGTCTATGTCACCTGTTCGATCCTACCGGAGGAGAACGACGCCCAGGTTTCCCGCTTCTGTGTCGAAAACCCGGAATTTTCGATCGTCCCCGCGGCAGAGCACTGGGACAGCATCTTCGAAAAAGATGGCCCGCAGCCTCGCTCGAAAGATGCCCTGACAGTGACGCTGACGCCCGCAAGTACCGATACCGACGGATTCTTTTTCTGCCGCATGCAACGCAGAGCTTGAACGCAGCGGAAGCGAAGACAAAGTCGAGTTCTACTTTCAAATTATTCTAAACTAGATTGTTTGACACCAGTTTCCAATTGCGCGATGAACCCTCTAACGGCCGGGGAGAGATCCGGGCCGTGAAGGAGAGGGACATGATCCGCAAGACCGTTCTTGGCGCCGCCCTGGCGCTTTTCGCCGCCTCCGCGGCGTTCGTCGTGACAGAGGCGCAGGCCGCCACCACATCCGCAGCCGTTCTCAAGCATTATGCCGAACTGGCGCATGCGAAATACGAAGATTCGCTGACAACAGCGCAAGCGCTCGACAAGGCCGTCAACGCGCTGATCGCCAAGCCGAGCGACGAGACGCTGAAGGCTGCCAAGGACGCCTGGATCGCCGCCCGCGCTCCCTACCAGCAGACGGAAGTCTACCGTTTCGGCAACCCGATCGTCGACAATTGGGAAGGCAAGGTGAATGCCTGGCCGCTCGATGAAGGCCTGATCGACTATGTCGATGCCTCCTACGGCACGGAGAGCGACGAGAATGCGCTCTACACCGCCAATGTCATTGCCAACCCGAAGATCAAGGTCAACGGCAAGACGCTCAACCTTTCGAAGTTCAACGCCAAGACGCTGCGCAGCCTGAACGAGGCCGGCGAGATCGAGGCCAACGTCGCGACCGGCTACCACGTCATCGAATTCCTGCTCTGGGGCCAGGATCTGAACGGCACCGGACCGGGCGCCGGCAAGCGTCCCTATACGGACTACGACAAGGCCAATTGCACCAACGGCCATTGCGATCGCCGCGCCGAATACCTGAAGGCCGCGTCCGCCCTGCTGGTCTCCGACCTCAAGGACATGGTCACCGCCTGGGGCCCGAAGGGCAAGGCGACCAAGAACGTCGAGGCCAATTCCAAGAAGGGCCTGACCGCCATCCTGACGGGCATGGGTTCGCTCTCCTACGGCGAGCTTGCCGGCGAGCGCATGAAGCTCGGCCTGCTGCTGCACGATCCGGAAGAGGAGCACGATTGCTTCTCCGACAACACCTACAACTCACATCTCAACGACGCGGTCGGCATCAAGTCGGCCTATACGGGCGAATATACTCGTGTCGACGGTACCAAAATGACCGGGCCTTCGCTCTCCGAACTGGTTGCCGCGACCGACAAGTCGTTGGACAGCGAGATGCTCGGCAAGCTCGACGCGACGCTCGCCGCCATGAACGCCATGGCCGACCGGGCGAAGAAGGTCGAGGCCTACGACCAGATGATCGGCGAAGGCAATAAAGAGGGCAATGCGGTCGTCCAGAAGGCGATCGACGGCCTGATCGACCAGAGCAAGAGCGTCGAGCGCGTCATTGCGTCGCTGAAGCTTGGCAAAGTGGAGCTTGAAGGTTCCGCCAGCCTCGATAATCCCAACGCCGTCTTCAAATAAGCAATGAAAAAGGCGGGCCGCGGCTGACCTTCAGCCTGCGGCCCGATGCGCATATGAGAACGCCCAAGTCTTTCATCTTCCTGTTGCCGTTGCTTTCGGGCGCTTTCCTTCTCACGCCGCTGATCGCGACCAGTGGCGATGCACTTTTCCCGACCGTCCGCACGGATCTCAATCCGAAGGACCAGAAACGCGTCGAGAGCGTTACCCGCCCGACGACCGATTTCTCCAAGCCCGAGCCATTCGAGACCATGTCGGGCGGGGCAGCGACGAGCCGCGCCGACGTCAATGGCGACGCTTTCTCGCATTTCTCCGCCAACATCACCTTCGAGGAAGAAGGGATGTTCAAGCTTGGCAATGCGCTGTTCACAAAACTCTGGGTCTCGGCGCCGTCCTCGACGCAGGCGTCCGACGGGCTGGGGCCGCTGTTCAACGCCCGCGCCTGCCAGAGTTGCCACCTGAAGGATGGCCGCGGCCACCCGCCGGAAGGGGGTGCCGACGCGACCTCGATGTTCTTCCGGCTCGCCCGTCCGGCGCGCACCGACGATGAGCGCGAGGCGGTCGCCGATTACAGGAAGCTCAATTTTCCCGACGCGATCTATGGCGAGCAGTTGCAGGACCTCGCCGTGTCCGGCCTCGCCTCCGAAGGCCGGATGGGGATTTCCTACGAGGAAATCCCCGTCAAGCTCGGCGACGGCGAGATCGTCCGCCTGCGTAAGCCGAGCTATTCGGTCGCCGACCTCGGCTACGGTGCTATGGAAGGCGACGTGACGTTGTCGCCGCGGATCGCGCCGCCGATGATCGGCATGGGCCTGATCCAGGCTATCCACGATGCCGACATTCTCGGCCTGGCCGACCCGGACGACAAGGACGGCGACGGGATCTCCGGCAAGCCGGCCATGGTGCGCGACCACAAGACCGGCGAGCTGAAGCTCGGCCGCTTCGGCTTCAAGGCGCAGAATGCCTCGGTCCGTGACCAGAGCTCGTCCGCCTTTGCCGGCGACCTCGGCATCTCCACTCCCGACAATCCGTTCGACCACGGCGACTGCACCAAGGCCGAGGCTGCGTGCCTCGCCATGCCGACCGGCGTGCAGCAGCGACTCGGGCCGGTCGAAGCACCTGATCCGGTCCTGCCGCTGGTTACCTTCTATTCCGAAAACCTAGCGGTGCCAGCCCGCCGCGATATCGGCGACAAGACGGTTCTGAAGGGGAAGGAACTGTTCTACCAGGCCGGCTGCACCGCCTGCCACACGCCGAAGTTCGTGACCAGCCGCGATGCCGGCAACAAGGCGCAGGTTTTCCAGCTAATCTGGCCCTATTCCGATTTCCTGCTGCACGACATGGGCCAAGACCTTGCCGACGGCCAGCCGGTTGGCGTTGCTACCGGCAGCGAATGGCGCACCCAGCCGCTCTGGGGCATAGGGCTGACCGAAACCGTCAACGCCCACACCTTCTTCCTGCATGACGGCCGGGCGAGAAACCTCACCGAAGCCGTCCTCTGGCACGGTGGCGAGGCGCAGAAGGCCCGCGATGCCTTCGCCGCGCTCGGAAGACAAGACCGTGCCGCCCTCCTCAAATTCCTGGAGTCTCTGTGATGCGCAAGACATTCTTTGCCGGACTCGTCTCGCTGCTTCCCGCCACCGCCTTTGCGCAGGAAGGTGAACCTGCTCCCTCGGTGAATCTGCCGATGGCTGACGTCACCAAGGCGATGACGGCGGCGGTGGACGGGTTTATCCGGCCGGGCTACGACGCATTCTACGCGTCCGCGGGCAAGATGACGACGGCGATGAAGACGCTCTGCGAGGCGCCCTCCAAGACGAGCTACGATGCCGCGAAAGGCGCCTTCCGCGACGCGGCGGTCAGCTGGGCACATATCGAGGTAGTGCGTGTCGGTCCCGTCATCGAGCAGAACCGCTTCGAGCGCATCCTCTTTTATCCCGACCGCAAGAGCACCGGGTTGAAGCAGGTCCAATCGGTCCTCTCCAAGGTCGACGAGACCGCCACCGACCCCGCCACGCTCGGAACAAAAAGCGTTGCGATGCAGGGTTTTGGCGCGCTCGAATATGTGCTTGCCGGCACCGGTTCCGACGAACTACTCAAGGCGAAGAACAGTTATCGCTGCCGCTATGGCGCGGCCATCGCCGGCAATATCACCAATGTCGCCAAGGAGCTTTCCGATATCTGGGACGCGCCCGACGGCATCCAGAAGACGTGGGAACAGCCGGGGCCCGACAACCTCAATTTCCGCACCGGCGGCGAGGCGATCACGGCGCTGCTCGGCATTCTCGTGCATGGCGCCGAAGCGGTGCGCGACCAGCGGATCGAAACCTTCTACAAGGGCGCCGACAAGGCGAAGTTCCCGAAACAGGCACTGTTCTGGCGCTCGGAAAACACCTGGCCCGCTATCAAGGGCAATCTCGAAGGCCTTTCGGCCCTGCTCGAAAAATCCGGCATGGTGGAACTGCTGAAGGAAAAGGACCGGCCGATCGTCGCCGCCACCGAGGCGAAGCTGACGTCGATGATCGAGCTTTCGGCGAAGATCACGCCGGACCTCGACAAGGCGGTCGAGAGTGCGGCCGAGCGCAAGAAGCTCGATACACTGCTCGCGGACGGAAAGGACGTGATCACCAAGCTCAACGACGGTTATGGCGGCGCGATCGGGCTCAGCTCCGGCTTCTCGTTTGCCGACGGCGACTAAGACCATGTGGCGCGGCGAGGCCATCGACCGGCGCGGCTTTCTGAAAGCGGCGGGTGTCATTTTCACCACCGCCCTTGCGCCGCGCTCGCTGATGGCGCTCGAACGCACAGATGCGGTCTATGCCTCCGGCTTCAAGGCGCCGGATGGATCTTTCGGCGTCGCCACCGTTTCCGAACGCGGCGAGATCATCGACCGCGTCGCCCTTCCCGCCCGCGCCCACGGCATGGCCTATAGCACCGCCACCGGTCGCACTGTCGCTTTTGCCCGCCGTCCCGGCACGTTTGCCATGGTCTTCGATCCATCACGACAGGCCGAGCCGATCATGATCACCTCGCCGGAAGGCCGGCATTTTTACGGTCACGGCCATTTTTCACCGGACGGCCGCTTCCTCTATGCCAGCGAGAACGATTTCGATGGCAATCGCGGCATGATCGGCGTCTACGACGCCCGGGACAAATTCCGCCGCATCGCCGAGTTCGACGCGCACGGCATCGGCACCCATGACATGACCGTCTCCGACGACGGAAAGCTGCTGGTCATCGCCAATGGCGGCATCGAAACCCATCCGGATTTCGGGCGCACCAAGCTCAATGTCGACCGCATGGAACCGTCGCTGGTTCTGCTCGATGCGAAGACCGGCGCCCTTATCCAGCGGCACCGCCTGCCCGCTTCGCTGAAACAGCTCTCCACCCGCCATCTCGACATCACTGACAACGGCCGCATCTGGTTCGCCTGTCAGTGGGAAGGTGCGCGTAACGCGCTGCCGCCGCTTGCCGGCTGGTTCTCCAAGGGCGAGGACCTTTCGTTCGTCTCGCTGCCGGAGAAAACGACCGTCCGGCTTGGCAATTATGTCGGCGCTATCGCCGTCAACCGCCGTGACGGCGTCGTCGGCCTCACCTCGCCGATCGGCGGGGCCGCAGTCACCCTCGACGCGAAAACCGGGGCCGTGCTGAAGGAAGAAACCGTCCGCGAGGCCGCCGGCGTCGCGCCCGCCGCGCATGGCGTTGCCGTTTCCTCCTATGACGGGCGGTTCAACCAGACACGCAGCCAAGTTGCCTGGGACCAGCACATCGTCCGGCTGGGCTGACCTTTCCTGGCTGCCGGAGCGCCCTAATTGCGGCGGGATGAGCAAGAACGTCGTTATGATCGCCTTCATCGTCGCCTGCGTCGCACTCGGCGCCTTGAGCGGCGCAAGCAACCAGCCTGGCGAGTGGTATCAATCGCTCGACAAACCATTCTTCAATCCTCCGAGCTGGATTTTCGCTCCCGTCTGGACGGTTTTGTACGTCCTGATCGGGGTCGTGCTTTCCGAAACCTGGTATGACGAGAACAACGGCCGCCGGCTCGTTCTCTTTGCCATACAAGCCGCGCTCAACCTCCTGTGGTCGCCGGCTTTCTTCGGCCTGCAAAGCCCCGTTCTCGGCCTCGTCGTCATCGTGCCGCTGCTGATCTCCATCCTACTATTCATCGGCGCAAGCTGGCGGGAAAACCGCAAATCTGCGTGGCTTTTCGTGCCTTATGCACTCTGGGTCGCCTTCGCGACGCTCCTCAACCTGTCGATCGTTCTGATGAATTAAGTACGCTCCATCGTACGGCTTGCCGAACATCGCCGGCCATGCCAATTTCGCAACTGCGAAAGGGGCGGGAACATGAACGGGAAAGATACGGGCGACTTCCGCGAGCGGGTGCGCCAGAGCTTCGCCCGGCAGGGCGCGATGGGGATGCTCGGCGCAGAGCTGACACGTGTCGAACAGGCGATAGTCGAGATCGAGCTCCCTTTCGACATCAAGCTTACCCAGCAGCACGGTTTCCTGCATGCCGGCGTGATTTCTGCAGCGCTTGATGCCGCCTGCGGTTATGCCGCCTATACGGTGATCGAACCGGACGCCTCGATCCTCACCATCGAATTCAAGGTGAACCTGATGTCGCCTGGCCGGGGTGAACGTTTTCTGTTCCGCGGCGAAATCACCAAGCCGGGCTCGACGATCATAGTCGCCGACGGCCGCGCCTATGCGATCGGCGACGGCCCCGCCAAACTCATCGCTTCCATGACCGGCACCATGATGGTGATCCGCGGCCGAGAGGACGTAACCGGATGACTTCTTCTCTTCCTCTCGGCGAGCCGAGCCTCGCCGGCGGCAAGTCCATTCTTTTCGTGATGGCCGTCGACGCCGAGTACGGCCCGGCGCTGAAATCCCGCATCAAGCCGCTAATGACTGGCGTCGGCCCGGTCGAGGCAGCCGTCGTGCTGTCCCATGCGCTGACGAGGCTGGAAGCGACAGACGACCTGCCCGATCTCGTCGTCTCGCTCGGCTCGGCCGGTTCCCGCAACCTCGAGCAGACAGAAATCTACCAGGCCTCGTCAGTCGCCTATCGCGACATGGACGCCTCGCCGCTCGGGTTCGAGAAAGGCCGCACGCCCTTCCTCGACCATCCGGCGATCATGCCGCTCCCCTTGCGCATCCCCGGCGTCAGGGAAGCCTCGCTATCGACAGGCGGCAATATCGTCTCCGGTGCCGCCTACGATCTCGTCGGTGCCGACATGGTCGACATGGAAACGTTCGCGGTGCTGCGCTGCTGCCAGCTTTTCGGCCTGCCGCTGATCGGCCTGCGCGGTATTTCGGACGGCAAGGAAGAGCTGAAGCATGTCGGCGATTGGACCGAATACCTGCATGTGATCGACAAAAAGCTGGCAGATGCGGTCGACAGCCTGTTCGAGGGGTTGGAGGATGGCGCCATCGTCCTCTGAAGGCGCGATTTTCGCCTTGTTCCCCGTTGCCAGAAAGGGGAAGTTTCTTTAAAGGCTCGGCATGACCCAGATAGCTCATCCCGACAGCATCCTCATCATCGATTTCGGCAGCCAGGTGACGCAGCTGATCGCGCGTCGCATCCGTGAAGCGGGCGTCTACTGCGAAATCCACCCCTTCCAGCACGCCGGCGCAGCATTCGAGAAACTCCAGCCCAAGGGCGTGATCTTCTCCGGCGGCCCGGCATCGGTCACCACCGAAGGCAGCCCGCGCGCTCCGCAGGCGGTGTTCGACAGCGGCGTTCCGATCCTCGGCATCTGTTACGGACAGCAGACGCTCTGCACCCAGCTCGGCGGCGTCGTCGAAGGCGGGCATGCGGCGGAATTCGGCCGCGCCGACGTCGAGATCAAGAAGGCGAGCCCGCTGTTTGACGGTTTCTGGGAAATGGGCGGGCGTTATCCGGTCTGGATGAGCCACGGCGATCGCGTCACCCAGTTGCCGCACGGTTTCGAAGTGATCGCGACGTCGGAAAATGCGCCTTTTGCGATCGCGGCCGACGAGAGCCGGCATTACTACACCACCATGTTCCACCCGGAAGTGGTGCATACGCCCGACGGCGCCAAGCTGCTCTCCAACTTCGTGCACAAGATCGTCGGGCTGAAGTCCGATTGGACCATGGCCGCCTATCGCGCCGAAATGATCCGTAAGATCCGTGAACAGGTCGGCAAGGAACGGGTGATCTGCGGCCTCTCCGGCGGCGTCGATTCCTCGGTTGCGGCTGTCCTGATCCACGAAGCGGTCGGCGACCAGCTAACCTGCATCTATGTCGACCACGGGCTGATGCGCCAGGGCGAAACGGAGCAGGTCGTCGGTATGTTCCGTGACAACTACAATATTCCGCTCGTGCATGTGGATGCGTCCGACCTGTTCCTGACCCAGCTTGCCGGCGTTTCCGATCCGGAAGTGAAGCGCAAGACGATCGGCCGCCTGTTCATCGAAGTCTTCGAGGCGGAAGCCGCCAAGATCGCCGCCGACGGCAAGGGCTCCCCGGCATTTCTGGCCCAGGGCACGCTCTATCCGGACGTGATCGAAAGCGTCTCCTTTTCGGGCGGACCTTCGGTCACGATCAAGAGCCACCACAATGTCGGCGGCCTTCCCGAACGCATGAACATGAAGCTGGTCGAGCCGCTGCGCGAACTGTTCAAGGACGAAGTGCGCGCGCTTGGCCGCGAACTCGGCCTGCCGGAGAGCTTCATTGGCCGCCATCCCTTTCCGGGTCCTGGCCTCGCGATCCGCTGCCCGGGCGGCGTCACCCGCGAAAAGCTCGACATCCTGCGCAAGGCCGATGCGATCTATCTCGACGAAATCCGCAAGGCCGGCCTCTACGATACGATCTGGCAGGCATTTGCAGTGCTGCTGCCGGTGCAGACCGTCGGCGTCAT
Source organism: Neorhizobium sp. SHOUNA12A (assembly GCF_023006505.1). GTDB lineage: Bacteria > Pseudomonadota > Alphaproteobacteria > Rhizobiales > Rhizobiaceae > Neorhizobium. The sequence continues at coordinate 98,020 of NZ_JALBGV010000004.1, forward strand.
GGGCGACTACCGCACCTACGACTTCGTCTGCGCATTGCGGGCCGTCACCTCGGTCGACGGCATGACCGCGGATTTCTATCCCTACGACATGAACTTCCTCGGCCGCACCGCCACCCGCATCATCAACGAAGTCCGCGGCATCAACCGCGTCGTTTATGACGTGACCAGCAAGCCACCCGGCACGATCGAGTGGGAGTAGGGGTTTAGCGTCGCCTGGCGTAGGAATTCGTATTCTGTCGTTGAAGGTAACGTGTCGTATGCGGACGAACGTTTGGTGCTCATGTTGTTGTCTACTTCAGAGCCGTCCAAATCACCGAAAATTCGCTGGTAGGCGTCGGTGACGATCTGCTTGTTGTTCGCGCTCGTCGCGAAGCTCCCTGGAAAATGGACAAGTCGTTGGAGCAGGGCCACTTTCGTCCCGCTGCTCCAGATGCGGTGACTTATTTGCCCCAGAACTGGTCCTCTTCTTCCGGATCGGAGGAGAACAGCCAGACTTCGACGATCTTGCCGTCCTGCACGCGCAGCAGATCGATACCGGACTGGTCGACCTTGGCGCCTTCGCGTTGACCCGCGAACTCTATCTCGATGGCAACCAGATCCCCGTTGGCGAGATAACGATGGGCATGGGTGATCGCGAAACTACCACCAGACTTTGCCATCATGGCGCCCATCATGGCACCAAATTCGGCAATGCCGTTCTTGGTGCCCGAGAACTGGTTATTGCCCGGCTGATGCCAAATGACCTGGGGCGAAAGCAGTTCGCCAAGCGTGGCCTGATCGCCGGTCTGGACGGCTTTGATATAAGCTTTTCCGATGTCGATAGTGGTCATTGCGGTCTCTCATTTGCAAATGTTGGAACCTGCTGCGAAGTGCCCTTCGCAGCTCATGAGAGTGATAATAATGGGTGGAATGCCATTCTGTCGTGGTTCATAGGCGCCGAAATATGATACTTATCGGACATGCATGGCCGGAATTGGCGCGACGCGAATGACAAAGAGCCGAGCGAAGCTGGATCAACTGAATTACCGTCCGAGCGGGCGCGATCTGGATATTGAGATATTTCATTTTTCGGACTTGCGGCGCCGGGTGAGCTCCGAGCAAATCCTGGCGCTGTATCATTATTCCTTCCACACCCTGATCTGCGTGACCGAAGGTGCGGTGACCCAGGTCGTGGACTTCCAGCCGGTCAATTGCGCGGCTGGATCCCTCCTCGTCTTGAGGCCCGGGCAGGTTCACAGTTTCGGTAGTGATAAAGATTGGGACGGATGGATGGTCCTGTTCCGCGCAGAATTCCTCCCATCGGAGACACAGGCGACTGCCGATCTGCTGCCTGTCCTGAGTCTGGATCGGTTACCGGATCACCTATCCCTGATCGCTGCCGATTTCGGCGCTGTGAAGGAGGCGATCGCCAGGATGCAGCGGGACGCCGCGAGCCCCGCCCCGCCCAAGGATATACACGCGCTCCTGCGATACGAACTTTGTGCGCTGCTTCTGCGCCTTGCCATCCTGCGGGATCAGCACATGGGCATCGACGTGGCACAAAGCCCGGGTGTGCAGCGTTATGCCAGGTTTCGCAGGCTAGTCGAACAAAACTATGCCGGCTGGCATCAGGTATCCGCCTATGCGGCAGCTCTAGGCTGTCCCGAGAAAAGCCTGACGCGAGCGGCGTTGGAGGCGACCGGGCAAAGCGCCAAAAACGCCATCACGGCGCGCATCGCCTTGGAAGCCAAGCGGCTCCTGGTCCATACCAACAGACCTATCTACCTCATTGCAGAGGGCCTCGGTTTCGCGGAGGCAACCAATTTTGCCAAGTTTTTCAGCCGCGAAACCGGTTTCACCCCGATTAAGTTTCGCAAGCAGTACAAGAACTGAACGCCTTGGGGATAGCGCCTTAACCGGCGCGGATAGCTTGGAAATTGATTCCATCCTGCCAAGGGCGCGGCATCATGTCTCGAAACGGCGTTCGTATTCGGCGATTTTCGCTCTAAGTGCCGTCATCCCGGTCTGACAGTACTTTTTTGCAGCTTTGAAAGCCAATGAAAGCCGCCCTTCACGAGGCGTTTCCCGCGCGAACTGTACTTTAGCCGGCGCCCTATAAGCCACCCATGATCAGTTTCCCGACCGCCAACTCGCTCGCGAAATAGCCGCTGTATTTGGGCACGCTATCGGGCATGTCCAGCACTCGACGATGATAGAACATGTCGAACCGAACCGGCGGCAGCCGGGCCTCGGGCTCGAAGTTGCTCGCCGGGATGAACATCACCTTGAAAGGCCCGAAGCCGGCAACCTCCACAACGGGCTTGCCGCAGGTCCGGCAGACCCCGCGATTGAAGTTCGGTGGGGGTCGGTATTTCTTGAATGAGATAGTGCCGGCGTTTTTCAGCACGACATCCTTGCCGCGGACGGCGATCACATCCGCAAACGGTTTGCCGTTGAACGCCTGGCAGATCAGGCAGTGGCACCGGAACCTGGCTTTGGGCGAGGCATGCACCTCGAACGAGCAGGCGCCGCATTCGCATGAGCCGCGTAACGGCAACGACGCGTCATTGGTCATGTTCTTGCTCCCGAGCTTGATTTGATGACGGCATGCTGGTCACCGGAGCATCACGTTGAGGATGGTATCGATCGGCTGTCTGAAGGGCGCGCGAATAAGGTTGGAGAGGTTCCAACGCCCCTGCTCGTAGATCCCCTTGGCATGGCTGAGGGTACGGAAGCCTTCGATGCCATGATATGCGCCCATCCCGCTGGTCCCGACGCCGCCGAAAGGCAGGTCATCCTGGGCGATGTGCATGATCGTGCCGTTGATGGTGACGTTGCCGGAGGTCGTTCGGCTCAGCACCTTGCGTCGATCTTCGTCATCCGCACCGAAATAGTAGAGCGCGAGCGGCCGAGGCCGGGCGTTCACGTAGGCGATCGCGTCTTCGACGTCGCGGCAGGGGAAAATCGGCAGGACCGGGCCGAAGATTTCCTCATGAGCGATGCGCATGTCATCTGTGACGCCAAGCACCACGGTTGGCGCCAGTGTGTTGAGGCGAAGGGATGCTTCACCGGGCCGATTGCCGACCTCGATGATCTGCGCTCCTTTGGAGCGGGCGTCGTCGATCAAGCCCTGGAGCCGGGCATAGTGCCGCTCGTTGATGATCGAGGTGTAATGTTCACTCGTTGGACCATCCGCATAGAAGGAAGCCACCTTCCGGTCATATGCCTTGACGAATGCGTCAACCTCGCTTTCGTGGACCAGTGCGTAGTCCGGGGCGATGCAGGTTTGTCCGGCGCTGAGCAGCTTTCCGTAGGCAATTGACGCCGCCGCCTGGTCGAGGACGTGTCCCTTGGCAACGATGCTCGGCGACTTGCCTCCGAGTTCGAGGGTGACCGGAACGAGGTTGTCGCTTGCGGCCTTCATCACCGATCGCCCTACAGCAGTGCTCCCGGTAAAGACCAAGTGGTCGAACGGCAAAGCCGTGAAGGCAGCCCCCACGGCGGCATCACCACTGACGATCGCGAACTGATCTTCGGCGAATACCTCGCCGAGCATTTTTGCGAGCAGCGTATTGGTGACGGGCGTGAACTCCGAGGGCTTCAGCATCACCCGGTTTCCGGCGGCGATAGCAGTTGCGACCGGCATCAGCGCGAGGTTTACCGGATAGTTCCACGGCGACATCACGCCGACGACGCCAAGCGGCTGGTATTCGATGCGGGCCTTGCCCATTCGCATGTGCAGAGCAACGTGGCGGCGGGTCGGCGCCATGAATTTGGCAAGGTTGCGGATCATATACTTGGTGCCCTCGGCGACCCCTCCCACCTCCATGATCGCCGTTTCATACTTCGAGCGATGCCCGAAATCGGCATTGATGGCCTCTTCGATCACTTTGCGGTGCCCGATGATCGCGGCCCTGAACCTAGTCAGATCAGCGCGTCGCTGCGCCAGCGACGGTGCGCCCTCATGCAGGAAGGCAGCGCGCTGAGCCGCGAGGAGACTGCCTAGCCGATCGGCGTCGGCGGTATTTACGGTTGCGTTCATGGTCCACTCCAATGTAGACAGGAGAAACTTTCGCTCTTGACGTAGGCGTTTAAGCAACCACTGTCAACAATGTAACCACAAGAAACTTTGAGGCATCATGCAAGACGCTCCCAACCGCCCTTATCACCACGGTGATCTCCGTCGCGCGGTAATCGAGACAGCGTTGGACATGCTTGCCGAGGAGAAGGGCTGGCAGTTCACGCTGCGGGAAGTAGCGCGCCGGGCTGGCGTCAGCCACGCAGCACCCTATAAGCACTTTCCGGACAAAGCGGCGCTGCTTGCAGAACTCGCCATGATCGGCTTCGACCGGCTGCGCGAGACCCTATCGGCAACGAAGTCTGAAGCGCCCAAAACTCTGCACGACGAAATTGCCCCAATATCTCGTGCCTACGTCGCGTTCGGAACGGACAACCCGGCTCTCTACCGCCTGATGTTCAGCGCAGGGGAGGAGAAAGCCGAAGGGGTACATCTCAATCAGCGGGCGCTTGCGGTCTTCGATGTGGCGCTCGAAATCCTTCGGCGTGGCCAGGCCGCAGGGAGCATTCGCAAGCGGCCAATAGAAGGCCAGGCAGCAGCTTGGTGGGGGCTCATCCACGGCATGACCATGCTTGCGATCGATGGGCTACTGGTGCCCGAGAAGGTCGGATCGGCTCCCTTGGATGCGGCCTTGGGCACGCTGGTGGAAGGGCTGGCGAACCCGGCAACATGACACTGGCTGAGAACGGCGCCCACACGCTGTCAGGCCACCCCAACCTTCGTGTGGCCTTCAGATATTCGGTCGCGCGCTGTCCGAAGACGTTGGCGCGCGACCAGTTCTTGGCGTCGATCACACGGTCCTAGATCGATTGCTGCTCCTTCTTGAACAAATCCTGGAAGATGAGCTGGCCCCAAGTGCGGCCGCGTGCGTGCACCAGCGCGCCACCCTCGTTGAGCTTTCCGAGCTTGACGGGTGCGAATCCGAGCTGTTTGGCCAAATCCGCCACGGGAGCGATCGCGCCCTGGTCGTCGCTCGACAGAAAGACGACCCGGTGCCCGCCCTCGACGATCGGATCGGCAGCCAGGGTGGCCGCAGCCAAGTGATTGAAACCTTTCACGAACCTGGCGCCGGTGAACGACTTCGCGACGAAGGCGGAGGACGGGAGGCCGTCCAGCTCTTCAGGGGGAACTCCAAACGCATTCGTCGCGTCGATGATTGTCTTGCCTTCCCAGCTCGGCAGGACCTTCGCAACCTCGCGATGCTCCCCGAACGGGACCGCCAGGATGATTGTGTCGGCCTCGACTGCATCCCGCAGCGGCTTGGCGACGACCGTGGAGCCAATCGCCCGAGCCTGCGGCGCCAACGCCTCGGGCGGACGGCGGCTCGCGACGGCCACCTCGATATTTCTACGAGCGAAGGCACGGGCGAGAGCCTGGCCTACGGCACCGAATCCTATAATTGCGTAGCTCATAATGTTTCTCCTGCGTTGATATTGATTCCCCGCCCTCAACGACGCCGGGTTGCCGTGCGCCGACCTTTGCGTAGACGTCCCGTCGTGAACGACTTCCTAGCGGCCGGACCGACCGTTCAACGCGGAAGTCATTTCACCATGGACACGCTAGTTCCCGCCGATCAGCCGCCTCCCGCGATCCGGCACGAATTCAGATGGCCGAGAAGCCGCCGTCGACTGACAACTCCAACCCATTCACGAAGCTCGAATCGTCTGAAGCAAGGAACAGCGCGGCCGCCGCAATTTCCTCAGGACGACCCATCGTTCCCCGTGGGATCAAGGATTCGAACATTTGCTTCGCCTCGGCGGTGAGAACCTGGTCCTGCATCGGCGTGGCGATCGGCCCCGGGTGCAGCACGTTCACCCGGATATTCCTGCCCTTGAGTTCGTTGAGCCAGCCGCGTGCGAACGCGTGCAGCGCCGCCTTGCTCGCCGCATACACGCTGTAACCAGGAAAACCCTTCAGCGAAGCAACTGACCCGGTCATGAAGATCGATCCGCCATCGTTGAACAGCGGCAGCGCCTTCTGAACCGTAAACAGCGTGCCCCGCGTATTCAGGTTGAAGGTCGCATCGAAATGCTGCTCGGTAATCTCGCCCAGGGGGACGGCTTCGCCCGTGCCAGCGCTCGCGTACAGGACGTCGATCTTGCCCTTTTCCCGTTTGACTATATCGAACAGGCGGTCGAGGTCGTCGAGATTGGACACGTCGCCGCGCACGCCGGTCACGTTCCGGCCGATCAGCTTGACGGCCTCGTCCAGCGCTTCCTGTCTCCGGCCCGTGATGAAAACATAGGCGCCTTCTTCAACGAACCGCTTGGCGCTTGCCAGCGCCATGCCGCTCGATCCGCCGGTGATGACTGCAATCTTACCTTCAAGCTTTCCCATGACTTCTCCTTCTAGGCTCTGCCTTTGGTCGTTCGGGGATGCCCCGAGAACCTCCAGATAGGTCCGACGGAGTCAGGCGTTGAGTGCGGAAGCGCGCACATCGGTGGTGCAAAATCGCTCCGGCTGGACGAATGACGCCAACCTCAACGATCGGTGTCCGCCGTTTGAAATCAGGCCGCACATGACCACATAAGCTATGATGACCGCCCGTACTGCTGTACGACGCGTTGGATACGGGCTTGGGAAGGCGCACCGCGCGGTGCGGGATTGCACCATGATCGACTGGGATGACATTCGCTACTTTCTTGCCGTGGCGCGCGGAGGCTCGGTGCGGGCTGCCGCCGAGGGCCTCGGGGTGTATCACTCGACCGTGCTGCGACGCATCGCACAGCTCGAGGAACGCCTCGGGGCGCAGATGTTCGAAAAGTTGCCCTCCGGCTACCGCCTGACGGCTGCGGGCGAAGAAGTCCTCGAACTCGCCAACCAGATGGAAGCGTCGTCGCACCAGCTGGAGACGCGCGTCTTCGGGCGCGACCAGAGCGTGCGCGGGCTTCTGCGGGTGACGCTGGCCCCGACCCTCGCGACACACCTGCTGATGCCGGACTTCGCCGATTTCGCGCGTCTGCATCCGGACATCGAGATGGACATCTTGTCGTCCGGCGAGCTCGCAAATCTGACCAACCGAGAGGCCGACGTGGCGATCCGCGTCGTCTACGACCGCAAAACCCTGCCGGTCAATCTTCACGGCCTGAAGGGACCGGATCTGTTTGGCGGCGTCTACATGTCCCGCGATCGGCTAGCCGCATGGGGTGCGGGCGCACCTGATCCCATCCGGTGGATCGTCATAAGCATTCATGGAATTCCGGATTGGGCCAGCGCGGGTGAGGTTCGCACCACGGGGGTTCCCTTCAGGGTCACGGACGCCGAGGCGCAGATCGCTGCTGTGCGGCAAGGGCTCGGGATCACGACGCTGCCGTGCTTCGTCGGAGATGCCGACCCCCACCTGGTGAGGGTGCCGGGTACCGACCTGCACATGTACGGAACGCTCTGGCTTCTCACACACGGGGAGACACGCAAGACCAAGCGCGTGCGGCTCTTCACGGAGTTCGTATCCCGCAGGCTCGCAGCGTACTCTCCGCTTTTGGCGGGGCAAGCCGCGACGGATCGAGAACGATGCGGGCCGGACTAGTTACAGGCTATCCGTCTTCACCCATCTCGGAAAAAAGCCAGTCCCGAAACGCCTTCACCTTGCGCTGCCGGATCGCATCGGGAGGGTAAACGAGATAAAAACTGGATTGGGCCTTCAACGCATGTTCGAACGGGCGGACCAGCCGCCCCGCTGCGAGGTCGCCTTCCACAAGCATGGTCCGGCCAAGCGCGACGCCTTCGCCCTGAACCGCCGCCTCGATCGCGAAGGTGTAGGAATCGAAGGTCAGCCCCCCGTTTGGGTCTAGGCCCGTCACGCCTGCGCTCTCAAGCCAGGCCGCCCAATCGATCGGATAGCCGTCGCGAATAAGGGTGTGATATTTGAGATCCTCGGGTGTCCGCAACGGGTGCTTGCCGGCCATGAGTCGTGGACTGCAAACCGGCGACACATCTTCGCCGGCCAGGAATTCGCTCGTCAGTCCTGAATAGTCGCCTCCGCCATAACGAATGGCGATATCGATCCCATCGCCTGAAAAATTGGTCAGCGTGCCTGTTGTCGAGACACGCACGTCGATCTCGCTGTGTGCCCGATGAAAGCGATAGAGGCGCGGCACGAGCCATTTGCCCGCAAAGCCGCCCGACGTGCTCACAGTCAATGTCGTGTCGGAGCGGCGCGTCGTTGCAATGCTCGTGGCCGCTGCCAGTTGATCGAGCGCTTCGCGCACCGCGCGCGCATAGGGCTCTCCGATCGCCGTCAGCCGGACCGAACGCGTCCCCCGATCGAACAGCGTTACGTCGAGTTGCTGTTCCAGGTTCTTGATCGCCCGGCTGATGGCGCCGTGGGTCACGAAGAGTTCCTCCGCGGCCTTGGTGAAACTCAGATGGCGAGCCGCCGCCTCGAAGGCGGGCAGAGCGGTCAACGGGGGGAGCTTTCTTGGCATGATAACCTGTGAGCGTTGATCACAAATCATGCAATATTAGTCGTTTGTCGTCCAGCAGGGAAAGAAGCAAACTCCTTCCCATCAACAACGCAAAGGCGACGGCGACCAAGCTGAGAAACGCCACTGAAGAGGATTAAGACCATGAGTGTTACTCACGCATCGCTTGATATTTTTCATGGATCGGCAGCAAGCGAACGCGGGCATCGGCCAATCAATGCAATCGCCGCTTTGATCGGTGCGGCCCGCGATCTGGCCACGCGCCAGGTTCTGGTGATCCGGCATCGAATCGACATGCGGCGTCTCAACCGCTTTTCGGATCATAGTCTTGAAGACATCGGCTTCGAGCGCGACTGGGACGGAACCGTCATCCTGCGGCAGCCATAGCCCGCCGACCGCTTCGCCAGCCATCATCGAGGGACAATGATCATGAACATCTACCCCCATCTCTGGTTCAATGGCCAGGCAGAAGAGGCCATGGAGTTCTATCGATCCGTGTTCAAGGACTCCAGGCTCCTTGCACGCACCGAACTGCCCAACCCGGAACTGTCGGTGGTGCGGTTCGAGCTCGGCGGCCTGCAGATCGCCGCGCTGAATGCCAACTCGCGCGTGCCGTATAACGAGGCGTTCTCGTTTCTCGTCGAAACAGGTGATCAGGAAGAAACCGACTACTACTGGAATGCTCTGATCGCCGACGGCGGCAAGGAGCAGCCCTGCGGATGGCTGACGGACAAGTTCGGCGTTTACTGGCAGGTCACACCCGCCATCCTGCTGAAGATGATCGCCGACGCGGATAAGGACAAGGCGGAGCGGGTGATGCAGGCCATGTACAGGATGAAGAAGATCATCATCGCGGATCTCGAACGCGCCTACCAGGGTTAGCGACGCTCGTCGCGCCCGACTTCACAGCACCACTTCAGATATGGAGGAACCCATGGGGACGCTTATGGGCAAGAGAATTCTCGTCATCGGCGGCAGCTCCGGCATCGGTCTCGGCGTTGCGACTGCGGCTTTGGACAAAGGCGCCGAAGTGGTGATTGTCGGCCGGTCGCTGGAGAAGCTGCAAGCAGCCGAACGGGCGCTTGCGGCAGCCGGCAAAGTCAGCACCTTCGCAGCCGACATGACCCAGGAGGCAGAGATCGCTCGCCTGTTCGCAGGAATCGGCGGCCTCGATCATCTTGTCTCGACGGCAGGAACGCCGCCGCCCGGCTACCCCATCGGGGACACCGACTTGAATGTCGTTCGCGGCTTCATCGACAACAAGCTGGTGGGCGCGGTCCTGGTGGCCAAGTACGCAGTCCGCACCTTGAAGAAGGGTGGATCGATGACCTTCACGTCGGGCATCAACAAGGACAAGCCGCCGGTTCCCGGCGGATCGGTCGTGGCAGCCATCGCCGGGTCGTTCAGCTATTTCGCGCATGCGCTGTCGCTGGAACTGGCGCCGACAAGGGTCAACGTGGTGTCGCCGGGCTGGGTCGATACACCCATGTTCACCGAACTGGCCGGCGAGAATAAATCCAGCCTTTTCGAGAGCATGGCGACGCGGCTCCCGGTCGGACGGATCGCGAAACCAGCCGATGTGGCGCTGGCCTATGTCTACGCCATGGAGAGCGAGTTCACGACGGGCCAAACGCTGCATATCGACGGCGGCCAGAGCCTAATCTGATCGCTTCCGCGGAGGAGCCATCAGCAAAGCCATTACCGGCGCAGACATCGCACGTCCGGCTGGCCGGAATCCCGATCGCTGCCCGGACCACTCTCTCGGCATTGCTCGGCTTCAGAAAGACAGGGGCTTCAAGCCGATATTCGACGTCGAGCAGGCCGTTCCTGACTATATCGACTGGCTTAGGCGGCACGACCGCTGGGCCCGGAGGCGATCGATCTTCGAAAGGAAACTCCTTCCGGTGTGGCGCAATCACGGCCTGCATCCTGAGTTCTCACCTAACCCGGTAGCGCAGTTTGATGGGCCGGATGCAGCTCCGTATATTCGGGCAGAAGCCAGCTGCCGTCCCTGTCTTCCGGCAAAAATCTGGCGACCAGGTCCGGGATGCGGAACAGTGCGGCCAAGGCCGTCACGGAAAGAAAGACGTTTATCCCAAATCGCGTCTTGGGCATCCCCAGGCGCAGGAGCGATGGGTTTATGTTCTGGATTTCGTTGACGAAGGGCCGTAGCGTTTTGTCGTAGAGCGCAAAGGCTCGCGCGAGATCTCCCGTATTGCGATTGATCTCACCCGCCAAGACATAAGCTCCGACCAGGCTGCCGGATACGCCCATGCCGCTGAACGGGGATGCACAATGCGCGGCATCGCCGACGAGAACCACGCGACCCTTGCACCAGGTGTCTGTGCGGACCTGCACCACTTCCTGAGAGTAGAAATTGGGCGTCGTCATCATGCCCTGGATGAATCGATCGGTCTGCCAGCCGGCGTCCCGGAACCGCTCTATCCAGAATTGCTTTTGCTGATCCAACGGCGCCCTGTGAATGGCCGATGCTTCTTCGGAGCTTTCCCTGAGCACGAAGTAGACTTGCGTTTCCGTCGGATTATGGCTCCGCCGCATGATCATCCGGCCGCCAGGAGCGAGGTATGTATTGCGGATGTTGCCGTCGTCGGCCGGTGTGCGTGGGATGAACCAATAGGCCATGTGGATGCCCATTCGCAGGTAAGGGTCGGCTGCATCCGGCGGCAGGATACCCTTGCGAATGCGCGATCCCTGACCATCCGCTCCGACCAGCAGATCGAAGGTGTCAGAGGTGCCGTCGGAGAAGTGAGCTAGAACTTTCTCGTCGTCCTGCTCGAACCGCTCCACGGTCTTGCCGAAGACGTATTCAACGTCATCCCTGGTCACGTCATGGAGAATGCGCACGACATCGCCGCGCATGATCTCGTATTCGGATGTGAGCGATTGCGCGCCGCGACCGGATGTGTTGGCCAGAATCGTCGCCTTGGCATAACCTTGGGAGTCGACGAACGAGACGCCAGCCTCATCGACAAGCTTGCTCCGGATGGCGCCGATAAGCCCCATGCGCTTGGCGGCCTCGATGCCTTGACCGCGCAGGTCCACCTGCGCACCCGTGGCCCTGAGGTTTGAGAACCGCTCGACGACGACGACTTGATGGCCGCTTCGGGTGAGCCAATAGGCCAAGGCCGGACCCGCAATCCCTCCACCGCAGACAAGAATCTTGAGGGAGCGATTTTCAGTTTCAATTTTCATGTGCGCAACTCGAATCTATCAGTGATAGGCTGATTTACGAAATTCCCTATCAGCGATAGATTGTCAAGATGGCTAAGCTAACTCGTGAAACCGTAATTGCCGAAGCGCTCGATCTGCTCGATGAGGTTGGTCTTGAGGGCATCAGCACGAGACAACTCGCGAAGCGGCTCGGCGTCGAACAACCGTCGCTGTACTGGCATTTTCGCAAGAAGGAGGAACTGCTCGCCGCCATGGCCGAGACTGCGATGGCGCCCCACGCGACCGCTACGCTTCCAAGGCCAGCCGACGATTGGCGTGATTGGTTCCTCGACAACACGCGCAGTTTCCGGCGAACGCTGCTGATGCGCCGCGATGGCGCAAAGCTCCACGCGGGCAGCCGCCCCGGTGTGGCGGACATCGATCGGATCGCGCACAAGATGGCCTTCCTGGTCGCGTCCGGTTTGCCCGAGCGGGACGCTCAGATGGCGATGCTCGCGTCCAGCCGCTTCACCGTCGGAAGCGTGCTCGAGGAACAGGCCGAGGCCAGTCTCGGCGCAACTGCGGACGATTTGATCGGGGTTCCGCAGATAGATCACGAAGCCGCTTTCGAAGAAGGGCTGAAGCTGATTCTTGATGGCCTCGCCGCACGAGTGGAGCGCCGATCAACGAGGGCGACCATCGACCGTCAGATGCGGACCTGATTCAGCGCGTCGCTTTCTTGTGAGCGAGATGATCGGCCCGCGGCGCCACTCAGACAGGGGCAGGTCCTGCGAGGTGCGGAGCCGGTTCGCAATACTCAATCAGCAATTCGGTGAGGACCCGTATCTTCCGTGCGGGATGCTGACCTGGCGGGCGGATGACATATGCACCGGCCGGGGGTGGTGGATGACGCGTCATGACCGGCATGAGCGCACCGGAAGCTATATATTCATGAGTAAGGTAATCGGGCAGGTAAGCGATGCCGAGTCCCGCTGTCGCGGCGGCAACGAGAGCTATGCCGTTGTCGGCCTTGAAGCGACCTTGCGGACGAACCGTGATGATCTTGTCGCCATCCATGAGTTGCCAGGCTTCGGTGCCCTGCATGAGGGCCTCGTGAGCGACGAGTTCCTCCGGCGTTTCGGGCGCCCCATGCGCCTTGATATAGTCCGGGCTCGCGACGAGCTTCCCATAGATCGGTCCGACGCGCCTTGCGACCAGGTTGGAGTCCTGGAGATAGCCAACTCGTATCGCGCAATCGTATCCCTCCGTGATGAGATCGACGAAGCGATCACTGTAGCAGGTGTGGATTTGGAGCCGGGGGTGGCGTCGCGCCATTTCCGCGAGGATGGGAGCGAAGTGGGTCGGTCCGAAGGAAAGCGGCACGGCAACTCGCAAGCGGCCGCGAAGGTCACCGGCGGGTAGGATCGTTTCCTTGGCAACGTCGATCTCGGCGCAAACTCTGGCTGCATAGTCTCGGAAAGTGGCGCCGGCTTCCGTGAGAGCGGCGCCCCGGGTCGTTCGTGCAAGCAACTGGACGCCAAGTTCCGCTTCAAGCCGGATTAGCCGACGACTGACGATCGACTTGGAGACGCCGAGCCGGAGCGCAGCCGCGGAAACGCCTCCAGCATCAGCAACTTCTACGAAGGTCTGTAGCTCTTCAATGTCCAAATCAGCGTTCCTTATTTCGCGACACAGCTTACCGCCAAAGGGGACTACCGCAACTTGGATAGGAACGGCAATAGTCCTTGCGGGCAACGTGCCCCTGGCACATGTCTCTGAAAAACCAATGCCGCTCACACGGCAGCAAAGGATGTAACAATGACCTTTCGTAATGGCCTTGCTTCGCTTCTTCGTCCCGAAGATTCAGTACTCGTTCTGATCGACCACCAGCCCTACCAGCTCACCAATCTGAATAGCCACGACCCGCAGGCTGTCGTCAACAATGTGACCGCGCTGGCAAAGCTGGCAAGGGCTTTCAATGTTCCGACGATCCTCACCAGCGTGATCGCGGATCGCGGTGGCAAGCTTTTCAAGCAAATCACTGACGTCTTCCCAGGGCAGGAAGTGATCGACCGGACCTGGGTGAATACCTGGGAGGACGAGAAAGTGGTGGACCTGGTCAAGGCGACCGGCCGCAAGCAATTGATCATCGCAGGCCTATGGACCGAAGTTTGCGTAGCGATGCCAGCGATTCAGGCAGCCGGCGAAGGCTGGGACGTGACCGTAATTACCGACGCATCGGGCGGAAGTTCAACCGAGTCTCACCAGGTCGCCATACAGCGGATGATTGCGGCCGGCGTCAACATGATGACCTGGATGGCTCTGGCTGGCGAATGGCAGCGCGACTGGGCTCGCACCGAGCATGTCGAAGAGCTGACTGAAGTGCTCATCTCGCACATGAGCGGCAGCGGCATCGCATATCTCTGGGAGCAGCAGCTGCTCAATACGCCGGTGCCGAGCAACGCAGGATGATCTGAGCGGGGGGGACGAAAGACTTGAGCGATCCGGCGCCAACACGCTGACTGCATATCGAGTTGCGTCATCCCCGCTTCACAAGATGGCCGCCCATGCCTGAATGCAGGGCGGCCGGCATGATCAACGACCATTCCTCCAGCCCTATCCGCGACTGCAGCCGGCTCAGTCCGGCTATCCATCGCCTGGCCCGTTTGCGGTCACTCGGCCACCGGATCGCGTCTCCGATGATCGTCCCCAGCGCAACAAGGCGCTCGTGATCAAGGCGATGACCTCGCTATTCCAACGTCATGATGCGCCGGCAGTAGAGTTCCTCTCCGTGACGGATTAGATCCAACACAATCCCAACATTCCCCGAGGTCGCGAGGCGCTGAAGGCGCTTGTTGCTGCGCTGTCGAAGGACGTCTATTACGAGCCCGGCCTGATGGTCGCGGAAGGTGCGAGAAATTTGTTACCTTCGTTCGCAAATTCATAAAGGCGGCACACGCTGCCGGTTACCAAAACGTACAGGACGCCTGATTTATGCTTCGCAGCCTCTATAACTGGACGATGGCGCTCAGCGCCCGCAAATCCGCGGCGGTATGGCTTGCTATCATCGCCTTCGTCGAAAGCTCCGTCTTCCTAGTGCCGGCCGACGTGCTGTTCCTGCCGATGGCGCTTGCCCGGCCGGAGCGCGCCTGGCGCTATGCACTGATCGCCACGGTTTTTTCCGTGCTCGGCGGCATTGCCGGCTGGAGCATCGGTTATTTCGCCTTCGATGCGCTTGCCGAACCGATCCTTCAGTTCTGGGGCAAGCTCGACACCTTCAACGAGCTCAAGGCCGGTATCACGTATGAAGCCGTGGTGCTGATGCTGGTGACGTCAGGTTTCGCGCATCTGCCGCCGATCAAGGTGGTGACGATCCTGTCCGGGGTGGCACATATTAATCTCGGCCTGTTCGTCGTCTCGGCGATCGTCACCCGCGGCGCCCGCTTTTTCCTGCTCGCCTGGCTGCTGCGCCGTTACGGCGAGGACATTCGCCATTTCATCGAGAAGCGGCTGGGCCTGATCGCAATGGCGGTCGCGGCGGTGCTGATCGTCGCTTATGTCGCTTACAAATTCCTGACGCATTGAGGCATTCACGTTTCTTGCCTTTGCCCCGGGGGCTCCGGGATCACGCGTCAGCGGGCAAAATAGCGTAGCTCGTCGCCCTTGCGTCCATCGAAATAAGGCGCTTGCCAGCCGTCGTCGGTGTGGAGAAAACCATGCCCGGTCGAGGCTTTCGGTGGAGTTGCACCGGTCAGCAGCGCCTTTCTGCGCTGCTCCTCGAGGACGGCCCGGTAACGGTAATGGTCCTGGACGTCGAGGACATGCACCGCATAGGCGGCCGCGAGCCGCGGCGCGCCCTTGATGATCAGCATGTTCTCGTCATTGGCATAGGACGCCTTGAAACCGAGATTGTGACTGCCGGTGATCACGACACAATCGGTCTGCGACAGCGGATCGATCACCACGACCTTGTCGTGTATGATCGCAGTCCCCGCCGTCAGCAATTCGCGCTGGAAATCCCCGATCAGGTCGCGGATGGCGCTCGCCCTCACCATCATCACGCGGGGTGCACCCTTCAATTGATAGATGGAAGGCGCCGGCGCCTTGGTAGCCCCGTCTTCCTCGTCGGCATCGTCTTCCCGGATCGGAATTTCGTAATTGGGCATCGCCTGTGGCGCGCTGATGGCTCCCAGCACGAGCAGGTCGGGTTTTTCGGCGGCGATCTTGACCGCCTCGCCGATGATGCTGTTGCGGCCTTGCTGGGCCGGATAGAAGCTCAAGAACAGCAAGGCCTGCTTGGCGCCCCGCATCAGGTCGAAGACCTCCTGCATGTCCGGAGGTGTTGCCGGATTCTGGCGCGGAACGCTGACCTTGGACATGTTGGGCGAGAACCATGCTATCGCCTTCGCCGACGGGGCCACCGAAGCAATATCGAGAGGATGCGGAGTCGCTCCATCCGCACGCAGCTGGGGCCCCTGATCGACATTGTTCGGCTTGCTCAGCGGAGCCGGCTCCGGAATCACGTCGGCCAGAAGGCGCTGCCAATAACCGAGATAGACCTCGGCGAGCTTCATATCCTCGATCATCACCGCATTGTTCGTCTGGCCGCAAAGACCGGTCGACGTCCAGTTGGTGCTGCCGGTCAGCACGGTAATGGGCTCGCCCGTCCTGGAGACCAGCACGCCGAACTTGTTGTGGCCGATATGTTTGCTGTTGTTGAACATCCGGTTCTGCAGACGGTCACCAAGCTTGGCCCGCAATCTGGCGCGTGCAGCCTCGTTGGTCGTATCCCAGGTCTTGCCGTCTTCCGACTTGCCGGCAGTCGAAAGGATCAGGTGGATACGGGCATGATGGATGTCGATGAGGTCGATCAGTTCCTCGTCGTGAAGTTCGTAGAGCGCCAGATAGATATCCGCGTCCAGCTTTTCCGCGAGATCAAAGAAACCTTTGACCGTCTTCAGTGCATCGCCGCCCAGGAACCACCGCAGGGGATCGCGCCGATCCGCGATGCGTCTGAGAACCTCGCTCTTCGATGGCGTCTTGCCATCGGGGGTCTTCAATTGCTTCCTCAGATTCTGGGTCGACAGGATGCCGTTGTTGAACGCCACCGTGGCCTTGCCAAAGCGGCCGGTCACCAGCAGTTCATCGGTCAAAACGGGCTCCCCGCAGAAAAAGAGGGGGATCGGGTCACCTTTGTAGCGAGGCTTTCCGGCATCGTCGAGAAAGGGCGCCGTCGCCGAAGGCGGCACAGACAAGCGCCCCGGACCGGCCAAGCCTACCGGTACGACCTCGTAGCGGACCTTGAACTCCCCTTCCCGCAGCACCGTCTCGTTGCGGCTGCGGCGAAGCGTAAGATCGCGCCAGGAAAATTTCTGGATGGGCCAGACGCTGGTATCCTGCTCCTCGCCCTTCGGATTGGACTGCGTGTCGAAAGCGACCCATGCAGGCAAGACACGCCTTGCAACCTCATTGCCGGCAAGATCGAAGTGGATCCGGGTTATCATGAACCCGAGACAATCCTTGATGATCCCGTCAGTCCGCCAAGCCAGATAGCCGACTTCGTTGTTGCACCACGCATTCGCCTTGACGATCCTGGACATGGCCATCCCCTACCCTCTGACCATTTCCTAGCAGATCAAATTCGCAGGAATATTACAATCGCAAATCCATGCGTCGTTTTTATACCCGCCCTGATAGATGAGCGGGAAAGGATGTTTCAGAACCCCATCGATTGCTGCGCCGGTTCCGGCGGTGTCAGGCGTACACCCTCGAGCTCCAGCATGCGGGATTTCGAAGTCGAGCCGCCAGGAGCCGAAAAGCCGCCGATCTTGCCGCCGGCAGCGAGTACACGGTGGCACGGAATGATCAGAGCCACCGGGTTTTTGGCCATTGCCTGGCCGACGTCGCGGGCGGCCTCGGGACCGGCGCCAAGCTGCTTGGCAATTGCGCCATAGGTCGTCGTATGCCCCCAGCCGATCCGGCGGGCGGCGGCATAGATCTGCTTGAAGAAGTCGTCCTGACCATCGAGATCCAGCCTGACCTTCGAGAAATCGACTTCTTCGCCGGAAAAATACCGCTTCACGGCGTCGACAGCTTCGAGCACTTCGACCGGAGGCGTGCCCGGCTGGGCCTCCGGTAACCGGCGGCGCAGCAGCTTTTCGGTCGAATCCGCGCTTTTGGTCGGGAGCTGGAACCGAGTGATGCCGACATCATTCCAGGTGATGCCGCAGAAGCCGCCGGCAGTTTCAAAAATCAGGTATTGATGCATTGTCATGAGGAAACCTCCGCATTGCGATTGACCTTAAAATCGTGCCTCATGCCCAAGGATTCAACCCGTTTCTTGCCTGAAAGGACGAAGTTCTCGCAGAACTGTCGGTTGAAGTTCCCTGGCCGCTCCTTAAATTTTCCGCCATGAGCGGATCGCAAGCATTGGCTGGAAAAGCGCGCCTGACGGCGGAGAGGCTGCATACGCCTCCCGGCGGCGGACGCTTTGCGATATCGCGCCTGACGCTCGGGCTTTTTCTCGTCGATCAGGACCGCCACCGGATCGCCATCGGCTCTGACAAACGGCAACATGTGCCTCTGAAAGCCGGCGAAGGCTGGATCCTGCCGGCGGGTGCGGCGGGTATTTGCGAATATGACGAGGCGCTGTCTTTCCTGAGACTTGAGGTGCCCGAAAACCTGCTCGCCGATGTGGGCTTCGAACGTCATTCGGATTTCAGGCCGGTTATCGGCACTTTCGACCCGCTGCTGGCGCAGCTTGCACACCAAACAGTGTCGATTGCCGGCCATGCGTCGGCGCTCTACGGTGAAACGATGCAATTGGCGCTCGCGGCGCACCTCGCCCAGATCCTGGCTCCCGCCCAGCCGAAGCTTGTCGGCATCGACGACAAGCGGCTGCACCGCGCACTTGACTACATCCACGAAAACCTTTCGACCAACCTGTCACTGGAAGACATGGCAGCCGAAGCGGCGATGAGCCGTTTTCACTTTGCGCGGGCATTTACCAGGGCGCTCGGCAAATCGCCACTTCAATACGTCATCCGTGAGCGGATGGAGTTGGCAAAACTGTTCCTGAAGACCACGCGGCTGCCGGTCGCCTCCGTTGCGGCCCGGGTCGGTTATGAGGATGTCTCGCGGTTCGGCCAGCATTTCCGTCGCCACACGGGCAGGACGCCCGCTGCCTTCAGGGCCGATTGAAGCAATAATCGCATAACGAACGCCAAGATCTGCGCCTGTGCCGCTTCTGCGTAACCACCAAATTCCCGTCATTGTAACCAAGATGGGAGAACGCCATGAAAGCCGCTGCTTTTTCAACCTTCTGCGTCGCGATGATGACCTCCGCTGCCCTCGCGGAGGATATCCAGACCCGCAGCGTTTCCTTCGAGAACCAGGGCGCGGCGCTCGCCGGCACGCTCTATCTGCCACCGGACTACAGAGCCGGCGAGAAACGTCCAGGCGTGGTGGTTAGCGGCGCCTGGACCTCCATCAAGGAGCAGATGGCCGGCCGCTACGCCCGCGAAATGGCGGACCGCGGTTTTGCCGCACTCGCCTTCGATCATCGAGGCTGGGGACAGTCGGGCGGTGAAATCCGCTTCAAGGAGGATCCGGCCGAAAAGACCGGCGACATCGCTGCCGCGGCCGCATTCATGGCGACACTGCCGGAAGTGGATGCGACCAACATCAACGGGCTCGGCATCTGCGCGTCGGCGGGATACATGGCAGCGGCGGCGACGGACAATGGCAATTTCGCTGCCGTTGCCCTGGTCGCACCATGGCTGCACAACCAGCAGATCGTCGAGCAGGTCTATGGCGGGCAAGAGGGTGTTTCCAAGCTGATCGCCACGTCACGCGAGGCGGTGATCTCCGAGCGCCGCGGTGAACCAAGGATCATCACCGCCGCCAGCACGACCGACAAGGGCTCGCTCATGTATCAGGTCCCCTATTACACGGAGACCGATCGCGGCCTTATCCCGGAATATGACAACCGCTTCAACCTCGCCTCCTGGGAGCCGTAGCTGACCTATGATTCCGTTTCCCTCGGGGCAAAGCTCGACAAGCCGACCTTGATCGTCCATTCGGAGGGAGCTGCCGTGCCGCAGGGTGCGCATGCGTTTTACGCGCTGCTGCCGGGCGAGAAATCGGAACTCTGGCTCGACGGTATCAGTCAGTTCGACTTCTACGACCGATCGGAGCCGGTGACGATTGCGGCGGACGCCGCGGCAGCGCATTTCACCCGCGTCAACGCGTCTCGGCAGATCGATCCCGAGGACCGCGCGGAGATCATCGACACGATCACCGATATCGCTGCCGGCGCCGACCGGCATCAATGGGACCGGGTACGTCGCGCCTTCGCCGACGAGGTGACGCTTGACTATACGAGTCTTTGGGGCGGCAAGCCGATTGCCCAACCGGCCGATGAAGTGATCCGGCAATGGTCCGGTTTTCTCCCGGGTTTCGACGAGACGCGGCATCTCGTGACCAATCATACGATCACGGGCTTACAAGGCGAGAAGGCGACCGCCGAGGCCGATTTCCAGGCGACCCATCGCATCGGAACCGATCTCTGGGTGCTGATGGGCCATTACCGGTACGAACTCGTCAAGGTTAACGCCGCCTGGAAAGTGTCCGCGCTGACCATGATTGCGACGGACGAGACCGGCGACAGGGCGCTCACTCAGCGCGCTGCCGAACGCGCGCCGAAAACCCGCTAAACTTGAGGAGGACCAGGCGGCCGCCGACAGCTTTTTCTGGCAGGCTTATCCGCTAAAACCGATGCCGGAGCGGCTTGCAAATTAACCATGATTGCAATTGTTCCGCATTTGTTCTTTACTCATCCAAGGAGTCTCGCTAAAAATCATTCAACGGCATGAGGTCGCATTACTATGACGGTAGCAAGATGAGCTTGCGCAAGCACGCTAGCCAGCTCTCGTTCCCCTTTGGCGAGAGCTGGCAGCTACCCAACCGGCCAGAACGACGGAAGAGCAAGCTGATGTTCGTGCTCAAGCCTTCCGCTCCCCTCGGTCTCATCATGCATGGCGATGCCATGATTCACGCGACAAACCAGAATACTCGCGATGCCTATCCCGCCGATCTTCTTCATATGAGCCTGCTTTGCATGGAAGAGTTCGATGAGCCGCCCCTGGCGCTTATCGAGGCAACCAGGATGGTCATGGCCGGCATCCACGCAAGGCCTATACCGATCACGCTCGACAGCAGCGGCCTGTTTGGAGGCAGGCGTCACCTCGCCCTGTATCGCGCCAAGGGCAATCCGATTGTCAACCAGTTCGCGCAGATGCTGCGTCATGCCCTCACCCGACACAACCTACCGAATGTCTGGATGGCGGACGCCGCCCCGCATGTGACGCTGATCTATGGCTGCGGCCGAATTGAACCCATGCCTATCGAGCGGAACTACGCCTGGATCGCCGGGGAATTCATGCTGGTCTACAGCCATTATGGCGAAACCCGGCACGAGGAATTCGGGAGATGGAGTTTCGATCCGAATGCCCCTGCTTATCCGATGCGGCCAGAACAGCTCCGCATGACGATCTGACGGAAAAGAATTTCGTGAACATGTCGGGCCGACGGGAGCGCGGGCGTCCTGTGGCCGGTCACCCATTTGAGGAGAGAATGATGGTCATCCAGAAACATAAAATCGTGCCCCATCTCTGGTTCGAGAACGACGCCGAAGAAGCGGTCAATTTCTACGTCTCGATATTCGACAATTCAAAGATCACCGATGTCTCGCGCTTTGGCGACGCCGGCCCTGGCTTGAAGGGTTCGGTGATGGCGATGGGCTTCGAGCTCGAAGGCCAGAGCTTTGCGGCGATCAACGGCGGACCTTTGGCGAAGTTCAACGGCGCGGTTTCCTTCCTTGTCCATTGCGAGACGCAGGATGAGATCGACCATTATTACGGCAA
Source organism: Neorhizobium sp. SHOUNA12A (assembly GCF_023006505.1). Lineage (GTDB taxonomy): Bacteria > Pseudomonadota > Alphaproteobacteria > Rhizobiales > Rhizobiaceae > Neorhizobium. The sequence continues at coordinate 119,592 of NZ_JALBGV010000004.1, forward strand.
GCTCGTCGAAGGTGGCCAGCAGCAGCCCTGCGGATGGCTGACGGATCGTTTCGGCCTCGTCTGGCAGGTCAATTATGCCAGGATGGCGACCATGCTGACGGATAGCGACAACGCCCGGGCCAGTCGTGTCATGCAGGCCATGTTCTCGATGAAAAAGATCGAAATTGCCAAACTGGACGCTGCCTACGCGGGGTGACGCAACGCCACCTGCCGATATCAGACCTTGATCGCGAGGCGCAGCCCACCCCAGTGACGCCCGTTGACGGTGATCGGGGCGGAAATGTCCTTCATCAGCACGAACTGACCGCCGCCCATGTCTCGACGGTAGGTCTGCAGCAGGAAAGGTTCCTTGTTGCGACCTGCCGCCAAGCCGACGCGGTCGTTGAAGATCCGCCGGTTGCGGCAGTTGGCGGTATTCCAGGTCACGTCGCCGGGACGCTGTCGCTGCGAAAATTTTTGATTATGGGTCGGCAGATAACCGTTTTCGTCGATGGCCGCACAGAATGCCACCTGCGGGTCGCTTTCGGCTGCTTGTTCCTGGATCGGCGGCAGGACGGCGTCGGTGAACTCCGTAAAGCGCGTCATGTATTGCACGGGATCGCTGCCGGGGATCGCCGCGTATTGCCGATCGAACAGGGCGCCAAGATCGATGCGGCCGGATTTGACGGCCGCCTCGAAGACAGATGAAACCTCGGCGGCATAGGCCATCACCGCGCGGATATGGGGGCTGTCCGGCGTCTCTATGCCGGCACTCGCCGTCGTCTGGATCATCCGCTCGGAAATAGTCACCACCTCGCCGACGCGCGACGAGGTCTGCTGCAGCTGGTCGTTGGATTTCAGGATCGCGCTTGCGGCGGAAGCGATCGAAGATGCGAACTCGCCGCATTGCCGGTCGACGGTCTCGGTGGTCCCGGCAAGCGAAGACGCGTTGTCGAGGATCTGAGTCATGACGCCTTCGACGCCCTTGAATGAACCCTGGACCTTCATCGCGGTCGTCTTGACGCCCTCGGCCGACTGGCTGGCGCCTTCGCCGGCCGCCACCAGCCGGTCGATGCGGCTGTTCAGTTGATCGAGCGTGACCTGGATCGAACTTGTGGTCTGGGAAGTCTGTAGCGAAAGCGCCCGCACTTCCGCGGCGACAACCGCAAAACCCTTGCCGGCTTCGCCCGCACGGGCAGCTTCGATCGCGGCGTTCAGCGCCAGGAGGTTCGTCTGCCGGGCAATCATGCCGATCGCGTCCGCCAAACGTCCGACGTCTCCGAGCGCTGTGGAAAACAGCTTGATCTCGGCGCCGATTTCCTGCGAGGCATGCACCATGTGGTCGATCGCCGTGATCGAGCCGGAAAGCTGCTCAGCCTGCTCGCCGAGCACCTTGCGAGCGTTCGCGGTCAGCTTGTCGGATTCCTGGAGGGAACGGGCAACATGGCCATTGGCGTCCGCGATCGATTGAGCGGACTGGGTCAAGCGACCAAGCAATTTCGCATGTTCCGAGGATTGCGTCGCCGTATCCTGGATGGCGCCGGCGATATCGACCAGATGAAGGCCGAGTGCGGAAGCCTCGTTTGCAAGCTTGGCGACGGATCGCTTCAACGCCTCGCCGTCGACAGCCATGGGCTCAGACGGCACTTCTTCCCTAACAACCTGTCCGACCAAATCCACATCTCCCGAATATTAGGGGAATATAGGATATCTATGGTTAACGGACAGTTGCCGCGGGTATCTCGCAAAGACATATACTTTAGGCTGAGATACGACACCCCCTCCCGGCCGGATAAGGCGGGAAAGACGGATTAGCCGAGACGATCGAAAGCCTTCGGATCGATGCCGAGGGTGGTCAGGTCGACGTTGCTCGGACGGCGATGGTTTTCAACGGCAGCCGAAACCGAGATTGCGGCGCTCATAACTGCAAAGGCGCGGCCAATGGCGCTGCCACGGGTCTTCTTCTGTACGGACATGTGAAACTCTCCTTTTCGTTCTGCTAAGATATGATGTCTGTGCTGTTTTTGTGCAATGCACAACGAAACAGAGGAGCCATGCAACTGTCACATAACAACCGTTAACCACGCCGGATGGCTTGCGTGGCGAGGGTTGTGCTTGGTATCGGTCGAGCCCAAATGAAGAGGCTTCGATGGCAATCACGATCTACGGCATCAAGAACTGCGACACCATGAAGAAGGCGCGCGACTGGCTCGACCGCAAGGGCGTCACGTACACTTTTCACGATTACAAGGCTGAAGGGATCGACCGGGCGCATCTCGATACCTGGGCGGACCGCGCCGGCTGGGAAATCGTGCTCAACCGCGCCGGCACCACGTTCAAGAAGCTCGACGAAACGGACAAGGCGAACCTCAACCGGGAGAAGGCGATCGCGCTGATGCTTACCCAACCTTCGATGATCAAACGGCCGGTGCTGGAAGCGGAGGGAAAGCTGATCGTCGGCTTCAAGCCGGAGATTTACGAAGAAGCCTTTTCCGAGATCTGAATCCAGGATTCGAGCCATGTCCAAGACAACCCGCGCCACCCAGATGCTCGAAAAGGCCGGTATCGCCTTTGCCACCGTCACCTATGACTACGACCCGAATGCGGACCGGATCGGGATGCAGGCGGCGGAGGCGATCGGCGAGGAGCCGCGCCGTGTCCTGAAGACGCTGATGGCGGAAGTGGACGGCAAAGCGGTCTGCGTCGTGGTGCCGTCGGACCGTGAAGTCTCGATGAAGAAGCTTGCAGCGGCATTCGGCGGTAAGTCGGCGAACATGATGAAGCCCGCCGATGCGGAACGGGCGACCGGTTATCATGTCGGCGGCATCAGCCCCTTCGGCCAGAAGAAACTGGTGCCGACCGCGATCGAGATCACCGCGCTCGACGAGCCGCATGTCTTCATCAATGGCGGCCAGCGCGGACTGCAGGTGCGGCTCGACCCGAAGGCGGCCCGCGACGCACTGAAGGCGGTCGCAGCGCCGCTGGTGGCATGATGGTGATCATGAGTGAAATGACTTCGACCCTTCGAATTCTCGAGCCCTATCCCGGCATCTTCGCCTATTACGATGGCCGGGTGCCCGGCAAACGGCTGCATGCGAAAAGCGCAAACTGGCTGGACGACGGCGCCTATTCGCTGGGCGTCGCGTCCTATGCGATCGTCGATCAAGGCGAGGCGCTGGTCTGTGACACCCATATCTCGCTCAGTCACGCTAAAGCGATCCGCACCCATCTGGAAGGGCTCGGCGTCAGGAAGATCCGCACCGTGCTCAGCCACTGGCACAAGGATCATATTGCTGGAAACGCGATCTTTGCCGATTGTGAAATCATCGCGCTGACGCTGACGGCCGAGAAGCTGAAAGAAAACCGCGAGAAGATCGAAAGCGCCAATCCACCGATCTCACCTCTCATCATGCCGACGACGCTGTTCGATGGCCAGCTCGATCTGACGGTCGGCCGCCGTCGGATCGAGCTGCATCATTTCGCCATCCACAGCGCCGACGGCAACGTGATCTGGCTGCCGCAAGAACGGCTTCTGTTCGCCGGCGACACGCTGGAAGACACCGTCACCTATATTTCGGAAGCGGCCGAGATCGGTACGCATATCGGCGAACTCGCGCGGATGGCCTCCTGGCCGATCGCAAAAATCCTGCCGGCGCATGGCGATGCGGAGCGCATCGCGGCCGGTGGTTATGGGCCGGACCTGATCGACGCCAACCGCGCCTATCTGCGCCGCATGGCGGGCGCCATCGCCGCCGGCAAGGATATCGATCCCTCGCTGAAGTCGCTCGTCGCAGAAGAAATCGCCTCGGGCGCCGTGCTTTATTTCGCGCCTTACGAAGAGGTTCATGCCAGCAACATTGCCGCGGTCAAGGCGGCGCTGCAGCGCTGACCGGCCGGATGAACCGGCGGATCAAATCATCACGGCCATTTCGCCGACCATTGCTTGAGAGCGGCAAGCGCCGGTGCCGGCCATCTGCGGACCGCCGGACGCAGGATGATCTTCTTTCCCATCGGCTTCCAGGCGAGATAAAGCTTTCTCGCCGAAATATCGGCGGCGACCAGCGCCTCGACCTCGGTGCACATATGCGGCATGCAGGCTTCACCGATATAAAAACCGTTCTTGAACGCTCCGCTGCCGGGTCCGGTGATGGAGTTCTCGAATTCCTGTCGATGCTCGCCAAGCATGGCGTTTGCCGTATCGGCGATCGGACCAATGCCGAGAAGTTCGGAAGGGTGCTCCGCCTTCTTCATGTCATCCCACCCCATCGTCGCATTCGGCTGGAAGGCGACCTTGCCTGCCTCGGCGAAACCTTTTCCGGGCGTCCAGGTCCAGCGCAGGCTCGGCTGTCCGGGGATGGCTTCGGTTGCAAGCAGAAGGTGATCGCCCTCTGCCGCAATCGAAGCGGCACCGCGGCAATCGTCCATCGGCTCGTCGACGCGCGGCTCTCCGCCCGGTGGAAACGAGACGACCAGGGGTGAACCCGGGCATGCGTTGCCGCCGTCCGAACTCACCACCACGACGAATGGTACGCCCGCGACCAGACCGACATTGTCGATCAGCAGGAAGCGATTGGAATGGACCTGCCTGCCGTCGATCGTCAGTTTCTCCTCATCGTCATCGGATGCGATGGCCACCTGATGGTCGAACATGGTCGCTGCAAAATCTGCCGAGAGACTGACGGAGGCCGAGGCGCCGAAGAGAACGGCGCCTAACAAGGCGGTTTTCATGAACATCGATCCCTGAGCTTCAATTTTGCCCCAAACCTCTTTAAGTCTCTTCGATGACAGAAATCAGGTGAGGTCTCTCATGACAATCGTGCCGAATTTTCAAACCGTCGTCGATCCTCAAAAGCTCGAAAAGCTGGCGGAAGTGGCCATCAAGGTGGGCTTGCGCCTCGAGAAGGGCCAGGATCTGGTGATCACGGCACCGATCGCCGCCCTGCCGCTCGTGCGGCTGATCACCAAACACGCGTATATCGCCGGTGCCGGCATCGTCTCGACCTTCTATTCCGACGAAGAAACGACCCTCGCGCGCTACCAATACGCGTCCGATGCAAGCTTCGACAAGGCATCCGGCTGGCTCTATGACGGCATGGCCCAAGCCTATGCCAACGGTGCCGCACGACTTGCCATTTCCGGCGACAATCCGATGATGCTCTCCGGCCAGGACCCGGCCAAGGTGGCGCGCGCCAACAAGGCCAATTCCATGGCCTACAAGCCGGCGCTCGAAAAGATCGCCAACTTCGACATCAACTGGAACATCGTTTCCTACCCCAACCCTTCCTGGGCGCGCCAGGTCTTTCCCGACGTTCCGGAAGACGTCGCGGTCGGCAAGCTGGCGGACGCGATCTTCGCCGCCTCCCGCGTCGATCTCGCCGATCCAGTCGCAGCATGGGCCGAACATAACGGCAATCTCAAGAAGCGCTCCACATGGCTCAACGGCGAGCGCTTTTCGGCGCTCCATTTCACCGGCCCGGGCACCGACCTGACGGTCGGCCTTGCCGACGGCCACGAATGGCATGGCGGCGCCTCAACGGCCAAGAACGGTATTACCTGCAACCCCAACATCCCGACCGAAGAGGTCTTCACCACGCCGCATGCGCTGAAGGTCGAAGGCCATGTCTCCAGCACCAAGCCGCTCTCGCACCAGGGCACGCTGATCGACAATATTCAGGTGAAGTTCGAAGGCGGCCGGATCGTCGAGGCGAACGCTTCGAAGGGCGAGGAAGTGCTGAACAAGGTGCTCGATACCGACGAAGGCGCCCGCAGGCTCGGCGAAGTGGCCTTGGTGCCGCATTCCTCGCCGATCTCCAGGAGCGGCATCCTGTTCTACAACACCCTGTTCGACGAAAACGCCTCCTGCCACATCGCGCTCGGCCAGTGCTATTCGAAATGCTTCCTCGACGGTGCGTCGCTCAGCCAGGACCAGATCAAGGCCCAGGGCGGCAATTCGAGCCTGATCCACATCGACTGGATGATCGGCTCCGACAAGGTCGATATCGACGGTCTGCGCGCCGACGGCGCCAAGGTGCCGGTGATGCGCAAGGGCGAGTGGGCCTGATTAGCTCATGATCCGTTGACCATATGTAGTTTTTAAACTACATATGGTCCGTGTTCGAGCTCAAGCAGACGGAAACGTTTCTGAAATGGCGCACGCGTCTGAAGGACGAGCGTGCTCGCGCATTGATAGCCTCGCGTCTGGACCGGCTCGCTTTCGGGCATGCCGGAGATGTGGCCCCCGTCGGTGAAGGTGTCAGCGAACTGCGCATCCATCATGGGCCGGGTTACCGCGTCTATTTTCAGCAGCGCGGTGACATCCTAATCGTTCTTCTGTGCGGTGGCGACAAAAGCAGCCAGGCAAAGGACATCAAGGCTGCAAAGCGACTGGCGATGGAATGGAGTGAGTGATGGCTGAAAAACTAACCGTTTACGATCCAGCCGAAGACCTGGGCTCCGATCAGGCGATTGCGGCATTTATGGCCGAAGCTTTCGAGACGGAGGACGCGGCCTACATTGCGCATGCCTTAGGGGTGGTTGCCCGTGCCAAGGGGATGATGCAGATTGCCAAAGACACCGGTCTTTCCCGAGAGCAGCTCTATCGTTCCTTTAGCGCCACCGGAAACCCGACGCTCAAGACGACGATTGCAGTGATGAAATCGTTGGGGATCGAGTTGACCGCCAAGGCCCATTCCTGATCAGGCCGAGGCCAAGACCGTCGCTATCGCCGATGTGGGCCGAACGGCCTATCGCAGCGCCTGGAGCGCCGTCTTCACGCGCTCCAGATGCCGCCGGCGCTTTTCGTCGGTGGTCCGGTCCATGTCGTGCAGCGCCAGCATGCGGAAATCGACTTTTCTATTGCAGAAGATCGCAATGCCGCGCCTGAGCTGACGGCGCACGGGGTCTCCCATATAGAACTTCACGACCCACCAGGGCGAACCTGTGGTCGTGAAGGCCCAGAAATGGCGGATGTTGGTGAGCAGCGGGACGATCCTTCCGCCTGCCTTGTCGTGGCGGAAGGCGACACCTGGCGCGAAGACACGGTCGAAGAAACCCTTCAGCACCGCCGGCAGGTTGAACCACCATTGCGGAAAGACCAATATCAGCGCCTCGGCCTTCTGCAGCCGCGCCACGAAATCCGCCACCTCCGATGTATCATAGGGCACATCGAAGTAAGCGCGCCGTTCGTGTTCCGTCAGCCGCGGATCAAAACTCTCCGAATAGAGATCGAGCAGCTCCACCGTATGGCCGTTCGCCTCCAGCGTCTCGCGTGCCACGCGGGCAACCGAATGCGCAAAACTTTCCGGCAGCGGATGGGCAAGCACCAGGAGCACATGCATCAGAAGAGCGTGCCCTGTTTTGGCGCGCCTCCGGGCGGCTCCGGTTTCGCCGGTCGCTTCTTGGGCTGAGGCGCCGCAACGGGAGGATCGGCCAATTCGCCGCCCTCACCTGTCACCGCCGTAATCCGGCCGTCGGCAAATTCCACGGAGATCGCCTGCCCCTCGCCAATGCCGGCAGCGCGTGTCAGCGGCCGGTCGTCCTCGCCGCGCACCACGGCAAAGCCGCGCTTCAGCACGTTCTTGTAGGAGAGCGATTGCAGCACGCGGTCCTGCGCGGTGATCGCCGCACGGCTGCGGATCAGCGTGTGCGAGATCGCCGTATCCGCATGACGGGCCATTGACGTGAGGTGCAGGCGCTCGCGCTGCAACTGGCCGAGCAATCTTGCCGGGAGCGCCGAAAGCGATGCGCCGGCCTTGGCAACGCGGTTGTTCTCCTTCAGCAATTGCCGTTCCAGACAGCGGTCGCCGCGCGTCAGCCGGTCGGCCAGCAACTGCCGCTGCTGGGCAAGGCGGTTGGTCAGCAGTTCCAGCCGCAGCCCGGAAGAGGCTCGTTCGAAGCTGCGGCGCTTGACCACCGTGGTGCGCTCCAGCCCGCGGCCGAGACCGGCCGCCGCTTCGTCGAAACGCCGGCGGGGCAAAGCCAGCAGCTGGTCGAGCGAGGGAAGCGCGCGGACCAGCGCACGGACCGACTGACGGCTCTGGTCCATCTGGCGGCTGGCGGCGCCCCGCAAGCGGGCGGTTAGATTGGCGGCCTGCGCTTCCAGATCCGCCTTGACCGGCACCGCCATTTCAGCGGCCCCTGTCGGCGTCGGCGCACGGATGTCGGCGGCGTGGTCGATCAGCGTCCAGTCAGTTTCGTGGCCGACGGCCGAGATCAACGGGATCTCGCTCTCCGCCGCGGCACGCACAACGGCCTCGTCGTTGAAACTCCAGAGATCTTCGAGACTGCCGCCGCCGCGCGCGACGATCAGCACGTCCGGCCGCTTGATCGGCCCGCCGGGCGCCATCGCATTGAAGCCACGGATTGCGGCCGCCACCTCGTCGCCCGATCCTTCGCCTTGCACCTTGACCGGCCAGACGATGACATGCACCGGAAAACGGTCGGCGATGCGATGCAGGATATCGCGGATGACGGCGCCGGTCGGTGAGGTCACGACACCGATCACCTGCGGCAGGAAGGGAAGAAGCCGCTTCCGGCTCTGGTCGAACAGACCCTCGGCCCCTAGCCTGCGTCGCCGCTCCTCGAGCAGCGCCATCAGCGCGCCAGCGCCTGCCGGTTCCAGGTTCTCGATGACGATCTGATATTTCGAGGATCCCGGGAAGGTGGTTATCTTGCCCGTGGCGATCACTTCCATACCCTCTTCCGGGCGGAATTTGATACGGGGGAAAGTGCCCTTCCAGATCACGGCATCGATCCGGGCGCGATCATCCTTCAGCGAGAAATAGGCGTGGCCTGAGGAATGTTGGCCGCGATAGCCGGAAATCTCGCCACGTACCCGCACGTGGTCGAACGCATTTTCCACCGTGCGCTTGATCGAGCCGGACAGTTCCGACACCGAAAATTCGGTGAGGTTCGTGGGCGAATCGTTGTCGAGCAAACTGGTCATCCTTCCCTTCTAAAGGAAGAGCGCGGCGATTTCACCAGTTCCAGGCGGCGGAAACGGGGATGATGTGCCCTCAAAAAGAACGTTTCGAATGGCTCTTTCAATGATGCAACAAGGGCCGGCCCCGCGGGCGGTTCGTGCCCAAGTATTTGGCGTTGCATCTTTTCTTCTGCCGAAGAAACCACATTTTCTTCTGCGGAAGGGCCGGAAGCCTGCGGTACAGCGCTTTTTTAAGCCTCGCATTTTCCCCGCCAGAAAGAGGAGAGCGACAATGACGGACAGCGATATTCAAGGAGATTTCGTCCATGCCCGACCGTTTCGCCAATACCCAAGCCTCGCTTTCCGGCCCCGCGTCCTCCGGCTTTGCGATCACGCCCAGCGACAGTGCAGATCTGCCGGAGGCGACGCGCGCTCTTTATGTGGGAACCGGCGGCCAGTTGTCCGTGCGGATGCTTTCGGGCGAGACGCTGACGCTTTCAAACGTACCGACCGGGGGCTTGCTTCCGTTGCGGGTGACCCGCGTATTTGCCACCGGCACGACGGCGGTGGCGATCGCCGGCCTCGTCTGAGAAAAATGGCGGGTGGCGATGCAGCCTAAACCTTTGCTGCTCCGCTTCGAGGACAGGCGGCAGGCAATGTCCGTGCTCGGCGAGATCGGCGTCGCGTTCGATGCCGTCTCGGGTGACGGCATCATCCGCAAGCCGACCGGGGAGACGGCCGAATTCGAGGGCGAGGTCGTCGCCCTTACCTGTCCGGTCTCCGGTTATCATGTCCGACTTGTCTGGAAGGGAGAGCTGCCGCGCGCGCTGGCACCATATCTTGTGAATCGCGGCGCTTCAGGCAAAGACCAGACCCATTGAGCATGGCTTAGCCGCACCGAATCAGATCGTATCGAAATCGTCGTGGGGTGCATTGACGCCTGCCACGCATCGGAACGAAAGCATTTGTTAGCACGTTGCTAATACGCTCGTGCCCTTGAGGCAGATGAGGAGATATCCGCGTGCTTTTCCTGACCGCTGCATCGATAGGCATCTGCGTCGGCATGATGCGGTCCGCGTTCTCGATCGCTTTCATCGCAGTCATGATCACCGCGACATTTGCACTTGCGACCGCCGTGTCGCCCGGCCCGGCGTCCTATTTCAATCTGCTGATTGCGATCCTCGGCTACAATGCCGGATTGATTGCGTTCCTCACCGGCCTTTTCGCCCTGCAGACCCGCCGCGCGGCTTAAGGGCGTTTTATCCCGTTATCAATTCCCGTCCGGCAGCACCCTATAGAGGCGGAAACCGCTTTTGCTCGGTTGTCCGAACGGCTGCAGATAATCAGGTACCTGGCCGCGGGCGAGGCTGGCATAGAGCCCGTCCGGCTTGCGCCTGATCAAGGCGTCGGTCTGCGGATCTGCCTTGCAGAAAGCGAGCGCCGTCACGCCGGCACCTCTCAGAAAGGCCTTTGCTTCGCCTGGCTGGGCGAGACCTATGTAGAGTTCGGTCAGCATGCCTTTCTGGTTACGATGATAAGGTGCCGACAGGGCCCTGTGAGGGGTCCAGCGCAGGATATCCGCCCCGCTGTTGGAGGGCGCGACTATGACGCCCGTGGGCAAGGTGTTCAATGCGGCCATGTCCGCCGGATCACCGCACTCGCCGACTTCGCCGCCGAAAATGCCGGCCCCGGAGAGCGCCCGCATGTCGGCCGCTTGCTTCCAGCCATTGACCGCAAGGACGCCGCCCAAGGCCCAGACGACAGGCACGGACATCAGCACGGCGCTGATATAGGCAAAGGCCGTGCTGGGGTTCTCGGGATCGGCCGCGGAGGCGCGCCGCAGATCGGTGATCAGCAGCGACAACGGCAGGATGGCCAGCATATTGGAAAAGAAAGCGCCCCGCACCTGCAGCAGCGCGATTCCCCATGACGCCCCGATCAGCGCCAGCAGCACGAGATGGAGTTCCGTCTCCTCGCGCTTCAGGCTGCGGACAAGGCAAACGACAATCGCAAAGAGCCCGACGGCGTAGAACCCACCGACCATTTCCGGCTCTGCCTGGGCTTCGGCGAAGACCGAGCGCGCCTCCGTGACGCCGTTCAGCCATAGCTCGACCAATAGCGGATCGAGCGTGCCGAGCGGATCGCCGAGGCATTGCGGCGCGATGATGCGGGCCGTCAGCAGCAGCACCCCGCCGGTGACACCGGCCAAGGCGACGCGGAAAGGGCGACTGCGCTGTTTCGGCAGGCTTGCGAGGAGAAAGAGCGCAGCTCCTCCCAGTGCGGAAAGCGCATAGAAGCCGAGTGAAAAGTTATCGCAGGTGACGACCGCATAGGCGCGCGGCGGGATCGTCAGGAAGAAAGCCGCCGAGACGGACAACGCCAGCGAGAGGCCGAAGAAACGGGCCGGCCGGGAAAATGCCTGGCCATGCCAAACCCACTGAAGCGCGACGCAGACGCAAACGACGGCAACAAAAGGTGTCGTTTCGACCCCGATTGCCAATGCCAGCGCGCAGGCGACGGCAGCGACGACATAGCTCGATGCGCGCTTCTGCGGATCGACCAGCATGGCGGCGATCCACATGACGAGCGTGAGCTGGACGTTGTGGTGGTCGATGGAACCGGGCTTGAAGCGGACGCAGCCGAGGACGAAGAGCGCACCCAAGCCGAGCGCGATGTGCATGGTCGCCACGCCGGCCAATCTGCGGACAGCCAGGCCGAGCGGCACGAGCAGAAGCGGCACCAGAAGAAGAGGCCAGATCGTGACAACGACGGCTTCGGCCTTGCCCGGAGTGAGGAAGAGCGAAAACAACCGGATCAGCAGACCGATCGGCAGATCGATCAACCGCGACCAATGCATCAGCGTGCCGCCCTCGATACCGAGCCGGTACTGGGTCAGGTCGAACCAGTTCTGGCCGCCGAGAAAATCCCTGATCTCGACGAGCCGCATGACGTCGTCATTGTCGGCTCCGACGTAATCCTTGGCATCCGAGAGAAAAAACGCGAGAGCTATGACGGCGGCGATGGCCGCATAAAGAACCACCGCCGGCAGAAGCCGCGACAGTAGCGGCACGGCGGGCCGGCCGGCCGCCCTCGATAGGGATCTGTCTGCCATGTTTTCCGTCATCTTGGTGCGGACTTTTCGCCTGTTCGAGGGTTGAGGAAACCTAGCCTTAACCTTCCCAAGAAATAGTAAAGCCTGCGGCACGGGAAATTCCCGCGTTCGGTTTTCCGTGTATCGAGTGAAAAACATGAGCGACGCCCTGACCGGCCATTTCGACATCGCGATCCTGCTGCCCTGCTATAACGAGGCGATGACCATCGCCGGCGTGGTGCGCGGTTTCCGCGAGGCGCTTCCCGGTGCCCGGATCTATGTCTACGACAACAATTCCACGGACGGCACCGCCCTCCAGGCGATGCTCGCGGGCGCCCTCGTCATGCGCGAGCGTCGGCAGGGCAAGGGCCATGTGGTGCGCCGCATGTTCGCCGACATCGAGGCGGATATCTACATCATGGCCGACGGGGACGGCACCTATACGCCGCAGGATGCGGAGGAACTGGTCCGCACGCTCTTGACCGAGCGCGCCGACATGGTGGTCGGCACCCGGCGCGGGGTGCATGCGGATGCGGGTCGGCAGGGCCATGCGGCCGGCAACCGGCTGTTCAACTTCCTCTACCGGACGATGTTCGCGCCCGACTTCACCGACATCTTCTCCGGTTACCGGGCCTTCTCGCGCCGGTTCGTGAAGAGCTTCCCGGCTGTCTCCGGCGGATTTGAGATCGAGACCGAAATGTCGGTGCATGCCTCGCTGCTGAAGCTGCCGGTCTGCGAGATCGAGCTCGATTACGGAAGGCGGCCCGAAGGCTCGCATTCCAAGCTCTCGACCTTCAAGGACGGCGCCAGGATCCTCTGGATGTTCGCGATGCTGATGAAGGAAACGCGGCCGTTCGCCTTTTTCGGCCTGATCAGCGGCGCCTTCATGGCAGCGAGCCTGATCTTCATGGCGCCGGTCCTGGTTGCTTATTTCCAGACCGGCCTCGTGGAGCGCATGCCCACCTGGGTGTTCTCGCTGGTGCTGATGCTGGTTTCCTTGCTGATCTTCACCGCCGGCCTGATACTCGATTCCGTGTCGCGCGCCCGCGCCGAACAGCTTCGTATCCACTACATGAGCCTGCCGGCCAGCGTGCATGTCGCCGATCCGGCACAGATCGCGGTCCGGGGGCCCAAGCCGGAACGGCGCAGGACCAAAGCGGCATGAACCGGGAAACCACCAACCGCATCCGCTTCGTCATCGAAGACCTGCTGCCGCCGATCCTCAGGGATTCGCCGCTTTTCCTCTGGCTCGCCAAGCGCGTCTGGGGCGACCATATCAGCCATCTCGCCAGTTTTCGGGAGCGGGCGCCGTTCCTGACGGAGGAGGAATACGCGGACCTCTACCGCAACCATCCGCGCGTCCATGAGGGCACGGACAATTCGGCGGCCTGCATCCGGCGGATTAATTCGATGATTACCGGCACAAGCGTCTGCGACGTCGGATGTGGCACCGGTGCGCTGCTCACCCATATTCGCGCCGCCCATCCCGAACTCACGCGTCTCGTCGGCGTCGATTTCGTCGTCGAGGATGCGGCCGCGATCGAAGGTGTCGAATATGTCGCCGCCAAGATCGAGGACCTGCCGTTTGCCGACGGCGAGTTCGATACCGTAGTCTGCACCCATGTGATCGAGCATGTGCTGGAATACAGGGAGGCGGTTGCGGAACTCAGGCGGATCGCCAGAAAGCGGCTGATCATCGTCGTGCCCCGCGAACGGGAATCCCGCTACACGTTCAACCCGCATTTCAACTTCTTCGCCTACACCCATTCTTTCCTGCGCGCCGCCCATCCGGTACCGGAGGTCTATGTCTGCGAGGATATCGGCCGCGACATCTTCTACAGCGAAGACCGGCCGGGCTGAGGATATTCGATGTTCGCCTCGCTTTCCCCCATCACCTGGCTCGGGCTTCTCGGAACGCCGCTGCTGATCGCCATGGGCCAGGTCCTGTTCAAGATGACCAGCTCCACCGCCGGTAACTTTTCGGTGCGCGGGCTCCTCGCGCTCGCCGCCAATCCGGTGCTGCTCGCCGCACTGGCGCTTTATGGTTTCGGCACGGTCGTCTGGATCTATGTGCTGAAATCCGTGCCGCTGACGCTCGCCTATTCCTTCATGGGGCTGACATTCTGTTTCGTGCCGCTGCTGGCGCAGCTTTTCTTCGGCGAACCGCTGACGTTCCGATATGCACTTGGGACCGTGCTGATCTTTGCCGGTCTGCTGGCCATCAACGGCTGACCGCACGATGACCAGCCGCGCCCGGTTTGCCATTCTCCTCGCGCTGCTGATCACCGTCGATGCGCTGCTACTGCAGGTCCTGACTACAGAGACCGAGGCCGGCACGCTTGTAGACCGCCTAATGTCGCTGAGCGGCGGCTTGGTTGCTGCACTGGCCCTGCACAGAATATTGCCCGCGGCTTCGGATCACGTGCGCCAGCCAGGTTTCTGGCCGCTCGTCACGATCGGCCTTGTGCTGAACTACGGAATTTTCGCAGCGCTGGCGTCACGCGCGCCGCAGGTGCAGCCGCTCGTGCATTTCGGCTTCGCCTGGGCCTGCGCGCTCGTCTTCGGCGGTTTCGGGCTCTACCGCATCCGTCGTTGGCGGGACTAGACCGTTTCCCACCCGTCGTGGCCGCCAGCACGGTAGATGGCGTCGATGAACTTCTGGTTCTTCAGCGAATTCTCGAGCGTCACGACTTCGACCGGCTCGCCCTTGACTGCCTTCGCGAAGGCTTCCGCCTGGCGCTTGTATTGGCGGCTGTCCGGAAAACGGAATATCTGCGACACCGCGTGGTTCTGATTGGTGAGCTCGATTTCTTCGGCGCCCCAGCGGCCGGCATTGAACGGCGACTTGACCTCGATGTAGCCCTCGGTGCCGTGGAAGACCATCAGCTGGCGGGCGGCCATCTGGGTCGCGATATAGAACGTCATTTCGAACGAACCGAAATCTGCCTTGACGCTGGAATAGATATCCGTGCCGAAACCGGGATCGCGTTCCACCCGCGCCTGTATCCTTTGCGGTTCCTGGCCGGTCACGAAACGTGTGGTGATCGTCGGGTAGACGCCGATATCCGGCAGGGCTCCGCCGCCGAGTTCCGGGATATTGCGCATGTTGGACGGATCGCGGTTGAAATAGCTGAACGAGCCCTGCACGTGCTTCAACTCGCCGATCGCCTTTTGGCTCACCAGCTCGCGCACCTTCAGCCAGACCGGTGCGTAAGTGACCATGAACGCTTCGCAGATCAGCTTGCCGGTGCGGTCGCGCACCTTGATCAGGTCCTCGATCTCGCTCGCCTTGATCGCGATCGGCTTTTCGGACAGCACATGCTTGCCGGCTTCGGCGGCCTTGATCGACCATTCGACATGCTGGCTGGAAGGCAGCGGAATATAGACGGCGTCGATGACGTCGGAGGCCAGCATCTCTTCGTAGGAACCGAAGGCGTGCGGGGCACCGAAACGGTCGGCGAGCGCCCGCGCCTTGGCGAGATCACGGCTGGCAAAGGCGGTGACGACGCAGTTCTCCGCGTCCTGGATCGCCGGCGCCACTTGTTCATGGCCGATCCTGGCAGTCGACAGGATTCCGAAACGCAGCATGTGAACCTCCCCATGGCATTGCTGCCGCACCTTATTGGCCTGCCGGCACCCACGCAACGGCAGGCCGGATGCGACGCTTGAAAAAGTGATCGCCCGCCCAAAATAGAGACTGGTCGGCGGCGGAACATCGGCTAATCTCAGGCTCCTTTCCCAAGCTCATCCCACTCACTTAAAAATTTTGGAGGAATATCATGGAGCTGCGCGCACTCGGCCGGACCGGCCTTTCCATTTCCCCCGTCGTTCTCGGCGGCAACGTGTTCGGCTGGACCGCCGACGAAAGGACGTCGTTCGACATCCTCGACCGGTTCTTCGATGCCGGCTTCAACACGATCGATACGGCCGACAGCTACAATCGCTGGGTGCCCGGCCATGTCGGTGGCGAGTCCGAAGCGATCATCGGCAAATGGCTGAAGAGCGGCGGCACCTCCCGCGACAAGGCAATCATCGTCACCAAGGTCGGATCCGACATGGGCCAGGGCAAAAAGGACCTGTCGGCCAAGTGGATCCTCGAAGAGGTGGAAAATTCCCTGCGTCGCCTGCAGACCGACCATATCGACCTCTATCTCGCCCACTGGCCGGACGAGGCCGTGCCTTACGAGGAAACGCTCGGCGCCTTCGCCAAGCTGAAGGAACAGGGCAAGATCCGGGGGATCGGCTGCTCCAACCTCGACGCGAAAATGCTGCAGGATAGCTTCGACGCTGCCAAGCAAGCCGGCCTGCCGCGCTACGACGTGCTGCAGCCGCAATACAATCTCTATGACCGCGACACGTTCGAGGGTCCGCTTGCCGACCTTTGCGTCAACGAAGAGATCGGCGTCATCAACTATTACGGCCTCGCTTCCGGCTTCCTCACTGGCAAATACCGCGATAAGGCCGACACCGAGGGCAAGGCGCGCGGCGGCAAGGCGCTCGGTTATCTCAACGACAAGGGCCTGCGCATCCTCGCAGCCCTCGACGAGGTCTCGGTCGAAACCAATGCCGAGGTCGCCTCGATCGCGCTCGCGTGGCTGATCCAGACCCGCGGCGTCACCGCGCCGATCGCCAGCGCCACTAGCGTCGGTCAGCTCGACGCGATCATCGCCGCCGGCAACCTGACGCTTTCGGCCGACCAGATGAAGCTGCTCAACGAGGCCGGCGCCTGATCAATTCGGCGGGCGCCGCGAGACGCCCGTCAGTTTTTGCGATTACAGAAGGAGGCTCTCATGGAAATGAGGAAGCTCGGAAAAGAACTGACCGTGTCCGCCGTCGGTCTCGGCTGCATGGGCATGAGCCATGGTTACGGCGGCCAGGACGAACAGGAAGCGATCAGGACCTTGCACCACGCCGTCGATCTCGGCGTTAATTTCTTCGATACGGCAGAAGTCTACGGTCCTTTCAAGAACGAGGAACTGCTCGGCAAGGGACTGAAGCCCTTCCGCGACAAGGTGGTCATCGCCACCAAATTCGGTTTCAGGATCGACCCGAATGCCTCCGACGCTCGGGCAATGTCCGGCCTCGACAGCCGGCCGGAACATGTGCGCGACGTGGCGGAAGCCTCGCTGAAGCGCCTCGGCGTCGAGGTGATCGACCTTTTCTACCAGCATCGTGTCGATCCGAACGTGCCGATCGAGGATACGGTCGGGGCGATGGCCGAACTGGTGAAGGAAGGCAAGGTGCGTGCGCTCGGGCTTTCCGAGGCGGGTGCCGCCGCCATTCGCCGCGCCCATGCGGTCCATCCGATTACGGCGCTCCAGAGCGAATATTCGCTCTGGACCCGCGAGCCGGAAGGCGAGATCCTCGACACCTGCCGCGAACTCGATATCGGTTTCGTGCCGTTCAGCCCGCTCGGGCGCGGTTTCCTCACCGGCAAGATCCAGAAGCCGGAGGATTTCGGTCCGGACGACTTCCGCAACACGCTGCCGCGATTCAGCGCCGAGAACATGGCCGCCAACGCCGCTCTGGTGAAGATGCTGGAGGACATGGCAGTCCAGAAGGGCGTCACAGCCGCGCAGCTGGCGCTGGCCTGGGTCCTCGCGCAGGGCGATTTCATCGTGCCCATCCCGGGCGCCAGAAAAATCCCGCATCTGGAACAGAACGTCGCGGCGACGGAAATTTCGCTCTCGGCGGACGAGCTTAAGACGCTTGGCGACCTGCTTGCTCCTGAGAAATTTTCCGGGACCCGCTATGCGGCGCAGGCGATGGCCTGGACGAACCGTTAAGTTTGCCCTTGCTAACGCAAGCTCGGGCTTCCATCTTTCCGTGTTAGTATGCTGGCGCTAACACGGGAGAAGATCGATGTCCGAGGAGCAGGCCGTTCAGGCGGTGATCCATCTCTATGTGGACGGAATGACGTTTGCGCATGAAGCGGCGCTTCGGAAGGCATTCCACCCCAAGGCCTGTATCATCGGCAATTACGATGGCGCGGTCGAATGGCTGTCGCTCGACGACTTCATCGGGGCGGTCACATCGGAAGGTGCGGCACCCGCCGATACACAGCCGCTGATCCAGATCGAGGCGCTCGACGTCACCGGCGACGCCGCGACGGTCAAGGTCGTCGACCAGTTCGCCGGCATGCGATTCTCGGATTATCTCTCGCTTCTGAAGATCGACGGCCGCTGGGTGATCGTCAACAAGCTCTATCACCTGCATTCCTGAACGGTCCGCCATCGCTTACCGTTTAAGCCCCGGAAACCCAATGTAGTGCTCGGAATGATCGCCTTCGTTGTTGGGCATCCCGATCTTTGTGAGCACGCCGCGCGGCTCGGCGAAGCTGCGGATGCGGCGGGCGGGTTTTTCGTGCCACTGGATGTTCATCGCCCAGAGTTTCGGAAAGACCATGATCGACGAGTAAGGCAGGTGGTCGTGGATCCACCAAGCCATCTTCTGCCAATCGCCGTCGTCGTGATAGTTGTCGACCAACCAGGGGAAGACGACGCAGGCGGTAGCACCCATGAAGCCCTTGGCATCGCGCCGATCCCAGATATGGTCGGCCGCCGTGTTGGCATTGGAGGAGCAATTGAGATTGTTCTTGTTGCCGAATTCGTTGACCTTAGCGCAGCGATAACCGGAGCGCAGGTGCAGCCGCCCAAACGTTGCCTGTAAGGGTTCCAGCAGTTCCTCGCAAAGATGCCGGCCAGCCTCGATCGCCAGATCCGGATCTTCCGGAATGTTCGGGATCGCGTAGAAATTGGCGATCTCCGAAAACAGGAAATCGCGGAAGAAGAAGTTCTTCGACAGCCTCACCCGGCCGAGTTCCTCAAGTCCTTTCATCGATCCCGGTGTGCGCATCCGTTCCTCCAAAATAAAAAGCCTGCCCCACATCATCCATGAGGCAGGCTATCTTTCAGAGGTGATTCAGGCCACCCGTTTCAGGCGCGCAGAGTTCCACCCGTGGTCTTTTCGACATTGGCGACGATCTTGGCCGTCAGCGCGTCGAAATCCTCGTCAGTCAGCGTGCGCTCGGCCGGCTGGATCAGCACTTCGATCGCAATCGACTTCCGGCCCTCACCGAGCGATGCGCCCTCGAACACGTCGAAGACGTTGACGCCGGCGATCAGCTTGCGGTCGGCGGTCGACGCCGCCTTGACGATCGCGCCGGCCTCGACATCGCTCGAAACCACGAAGGCGAAGTCGCGCTTGACGGCCTGGAACGGCGAAAGCTCCAGCGGCGGCTTGGTGCGCGTCGCCTTCTTCTTCGGCTCAGGCATGGCGTCAAGGAAGACCTCGAAACCGCAGAGAGCGCCGGAAACGTCAAGGGCGCCGAGCGTCTTCGGGTGGAACTCGCCGAAATAACCGAGCACGACTTTCGGACCCATCTTGATGGTGCCGGAGCGGCCGGGATGATACCATTCCGGTGCGCCCTTCTCTATCTGCACATTACCCATCGGCAGGCCGCAGGCTTCGAGCACCGCGAGCGCATCGGCCTTGGCATCGAAGACATCGACCGGCTTGCCGCCGCCCTTGGCATTGTTCGACCAGAGACGGCCGGTGCCGTTGATCGAGGCCGTGCCGCGACGAATGCCGCCGGCAACGCGGCGCTGGCCTTCCGGCCTGTCGCTTTCGTAAGTGCCGGACACTTCGAAGATCGCCACGTCACCAAAGCCCTTGTCGGCATTACGCTGCGCCGCAGACAGCAGGCCCGGCAGCAGCGACGGCCGCATGTCGGACATGTCGGCTGCAATCGGGTTGGCGAGCTTCAGCGCCCGGGCGCCGCCGCCGAAGAGCTTTGCCTGATCTTCCGGAATGAAGGACCAGGTGACGGCTTCCAGCATGCCGCGCGAGGCAAGCGCCCGCTTGGCGGTGCGGGTGCGGATCTGCAGGGTTGTCAGGATCTTGGCATTGACGCTCGACAGTTTTTCGATCGGTTCGGGCTTGATCTGGTCGACGCCATGGATGCGCATGACCTCTTCGACGAGATCGGCCTTGCCGTCGACGTCAGGACGCCAGGAAGGTACGGTGACGGAAACGCGTTCGCCGGAGCCTTCGACTGCAAAACCGAGGCGCGTCAGGATATGACGGCTTTCCTCGGTCGAGACTTCAAGGCCGGTCAGGCGTTTCACTTCCGCATAAGGGAAATCGACGATCTTCGGCTGATATCCCTTGTAACCGACGACTTTCGCTTCCGCGGCGACGCCGCCGCAGAGTTCCAGCACCAACTGGGTGGTGCGGTCGAGGCCGGGAACCATATATTCCGGATCGACGCCGCGCTCGAACCGGTAGCGGGCATCGGTGATGATGCCGAACGAACGGCCGGACTTGGCGATGTTGATCGGGTCCCAGAGCGCGGATTCGATCAGCACGTCGACGGTGTTCTCGTCGCAGCCGGAATGTTCGCCGCCCATGATGCCGCCGATCGACTCGACGCCGTTGTCATCTGATATAACGACGTTGCTGGGGTTCAGCTTGTATTCGCGCGTATCCAGCGCCAGCACCGTCTCGCCGTCCAACGCGCGGCGCACCGTCAGGTCGCCCTTCACCTTGGCGGCATCGAAGACGTGCATCGGCCGGCCATGGTCGAAGGTCATGAAGTTGGTGATATCGACCAGCGCGTTGATCGGGCGAAGCCCGATCGCCTTCAGCCGCTGCTGCATCCACAGCGGGCTCGGGCCGTTTTTGACGCCGCGCACGAGGCGCAGGCCGAAACCGGGGCAGAGCCGCTCGTCGTCGAGAATGATCTTGAGACCGACGGAGGTCTGGCCTTCTGTCTTGAAGTCCGGCTTTGCCTGAGGTTTCAGCGTGCCGAGACCAGAGGCCGCCAGATCGCGGGCGATGCCGTGGATCGAGGTGCAGTCCGGACGGTTCGGCGTCAGGTTGATCTCGATGACCGGATCGTCGAGGCCGGCATAAGAAGCGAACGGCGTGCCGACGGGAGCATCCTCGGCCAAATCGATGATGCCGTCGTGATTGTCGGACATGTCGAGCTCTTTTTCCGAGCACATCATGCCGTGGCTTTCGACGCCGCGGATGTTGCCGACGGCGAGCGTGACATCAATCCCCGGAACGTAAGTTCCAGGTTTCGCGAAGGCACCGATCATGCCGGCGCGTGCGTTGGGGGCACCGCAGACGACCTGCACCGGCTTGCCGTCGCCGGCATCCACCATCAGCACCTTGAGCCGATCGGCGGACGGGTGTTTTTCGGCCGAGAGAACCTTGGCGATGACGAACGGCTTGTAGGCCGCCTTGTCGTCGACATCCTCGACTTCGAGGCCGATCGCGGTCAGGCGCTCGCAAATTTCATTGAGGGTCGCATCCGTTTCCAGATGATCCTTCAGCCAGGAGAGTGTGAATTTCATCGCCTATTCTTTCAACTCATGGAATCTCAGGATTGTAAAATCTTGCGATGCGGGCAGCAAACCGAGCTCTCGCCGAACCTGTGACCTTACGTATTTCATCAACTCACTGGTGTCCGATTGCCCTGTTGATTTAAGGTCATCGCAAAAAACCTTCGTCAGCTTGAGAAGCTCCGAATCTCCCAATAGCTGAATTCTGTCGACGGCACGCTCGATCGCTTGCACCTCGTCCTTCGGATCTAGGAAAGATGGTGCGGCAATAGCGTCGTAGGTCTCAATTAGATATCTCACTATCAGCTCGCGGCGCTTGCTTTCCCGTTCTCTCCGACCGGTGAGAAGATGATTTACGAGCGCAACAATTCCTCCACCAATCGCCGCGCTCACCAATGCCAGCAATGCAGTCACGAGGGTCTCTTGCATTTTAGCTGCTCAACCCACCAAACAGCGTCGGCATGTCGAGCGGGCGGAAACCGTAGTGGTTCATCCAGCGGACGTCGGCGTTGAAGAAGTCGCGCAGGTCCGGCATGCCGTATTTCAGCATGGCGATACGGTCGAGGCCCATGCCCCAGGCAAAACCCTGGAACTCGTCCGGATCGAGCCCGCCGGCGCGCAGCACGTTCGGGTGCACCATGCCGCAGCCGAGGATTTCCATCCAGTCGGTGCCTTCGCCGAACTTGACGATCGGGCCGGAGCGGTCGCACTGGATGTCCACTTCGAAGCTCGGCTCGGTGAACGGGAAGAAGGACGGGCGGAAGCGCATGGTGACGCTGTCGACCTCGAAGAAGGCCTTGCAGAACTCTTCGAGGATCCAGCGCATGTTGCCGACATGCGACTTGCGGTCGACCACTAGTCCTTCGACCTGATGGAACATCGGCGAATGGGTGGCGTCGCTGTCCTGACGGTAGGTCTTGCCGGGGATGATGATGCGGATCGGCGGGCTCGAGGCTTCCATCGTGCGGATCTGCACCGGTGAAGTATGGGTGCGCAGGACCTTGCGCTCGCCATTCTCGTCGGGCTGGAAGAAGAATGTGTCGTGCATCTCGCGGGCCGGATGGCCTTCCGGGAAATTCAGCGCCGTGAAGTTGTAGTAGTCGGTCTCGACATCCGGGCCCTCGGCGATCGAGAAACCCATGTCGCCGAAGATGGCGGTGATCTCGTCGACGATCTGGCTGATCGGATGAATACGGCCGCGCTCGGCGGGCGAGGAGCGCACCGGCAGCGAGATGTCGACCGTCTCGGCCTTGAGACGCGCCTCGATCGCCGCGTCCTTCAGCACCGACTTACGCTCGGTGATGGCGTCGGTGATCTCGTTCTTCAGCGCGTTGATCGCCGCGCCGCGGGTCTGGCGCTCTTCCGCCGACATCGAGCCCAGCGTCTTCAGGAGCTCGGAGACCGAGCCCTTCTTGCCGAGAGCGCCGACGCGCACGGCCTCGATCGCCGCCTCGTCACTGGTGCCGGCGATTTCCGCCAGAAGCGAAGTTTTCAGGTTTTCCAGATCGGACATGGTTTCTTCCGTTTGATGCTCGGCGAGATCTATTGCGAGGTCGTGACGGCTGTTTGGGGATGACGTGCGGACTGCAAAAGAAAAACCCGCGCCAGCCGTAACCAGCGCGGGTTTCCCAAAATCAGTAAAGCTAAATAAGCTTGGGAAGCGCTGGTTAACGAACCGCGCTTTCAAACTCGTTGGTGGTGCCGGCTTCCTTGAGGTAATCAAGCGCCTTCTTGGCAGCAGCAACCAGAGCGCCGAATGCTTCCGGCTCATGGATTGCCATGTCGGAGAGGACCTTGCGGTCGACTTCGATGCCAGCCTTGTTGAGGCCGTCGATGAAGCGGCCGTAAGTCAGGCCGGATTCGCGGACGGCAGCATTGATACGCTGGATCCACAGAGCGCGGAAATTGCGCTTCTTGACGCGACGGTCGCGCGTGGCGAACTGACGCGAGCGATCGACGGCAGCCTTGGCGGCCCGGATCGTATTCTTGCGGCGGCCGTAGAAGCCCTTGGCTGCCTTCAAAGTCTTGGTGTGCTTGGCGCGGGAAGTGACGCCCCGTTTTACGCGTGCCATGTCATGATCTCCTTAACTGATCCAAAAGTGACGAGGGTCTCAGAGACCGTTCGGCAGGTAGTTCTTGATAACCTTCTTGCCATCGGGTTCGGCAAGGATCATCGTTCCGCGTGCATCGCGGATGAACTTGTTGGACCGCTTGATCATGCCGTGGCGCTTGCCAGCGGCTGCTGCAACGACTTTGCCGGTCGCGGTGATCTTGAACCGCTTCTTGGCAGCCGATTTCGTCTTCATCTTGGGCATTTTGCTACTCCAGTTTTGTATCGAAACCACAGACGATGCTGGTTTCAAGCATTTAGAACAGCCACGGCATGCCCTGCCGGACCGTTCGGAACGCGCGCTTATAACCGCAGTCGGTCAAAAGCGCAATGGGAAAGAAGACATGACGAAAATCCGGCGGCCAAGCCAGCCGGTCCGTCGAAAAGGCATCCGGTGCGGCGCTTATTTCGGCGCCAGCACCATCATCATCTGGCGGCCTTCGAGCTTCGGCTCAGCTTCCACCTTGGCAATTTCCAAAGTATCGTCCTTCACCTGAAGCAAAAGCTTCATGCCGAGTTCCTGGTGGGCCATTTCGCGGCCGCGGAACTTCAGCGTCACCTTGACCTTGTCGCCCTCTTCAAAGAAACGGTTCATCGCCTTCATCTTCACGTCATAGTCATGCGTGTCGATGTTGGGCCGCATCTTGATTTCTTTGATTTCGACGATCTTCTGCTTCTTGCGGGCTTCTGCCGCTTTCTTCTGGTTCGCATATTTCAGCTTGCCCAGGTCGAGGATCTTGCACACCGGCGGCTCGGTGTTCGGCGAGATCTCAACGAGATCGAGGCCGGCGTCCTCAGCCATCTTGAGAGCCTGCTCGGTCGGAACGATACCAAGGTTCAAGCCTTCGGCATCGATAAGCTGGACCTTGGGAATGCGAATTTCCCGGTTGGAGCGCGGCCCGTCCTTAACAGGGGCATCGGTTTTGAATGGTCTGCGGATGGTCGTATTCTCCTAGATTGTTTCGGACCGCAGCGACACATTGACAGCGTCCGGCTTGCGGCCGACGGCAATGTCGTGATCGCTACGGCGAAGTCAATAGCATAGCCGCGCGAAAAAATCACCTGCTGTCCTATGCCTAAGAATCTGTTTTATAAGCGCGGCAAAACCTCAGGATTCCGCCATGACCGACGCAGCCAACCTCACCCGCAAAACGATCACCGTCGGTTCTGGAACGCTTGCGCGGGAGATCGCGATCATCCATCGGGCCGCGCGCAAGAAGACGTCGGGACCTGCCTTCGTCTGGCTCGGCGGCTACCGGTCGGACATGACCGGCACCAAGGCCGTCGAACTCGACGCGCTCGCCGGCGAACTCGGGCTCGCATCCATCCGCTTCGATTATTCCGGCCACGGCGCGTCCGGCGGCGCCTTCCGCGACGGCACGATCTCGCGCTGGCTGGAAGAAGCTGCCGCCGTTCTCGACGACATCAGGCCGAAACGTGTCATCCTGGTCGGCTCCTCGATGGGCGGCTGGATCACGCTGCGCCTGGTGCAGGAACTGAAGAAGCGGAAGAGGGCCGCAAAAGTCGACGGCATCGTCCTCATCGCTCCGGCGCCGGATTTCACGGCGGAACTGATCGAACCGAAGCTTACCGAGGTTGAGCGGCAGTCGCTTGCCGAACGCGGCTATTTCGAGGAGCGCTCCGAATACAGCGCCGAACCCAATATCTATACGCGCGACCTGATCGAGGATGGCCGCAAAAACTCGGTGATGACAGGGATTATCGAGACCGGCTGCCCGGTGCATATCCTGCAGGGCATGAAGGATCCGGACGTGCCCTACGCCCACGCGCTGAAGCTCGTCGAGTTCCTGCCGGCCGACGATGTCGTGCTGACGCTGATCCGGGATGGAGACCACCGGCTTTCCAGGCCCCAGGATATCGAAAAATTGAGAACCGCGGTCTCGGCCCTAATACTTAATGATTAAATTTTGGGCTGATACAAAAATGTTGCAGCCTTAACCATAATGCGAATGGTGAGCCGTTAACAAAAGTCACCGATTGACTCTCTCTCCCGTACGCCCTTAACCTTTCATTAGGATTTGAAGGGACGGGTCCATGAAGATAGCCTTGCAGGCACGGCGTTTCGCCGTGATCCTAGTTAGCATACTTGTACCAGTGAGTGCCGCAGTTCCGGCTCCAAGACCAATGGCCGCCATGGTCACCGGCGCCGTCACCTCCCAGCCGATCGGCCATTACGAATTCTGCCAGAAATATACGGCGGAATGTTCGATCAAGAGCCGTTCCGCTCCTTCCCCCAAAGTCAGCGCCAAAGGCTGGGCTACCGTCCGTCAGATCAACCGGGCCGTGAACGCCCGCTACATCGCCAAGACCGACCGGGAAGTCTATGGCCGCGAAGAGGTCTGGAGCTATCCGACGAATTTCGCAGACTGCGAAGACTATGCACTCGAAAAGCGCAAGGAACTTGCCGCTCAAGGCTTTGCCCTTTCCGACCTTCTGATGACCGTCGTCCGCAAGCCGGACGGCGAAGGCCATGCGGTGCTTACGTTGCGCACGTCCGATGGCGACTTCATCCTGGACAACCTCGATAACGAGGTGAAGCCCTGGTTTGCGACGCCCTACACCTTCCTGAAGCGTCAGGCCTCGTTCAACACGGGACGTTGGGTCACCATCGAAAACGGCCGCGACCTGCTGGTCGGCGCGTTGAAATAAGTCACACACTTAAGTACAAGTTAATATTCGCCTGCAACCATAGAGGCTGCGGGCGAATGTTTTTGGTATCGGCATATCGGAAGACATTTCCTCAATGCAGCCAACCTGCTAGGAGGGAATCTCTGAAACCGGAGCGGGTTGTGCGTGACGAGGTGAAAACAGGTTTGCCACGCGCGGCCCGTGTAACGAGGCCTGCCCTCCCGATCCTGCTGACCGGTGTGTTTGCCCTTGTCCTGCTGACGGTCGCCGGCCTTATTGTCCTCGAAAACTACCGGAACGCCCTGAAGGAAGGCGAAGCCCGCGCCCTCTCGTCTGCGCATGTTGTCGCGGCCCACCTCGAGTGGATGATCGAGGCGAGCGACCAGGCCCTGCGGCGCATCGAAACCGAGGTGGGGGACAGGCCCATCGATGCCTCGCCCAATCTTGCGGCCGACCTGTTGCGGGCTGTCGGCCAACTGCCGGCCGGTTTTCAGTATTCGCTTCTCGATGATGCCGGCGTCGTCCGCTTTTCCAGCCCCGGCGGGGATGCCCTTGGAAGCATATCCAACAGTGAGAACGAACGCGCCTATTTCGCGAGGCTGAGGGATGGCCAGGAACTGACATTCACTCGGCTGCTCGACAACGAACGGGCCGGCAAGCCATCCTTCACCGTCGCACGGCGGATCGACCGGAACGGGATTTTCCGAGGCGTCGCCAGCATTACCATCCCGAACGAGAGCCTGGACGGCTTCTGGGCCTCGATGGGGCTTGGGCCGAATTCAACGATTTTGATCATCAGGGATGACGGCTGGCTGATCGCACGGCGGCCGGCGGCAACACGCCCGATCGATCTCAGCACGACCGCGTGGTACCCGATGACGCGTCAAATGCCCTCCGGCTTCTACCACAGTCCGGTCTCCCCGATCGACGGTCACGCCCGCATCGTCGCCTTCTGGAAGGTCTCCGGATGGCCTCTCATCGCCCTTGCTGCAATCGCACGGCAGGAAATTCTCGACCAGTTCTGGCGCAATCTCTTTTCCGACGCGCTGGTTATGCTGCCGTTGATGGCGTTGCTGGTCCTCGGCGCCTTCTGGATCAACCGCCTTCTCTACCGGACCGCCGTCCGCAACGAGGAACTGGAGCAGGCGGTGGAGCGCAATCGCTTCCTGCTGCGGGAAATTCATCACCGGGTGAAGAACAATCTCCAGGCGGTGCTGGCGCTCGTGCGGCTGCAGGCATTACCGGTCGATGCGCGCGACGACATGACGAGGCGCATCGCGGCGATGATCGCCGTGCACGAGCAGATCTACCAGAACGACCAGTTCGAACAGGTCGAGGTGGCGCCCTATGCCACCAAGCTGATCAACGACATCGCCTCGGGCTACGAGACGCCTGTCGTGCTCGATCTCAGGCTGCAGGCGCTCACTGTCGATCGCGAACAGGCTCTGCCGCTTGGGATGATCATCAACGAGGTCGTTTCCAACTCATTCAAATATGCCTTTGTCGGTCGTCAAAGCGGCAAGCTTTCCGTCGAACTCGGCGAAGACGGCGACAATCTGAGCCTCGTCATCCGCGACGACGGCCCGGGCATCGAGGCCTTCAATCGGACCGGCGGCATGGGCAGCAAACTGATCGCCAATTTCGTCAAACAGCTCGGTGGGCATTTCACCACCCACAACGACGGCGGCGCGGTGTTTTCGCTCGAGATACCCCGGGTCAGGGTGCCGCAACAGGCGGCGTGAGGCTCTTCCCAGCAGACTTCAGGCTGCTCGTTTGAGCTTCGGGAGTGTGCCGCACCGGATCCCGGCCTTCGCTTTGGGCTCAGGGCGTTCAGCCTTCGCGCTTCACCCATTCCCGATCAGAATGCCTGCGGCGAGCACCAGCGATCCGCCGAACACCACCTGGACCACGGCCCGCAGAAACGGCGTTTCCATGTAGCGATTCTGGATGAAGGCGATCGCCCAGAGTTCGAAGAAGACGATGATTGCGGCGACGATGGTCGCGGTCCAGAAATGCGGAATGAGATAGGGCAGCGTGTGGCCGAGGCCGCCGAGCGCCGTCATGATGCCGGAGGCAAACCCGCGCTTGATCGGAGAACCGCGTCCGGAAATCTTGCCGTCGTCGTGGGCGGCTTCGGTAAAGCCCATGGAAATGCCGGCACCGACCGAGGCCGACAGGCCGATCAGGAAGGTCGACCAGGTGTCGCCCGTCGCAAAGGCCGCTGCGAAGATCGGAGCCAGCGTCGAGACCGAGCCGTCCATCAATCCTGCGAGACCCGGCTGCACGTAGGTGAGGATGAACTGGCGGCGGGCGGTCTCGTCTTCCTCGGTCTTCACGTCGTCGGTCACGTGCTTGTCGCCGAGCATGCGGGCGATGTCCTCGTGCCCCTGCTCGGCAATCGCCAGGTCGCCGAGCAGCTGCCGCGTCGAGGCGTCGGAAACCTGCTTTACCGCTTCGGTATAAAACCGGAAAGCCTGTTGCTCCATGGCTTCCGCCTGTTCCCGGATGGTGTCGAGCGACAGGTTGCGGGTCAGCCAATCTGGCTTGCGTTCGTAGAAGCCGCGCACATGTTCGCGGCGGATCAGCGGGATGCGCTCGCCGAAGCGTGAGCGGAACATGTCGATCAGCATGTTCTTATGGGTCTGCTCGACCTCCGCCATGTCTTCGAACACTTTGGCAGATGCGGGAAACTGATCCTTGAGATTGTCCGCATAAGCGAGATAGATCCGCGCATCCTCCTCTTCCGAAGCGATGGCGAGCGCCAGGATTTCCTTCTCGTCGAGGGAGGCGAATGGGCGCTTGGAACTGGAAAGGAGACGGGCGAGCATGAAAAACCTCTTATTAGAATAGTTCTAAACTAAAGCCTCGCCTGAAAACTTCAAGGGATTTCTGCCTCCCCGCGATCGAAAGACGACGAGAAGGCTGGGCGCAATATCCGGAAAGATTTGCTGCGATGCAGCGTAATCTTCTGGATTTTTTTCTTGCCGTTCCCGAAATGAAAGGACTATGAGCTGCCCCGCGCGGGCCAAAATCCGGGCACCTCCCAAAGTTTAGAAGGCATAGATCCCATGAACCGCAGAAACTTTTTCCGGCAGGCCGCGACCGCCGGCGTGGGCGCCGCTGCAGCGACCGCACTCGCAGCGCCTGCCATTGCCCAGGAATCTCCGAAGATCACCTGGCGGATGACCTCGTCGTTCACCAAGAATACCGACATTCTCTGGTCCGCGGCCACCGACATCGCCGAAAGCGTCAAGGAAGCCTCGGACGGCAACTTTACGATCCACACCTTCGCCGCTGGCGAAATCGTGCCGCCGCTGCAGGCCGCGGATGCCGTTTCCAACGGCACTGTCGAAATGGCGCATACTTGCGCCTATTATTATATCGGCAAGGACCCGACGTTTGCGCTCGGTACCGCCGTTCCGTTCGGTCTCAACGCCCGCCAGACCAACGCATGGTTCTCGGTCGGCGGCGGCAACGAGCTGCTCAACGACTTCCTGAGCAGCTACAATCTCTTCGCGCTGCCGGCCGGCAATACCGGCGCCCAGATGGGTGGTTGGTACCGCAAGGAAATCAACACGATCGAAGACCTGAAGGGCCTAAAGATGCGCATTGCCGGCCTCGCAGGCCAGGTGATGCAGAAGCTCGGCGTCACGCCGCAGCAGATCGCCGGCGGCGATGTCTATGCAGCGCTCGAAAAGGGCACGATCGACGCCACCGAATTCGTCGGTCCCTATGACGACCAGAAGCTCGGTTTCGTGAAGGTCGCCAAGTACTATTATTATCCGGCCTGGTGGGAAGGTGGACCGGCCGTCCACGCCTTCATGAACAAGGAAAAGTTCAACGCCCTTCCGAAGAGCTACCAGCGCATGATCAAGGATGCATGCGCCAATGCCAACCAGAACATGCTTTCCCGTTACGACACCAGCAACGCCAAGGCGCTGCGTCAGCTTGTTTCGGAAGGTGCGGTCCTGAAGCCGTTCAGCCCGGAAATCCTCGAAGCCAGCTACAAGGCTGCGCTCGAAGTCTATGCCGAACTCAACGCCAAGAACGCCGCCTTCAAGAAAATCTACGACAGCCAGCAGGCCTTCAAGAAGGAAGGCTATCTCTGGAACCAGATCGCCGAATACAGCTACGACACCTTCATGATGGTGCAGCAGCGCAAGGGCACGCTGTAAACAGCATCCGTTCGCAATATCAAAAGCCCGGAGCATCGCTTCGGGCTTTTTCTATCAGCCTTCGACCAGCTCGATATCGCCAGCCATCCGGTCGCGCAGGCGTCCGACATCGCGGGCTGGCGATGCGCCGAACTGTCGGGAGTATTCGCGGCTGAACTGGGTGACGCTTTCGTATCCCACTGAAAAGGCGACCCGCGCCGTATCGCCCGCTTCCGCCAGCAACCGGCGGCGAGCTTCGTGCAGGCGGATGCTTTTCTGGTACTGGATCGGGCTCATGGCAGTCACGTCCTTGAAGTGGCGGTGAAAGATCGAAACACTCATGCCGGCAACCTGCGCCAATTCGTTCGACGACCAAACTCTTCCATGGTGAATACGAACTTCGCGCGCGCAATTGCCCGGTCGGCTTGGTGTTGGCCGGGCACCAGTGCGACTTTTTGGAATTTCCTTGCCGTTCCCGAAATGAAAGGATTATGAGCGAAATCGACAGGGCCCGGACTGGCCGCGCACTTTTCGCTTTGAGGAGGATTTCATGGACCGCAGACGTTTCTTCAAGCAGGCCGCCACGGCCGGGGTCGGCGCCGCTGCCGCAACCGCACTTGCCGCTCCGGCAATTGCCCAGGAAAGCCCGAGGGTCAGCTGGCGACTGACGTCCTCCTTCCCGAAAAGCCTCGACATCATCTTCAATGCCGCCAACCAGATCGCCGATAGCGTCAAGAACGCCACCGACGGCAAGTTCACGATCCAGACATTCGGGG
Organism: Neorhizobium sp. SHOUNA12A; assembly: GCF_023006505.1. Lineage (GTDB taxonomy): Bacteria > Pseudomonadota > Alphaproteobacteria > Rhizobiales > Rhizobiaceae > Neorhizobium. Next base: position 150,618 of record NZ_JALBGV010000004.1, read on the forward strand.
CCGGCGAAATCGTGCCGCCGTTGCAGGCGGCAGACGCGGTTGCCAACGGTACGGTCGAGATGGCCCATACCTGCTCCTATTATTACATCGGCCAGGATCCGGCGTTTGCGCTCGGCACCGCCATTCCCTTCGGCCTCAACGCCCGCATGACCAACGCCTGGTTCACGGCCGGCGGCGGCAACGACCTGATCAACGAATTCCTGGCCCCGCGCAATCTCTATGCCCTGCCCGCCGGCAATAGCGGCACCCAGATGGGCGGCTGGTTCCGCAAGGAAATCAACACGATCGATGACCTGAAGGGCTTGAAGATGCGCATCGCCGGCCTCGCAGGCCAGGTGATGCAGAAGGTCGGCGTCACCCCGCAGCAGATCGCCGGCGGCGATGTCTATGCAGCACTCGAAAAGGGCACGATCGACGCCACCGAATTCGTCGGCCCCTATGACGACCAAAAACTCGGCTTCGTGAAGGTCGCCAAATATTACTATTACCCGGCATGGTGGGAAGGCGGCCCGGCCATGCATGCCTTCTTCAATCTCGAAAAGTTCAAGGGCCTGCCGAAAAGCTACCAGCAGATCGTCACCGATGCCTGCGCCGCGGCCAACATGAGCATGCTCGCCAATTACGATGCTCACAACGCCACGGCGCTGAAGAAGCTGGTTGCCGAAGGCGCGGTGCTGAAAGCCTTCAGCCGCGAGATCATGGATGTCTGCTTCAAGGCAGCAATGGAGACCTATGCCGACCTCTCGGCCAAGAGCCCGGCCTTCAAGAAGATCTACGACAGCCAGCAGGCCTTCAAGAAGGACGCCTATCTCTGGGCGCAGATCGCCGAATATTCCTACGATACCTACATGATGACGCAGCAGCGCGCCGGCACGCTCTGACCGGATCGTCGTAGTGACATGCGCCACGCCCGGAGCGATCCTCCGGGCGTGGAGTTCGAAAGCCGGCTGCCGACGCATCAGAATCGGTCGCCGAGCCGGCCAAAGCAGTTGCTAATTTCGATATTGCATTGTAAAATCATGTCGTTGATTGAGAAAATCGGCATTGCCGTTGAGCGCCCGGAAAATTAAATCTCCGCGGCAGCATTGATTATCAACGGATAAAGCTTATATTGACGCTATCGAAAATTGCTTGCGACCTTTGTTCACGGGCCTGGTGCTCAGTCAGATTTCCTCTCAAATATCGATCAAAGCGGACGGAATACTGTCCGCAATCTCTAACGATTGAAAGGAAATCGTTATGAATACTGGCACCGTAAAGTGGTTCAATAGCACCAAGGGCTTCGGCTTCATTCAGCCTGATGACGGCGCGACGGACGTTTTCGTTCACGTTTCGGCTGTCGAACGTGCCGGCATGTCTTCCCTGACGGAAGGTCAGAAGATCTCCTACGAGATCGTTCGCGACCGCAAGTCCGGCAAGAGCTCGGCCGACAACCTCCGGGCCGCATAAGGATGTCATTCGCCTCGGCTGACCACGGAAGTACTGGCAGCGACGGCTTGAATGACGGGAAGAGGTCGGGGTAACGCCCGGCCTTTTTGTTTTGCCCCGGCTTTTGGCCGGTTCAAGGAGACCACGATGAGCGCAAATGTCTATGCCATAGGCGATAACATCGTCCTCAAGGCAGGCCTTACCCGGACCGCCACTGGCGACCGGACATGCCGCGTCGTGGGCCTTTTGCCGGCAGCCGACCGAGGTGAAAACCAATACCGGGTACGTTTCGGCAGCGAGAATTTCGAGCGCCGGATCGTCGAAAGTGATATCGACACTTCCGAGACCGCATCGTCCACCAAGAAGGACGAGGCTTCCGACGCCGCCCCAGCCGGACCTTGGCTGAAGCCGTCGAGCATTCGTATCGGCAAGTAATTCAACATCTTGATCGAACGCGGGATCTGCCCGCAATGGAAAGGATTTAGTTTGCAGGTTCTAGTCAGAGACAACAATGTCGAGCAGGCACTCCGGGTGCTGAAGAAGAAGATGCAGCGCGAAGGCGTCTTCCGCGAGATGAAGGCGCGCAGCGCCTACGAGAAGCCCTCCGAAAAGCGGGTGCGCGAAAAGGCTGAAGCCGTTCGCCGTTACCGCAAGCTGGCGCGCAAGAAGATGCAGCGCGAAGGCCTCCTGCCGGCTCCCAAAAAAGTGGTCCGTCCGGCGCGCGGATAATTTGTCGACCGCACGGACATCCCATCAGGAAGGAGGATATTATGGCCGCAACCAAGGACGAATTCTTCAATCCCACCAAGCTTTCCGCGCGTGACAAAGCTGCCGCGACAGATCACACCGCGCGCTCCATCATTTCGGCGGAAGCGACCCAGCGGGAAAAGAAAACCGAGAAACTGAGGCAGCTTCGCCTTGAACGCGAAGCGGCGGAGCCTGCTCCGGCCCCGGTTCGAGCCAAGGGCCGCAAGGCCCCGGCAGATCACTGAATTTCAAAAGCCCGGAATTTTCCGGGCTTTTTGCTTTGTGGCTCAGCATGTGTGAGCCGCTCAAGCGGCCTGAAGCTGCGCCGGCTGGCGTGGCAGCGGCGGAAAGGCGAGAGCGATCGCCACCGCCCCGAGACCGACCAGCGCCGAGCCGAAGAACAGCCAGTCATAATTTGCGAAATGGTCGAAGGCCCAGCCGCCGGCGAGAGGTCCGAAGGCCATGCCGAGGCTCGAGAGCATGGTCGCCGCGCCGAACACGGTACCCATGATTTTCGGTCCGAAATAGTCGCGCGCCAGCACCGCATAGAGCGGCATGACACCGCCATAGGTGCCGCCGAAGATCACCGCCAACATGTAGAACTGACTGAGATCGCTTGCCATCGTGTAGGCGGCGATGACGGCTGCCTGGACCATCAGGCCGCCGATCAACACCGGCTTGACACCCAGCCGGTCGGCCAGCACGCCGAACAGAATGCGGCCGCCGAGACCGGCCGCGCCCTCGACGCTGTAGATGCTGACGGCCGCCATCGGTGCCACGCCGCAGAACATCGCATAGCTCACCATGTGGAAGATTGGGCCCGAATGGGCCGCACAGCAGGCGAAGAAGGTAAACCCGAGCACCAGGAATTGCGGCGAGCGGAACACCCGCGACAGCGGCATGCCGGCACCTTCTGCCCGCGGTTCGGAGGCCGTGCCGCCCGCAGCCGGCACGGCCGGCGGATTGCGGACCAGAAAGGCCGTCGGCAGGAGCAAGATCCAGGCGCCGATGCCGATGAAGAGCATCGCCATGCGCCAGTCGTCATAAGCTGTGATCAGCCTGCGGGCGAAGGGCGAGATGGTCATCGGCGCCATGCCCATGCCGGCCGATACCAGTGAAACAGCCAGGCTGCGATGCTCGTCGAACCAGGACATGGTGACGGCGATCATCGGCGCGAAAAAGGCGCTCGCGGCAAGCCCGACCAGGCAGCCATAGATCAGCTGGAAAGCGATCAGGCTCTGCGTCTGACTGGCGAGCACAAGCGCAAGGCCAAGAAGCACCGCCCCGATCAGCACGACGACGCGTGCGCCAAAACGGTCGCTCAACGTGCCCCACATGAAGCCGCCGAGGCCCATGACGACGAAATTGAGCGTCATGGCGCTCGATATACCGGCATGCGACCAGCCGGTCGCCTTGGCGATCGGTTCCAGAAAGATGGCCAGCGAGAACATCGTGCCGACGGCGACGCAGCCCATCAAGGCGCCGGCAGCGACGATCACCCAACGATAATTGCTACTCATGTCTACTCCCCTATGTCACAGGTTCCGAAATCCGGACGGCATGCGCAGCATCGCGATGACCATCCTTGAACCGAGGACGTTCGGCTCCCCTCTTCTCCGACAGGCCCAACCGATTTTTTTCGCAACCGGATTTTGGAGCCTACAATAAAGAAGCCCCGCACGCGGCGGGGCTCTCCAAAATCCCTTGATGGTGGTGACGTCTAGCTGCTGCCGGTGTTGGGACGGTTCTTGCCGACATTGGTATTGGTGGACGCCGTCTTGCCGTCCGGGTTCTGGCCGTAATAGGTGCCGCCGAGGTGGCCGCCGGCACTGGTGTTCTCGACCTGGCGTTCGGCGCGTTTTACGGCTTCCTGTACGTCACTTTTGCTCATGTCTGCCTCCGGCTTTTGCGGTTGGTGACAGGGATGTAACCGCCGGGCGCCTCAAGTGTTCCCGCTAATCGTCGGACCCCGCACGCCCGCCAACATCGAAACTTGATATACCACGGCCAGGTTTTCCCTTGACGAAGCGCAAAGACGCCTCTATTTGGGAACGATCGTTTCCAAACTAAGCCGACATCATGGACATCAACAGCACTGGGCGTCCGCCGGGTCGCCCCCGCGAATTCGAGATCGAAGATGCACTCGACAAGGCGATCATCGTGTTTTCCGAGAGGGGTTATCACGCGGCCTCGATTTCCGAGCTGAAGGACGCCATGGGGCTTGCCGCCGGTAGTCTCTACAAGGCGTTCAAGGACAAGAAGGCAATCTTTCTCGCAAGCTTCGACCGCTATAAGCAGGTCCGCAATGCACTTCTCGACCAGGAACTGGCCGAAGGCGCAAACGGCCGCGACAAGGTTTCCCGCATGCTGCGCTTTTATGCCGAAGCCTCGCACGGCGAAAACGGCCGGCGCGGCTGCCTCGTCGTCGGTACGGCAATCGAACTCGCAGTCTACGATGCCGACGCAGCTGAACGCGTCGGCCGCTCGATGGCCCGGACCGAAGCCATGATCGAGGCACTCATCCGCGAAGGCCAGGCGGATGGCTCCATTCCGCCGGCGATCGATCCCCTCGCCACCGCCCACGTCCTGCTCTCTGTGACGCAAGGCCTGCGAGTGCTCGGCAAAACCGGGCCGAACCGGGACCGCGCCTTTTCCGTGGTCGATGCGGCCATGAAACTTCTCGACTGATTTTCAATGCAATCCTTCCTCCCAAGGAGCTTCCCATGACCACCAATACCGCAACGATGGCCACGCCGACGGCCGCTTCCGGCTTGTCCACCGCGATGACCTTCGTCATGGCAGCAGCCTGCGGGCTCATCGCCGCCAATCTCTATTATTCCCAACCGCTCGCAGGTCCGATCGCCGCCTCGATCGGTCTGCCGGCGCATGCGACAGGCCTTATCGTCACACTGACCCAGATCGGTTATGGCCTCGGCCTGCTGCTGGTCGTGCCGCTCGGCGACCTTCTGGAAAACCGCCGGCTGATCCTCACCATGATCGGCGCGGTCACCGTGGCGCTGCTCGGAGCCGGCCTGTCGACCGCGACCGTCCCGTTCCTCGCCGCGTCGCTGGCGATTGGCATCGGCTCCACCGCCGTGCAGATGATCGTGCCGTTTGCCGCCAGCCTGACCAATGACGCCAATCGCGGCCGAGTGGTCGGCAATGTCATGAGCGGGCTGATGATCGGCATCATGATGGCCCGGCCGGTCTCGAGCTTCGTTGCCGAGTTCTCCTCCTGGCACATCGTCTTTTTCCTGTCGGCTGCGGCGATGATCGTGCTCGGCTTCGTGCTTGCCGCGCGGCTGCCGAAGCGCATGCCGCAGACGAAGCTCTCGTATTTCGGCCTGCTCGGATCGATGGGTCGCCTTTACGCCACCCAGCCGGTTCTGCGCCGTCGCGCTTTCTACCAGGCCTGCCAGTTCGCCACTTTCAGCCTGTTCTGGACGGTGACGCCGCTGGTTCTCGCCGGCCCCGCCTTCCATCTCAGCCAGGCCGGCATCGCGCTGTTTGCCCTAGCAGGTGTGGCCGGCGCCATCGCCTCGCCGATCGCCGGACGCCTGGCCGACCGGGATCTCGGCCGGCCCGCGACGATCTTTGGGATCGGAGCCGTCGCCGTCGCCTTCCTGATCACCCATATCGCGCCCGAAGGCTCGCTCGTGGCACTCGCGCTGCTGACGATTGCCGCCATCCTGCTCGATTTCGGGGTAACGATGACGCTCGTGATCGGCCAGCGGTCGATCTACAATCTCGGCGCGGATTTGAGAAGCCGGCTCAACGGCCTCTACATGGCGACGTTCTTCTGTGGCGGCGCGATCGGCTCCGCCGTCGGCGCCTGGGCCTTTGCCGAAGGCGGCTGGCTGCTTGCCTCGTCGCTCGGACTTGCCCTGCCGGTCATCGCCTTCCTCTATTTCCTGACGGAAAAGCGCGCCGGGGCTTGAGGCGATAGGACAAGATCACGTTCGAGGACGACCTCGAACGTGATCGAGGTCGCCGAAAGACCGCCATGACGCCAGGAAGGAGCCTCCGTTTTTTAAACAGGACGAGGCTCACATGCGATTGAAACTTCCCTTTCTTGTTCTTCTTCCCTTCATCGGTCCGTTCCTGGCCGATACCGCCCTTGCCGGCGATGTCCTACCCGTCGGCATCCAGAAGATCAGCGTCGTCTCACCCACCCGCGACCGTGCGCTGGCAGTCACCGTTTGGTATCCGTCGAAGGGTGACGGCCGGACCGGCTCCGACGGCGAAAATCCAATATTTGAAAGCTCCACCGCCTCCCGAAACGCCACCATCGAAGCCGGCCGGTTCCCCATCGTACTCGTCTCGCATGGTTCGGGCTCACGAGCAGACGGCATGGGCTGGATCGCCATCGAACTGGCGAAAGCCGGCTTCATCGTTGCCGGCCCCAACCACCCCGGTACGACGAGCGGTGATTCCACGCCGGAGGCCACGCCTAAAATCTGGGAGCGCGCACAGGATATCTCGGACGTCATCACCGCGCTTTCAGCCGATCCGCGCTTCAAGACTTCGGCGGACAAAACACGCATCGGCGTGCTCGGTTTCTCGCTTGGCGGCAGCACGGCAATCGAACTTGCCGGCGCGCGTGCCGATCTCGATGCCTACAAGCACTATTGCGAGACCAATTCCGACATGATGGATTGCCGCTGGTTCCGCGGCGGGCGCGGTTTTGCCGGCGGCGAAGAGGTGGCGGTCGAGCCGCTGAACCTCGACAGCGTCGATCACAGCCGCTTCGAGCAGTCGAACCGAGACGCCCGCATTTCGGGAGCCGTGCTGGTTGATCCCGGTCTGGTCGAGGCTTTCAAGCCTGATAGTATCGGGGCGATCGATATCCCGCTCGCCTTCATCAATCTGGGCAGCGCGGGTGAGATCCCGGCCGCCGTGCTTTCGGAGGCGCTCGCAAAAAAGGCTTCGAAAGCGACTTATGCCCAGGTCGATAAAGCCGACCATTTCAGCTTCCTGCCCGTCTGCAAACCTGGCGCCGAGGAATTCCTGAAGAAGGTCGGCGAGCCAGACCCGATCTGCAGCGACACCAGTCGGCCGCGCAGCGATATCCATCGCGAACTGGCTGGGCTGATCATCACAGCTTTCAAGAGGATGTTGAACGCCGGCGATTGATCGGCCGGCTACTTCGCCGGCTTCGGAATGCCGGAAAGGGCCGTGCCGTCCTTGGCGCGGCTCGTCACATGCAGAAACACGCCATCCCGTAACTCGAAGAAATGCGCGCCCTTCGGGCTTTCCTCGTTGAGCACACCGGAAAAGACGACCAGCCGGCTGTCGCTGCGGTAATAAAAGGGCTCGCCCTTACCCCAGCAGCAGACCGAATAGGGAAGGAAGGTGACCTTGCCGCTGCGGGCATCGATGACTGCGCCGCCCAGGCATTCGGCGCCGCAGCCCCATGTCGTGAGAATATAATGCCCTGCAAAATTCACCGGCTGTTTCGCCGCTGCCCGCAGCCGGGTTGCGAAACTCCGGTCGTCCGCCGCCACCAGCTTTACCGGGGCACTCGGGCCGGAATAGACTTTCTCGGCAAACTGCGCGAATTTCGGCACATCCTCGGCGGCCGCAGCCGCGGCAAGGCTCAGCCAGAGGCACGCCAATAGTCCGATCCTATATAAATCCCGCATCATGTTCCCGATATCATCCGCGACTGGATGGACGATGGTGGAAGCGGCATATTCGCTTGCGGCGCCTGTTTTATATCCGTTTTCAAATCTGGAAAATACGCATTGAAAATCTTGATGGTCGATGAAAATCTTGATGGTCGATATCGACGGTGTGCTCGTTCACGGACGACCCGCTGACGGCCGAGCGGCCATCACCCCGTTTGCGGCCACTCAAGAAAGCCGCTGAGCCGAAAGGATCGGCCGACAGCGCGGCCGATCCTGTTGCAGATCCCGCTTACTCGACCAGATTGATTTCCTCGGTCTCGCCGCCGCTGCAGACGTAGCAGCAGTCTTCGCAAGCTTCCTTGTTGTTCGGGCCCGTGCCCCAATAGGTCTGCTTGTCGCCGGAGACCCAGGCACCGTAGCAGATATTCTCGCCCTGCTGGCAGGAGAGGTGGATCTGCTTGGATTCGCCGTCATCCAGATAATAGACCTGGTTGCCGCCCGGCCAGACATGCTTGCGGTCCTGGCTGTAGAGCTCGACCTCGACGGCGTTCGGATGTTCGTTGCGCATCACGAAGCTGACGTCAGCGGACATAACCTGACCAGCGATGGAGCAGACGGTTGCCGTCAAAGCCACCAGGGCTGCGCGGCGGATCGCCGGCAGCGAATTAAAAATCAACATGAAGCCCCCTATGATAGCGCCTGATCAACGGGCGCCCGTCCATATGCCCTGATTTGCAAGAATAAATCGAGATGGAGGGGGACGTGCTGCTGGATTTTTCTTGGACCTTCAAGCAATGCGCTTGTAAAACAGCGTCGTGGCGCAGAAACCACCTTCCGGCCACATGGCATAATCCGGAATGACGCCTACCCGCTCCCAGCCGAAGCGCGGATAGATCTTTTCCGCCTCGCTGCCGGTCGCGGTGTCGAGCACCAGAAGGGTGCGGCCGCGCCGTGCGGCTTCCGCTTCCACCGCCTCCATCAGCCTGCGCGACAGGCCGAGCCCGCGGGCGGAGCGATGCACTAGGAGCTTCATCAGGTCGCCGCGATGCGGCTGGTTCGGCTTTGAGGCAAGACCCACCTGCACCGTGCCGACGACCTTGCTCTCCACTTCGGCCACCGCGAGGATGATACCTCCCTTTTCGACCGCATCGGCAATCTCCTGCCAATAGCCGACCGCATCCTCCGGCGCGAAGGGCAACATGAAACCGAGCGAAGCCCCGCCGTTGACGCAGTCGGACAGGGTCTCGGAGAGATCGGCTATGGCAGCGCGGGTTTCGCCGGCATCGAGGATGCGGATGGTGACGGTCATCTTGAAAAATCTTCTGATGAAAATGCTCAGCGGCCGCGGTCGAGGATGACAGCATACCGGGCCGGCTTGTCGGACGGATTGTGGAAGTCGAAGGCGGCGCCGATATCCATGTAGAGGCAGTCGCCGGGATGAAGCGTATGGACGGTCTCGCCGATGACCATCTCCAGCACGCCCTCGAACAACCAGACATGCTGGGTCATCACCCGGCTCTCCTCGCGCGGCGGAAAGCTAACCCGCGCATGGGCGGGGAAATCCACCTCGACGATATCTACCCTGCTCGGCGTGCCCGGCGGCGAAACCGAGCGGCGCAGATAACCCGTATGCGAATCGCGCCACAGCTTCTGTTCCGCCCGGCGGCTGAGCGGCGAGTTCTGCGGCTCGTCATCGGCGAAAAAGGCCGAGAGGGAGAGCCCGAGGGCCTCCGACAGCCTTGCCAGCAGCGCCGCCGTCGGGCTCGCCTCGGCCCGCTCGATCCGCGAAATCATCGCACGGCTGACGCCGGAGCGGTTCGCCAGTTCGTCCAGCGTCAGACCGGCGCGGGCCCGCAGGCTCTTCAGCCGCTCGCTGATAGCGTTTTCAATGTCATGATCCGTGGCTTCCATGATTTGAGAATTGCATTCTCTTATCGTGGAATCAAGTGCGCAAATGATAGAGTTGGCGAATTTTACAAGCGATGGCGCTTCCGCGATAGCTCCTGTCATGGTCCATCGGCTATGGAGCAGTATCGGGCTTTAAATCGGCGGAAATCGCCAACGCCCGCGCTTGCGGGGGACGAGATGAACGGCCAGACATCCGAGACGGCGTCGCCCCTGTCGATCGCCAGCATCGTCGTTTCGATGACGATTGCCGCCATCGGCAGCGGCATCATGTCGGCCTATGTTCCTTTCGTGCTGACGGAGACGGGTTCATCCTGGGCCGCCAGCGCCGCGGTTCCGACGCTTGCCTTCGGCGGGCTGATCGGCTGCATCGTCGGCGGACCTCTGATCCGCCGGGTAGGCCATGCGCGGCTGTTCTCCTGCTCGATGGCGATGGTGATCATCGCCGCCGTGCTGATCGCCACCAACCCGCCGCCGATCTACTGGGTTTTGGCGCGCGGCGTCTATGGGGCAGCGTCCAACGTCAATTTCATCATCGCCCAGAGCTGGCTCAACCACGCCGCCTCCAACGAATGGCGCGGCCGGGCGATGTCGTTCTTCTACATGGCTTTCGTGCTGGGGCTCGGCGCCGGCGCCTGGCTGTTCGGTCGCATTCCGACGGACGGCAATCTGGCGCCGCTCGCCGTGGTATTCGTCACCGCGCTCGCCATCCTGCCGATCGGGCTGACCCGCCTGCCCAACCCGCCGGCGCCGGCCAATGTCAATGTCGACATCAAGATGGCCTGGCGCATCTCGCCGGTCGGGCTGATCGGCGTGCTCGCGTCCGGCGGCCTTTCCATGGTGATCCAGGGCTTCGTGCCGATCTACGCCACCACCAGCCACGTGGCGCAGGCGGATGTCGCGCTTTTGATGCTGGTGATGCAGACGGGCCTGCTGTTCGTGCAATATCCGCTCGGCATGCTGTCGGACCGCATCGACCGCCGTTTCGTGCTCCTGATCACCTGCGCGCTGATTGTCGCGGCGGGCACTGCGGCGCTGTTCGTGTCCTTCTCGATGATGATCATCCTGATGCTGGTCTTCCTCGTCTTCGGCGGCGCGGTCGAGACTGTCTATTCGGTCGCCAATGCGCATGCCAACGACCGGGCCGATCCCGGCGATTTCGTGCCGCTCTCCTCGACGCTCTTGGTCGCCTGGTCGACGGCTGCGACCATCGTGCCGCTCGGGGTGACGCTGCTCACCCCGGCTTTCGGCCAGCACACCTTCATCTACGCGGTCATCCTGGTGGCGATCGCCTACGGGACTTACGTGATCTGGCGCCTCAAGGAACGCGTGGGCGTGCCGGCCGACGAACGGGAGAATGTCGGGCTCAGAAGCGCCCAGCTTCCGAACGCCTCCGTGATGACCGGTCCGGAGACCGAAAAGCCCGCCAAATAGCCCACGCCGCTGGGCTTTATCCTCAACGAAAGGTTATCTTTCCGCTTTGCGGCAGGGATTCGCGCTGCTATATGCGCGACCATGAGCACCAATTCCACCCGCACTCCGCTTGACCATATCCGCAACTTCTCGATCGTGGCACATATCGACCACGGCAAGTCGACGCTCGCCGACCGGCTGATCCAGACGACCGGTGGCCTTGCCGAGCGCGACATGTCGGAACAGGTGCTGGACTCGATGGATATCGAGCGCGAACGCGGCATCACCATCAAGGCCCAGACGGTGCGCCTGCACTACAAGGCGAATAACGGCGAGACCTATATCCTGAACCTCATCGACACGCCCGGCCATGTCGACTTCGCCTACGAAGTGTCGCGTTCGCTGTCGGCCTGCGAAGGTTCGCTTCTCGTCGTCGACGCATCCCAGGGCGTCGAGGCGCAGACGCTCGCCAACGTCTATCAGGCGATCGACAACAACCACGAGATCGTCACCGTCCTCAACAAGATCGACCTGCCGGCCGCCGAACCCGACCGCATCCGCGAACAGATCGAGGAAGTGATCGGCATCGACGCGTCGCACGCCGTGCTGATCTCGGCGAAGACGGGCCTCGGCATTCCGGACGTGCTGGAAGCGATCGTCCACCAGCTACCGCCGCCGAAGAGCGAACTCGGCGAAAAAGGCCCGCTGAAGGCGCTGCTGGTCGACAGCTGGTACGACACCTATCTCGGCGTCATGGTTCTGGTACGCATCCTCGACGGCGTGCTGACCAAGGGGCAGACCATCCGCATGATGGGCACCGATGCCAAATACCAAGTGGAGCGCGTCGGCGTCCTGACCCCGAAAATGCTGGCCGTCGACAGCCTCGGCCCCGGCGAGATCGGTTTCTTCACCGGCTCGATCAAGGAAGTGGCCGATACCCGCGTCGGCGATACGATCACCGAGGACAAGCGCCCGACCGCCAAGGCGCTGCCGGGCTTCAAGCCGGCCCAGCCGGTGGTGTTCTGCGGCCTCTTCCCGGTCGATGCCGCCGATTTCGAGGACCTGCGCGCCGCGATGGGCAAGCTGCGCCTCAACGACGCGTCGTTCTCCTTCGAAATGGAAAGTTCGGCAGCACTCGGTTTCGGTTTCCGCTGCGGCTTCCTCGGCCTGCTGCATCTGGAAATCATCCAGGAACGCCTGGAACGCGAGTTCGACCTCGACCTCATCGCCACCGCACCCTCGGTTGTCTACAAGCTGACGATGACCGATGGTTCCGAGCGCGAGCTGCACAATCCGGCCGACATGCCGGACGTGGTCAAGATCTCGGAAATCCAGGAACCGTGGATCAAGGCGACGATCCTCACCCCCGACGACTATCTCGGCGGCATCCTAAAACTCTGCCAGGACCGCCGCGGCATCCAGACCGAACTCACCTATGTCGGCAAGCGCGCCATGCTCACCTACGAGCTGCCGCTCAACGAAGTGGTGTTCGATTTCTACGACCGCCTGAAGTCGATCTCCAAGGGTTATGCCTCGTTCGACTACCATCTGCACGGCTATCGCGAGGGAAACCTCGTGAAGATGTCGATCATGGTCAACGGCGAGCCAGTCGACGCGCTCTCCATGCTCGTCCACCGCTCCGCTGCCGAAAAGCGCGGCCGCGACATGTGCGAGAAGCTGAAAGACCTGATCCCGCGGCACATGTTCAAGATCCCGATCCAGGCGGCGATCGGCGGCAATGTGATCGCCCGCGAAACGATCTCGGCGATGCGCAAGGACGTGACCGCAAAATGCTACGGCGGCGACGCCACCCGCAAGCGCAAGCTGCTCGACAAGCAGAAGGAAGGCAAGAAGCGCATGCGGCAGTTCGGCAAGGTCGACATCCCGCAGGAAGCGTTCATTGCCGCCTTGAAAATGAAGGACGATTGATCTTTCCAATGACCGTTTATGCGCATATAGTTTGCGCATAAACTTGGAGATCGGAATGTCCCAGTCCGCCCGAAAAGCAGCCAATCTTTCGCTGGACAGCAACCTTGTGTCCGAAGCCCGCGAGCTGAAGATAAACGTATCGCGGGCGGCCGAAGAAGGCATAACAAAGGCGATCAAGGCCGAGCGCGAACGCCTTTGGCGGCTGGAGAATGCCGAGGCAATCCGGCTTGAAAATGAATATATCGAGAAACACGGTTTGCCACTCGCCAAGTATCGCCAGTTCTGATGGCGCGTTTTCGTGCTTACAAAATGGCATCCAGCAAACTGCTGGTGCTCGACCTTCAGGCGGACCTTTTGGATGATCTCAAGACTCGCGTCATAGTCCCGCTATATCCGGTCGCGGAGCTCTCGTGGTCGATGCCACGTCTTAACCCGCGTTTTGCAATCCGTGGCGAACTGCACGTGATGGCGACGCAAAGAATGGCCGCCGTGCCGGCCCAGGATCTCGGCGAACTGGTTGCTGACCTTTCCGCGTATCGCGACGAGATTCTCGCCGCGACGGACTTTTTATTTCAGGGCTTCTGAGTTCAGAGTACGCAGCGGTGATTTCTTAGGTCTACCGCATCTGAACACATTCCCGCCAACAAACCCGCCAATCATTAAAACCTTAATAAATCCTGCAAATGCTTTGAAATCTCGCTCGTGCAAGGTGATTGCAGGTGATGAGTTCGTGGGCTGATATGGCGACGGCTCAAGGGCATGACGCCGATCTTCACTGCCTGAGCCCGTAACGTGTCCTTCCCACCTGCGAGACGCTTCATGAGCAGCATTTCTTACAATCAGTCGGCGGCGTCTGCGCTGTTGCTGCTGACCGGCTCCGCCAAGGCGCTGGAGCGCAACACGGTCCAGGTGGCAACCGGCCGCAACGTCAACACGGCATCCGACAACGCCGCCTATTGGTCGATCGCCACGTCGATGCGTTCGACGGGCATGTCGCTTTCGGCAGTCGAGGACGCATCGGGCCTTGCAGCCGCGATGACGGATACGGCGTCGCTCGGCATGGAGGCTGCGACCGGTCTCGTTTCCGAGATCAAGGCAAAACTTATCCTGGCGCGCTCGCCGGGCGTGGACCGCGACGCCATCAATGCGGAGATCGGCCAACTCAAGGATCAGTTGGGCATGGTCGCCGAGTCGTCATCCTTCAACGGCGAGAACTGGCTGAGTTCCGCCGGGACGCCGAGCGTCAAGTCGCTGCTGGCATCCCCATCGACGAACCAAGACGGCACCACGGCCCTCAACACGATCGATTTCGATACCGCCTCGACGACGCTGGTCGGCAGCGGTGACGCCGCCGACGGGCTTCTGACCAAGGCCTATTCGGGCACCACCGACAACGGCACCGCCTACGAATATTACCTCCTCGATACGGGATCGCAGGGCTCGGCAACCGCCAGCGAAATCAAGATCTCCAATTCGACCACCGAAGACGAACTGGATGGCATGATCTCGGCCACCGACAGCATGCTTTCGAGCCTCACCTCCGCCGGCGCCAAGCTCGGCTCCACGTCGAGCCGCATCAGCGCCAATACGGAATTCCTCTCCAAGCTGCAGAATGCGATCGACCGCGGCGTCGGGCGCCTCGTCGACGCCAACATGGAAGAGAGCGCCGTCAAGCTTGCCGCCACGAAGGTGCAGCAGCAACTTCAGACGATCGGCCTCAGCATCGTCAACGAACAGTCGAAACGCATTCTCGACCTCTTCCGCTGATACCTCCCCGATATCCGGCCCTTGGGTATGCTCGGGGGCCGGATGTTTCGTTCGCTCGCGGGATAAGACCCCGCGGGAGGGCATCCCCACTCTCCTCATTCCTGTCCCTGCGACTGGGACCAGACGCGATGGCGTCGGAGCACCTTCAGCGCAAGGCCACCCAATTGTTAGTGGCGGCTCGCATGCAGTGGACGCGGCATGTCGGAATGGGTGATCCAGACGCGGCCGTCGAACGCCACTTCGCCGTGATCGAGCTTGCTGCTGGCGATGCTTTCGATAAGGCCTAGCTTGGAGCAGACGTCGCCGATCCTGCCGTCGTTGACGACGCAGACGGCCTGGCATGTGCCGCCGTCGCGCATCACCAGAACGGTGTGGTGGCTGTTTCGCACGATCTTGTTGGGCAATGTCACGAGCGTCATGCTCTTCTCCCTGCTGTATCCAAGTTACGGCTGGCGTGCCTGGAGAGGAGGCTCGGCCAATATGGTCAACAAATGGTTAACGGAGCGGGATCGGATACGGAGTTTGCTCCGGTAACCGGGCCACGCCTTGCCCGAAGCAGGTCAGGTGACCGGCTTGGTCTTGGCGGTGTCCGAAACCTCGCGCAACGGTGCGCGGCTCAACTCGTTGCCGGCGGCGATCGCCTTGCGCAAAAGCCGCAGCAGTTCGTCGCCCTCATCTGCCGACAGCCCGCGCAGCATGAGTTCCTGCGCCGCCTCGACCACCGGCGCGACGCCGCTCAAGGTCTTGCGACCCTCGTCGGTGATCTGCAATTCGCGGGCGCGCCTGTCCCTGGTGCTGGCATTGCGCGCCAGCAGCCCTTTCTGCACCAGCCGGTCGATCACCCCGGTAATCGTCGTCCGGTCGTAGGCGATCAGCCCCGCGAGCGTCACCTGATCGATGCCGGGATTGGTGCTGACCGCCGCAAGCGCCGCGTATTGGACGGGTGTCAGGTCGTAGCCGGCTTGCTCGACCTCGGCATGGAAGACCGCCACGGCGATCTGCTGAAACCGGCGGGCGAGATGCCCCGGCATGTCATCGTTGTCTTTCACCAAACTCTCCAAAACCATCGCAAGCTTGACACGTATACTGATAATCAGCATACTGATCAATATTGGATCCGCCGAATCCATTTCAGCGGACGCCCATCAAGAAACATGCGGAGGAAACTGGTTCCATGCAATTCCATCTGAATGGGTTCGAGCCCGGCGACCCGGAAATCTTTCGCCCGGAGGATCGACAGAGCACGCCAGTCGACAAAGGACCGCTTCCCGCCGAAGTCGATGTCCTGATCGTCGGCTGCGGTCCGGCAGGCCTGACGCTCGCGGCGCAGCTCTCCGCCTTTCCCGATATCAGGACCTGCATCGTCGACCAGAGATCCGGCGCCCTGCTGCGCGGCCAGGCGGACGGCATCGCCTGCCGCACGATGGAGATGTTCCACGCCTTCGGTTTTGCCGAGCGGGTGCTCCAGGAATCCTACTGGGTCAACGAGACCTCGTTCTGGAAGCCGGACGACGCAAAACGCGAAAACATCGTCCGCAGCGGCAGGATCGACGATACCGAGGATGGGCTTTCCGAATTCCCGCATGTCATCCTCAACCAGGCGCGGGTTCAGGATTTCTTCCTCGATGTCATGCGCAAATCGCCGACCCGGCTCGAACCGCATTATTCGCGGCGCCTGATCGATCTGGAGACCGACCCCGCCGCCTCCGACTATCCGGTGACCGCGAGGCTGGAGCGCCTCGCCCCCTCCCACGAAGGTGAAATCGAGACCGTCAAGGCGCGCTACGTCGTCGGCTGCGACGGGGCGCGCAGCGCGGTGCGCAAATCGATCGGGCGGGCGCTGCACGGCGATTCCGCCAATCACGCCTGGGGCGTCATGGACGTGCTGGCCGTTACCGATTTTCCCGACATCCGCCTGAAGACGCTCATCCAGTCCGCGGGCGAAGGCAGCATCGTGCTGATCCCGCGCGAAGGCGGCTACATGGTCCGCATCTATGTGGAGATGGACAAGCTCAACGAAAATGAACGGGTCGCGAGCCGGAACATCACCGTCGACAAGCTGATCGCGGCTGTGCAGCGCATCCTGCATCCCTACACATTCGAGGTGAAGGAAGTCGCCTGGTGGTCGGTCTACGAGATCGGGCAACGGCTGACCGACAAGTTCGACGACGTGCCGGAGGACGCTCCCGGGGGGCGCCTGCCGCATGTGTTCATCGCCGGCGATGCCTGCCACACGCATAGTCCGAAGGCCGGCCAGGGCATGAACGTCTCGATGCAGGACGGTTTCAACCTCGGCTGGAAGCTGGCGGCCGTGCTGCAGGGGCGGAGCAGGCCGGAACTGCTGCACAGCTATTCCGCCGAACGCCAGACCATCGCCAAGGAACTGATCGATTTCGACCGAGAATGGTCGGCCATGCTGAGCGCGCCGCTGAAATCCCCCGACCATCCGGATGGCGAGGGCGTCGAGCCGGCGGAAGTCCAGAAATATTTCGTTCGGTCCGGACGCTATACGGCGGGCACGGCGACCCGATACATGCCGTCGGTGCTGACCGGCCAATCGACCCATCAGCATCTCACCAGGGGGCTGACAATCGGTACGCGGTTCCATTCGGCGCCGGTGATCCGGCTGGTCGATGCCAAGCCGATGCAGCTCGGTCATGCTGCGAAGGCGGACGGCCGCTGGCGCATCTATGCGTTTGCCGGAGCGGGGGATAGTGCGGCACCCACCTCGCGCCTGCGGGCGCTTTGCGATTTCCTGGCGGATTCCCCCTCCTCGCCGGTGAAGAAACATACACCTTCCGGTGCCGACATCGACTCGGAGATCGATTTCCGGGCCGTTTTCCAGCAGGCCCACCGCACGCTTGCAGTCGAAACCATGCCGATTTTCCTGCTGCCCCGGAAGGGCCGTTACGGGCTCCGCGACTACGAAAAGATGTTCTGCCCCGACCTCAAGAGCGGCCATGACATTTTCGACTTACGCGGCATCGACCGGGAACAGGGCTGCATGGTGGTGGTGCGGCCGGACCAGTATGTCGCTCATGTCCTGCCGCTCGATGCCCAGGCGGAGCTCGCAGCCTTTTTCGACGGCTTCATGCTTCCACAACGCTAGCTCGTTTCCTCGGAAGGGTCGGTTCCCGGAGCCGGCGCCCGGCGCAAAATGTCTCGGCCGCCTCGGTGCGCGATTTCGATTGACGCCTAATTTGTACAACTGTACAAATTAGGCGTACAATTGATAATGGATCTTCGATGCGACCGAATCTGAGGGAAGCCTTGCTCAGAAACGCCGTGACCCTGTTTTCCCGCAGCGGCTACAATGCCGTCTCGCTGCGGGATATCGCCAAGGCGTCCGGAGCCAATGTCGGCAGCCTGACCTATCATTTCGGCTCGAAGGCAAAATTGCTGCGTGAGGTCTACGAGCGCCACACGGTGCCGATGAACGCCCGCCGCCGCGAACTGCTGGGCGAGGCCCTGCGGATCAGCGATGCGGATCAGCGGCTGATGGCGATCCTGCGCGCCTACGTCGTGCCGGCCTTCGTTTCCTCGTCCGAGGGCGATGGCGGCGGTGCCGAATTCACCCGCATGCGGGCGGTCCTGTCGGCAGAGGGAAATCCCGACGCGCAGGCGATCATCGCAGACGCATTCGACGAGACCAGCCGTGCCTTCATCAAGGCTCTCGCCGACTGCGTGCCGGGTGCGCCATTGGAGGGGCTCGTCTGGCGCAGCCAATTCCTGCTCGGTTCCCTCTATTACGCCCTCATCAATCCCGACCGCGTCACCCGTCTTTCGGGCGGTACGGTCGACGGAAACGACCGGGAAGCCGCCGTCTATCAACTCGTCGAGGCAAGTTATGCGAGCTTTCGAAGCCTCGGCGTCGAAATCAGGCAATCCGCAGCAATCTGAAATACGCATGGGAGGAGAAATGAACGAACATCGCCAGGAGAGCGGTCACGGGACGGCAGCCGCGCGGCGGAAACCGAACTTCATACTGCCTGTCAATAGCTGCGACGCGCATTGCCACGTGTTCGGCCCGGGCGCCGTGTTCCCTTATGCCCCCAACCGCAGTTATACGCCGGAGGATGCGCCGAAAGAGGCGCTGGCGAGGCTCCACGACCGGCTTGGCATCGACCGCGCCGTCATCGTTCAGGCGAGCTGCCACGGGACCGACAACCGCGCCATGCTCGACGCGATCGCCTGGCGGCCTGATCGTTACCGCGGTGTCGCCATCGTCGACGACAGCTTTGACGACCGCGCCTACCAGACCCTCGACGATGGCGGCGTGCGCGGCGTGCGGTTCAATTTCGTCCGCCACCTCGGCGGCGCGCCGGATATGGACGTCTTCAACCGGGCGATCGACCATATCAAGGGCCGCGGCTGGCATGTGGTGCTGCATCTCGACGCCGCCGATATCGTGCCGCTTTCCGACATGATCGCTCGACTGCCGGTGCCCTTCGTCATCGACCACATGGGCCGCGTCGACACCAGCCTCGGCACCGACCAGCCGGCGTTTCAGACGCTGCTGGAACTGGTGCGGCGGGAAAACTGCTGGATCAAGGTCTGCGGGTCGGAGCGAATCTCCCGCTTTCCGTTCGATACGGCGGTGCCTTTTGCCAAGGCGCTGCTGGCGGCAAGCCCCGACCGGTGCCTCTGGGGCACGGATTTTCCGCATCCGAACCTCAAGGAGCCGGTCGACGAGGCCGACCTCGTGGATCTCGTGCCGAAGTTCGCGCTGACGGAAGAGGATCGGCAGCGGCTGCTGGTCGACAATCCCGCACGTTTATACGGTTTCGCCGCCTGAGCGGCCTTAGAGGAGGAGGAGAGAATGGATTACAAAATTACGGGGAGATCGGCGCGCCGGTTCCGACAGCCGGCGCGATGGATGAAATCTCTGGCCATCGCCCTGACCCTGATGCTGCCGACCGGCACCATGGCGCAGGACGCCTATCCGTCGAGGGACATCACGCTGGTTCTGCCGTTCGGGCCCGGCGGCATTGCCGACATTACGGCACGCCTGGTTGCCGAGTCGCTCGGCAAGAAACTCGGCAAACAGATCGTCATCATGAACCAGCCGGGTGCCGGCGGCTCCGTTGCTGCCCGGGCGGCGCTGAACGCGCCGGCAGACGGCTACACGCTCGCTCTGCTTTCGAACGGCACCGCGATCAGCGTTCCGCTCTTCAAGAACCTGCAATTCGATCCCGTCACCGATTTCGTGCCGGTATCGAGCCTTGCCTATTTCGATTTCGTGTTCGTCACCAAATCGGACGGCAAGTTCAAAACCCTCAAGGATGTGCTGGAAGCCGCGAAGGCCAAGCCGGGCGCGCTCAATGTCGGGACGATCAACGTCGGCAGCAGCCAGAATCTTGCGGCTGAGCTCTTCAAGTCGACATCCGGGATCGATTTTACGATCGTCCCCTACAAGGCCACGCCGGATCTTCAGGTCGCCTTGCTCGGTGGCGAACTCGACGTGATCGTCGACAGCCAGACTGCGCTGAAGGCTGCCCTGCAGCAGAACCAGGCGACCGCTATCGCCTCGTCCGGCCCGTCGCGCTCCAGCCTCTCGCCGAACGTCCCGACCGCCGCGGAAGAAGGCGTCAAGGGCTTCGACGTGACCTCCTGGAACGCCATCTTCGCGCCGAAGGGCACGCCGCCGGAAGCGGTGAAGAAGCTGAACGCCACGCTGGTCGAAGTCCTGGCCGACCCTGCCCTCAAGAAGCGGTTCGCGGATCTCGGCGTCGAAGCCCGATCCAGTGCGCCGGAGGAGATCGGCAATCGCCTGAAGGCCGACATCCAGAAATGGTCGGACGTGATCCAGAAGGCGGGTATCCCGAAGCAATAACGCTCCACTGGTCCCGGAGCCGATCCGGGACTAATCCCCGCCTGACTTGGGCGCCGCCCAGGGCATCGGCCGGCGATTGAGGAAGGCGTCGATGCCGGCGCGACCTTCGGCGCTTTCCCAACGGTCGGCGAGCAAGCCGGTGCTGTAGCCGATCGGATCTTCGGTCGCCTGGCGGGCGAGACTTTGCGCAAGGCTCTTGGCGCTGGCGACGGCACCGGGAGCGCAATCGAGGAAAGCCAAGACCTCCTCTTCCACCGCAGCATCAAGTTCGTCGGCTGTGCGAACGATAGACACGAGACCGATCTCGCGGGCCGTGACCGCATCGAAGCGGCGGGCGTTGAGGAACAACCGGCGGGCATGGCCTTCACCGATCCGGCGCACGACGTAGGGTCCTATGGTCGCGGGGATCAGGCCGAGCCGCGTTTCGGTGAGCGCAAACCAGGCGCTGTCAGCCGCGACCACGATGTCGCAGACGGCCATCAGGCCGATACCGCCGCCGAAGGCATTGCCCTGCACCCGGCCGATCAGCGGTTTCGGCAGGTCGTCGAGCGCCTTCAGCATGAGAGCAAGTTCTGTCGCCCCCTCGATCTTGCCGGCACGATCCCTCGCCTCCTGGTCGCGCATCCATTGCAGATCGCCTCCGGCGCAGAATGTGGAGCCGGCGGATGCGAGAACCACGACGCGCACCGCATCGTCGGCTGCGAGCTTGCCGGCCGCGTCGGCCAGATCGGCGATCATCCGTGCGTTCATGGCATTGTGCTTTTCGGGCCGGGCGAGCGTCAGTGTCACCACCCCGCGGAGATCCCGTTCCAGCGTCAGCGTGTCGTAAGCGCCCATCAGCGTGCTCCCCTCAGGCTGCGGGCAAAAGCCTCTGCCTCGGTCAGCCGGTCGCGGTCGATGCGGGTTTCGAACCCCAGCGCATGCAGATGATCGACCGTCTTGCCAGTCGCGACATTGCCCTCGGCGCCGGGCGCATAAGGGCACCCGCCGAGCCCGCCGGCGGCAGCATCGAAAACGCGCAGACCTTTTTCGAGCGAGACGGTGATGTTGTCGAGCGCCCGGCCGTTTGTGTCGTGAAAATGCCCGGCGAGATGTGCCGCCGGCAGGTGCTTCAAGACCGCATCGAGCATGGCTGCGACCCGATCCGGCGTGCCTGTGCCGATCGTATCGGCCAGCGCCACCTCGCTGCAACCCAACGCATGAAGCTCCGTTGCCACCCGCGCCACCTGCGCCGGCGGCGTCGGACCATCAAAGGGACAGTCAACGGCGCAGGAGACATAGGCGCGGACCGGGATGCCGTCGCGGCGGGCGCTGTCGATCAGAGGCGCGAACCGCTGAAAACTCTCGGCGATGCTGCAATTGATGTTGCGGTGGCTGAAGCCTTCCGACGCCGAGGCGAAGACGGCGACTTCATCCGCTTTGGCCGAGACGGCCGCCGCATATCCCCGCACGTTCGGTGTCAGCACTGTGTAGAGCGCCCCCGGACGGCGGGTAATGCCGGCCATGACCTCGGCGGCGTCGGCCATCTGCGGCACCCAGTCGGCGCGAACGAAGCTCGTCACCTCGATTTTTTCGAAACCGCAGGCGGAGAGCAGGTCGACCAGCCGGATCTTGTCGGCGGTGGAAATGAGCCCCTTCTCGTTCTGGAGCCCGTCGCGTGGACCCATTTCGTGGATGCGGACGAAATCAGCCATCCTTCGGCTCCCCGGCTTCGGGCTCCGGCTCAAGGGTCAGCAGCACCGCGCCTTCGATCACCTGTTCGCCCTGCGACACCAGGACATCGGCAAGCGTCCCGTCGCGCGGGGCGGCAAGCGTCAATTCCATCTTCATGGCTTCCATCACGACAAGGGCCTCGCCCTTTGTGACCGAGGCTCCCGGCGTGGCACGAAGGAGTTTGACGAGGCCCGGCATGGGCGCGACGATGCGATCGCTGCCGGCGGCAATCTCATCCTCACCGGCAAGGGGATCGATAAGGCCGAAGTGCCAGTTCTCGCCATCGCCGAAGATCGTCACGTCACGTTCGCCGGAGACCAGATGGACGCGATGTTTCCGGCCGGCGGCCTCCAGAAGACAAGCCTCGGCGTCCAGGCGAGAGAGACGGAAATCGACCGGCTTGCCGTCGACCATGGCCGCGTAGACGCCCTCTCCGATCGATCCGAACGACACCGGCACGTGCTGGCCGCGGTAGTCCAGCTCGACGAAATCGGAGGCTTCGGCCCATAACCGGAACCCGGATAAGCGGTCCCAGGGATCGCTTCCGTTCTTCGGTTCGAGGGCACCGGAAAGTTTCAAAGCGGCCAAGGCCATGGCCTCGCGAGACGGGGACTGACCGATCGTCAATTCCGCCAGATGCCTGTCGATGAGGCCGGTATCTGGCAAGCCCTCGACGAAATCCAGCTGGATCGTTAGCCGGCGAAGAAATGCAGCGTTGGTGGTCACGCCGGTGGCGCGAACTTCGGCAAGGGCGGCCGAGAGCAGCGAGAGCGCTGTCTGGCGATCCGGGCCTCGGGTGATGATTTTCGCGATCATCGGATCGTAGAAAGGCGAGATGCGGTCGCCGGCGCGCACGCCACTGTCCACCCGCGCCAGTTCCTCCGGCAGGTCGAGATGGGCAAGCCTGCCGGTGGCGGGCAGAAAACCCCGCTCGGCATCCTCCGCATAAAGCCGCGCCTCGAAGGCCCAGCCGCTGATGAAAAGCTCGCCTTGGCTGCGCGGAAGAGGCTCGCCGGACGCGACGCGAAGCTGCCATTCGACGAGATCGACGCCGGTGATCGCTTCGGTCACCGGATGCTCCACCTGCAGCCGGGTGTTCATCTCCATGAACCAGAAACGGTCGGCCTTCAGCCCGTCGGAGGCATCGGCGATGAACTCGATCGTGCCGGCACCGGAATAGGAGATCGCCATCGCGGCCTTCACCGCCGCCTCGCCCATGGCGATGCGCATCTCCTCCGGCATGCCGGGGGCCGGCGCCTCCTCGATGACCTTCTGGTGGCGGCGCTGCAGCGAGCAGTCGCGTTCGAAGAGGTGCACGACATTGCCGTGGTCGTCGCCGAACACCTGAATCTCGATATGGCGTGGATGGGCGATGTATTTCTCGATCAGGCAGGCGGGATCGCCGAAGGCGGCCAAAGCCTCCCGCTGCGCCGAGGCGAGTGCTTCCCTGAAGTCGTCCGCCCTTTCGACCCGCCGCATGCCCTTGCCGCCACCCCCGGCCCGCGCCTTGATCAGCACCGGAAAACCGATGCGCTCCGCTTCCCTGGAGAGGAAGTCGGGATCCTGTTCGGCGCCGTGATAGCCAGGGACGACAGGCACTCCCGCCTTTTCCATCAGCGCCTTGGCGGCGTCCTTGAGGCCCATGGCGCGAATGGCATCGGACGATGGACCAATGAACCGTATGCCGGCGGATGTCACCGCATCGGCGAAGTCGGGGTTTTCCGAAAGGAAGCCATAACCGGGATGGATGGCGTCGGCGCCGGTGCGCAACGCCGCCTGGATGATCGTCTCGCCGCGGAGATAACTTTCGGCTGCTGGGGACGGCCCGAAATGCACCGCCTCGCCGGCAAGCGACACATGCAGGGCATCCCGGTCGGCGTCGGAATAGACGGCGACGGTTGCGACACCCAGCCGGTGGCAGGTGCGGATGATGCGGCAGGCGATCTCGCCGCGATTGGCTATGAGGACTTTTCTCAGCATGGGGCAGCCCCGAGATACCAGGACGAGTAAACCCCTCCCCAACCCCTCCCCACAAGGGGGAGGGGCTTACCCCGCCGCACCGGTGGTGGATTTGAAGCGAGGCCGTGCCGCGAGTCTTCTCCCCCCTTGTGGGGGAGATGGCCGGCAGGCCAGAGGGGGTCTTTGGATGTGCTCTGCTGCATCAAGCCAACCCTCACATCCGGAACACGCCGAAGCGTGTATCCTCGATCGGAGCATTGAGGGCGGCGGAGAGGCTCAGGCCCAGGACCTGCCGTGTCTTGGCCGGGTGGATGATGCCATCGTCCCAGAGCCTCGCGGAGGCATAAAGCGGGTGGCTCTGTTCCTCGAACTGGTCGAGCACCGGCTGTTTGAAGGCCGCCTCCTCGTCCGCGCCCCATGTCTTGCCGCCGCGCTCGATCGCCTCGCGCCGGACCGTCGCCAGTACGCCGGCGGCTTGCGGGCCGCCCATCACCGAAATCCGGCTGTTCGGCCAGGTCCAGAGGAAACGCGGCGAATAGGCGCGGCCGGCCATGCCGTAATTGCCGGCGCCGAAGGAACCGCCAAGCAGGATCGTGACCTTCGGCACGGACGTTGTCGCAACCGCCGTCACCAGCTTGGCGCCGTGCTTGGCGATGCCCTCCGCCTCGTATCTGCGGCCGACCATGAAGCCGGTGATGTTCTGCAGGAAGACCAGCGGGATTTTTCGCTGCGAGCAGAGCTCGATGAAATGCGCGCCCTTCTGGGCGCTTTCGGAAAACAGCACACCATTGTTGGCGACGATGCCGACGGAAACCCCGAAGACATGCGCGAAGCCGCAGACCAGCGTCATGCCGAACCGCGCCTTGAACTCGTCGAACCGGGAGCCATCCACCACCCGCGCGATCACTTCGCGGATATCGTAGGGGGTGCTCAGCGAGGACGGGACGATCGCGGCGATTTCTTCCGGATCGTAAAGCGGTTCCTCGGGCGTCGCCAGCACCACCGTATCCGGCTTGCGGGTGTTCAGTCCGCCAACGGCGCGGCGGACCAGCGCGAGCGCGTGGGCGTCGTTGCGGGCGAGATGATCGGCGACGCCGGACAGCCTTGTGTGGACATCGCCGCCGCCGAGATCTTCGGCCGAGACTTCCTCGCCCGTCGCGGCCTTCACCAGCGGCGGGCCGGCGAGGAAGATCGTGCCCTGGTCCTTGACGATGATCGCCTCGTCGGACATGGCCGGCACATAGGCACCGCCGGCGGTGCAGGAACCCATGACGGCGGCGATCTGGGCGATGCCCTTCGCCGACATGCGGGCCTGGTTGAAGAAGATGCGGCCAAAATGATCGCGGTCGGGAAACACCTCGTCCTGGTTCGGCAGGTTGGCGCCGCCGGAATCGACCAGATAGACGCAAGGGAGACGGTTCTCCTCGGCGATCTCCTGGGCCCGCAGGTGTTTCTTGACGGTCATCGGGTAGTAGGTGCCGCCCTTCACGGTGGCGTCGTTGGCGACGACCATCACCTCGCGGCCCTCGACCCGGCCGATGCCGGTGACGATGCCGGCCGACGGGCTCGCCCCGCCGTACAGCCCATGCGCGGCGGTGGCTCCGATTTCGAGAAAGGGCGAGCCGTGGTCCAGCAGACGCGCAATGCGTTCGCGGGGAAGCAGTTTGCCGCGCTTCACATGCCGCGCCCGCGCTTCCTCGCCGCCGCCGGCTTCGGCGAGCTTTACCGCCGTCTCGACCTCGGCAAGCTTTGCCTGCATCGCGGCACGGTTCGCTTCGGCGGCTTCGCTCCTCAGGTTGACCGCAGACCGGATGACAGCCATCAGGCGGTTTCCTTGAAGAGTTCGCGGCCGATCAGCATACGGCGGATTTCGGACGTGCCGGCGCCGATCTCCATCAGCTTGGCGTCGCGCAGCAGCCGGCCGGTCGGATTGTCGTTGATATAGCCGTTGCCGCCGAGGATCTGGATTGCCTGCAGTGCCTGCTGGGTCGCCTGTTCGGAGGCGTAGAGGCAGCAGGCGGCGGCATCCTGGCGCGTCACGGCGCCGCGATCGCAGGCAGCGGCGACGGCATAGACATAGGCGCGGGCGGAATTCATCGCCGTGTACATGTCGGCGACCTTCGCCTGGATCAGCTGGAATTCGCCGATCGGCTGGCCGAACTGCTTTCGCTCGTGGACATAGGGCATGACCACATCGAGGCAGGCATGCATGATGCCGATGCCGATGGCGGAGAGCACGACGCGCTCGTAGTCGAGCCCCGACATCAGCACGCGCACGCCGCCGCCTTCGGAACCCATGACGTTTTCGGCCGGCACTTCGCAATCCTCGAACACCAGTTCGCAGGTGTTGGAGCCGCGCATGCCGAGCTTGTCGAGCTTCTGGGCCGTCGTGAACCCCTTGAAATCCCTCTCGACAAGGAAGGCGGTGATGCCTTTGGAGGCGGCGGCCGGATCGGTCTTGGCGTAGACCACCAGAACATCGGCATCGGGGCCGTTGGTGATCCACATCTTGGTTCCGTTCAAGACGTAACGATCGCCCTGCTTCTCGGCGCGGAGCTTCATCGAGACGACGTCGGAACCGGCGCCGGGCTCCGACATGGCGAGCGCGCCGACATGTTCTCCCGAGCAGAGTTTCGGCAGGTAACGCGCCTTCTGGTCGGCATTGCCGTTGCGGTTGATCTGGTTGACGCAGAGGTTGGAATGGGCACCGTAGCTGAGCGATGTGGAGGCCGAGGCACGAGCCAGTTCCTCGACGGCGACGACATGAGCGAGATAACCGAGGCCCGTGCCGCCGAAATCCGGATCGGCGGTGATGCCGAGCAGGCCGAGCGCCCCCAGTTCGGGCCAGAGATCTCGGGCAAATTCGTTGCTGCGGTCGATTTCGTCGGCGCGAGGCTTGAGTTTTTCCTGCGCGAAACGGTGGACCGTCTCACGAACAGCGTCGACCTCCTCGCCGAGCGCAAAATTCATGCTTGCGTGGAACACCCTGCATCCTCCCGGTGTACCAAGTTCAGTATGTCAGAAAGTAGTGGGGCAGCGGCGGCAGGTCGTCAATGGCTGGACGGGGCTGCGACGCGACATCGCAAGATACGGTCTTCCGGTTGGCCCCCATTGAACGAAGATTGCCCTATTCGGGCAGATGATAGGGGTGAATGCCGGGAGCCCATTCGTTATTCGGCATCCGTGTGCCGGTATAGGTCACGCCGCTCGGCGACTTGCAGCGGTAGATCCGGGTCGGCATGACATCGCCATAGAGAATGTCGAAACCGCCACGACTGCGATAGACGTTCTCGATATCGCTGGTGCAGTCATAGGCCTGTTTCTTCACGCGCTCCTCCTCGGGCACGACGCCGGGCAGGTTGCGGAAATAGGTCTGGGTGTCCTTGGGGAAGGCCAGGGGCTCGGCTGCGAATACCTCGGCCGGAACCAACGCGGCGACAAGCAGCGCCACGAGCATCATGGCCGGCAGTATCCATGCACCTTTGAGCATCAATCGACTCCTCATCCACGAAAACTGCGGACGATTCAAAGATATGGACGGCAGGAGGCCCGATCCATGGGCCGGGGACCACGTTTGCGTGATCATCGGCGGTTATCCAGGCGGCGATAGCCGGTGGGCTGCTGGTAGAGCCATCCGATCCGCTGAACGGCCGCCTCGAAATTCTCGCGGGCGACGCTCATCGTGTGGCCGTTGGCGTGGAGAAGCGTCTCGGCATTCTCCATGATGCCGACATGACCTTTCCATAAAACGAGGTCGCCGCGGCGAAGTTCCCCTTGGCCGATCTCTTTGCCGATCGAGGCCTGCATATCGGAGTCGCGCGGGGCAAATTGACCGGTCATCATCAGGGCGAGCTGCACGAGCGACGAGCAATCAAGACCGAAACCGGAACGGCCACCCCAGAGATAGGGCGTCTCGATGAATTTTTCGGCGACGGTGACGTAGTCCCCATCCAAGGTTTCGGCGATGGGCAGGCAATGGCGGGCGATCACCGCCTCGCCGCTTGCCAATACGAGATAACGGGTGCCGCGGGTTTCCGCCTCGCCGACGACGGTGACGCGGCTCCCCATCGACAGGGCGCCCACCGGCGGCTTGCGTAGCTCCGGCTCCGGATAAAGGAAGGTGCGGGGCACGGCGATGCGGTGGGTGGGCTCGTCCAGGCCTCCGAGCATCGCCTCCGGCAGGTAACCGACATAGCCGTCCTGATCGGCCTGCACCCAGGCAAAACCCTCGGCGCGGTCGAAGACCCGGACGGTTTCGCCCCACAAAAGTTCGGTATCGATGCCGCGGGCAAGGTCCGGTGCCGGGCGCAGCTGGGCCACCGGCACGGCGATGCGTGCCGGCTCGCCGCGGACGAACTGGCCTGCCTCGACGCTGCCCTTCAGCGTCTCGTCTGCAAGGTCGGGGCGGAAGGCGTGCAGGCGTCTGTCGAGCAGCTTGGTCATTTCAAAATCCCTTCGGGCGCCTTATGCCAAACCCGTCACTTGCGGCCTTCCTTGATGATCAGGTCGCCCAGCTTTTCCAGATAGAGCGCACCCGTCACCGTGCGCTTGATCACCACATTGCGGCGGTCCCGCTCGTCGCGTTGGCGGTCCACCAGACCCATCTCGCCCATCGTGTCGAGCGCGCGGGTGATGACCGGCTTGGTAACGCCCAGCGTCGCCGCCAGGCCACGTACCGTGTGCGGCGGCGGCACGAGATAAATATGCAGCAAAATGGACATCTGGCGCAATGTCAGATCGCGGCCGTCGTGGCGCACCTGCTCCAGCGATACCCGGTGCCAGAGGCCCAGCGCTTCAGTGGCGGTCAGTTCAACCGGCATCACCACCTCGGTTCCAAATTCGGCCTCGGTTCACAATCCGACGAATTTTAGGCCGAACTTCTTACCGGTCTGTTTCGGAGCCGGTTTATTTCGCGGCCATGTCGCGGATCGTGCGATAGAGTGCGCGGATCGCAAACGCCTCGCCGCCGACCGGTGCATGCGGCTTTTCGGCCGCCACCCAGCCATAGATGTCGAAATGCACCCAGCTCCTGGTCGCGGTGACGAAACGCTTGAGGAAAAGTGCTGCGGTGATCGCGCCGGCCATGCCGCCCGAGGGCGAATTGGTGATATCGGCGGCGCGGGAGCGGATATCCTTGTCGTAGCCCATCCACAGCGGCAGGCGCCACATCGGATCGGCTTCGGTGCGTCCCGCGTCCATCAGCTTGCCGGCAAGCGTTTCGTCGTCGGTGAAATAGGGAGCAAGCTCGGTGCCGAGCGCGACGCGGGCAGCCCCCGTCAGCGTCGACATGTCGACCATCAGGTCCGGCGGGTTTTCGTCCGCATAGGCGAGCGCGTCGGCAAGGACCAGCCGGCCTTCCGCGTCGGTATTGTCGATCTGCACGGTGATGCCCTTGCGGCTCCTGTAGATATCGCCGGGGCGGAAGGCATTACCGGAAATGGAGTTCTCGACCGCCGGCACCAGAACCTGCAGGTCGACCTTGAGACCGGCATCCATGATCATCAGGGCAAGGCCCATGACGTTCGCCGCGCCGCCCATGTCCTTCTTCATCAGCGCCATGTTGGCGGCACCCTTGATGTCGAGACCGCCAGTATCGAAGCACACCCCCTTGCCGACCAGGGTGACACGCGGATGGCCCTTCTCTCCCCAGCGCATTTCGAGCAGCCGCGGAGGCGAGATGCTGGCGCGCCCGACGGTATGGACGAGCGGGAAATTCCGGGCGAGCAGGTCCTCGCCGACGATCGACGTGACGGTCGCGCCGTAATGTTCGCCAAGCGCCCGGAATGCCGCTTCGAGCTCGATCGGCCCCATCTCGTTGGTCGGAATATTGATGAGGTCACGGGCCAGGAAAACGCCGGCAAGCTGGCGCTCGACATCGGCGGCATCGGCCGTGACCGGGATCGCAAGCCGGACGTCCTTCGGTTTTTCGGACTTGTAGCGGCTGAAACCGTAGGTGCCGAGGCCGTAGCCGAGAGCAAGATGCGCGCCGCCAAGCGCCGAGGTCTCGACATGCCAGTCACCCGCCGGCAAGAGCTTCGAGAGTTTGCCGGTAATGAACGGTGCCTCGGCGGGATCGCTGCCAAGGCCGAACAGGGCGCTGCCCACTTCATTGCCCGCAGGTACCACAAGCAGAGCACCGGCTTCCGCCTTGAAGCCCGACGCCTTCGCCCAGGCGAGCGCCGCCGCATCGAGCTTCCCAGCCTCCAGGTCGGAGGGCGTCACGGCATGGACCGGCCTTGACGTCGCCCCTTTCGCGCTGAAGGGAGAGGGACGTTCGATATACTGATAGGGAGTCATGGGCGGGCCTTCGGAAGCTGCTGGAATCGCTCGTCTTAACGATCTGTTAGGGTTAACAGTTTATTGCTGGAGTGGAAATGCGCTATCTGCCCGCTCCCTATTCGGAAGACGTGGCACCGGACCGAACGAGACCGCACCCCATGACCGCTTCCGCAGCCGTGACGCTTCGCAAGACCCGCCTCGCCCAGACCGCCGCCTTCGCCCTTCTCACCGCTCTTTCGGTCACCGGTTGTGCG
Source organism: Neorhizobium sp. SHOUNA12A (assembly GCF_023006505.1). Lineage (GTDB taxonomy): Bacteria > Pseudomonadota > Alphaproteobacteria > Rhizobiales > Rhizobiaceae > Neorhizobium. The sequence continues at coordinate 181,472 of NZ_JALBGV010000004.1, forward strand.
ACGAACCGGGACGTGGCGACGACGGGCTCGATCCCGAGGGCCTCGGCCGCCTCCATGGACGGCATGAATGCGGACGCGCTTGCAGGCACAGAGAAGTCGATCGGCGAAAGTTATGCCCGAGATCCGAAGAACAAGGAAATCGGGCTGCGCTACGCGACGGTGCTCGGTATGACGGGCAAGAGCGCGCAGGCGCTTGCGGTGATGCAGCAGGTGGCGATTGCTCACCCGGCCGACCGCGAGGTGCTGGCCGCCTATGGCAAGGCGCAGGCCGGTGCCGGCCAGCTCGAACAGGCGCTCGCGACCATCAACCGCGCCCAGACCCCCGATCATCCGGACTGGCGCCTCTATTCGGCCGAAGGCGCCGTGCTCGATCAGCTCGGGCGCTCGGCGGAGGCTCGCCAGAAATACCGCATGGCGCTTGATACCCAGCCGAACGAGCCAAGTGTGATGTCCAATCTCGGAATGTCCTATGTGCTTTCCGGCGACCTGAAGACGGCGGAAACCTACATGCGTAATGCCGCCGGCCAGCCTGCCGCTGACAGCCGCGTCCGCCAGAACCTGGCGCTGGTGGTCGGCCTGCAGGGTCGTTTTTCGGAAGCAGAACAGATCGCCCGCCGCGAACTCTCGCAGCAGCAGGCCGATGCCAACGTCACCTATCTGCGCTCGATGTTATCCCAGCAAAACGCCTGGACGAAGCTCGCCGACAAGGATGGCAAAGGAAAGCCCAATACGAACTGATGGGGCTTCTTCCGCCATTCCAACAAAAACCGGCCTTGCGCCGGTTTTCTCGTTTTCGGGAATGGTCCTGTCGGAGCGCCTTAGATAAGGCGCGAGATCACGGTGATGATTCCGCCGATCAGGACGAGGTTCACGCAAAGTCGTGTCAGCATCTTGGTATCCTCCGAATATGTTTCGTTCACGAACCGGCGGGGCTGGAAGAGCCGGCCGTCTCGAGCTGATGGAGAGGATATTGGACCGATCCCGCTGAACGCCGTCTGAAACGGGAGTTCATATCACGTTCAACAATGGGCACGCGCGGCCGGTGCGGGTCGAACGCCGAATGTTAGAAAACCGCGTTCAGTGGAACTTGTCGGCGACCTGGATGCCGGCCGGACCAAGGATGACGGCGATCAGGACCGGCAGGAAGAACAGGATCATCGGGACGGTGAGCTTCGGCGGCAGGGCGGCCGCCTTCTTTTCCGCTTCGTTCATCCGCTCGTCGCGACCTTCCTGGGCAAGTACGCGCAGCGCCGAGGCGATCGGCGTGCCATAACGTTCCGCCTGGATCAGCGCCTGGGTAACGGCCCTGACGATATCGAGCTGGGTGCGGATGCCGAGATTTTCGAGCGCGGTGCGGCGGTCCTGCAAGAAGGAGAGCTCGGCCGTCGTCAGCACCATTTCCTCGGCCAGCGGCGGCGACGCCTGCGCCATCTCCTCGGCCACGCGGCGCATCGCCGCTTCCATGGAAATCCCCGATTCGACGCAGATCAACATCAGGTCGAGCGCATCGGGCCAGGCCCGCTTGATGGAATGCTGGCGCTTCTTCACCCGGTTGGAAATGTAGATGTTCGGTGCGTAGAAGCCGATATAGGCGATAACGATCGCCGCCAGCATGCGGATCGGGAACGGCCGGGTGGCGAGGTTGCCGAGCACGAAAATCCACACGATAGCGGCCGCAAGGAAAACGAAGGGCAGCAGGAAACGGGCCAGCAGGAACATGTTGAGGGCGTTCTGCGACCTCAGACCGGCGGCACGAAGCCTGTTGACGGTGTTGTCGTCAACCAGCGCCTTGCGCAGATTGAAGCGCTCGACGATCTGCCGAACCGACTGATTATTCTGCGCACGCAGCGACGTCTTCGACTGTTCGGAATTCATGCGGGCGCGTTCGCGGGCGCGGATCTGTTCGCGCTCGGTGGAGACGGCCTTCATGCGCTTGTCGAGATCTCCCTTTTCGAGGAAAGGGCTCGCCAGCGTGTAGAGGGTCGCGAAAACCGCCACGGCCACCAGAATGGCAAGCAGTGTGATCGGATCGGTAAGCGTCGTTGCCAGTCCCATCGTCCCGTCCCCTCAGATGTCGAAGTTGATCATGTTGCGCATGACGAAGATGCCGATCGACATCCAGACGCCGGAAGCCAAAAGGATCAGGTGCCCGCGCGGATCGGTGAAGATGATCGAGATGTACTGAGGCGAGGTCAGATAGACGAGCAGCGATACGATGAAGGGCAAAGCGCCGATGATCACCGCCGAAGCCTTCGCTTCCATCGACAACGCCTGCACCTTGGCCTTCATCTTCTTGCGCTCGCGCAGCACCTTGGAAAGGTTGCCGATCGCTTCGGAAAGATTGCCGCCGGCCTGGCCCTGAATGGTGATGACGATCGCAAAGAAATTCACTTCCGGCAGCGGCATGGTCAACATCATGCGGGTGCAGGCTTCGGGAATGCTCAGGCCCACCTGCTGGGATTCGATCACGCGGCGGAATTCCGTCTTCACCGGCTCCTGGCCGTCGGATGCGATCAGTCGCATTGAATCGTTGAGCGGCAGGCCGGATTTGATCGATCGCACCATGACGTCGAGCGCATTCGGAAATTCCTCCAGGAACTTCTTCTGGCGACGCTTGACCAGGAAACCAACGATCCAGCGCGGCAAGCCGACCGCGCTGACGAAGGCTGCGCCGAGGGCGGCAAGCAAAGGCAGCCCGGCAATCAAGGTGACGAGGAAGACGAAGACGCCGAAAAGGACACTGAACATATAGAAGCGGCCCATCGTCAGGGACAGGCCGGTCTGGGCGAGCTTGGATTTCAAGCTGCCGTCGCCCATCTTCCTGTTCTTCTCTTCCTGCTTCTTCTCCAGGTCCTTGATCGAGTCCTGCATGGACTTGCGGCGCTTGGAAAGCTCCTGCACCCGGTCTCGAGCGTCCTTGACCTTGTTGAGATCGGTTTCCGCCGACTTCACCCGGTTGAGCCGGCTGTCTGCCTTCTTTTCCACTTCCATGCGGGAGAACAACAGCCCGTAACAGACCGCCGCCGCGGCGACCGCCACGAGGGCGATGATCGCCACGACATTGATATCCAACCCGAACATGGAATTCCGCTCCTTAGTCCTTGGTTTTTTCCATCGCGTCGAGCGCGGCGGAAAGACGCTTTTCCTCGTTGTAATAACGGGCGCGGTCCCAGAAATGCGGCTTCATGATGCCGGTTGCCATATGCCTGCCAATCAGGCGGCCATTGGCGTCCTCGCCGTCGATCTCGTAGCGCATCAGGTCCTGGGTGATGATCACGTCGCCTTCCATGCCCATCACCTCGGTGATCTGGGTGATGCGGCGCGAACCGTCGCGCAGACGGGCCGCCTGAATGATGACGTCGACCGAACCGCTGATGATCTCGCGCACGGTCTTGGCCGGCAGCGAATAACCGCCCATGGCAATCATCGATTCCATACGGCTCAGGCATTCGCGTGGCGTGTTGGCGTGGATCGTACCCATCGAGCCGTCGTGGCCGGTGTTCATCGCCTGCAGCAGGTCGAAGACTTCCGGTCCGCGCACTTCGCCGACGATGATGCGTTCGGGGCGCATGCGCAGGCAATTCTTGACGAGATCGCGCATGGTGATCTCGCCCTCGCCCTCGATGTTCGGTGGGCGGGTTTCGAGACGGACCACATGCGGCTGCTGGAGCTGCAGTTCGGCGGTATCCTCGCAGGTGATGACCCGCTCTTCCCTGTCGATATAGTTGGTCAGGCAGTTCAGCAGCGTCGTCTTGCCGGAACCGGTGCCGCCGGAGATGACGATGTTGCAGCGGACGCGGCCAATAATCTGCAGGAGCGTTGCCCCTTCCGGGGTGATCGCACCGAACCTGACGAGCTGGTCGAGGTTGAGCTTGTCCTTCTTGAACTTACGAATGGTGAGCGCCGGTCCGTCGATGGCGAGCGGCGGGGCGATGACGTTGACGCGGGATCCGTCCGGCAGGCGCGCATCGCAGATCGGCGAGGATTCGTCGACGCGGCGGCCGACCTGGCTGACGATACGCTGGCAGATCGACAGGAGCTGGGAATTGTCGCGGAAGCGGATGTCGGATTCGATCGTCTTGCCGGCGACTTCGATGAAGGTCTGTCCGGCACCGTTGACCATGATGTCGGAGATGTCGTCTCGGGCGAGCAACGGCTCCAGCGGGCCATAACCCAGAACGTCGTTGCAGATGTCCTCGAGCAGTTCCTCCTGCTCGGAGATCGACATTGCGAAATTCTTGATGGTGATGATATCGTTGACGATATCGCGGATTTCCTCGCGCGCGCTTTCGGCGTCGAGCTTGGCGAGCTGGGAAAGATCGATCGTATCGATCAGGGCCGAGAAGACCTGGCTCTTGGTATCGTAATAGAGCTCCGTGCGCGCCGGGCGCTTTCGGGCTGTCGATTGCGGCGCGAGCGGCGGCGGCGAGGAGATCTGCTGCCGCTGGGTCACGGGATCGCGCACCGGCTCGGCAAGGACTTCAGGAG
>NZ_JALBGV010000050.1 GCF_023006505.1 Neorhizobium sp. SHOUNA12A
CAGGCCGAGGCCGGTGCCGGACGCGTTGAGGTTGCGGGCCTCGTCGAGGCGGTAGAACGGCTTGAAGACATCCTCGCGCGACCCTGCCGGAATGCCGGGGCCGTCGTCGTCGAGCGTCAGCGTCAGCCATTTGGCGCTGTGCCGCGCGTCCACATGCAGCGATTTGGCGTAACGCTCGCTGTTGGACACGAGGTTGGCGACCAGCCGGGTGAAGGCGTTGGGGCGCACGGCGATCTCGTCCTCGCCGTCGATCTCGTAGGTCATGGTCTTGCCGTGCAGGGTAAATTCCAGGCACAGCTTTTCCAGCAGCTCGCTCAGGCGCAACTCGCCGAAGTCCTCTTCAGCTTCGCCCTTGGCGAAGGCGAGATAACCTTCCAGCATCGACTGCATATCGTCGACGTCCTGGCCCATGCCGGCCAGTTCCGGCTTGTTGCCGGCGAGCGCCAGCTGCAGCTTGAAGCGGGTGAGGATGGTCCTCAAGTCGTGGCTGATGCCGGCGAGCATGGCGGTGCGCTGTTCCATCTGCCGCTCGATGCGTTCGCGCATCTGGATGAAGGCAAGCCCGGCGCGGCGGATTTCTTCAGCGCCGCGCGGGGAGAAGCCGTCGGTCCTCTGCCCCTTGCCGAAGCTCTCGGCAGCGCTCGCAAGCGTCAGGATCGGCCGGATCTGGCCGCGCAGGAAAAGGATAGAGATGATGACCAGAACGAAGGCGGCGCCGATCATCCAGACGAGGAAGATGTGGGTGTTCGAGGCATAGGTGGAGCCGCGGCGGACGAAAACGCGCAACACCCTGGTGTCGAACTTGATGCGGATCTCGACGAGTCGGCTGTCGCCCACCGTATCGATCCAGAAGGGCATCTGTATCTGGCGGGTGATCTGCTCGGCGAGGATGTCGTCGAGGATGGCGAAGAAGGGGCGGGAGCGGGGCGGCGGCAGCTGGCCGTTTTCCTCGACCGCGATGGTGAGGTTCAGCGCGTCGCTGGCGATGCGGCTGATGGCATCATAGTTGCTATCCTGGGGATAGGCCTGGATCACCTCGATAATGCCGGCGATATCGCGGACGGTGCTTTCCGACAGGCGGTCGGTGACCATGCGCCAGTGCCGTTCCATGAAGACGGAGGCGACGACGCCCTGCAGAAGCAGCATCGGCAGGATGACGATCAAAAGCGAGCGGGTGTAGAGCCCGGTCGGCAGGCGGCGGCGCAGCCAGCGGGTCATCGGCCGCCAGCCCGGCAAAGTGAGCCGGTCCATGTCGCGCTTCAGAGAGTCGAAAAATGCCATCCTGCCTTCAGCCTGTGCCGGGTCTCTTCGGCTAATCGATACTCAGCCTGTATCCGATGCCGCGCACCGTCTGGAGATAGACGGGATTGGCCGGATCCTCCTCGATCTTACGCCGCAAACGATTGATCTGCACGTCGATCGTGCGCTCGCCGACCTCCGCGTCATCGCCGATCAGCTCGTGGCGGGGAATGGTATCGCCGGCGCGCAGCGCGAAAAGAAGCATGATCTCCTGTTCGCGATCGGTCAGCCGGATGGTTTCGGCGGCCCTGCGCAATTCCTTGCGCGGGATCGAGAAGGTGAAGGGGCCGAACATGATCTGCTCGATCTTCGGCGTATCAGGCGAAGTGCTGCGGCGCAGGATATTGTTGATGCGCAGGACCAGTTCGCGCGGATCGAAGGGTTTCGACAGATAATCGTCGGCGCCCGCTTCGAGACCGGCGATGCGGGATTCCGATTCGGCGCGGGCGGTCAGCAGGATCACCGGCACCGTCTTCTTCTGGTAGAGCGATTGGGTGAGGGAAATGCCGGATTCGCCGGGCATCATCACGTCGAGGATGATCAGATCGAAATGCAGGCCTTCGAGCTTGCGGCGGGCCTCGGCTGCATCGCCGGCGACGGTGATGCGAAATCCCTGTTCCATCAGGTAGCGGTTCAGGAGATCGCGGATACGCGTGTCGTCGTCGACCACGAGAAGATGAGGCGCATCGTCGGAAGGCTGCAGTTTCGTCATCTCAAAGGTCCCACTTAATCCATATCGCTGTCGACAGGCTCGAGGCTTTCGTCGCGGCCGCGCATGCGGCGCAGGAATTCCTTGACCGAGGCCCGCGTGTCCGGGGTCAGTTCCTCCATGGCGCGAGCGATACGGCGCGATTGCGGCTCGGAAAGGGCGAGCGCCAGTTCACGGCCTGCAAGGGTCGGGTAGAGCCTGCGTTGGCGGCGATCCTTGGCGCCGGCCATCTGGCGAATATAACCCGATTCGATCAATTGCTTGAGCACGCGCGCGAGGCTCTGCTTGGTGATCTGTAGCGTATCGAGAAGGTCGGTGACCATCATGCCCGGTTGGCGGGATACGAAATAGACGACGCGGTGGTGGGCGCGGCCCATGCCGATCTTGGCGAGGATCGCATCCGGATCGGACACGAAATCACGGTAGGCGAAGAAAAGCAGTTCGATGGTCTCGAAGTCGATCTGGGCTTCGTCGACTGCCGGCATTGTCGGCAGGACCTTCTTGACGGCTTTTCCCGTCGATGCGCGCGACACTCGCGTTTCCTTTCCCTTTATGGCTCTTGTGCCCACGCTCAGATGCCCGTGGAGCCGAAGCTCTTATTTGCTGATTTCACAGTGTAACCTGACGCATGTCATAAAGCGCGAACAGGCTGAACAATCAACAGCATTTGTTGGGGAAGGCGAGTGGCCGCGGGCCATGGGACAAGGGCGCTGCCAGACAGCGCCCCTTGCGATAAAGCTCACTCGTAGATGTGGACGATGCGGCGGGTGCCGGGATCGACAAGAACCGGGCGGTCGTTGACCACGACATAATCATAATCGTAATCGGGCACTTGCCGGACCACGACACCGGGCGGCAACGTCGCGCCGATCGCCACTTCGTTGCGGACATAGACCGGCTCGGCCGGGTGCTCTTCTATATAGCTGATCACGGTTTCCGGCGGGTCGACAGGCTCGACGGCGCCGACTGGGCCGAGCAGGATATCGCCCGGACCGGGGACGGGGGCCGGCGGAGCGACGCTTGCGGTCGTCTCATGAGCGACGCCTGCAGTCGTCTCATAGGTGACGGACGGCACTTCGTACTGGGTGCGATATTCCTCAACCGCGACCGCCGAGCCGTTGTGGCGGATTGTCAGGTATTCCGCGTAGACCCAGCCGCGCATGCCGTTGACGTCGATGCGGCACCATTTGCTACCCTTGAGGCAACCGTCCATCATGGCCGGGCTGCCGCGGGTGGCCATCCCGATTTCGGGATAGTTCTGGCCGGGACCGGAGCGGACGATGATGTCCGAGGCGGTCGTGGTGGTCATCTGCGCCTGGGCGGGCAGGGCGAGCGCCGAAAGGACGGCGCCGAGGCCCAGCCATGTCAGGTCCCGCCACTTCAATTCCGGGCATTTCAACCAAGTCGTCATGGATTTTCTCCTCATGTTGACTGGCAGGGTAACACCCCGCGTGTCCGGTGGTTCCGCCGAATGCGGGTGGATTCTGCAAGCTGTGGCGGGGGGCCACAGCTATAAAGAGGCACGGAACCTTTATGCCGCCAGTCCATTGATCCCGCCATAAACACCGGAGAGACCTCATGACGACCCAGACGATGACCGCCCAGACCTTTGCCGCGCTGCCCCCGATCCGCATGGAAACATTGAGCCCCTCACATCCGCTCAAGAGCTTGCTGATGACTGTTTTCGTGCTGAAGATCTTGGTTGCGGCTTTCCTGATCGCCACCGTATCGCTCGCGCCACCGGTTTCCCCTGACGCCCATTACACGACCCTTGCCTCGAATTGATCTTTTCGGCTGAAATGCCCTGCGTTTATCGGTATACCCCGGCAAGCATCATCGTTTAGGCCGAGGCACCATGGGCAAGTTACAGGCCGGAATCACTCCGGTTACGCCATTCCAGCAGAACTGCACGATCCTCTTCGACGACGAGACTAAAGAGGGCGTGGTCGTCGATCCGGGCGGCGATGTACCGACCATCCTTCAGGTCATCGAGGAAAACGGCGTCACCCTCAAGGAGATCTGGTTGACGCACGGGCATATCGACCATGCGGGCGGCGCGGACGAATTGCGCGAGGCGCTCGGCATCCAGGTGATCGGTCCCCACGAGGCGGACCTGCCGTTGCTGCAGCGCCTTGAGACGCAGGCGGAAAAATTCGGGGTGAAGATGGCGGTGCGCAACGTCGTGCCGGACCGCTGGCTGAACGAAGGAGACAAGGTTTCATTCGGCGAGCATGTGTTCGAGATCTTCCATTGCCCCGGACATGCGCCCGGGCACGTGATCTACTACAACCGGGCCCAGGGTTTTGCACATCTCGGCGACGTGTTGTTCAACGGCTCGATCGGGCGCACGGATCTGCCGGGCGGAGACCACGATACGCTACTCGCCTCGATCCGCGACAAGGTTCTGCCGCTCGGCGACGAGGTCGGATTCATCTGCGGCCACGGGCCGGGCAGCAGGATTGGCGACGAACGGCGCACCAATCCATTCCTGCGCGGCCTCGGTGGACCGAAGCCGCAACACACGTCGGTTTAAAAAAAACCCGGCATCTTCTGCCGGGCTTCAACTCGAAATGGCAAGCCTCGGAAGGCTTAGCCGGCGATCTGCAGATTGACGGCCTTGGGGCCTTTGCCGCGACGATCCGGTTCCGTGTCGAAGCTTACTTTCTGGTTTTCCGACAATCCGGACAGGCCGGAAGCCTGTACGGCAGAGATATGAACAAAGATATCGGCGCCACCATTGTCAGGCTTGATAAAGCCGAAGCCTTTGTCGGTATTGAAGAATTTTACAGTGCCAGTCTCGGCCATGCAGCAGGTCCTTTTCTCTCTGTCCGTGTTCAGCGGCGGACAGCATCACAGTGTAGCCCCGAAGGGCGGCGGCAGGCAGCTTTAAGAAAGGGTCCCTGTCTTTACCGCGATGACCGGAAGGAATTGCTTTGAAATCTCCGCCCCCGGTCTACCGCCCGAAGTCTTAGCGCCTTCGGAGCGCGTCATTATAGGTCTTCCCATGCTCGTAAATTGCCCGAACTTGCACAGAGTGCTGTGTTTATCGAAAATTGGCAAGAAAAAGTTTTTTGAACTGTTGCCACAATGAGAAATTGCAGATCGCCAGAACCCCTGAAAATGCGGGCTTTGCGCGTTTCTTTGCGCCCCGGGAACGCAAATCCATCGCCGGCAATGCTTCCTTAACCCTGTTCTGTGCCATTTTGGCGCTAAGGGCGCGAAAAGAAAAAATTTCGCCATTCAAAGGTTTCAGGCGGCGCGAAGGCTGCTTAGGTATCGATGATCGCCGCCACGGCGGTAGCCGTCCAGGGCGTGAAAATTGCCGTTTGCCGCATCATTCGCCGTTTGATTGCCGGCGGCCGAAGGCACGGGCAGGTCTTGCGAATACCGGCTTTGGGAGAACCGGAGGAGGGGCAACGACTGCGGCCCGGCCGATGCCGAGTGTGATGTCGTTGCCGCTTGCCTGGGGCGGCGCGAAGTCGGCAAAACTTTCTGGAAAGTTCTCGTTGAATGTCGTCGGTGCCAGTTCGGGCCGGGCAAGGGCATACCCCTGCATCAGCGGCACGCCGAGTTCCTCGCACAGATCCACCTGCCAGAGCTCTTCGAGCCCTTCGAAGATGGGGTCGATACCATCGTCGAGCATCTGCCGAACGATGACGCGCAGCAGCGCGTAACCGGCGGAATTGTCGAGGAAGTCGCGCACCCAGGCGGCCTCGAATTTCACGTAGTCCGGCTTGATGCGCTTCAGACGGTCGAGATCGGAATCGCGGGCGCCGTAGTCGTCGATGGCGATGCGAAAGCCGACCGCCTGCATGTGCTCGGTGAAGGCGACGACAATGTCATCCGACGCACCGGATCTTTCGGAGATCTCGCAGACGATCCGATCGGGCGCCAGGCCAGCCTCGTGGCTGGCGACCTTGATGCGATCGACTTCCTGGCGCATTTCCTGGGACGTGCGGAAGAGGCCGGGATGGAACTTGACGAAGATCCCGGCGCGGGACCGGTTCAGCCGGCCGGTGTTCAAGATGTGAATGGTGCGCAGGATGCTGTCGACATCGGCCATGTCGACGGGGGACACGAGCGGAAAGAACTCGGCCGGCGACACCGGTTCGTTGTCGCGGGAGGCGCGCAGCAGACCCTCGAAAGCTTCGATTTCAAGGCCGGTTTCCGGACCGGAGCGAAGGATCGGCTGCAGCGCGGATTGCAGCAGGAAAGGGCCGTAGACGGTGGAAAACGACCCGTTGTCGCTGCGAACCAGATTGGCGAAGATGCTTCTCGGCGTCATGCCCGTGCCCGTCGATTTCCGTTATCCATCCCTTCTGGTTGTAGCAGCCAAGGGTTACGCGGCTGTAAACAAGGTTTCGAAGGTTTTAATCAGCTTCTTTCATGGTTCTCATTCAAGCTTTGTGCTTGAAACGGCGTCATAGTTTAGACATAGAGCGTACGGGCGGTTTTCGGCGCGCGATGCCGCCTTGTTCCAACAGCTCTTCAGGACGAAGATTATGGCCTTTCTTGCCGACGCACTTTCCCGCGTAAAGCCCTCTGCCACCATCGCCGTTTCCCAGAAAGCCCGTGACCTCAAAGCAAAGGGCCGCGACGTAATCGGGCTCGGCGCAGGCGAGCCGGATTTCGATACGCCGGAAAACATCAAGAAAGCCGCCATCGACGCGATCAATCGCGGCGAGACCAAATATCCGCCGGTCTCCGGCATTCCGCAGCTTCGCGAGGCGATCGCCAAGAAGTTCAAGCGCGAAAACAATCTCGACTACACGCCGGCCCAGACGATCGTCGGCACTGGCGGAAAGCAGATTCTTTTCAACGCCTTCATGGCGACCTTGAACCCTGGCGATGAAGTCATCATCACCGCACCCTACTGGGTTTCCTATCCGGAGATGGTTGCCATCTGCGGTGGTACCTCGGTGATCATCAAGGCGAGCCAGGAAAACAACTTCAAGGTGACAGCCGCCGATCTTGAAAAGGCGATCACGCCGAAGACCAAGTGGTTCCTGTTCAATTCGCCGTCCAACCCGTCGGGCGCGGCCTATAGCCATGACGAACTCAAGGCGTTGACCGACGTGCTCCTCAAGCACGAGCATGTCTGGGTGCTGACCGACGACATGTACGAGCACCTGACCTACGGCGACTTCAAGTTCGTCTCGCCGGCGGAAGTGGAGCCGAAGCTCTACAACCGCACGCTGACGATGAACGGCGTTTCCAAGGCCTATGCGATGACCGGCTGGCGTATCGGTTATGCGGCCGGCCCGCTCGAACTGATCAAGGCGATGGATATGATCCAAGGCCAGCAGACGTCAGGTGCCTGCACGATCGCTCAGTGGGCTTCCGTCGAGGCGCTCAACGGTCCGCAGGATTTCATCCCGGCCAACAAGAAGATCTTCGAAGCGCGCCGCGACCTGGTGGTATCGATGCTGAACCAGGCGAAGGGCATCGTCTGCCCGTCTCCGGAAGGCGCCTTCTACGTCTACCCATCCTGCGCCGGTCTGATCGGCAAGACTTCGCCGTCGGGCAAGGTCATGGAGACCGACGAGGATTTCGTCACCGAGCTTCTGGAAACCGAAGGCGTGGCCGTCGTCCACGGTTCGGCCTTCGGCCTCGGCCCCAATTTCCGCATTTCCTATGCGGCTTCGGAAGAACAGCTCGAAGAAGCCTGCAAGCGGATCCAGCGCTTCTGCGCAAACTGCAAGTAAGCTCTGGCGATTTCTGCACGAAGCCCGCCGGCGACGGCGGGCTTCGTCGCTTTCAGGCGTCCGTTGACCACGGGGGCGACCGGACATACATTTCGGTTATGAAAACCGTTTCTCTTCGCGAAGCTCAGGACCGCCTCGACGAACTTGCCCAGGATGTGGAGCAGGGCGAGACCGTGACGGTGACACGGGACGGCAAGCCGGTGTTCGATATCGTGCCGCATATCGAGGCAGTGGAACCGGAAAAGAAGGGCGGCATCAATCTTGAGGCGGCGCAAGCCTATCTGCGCGCCAGGGGTATTACCAATCCCTTCCCGTATATCGCCGACGACTTCGACGATCCGCTGCCGGAAGATTTCCTGCTGAGGCCGCTGCCTTAGTGATGCGATGTCTGCTCGACACACATATGGTCATTGCCGTTCTGCGGAACGACATCCATAAACGTTTTCCTGAAGCGGGTAGTCTGGTTATTTCGCAAGGCTTTTCTGGATTCGTCAGCGTCGCCAGCCTTTGGGAAATCGCAATTAAATCCCGATTGGGAAAGCTGGATCCCGGAATGGAGTTGGATGCCATGCCGGGAGCCGTGAATGATACGGGCCTCACCATCCTCCCCATCGACATCCCGCATGTTATCACCGCCGCCGAGCCGGAACCTGATACGCGCGATCCCTTCGACCGGCTTCTGTTGGCGCAATGCCAGGTCGAAGGGCTGCAGCTCGTGACGATCGACCGGGCGCTTGTCGGGCATCGTCTGGCATTCAAATTCTAGGTGAGGCGGCATCCGAGGGCGCCGCCTGCCGAATGCTCATCAGCTCTTGGTCAGCTTCACGATCGTCGATTCCCCGCCGCCGCGCTGTTCGGTCACCGCATAAACGGCGCCGTCGGGGCCGACCTTGACGTCGCGGATGCGGGCGCCGAGCGGTACGCGTTCCTCATAGGCCACCTTGTCGCCGTCCATGTGGACGACGACGATGCCCTGGGCGACGAGGCCGCCGATCAGGAAGGAGTTCTTCCATTCCGGGATGGCGTCGCCGTCATAATAGGCCATGCCGGACGGAGCGATCACCGGGTCCCAGAAATAGACCGGCTGTTCCGTCTCCTTCATGGCGGTGATGCCCTTGCCGATCGGCCTGCCGCTATAGTCGATACCGTAGGTGACTTCCGGCCAGCCGTAATTCTTGCCGGCTTCCGGGCGGTTCAGTTCGTCGCCGCCGCGTGGACCGTGTTCTACTGTCCAGAGACGGCCCTGCCCGTCGAGGGTGGCGGACTGCAGGTTGCGGTGGCCGAGCGACCAGATTTCCGGCCGGGCGCCCTGGCGGTCGACGAACGGATTGTCGGGCAGCGCCTTGCCGTTCATGTCGATGCGAAAGATCTTGCCGAGGCCGCTCGCAATATCCTGGGCCTGCACGCGCGGTTGCGGATCGGAACGTTCGCCGACCGTCACGTAGAGTTCGTTGTTGGGGCCGAAGGCGAGGCGTGAGCCGAAATGCTTGTTGCCGTCGTAGCTCGGCATCTGGCGGAAGATGACTCTGAGATTTTCCAGCCTGCCGCCGCCGCGATCGTCAGGAACGAGCTTGGCCGAGGCGACCGACGTGCCGTTGCCGTCGTCGCGCTGCTCGGAGAAGGAGAAGAAGATCATGCCCGAGGTCGCAAAGTCCGGGGCAAGCGCCACGTCGAGCAGGCCTCCCTGGCCGCCGGAAAGCACTTTCGGCACACCTTCGATCTTCGGTCCCGCTTCGCCCTCTTCCGAGATGATGTGCATGGCACCCTGTTTGGCGGTTACCAGCATGCGGCCGTCGGGCAGGAATTCCATCGCCCAGAGATGCGGCAGGCCGTCGGCGACCACTTCCTGGGTGATCTTCGGCATCCGGGCCGGCTGCGGAGCACGCGTCTGGTTGGCGAAGGCGGGTTTCTGGTCGCGAGCGTTTGGCGCTTTGGTTTCCGCGGGCTGGCCGGCGTTTTGGGCAAAAACGGGGCCGGCGACCAAGGCAAGCGAGAGGGCCGAACCGGTCAGGAGAAGACTGAGGCGTTTCATCATGGACTCCCTTTCAATGGGCGGATTACCGCCGAGGCCTGCAATGACACCCCGCACGCGGCGAAGGGGTATCGGGCAATGGCCTTCATCTAGGGCGTTCATCGGCAAGCGCCGAACACAGTTCGTTCAAGATTATTTTATTGACGTGCCGCGAACAAAAGCCCGCCGGTGAAAGCGGGCTCGATGCGTTCGGGGGAGGTCGAGGATCAGTCGGCGAGTTCAGCCGGGACCTTGCCACCGTTTTCGGCGAGTTTTTTCATCAGCGCCTTGTGGAGCCAGACGTTCATTGTCGCGGAGTCGTTGGTATCGCCGGTATAGTGCAGCTCGGCGGCCAGTTCCTTGCGGGCGCTGAGGCTGGAGTCCAGATCGAGGGCCTTCATCAGGTCGACGATCGACTTGCGCCAATCGAGCTTCTGACCACTCTTCTTGACGGCGGCGTCGAGTATGGGCGTGATGTCGACCGGAGCCGACGAGGAGGGGGCTGCGGGCGCTGCCGATGGGATCGGCGTCGGATTGGCCATCGGTGCAGCGGATGCGGAAACCGGAGCGGCGGGTTTCAGAGGTTCGGCGGGCGTGGCGGACTGCGCCGCTTCGGCATGACCGCCCCAAATCGCGTTCTTGATCTTGTCGAATATACCCATTTTAAAAGTCTCCCTGAGTTTATTTGTCAGGAGAACGTCGGGCGGTGACGCGAATTCTCAAGAGCCGGCCGCAGTTAAATCGATACCTGCGGCCGGAGGAGTGGATCAGGCCGTGCCCCAGATGGCTTCGGCGGTCTGAACGACGAGTTCCAGCTTGCGCTTCTGGTCGTCCTCGGTGATCGAATTGCCTTCTTCGGTCGAGGCGAAACCGCATTGCGGCGCAATGCCGAGCTGGTCGATGTCGACGAACTTGGAGGCTTCGTCGAAGTGGCGGCGCAGCGAGTCGAGCGTTTCCAGTTCGCCGGTCTTGGTGGTGATGAAGCCCGGATAGACGCGCTGCTTGGAGCCCTTCTGGAGCAGGCTCAGCGGCTGCAGGCCGCCGGCGCGCTCGGTGTCGTATTCCATGAAGAACATGTCGACGCCGGTCTTGTTGAAGATCGCGTCGGCCGCCGCATCATAGCCGCCTTCGGCAGCCCAGGTGGAGCGGAAGTTGCCACGGCACATATGCATGCCGATCAGCATGTCCTTCGGGCGATCCTTGATCGCTTCATGCATGGTCAATGCGTATTTCTCGATCAGCCAGTCCGGATCGTAGCCTTCCTCACGCTTCATGGCGCGCTGCTTCTCGTCGCCGAGATAGGCGAAGTAGATGTCGTCCATCTGCAGATAACGGCAGCCGGCGTCGTAGAACTTCTGCACGGCCTTGGCATAGGTGCGGGCGAGAGCTGCGAACAGCGCTTCCTGATCCTGGTATTCCGGATAGGTGACGTCAGCACGAGCGGTGCGGTAATGGGCGACGCTCGGGCCGGGGATGGAGATTTTCGGCGTCACCTTGGTGTTGGCGGCGAGGAACTTGAAGTGTTCCAGATGCGGGTGATCGTCCGGGAAGTCGAGCTTGCCGTTGATGGTCGGGAAGGTCGGCGGCAGTTTGACGCCGTGGAAGGTGACGCCTTTGTGGGCTTCGCGGGTGACGAATTCCATGCCGTCGAGCAGGCCGAGGAAGTCGTAGTGCCAGAAGTGGCGACGGGCTTCGCCGTCGGTCACGACCTTCAGGCCGACGCTTTCCTGCAGCTTGACGAGTTCCCGGATGCCTTCGTCTTCGACGGCCTTCAACTCGTCCGCGGAAATGCTCTTGTCTTCATAGAACTTCTTGCGGGCGTCCTTGACGGACGCGGGACGCAGCAGCGAACCGACGTGGTCGGCTCTGTAGGGAGGTGTAGACATTTGAAATCTCCTTCATGCGCAACATGGTGATCGCGCCCATTGCTGGACAACCGGCTGTGAAGCCGGCCTTCGCCGCGGCGGACACGACCATATTTCAGACATTGATTCAACCTCTTCACGACCCGATTCCGTTCCCGCGCGCAAGCCTTTGACGCGGAATCTTTTTCGCTTAGAGGCCCAGTGCCGTCAGCATCACGAATGTCGCAAAGAGAACGAAGTGGGTCATGCCCTCGATGGCGTTCGTCTGCCCGTCGTTGAGGTTGATCGCGGCGGCGATCAGGGTGACGGTGACCATGACGGTCTGGACCGGCGTCATCGCCATGACGAACGGCTGGCCACTGTAGAGCGCGATGCCCTCCATGACAGGCACGGTGAGGATGACGGTCGACAGCGACGCGCCCATGGCGATGTTGACGACGGACTGCATGCGGTTGCGCAGTGCCGCGCGCAGGGCGGTCAGGATTTCGGGCGCTGCGGAAATCGCCGCAACCACGACAGCCATCAATGTCAGCGGTGCCCCGCTGCCCTCCAACCCGGCATTCATGAGCGTAGACATGAATTCGGCAAGGAAGCCGATGATCAGGACGCCGACAAGAATGACGCCGATGGAGATCGCCGCGGATTCATGCTCGGCTTCCGCCTGCGGCGCCTGTGTGCCGGTTGGCGGCTTCGCAGCGCGCGGATAGGTGTAGCTGAAGAAATAGCTGTGCGGCCCGACCTGCATCTTCAGGAATACCGCATAGAGCGCGATCATCGCGCAGATCGTGAAGGCGGAATAATAGTGCCAGCGGTCGCCGGGGATGAATTCCGGGACGATCATGGAAATGCCCATGGCGGTCAGGATCATCACGCTGTAGGTGCGGCTGGAATCGTCGTTATAGGGCTGCTCGCCATGGCGCAGGCCGCCGAGCAGGGCGGCGAGGCCGAGGATGCCGTTGATGTCGAGCATGACGGCCGCATAGATCGTGTCGCGCACCAGGGTAGGGGAACTGGTGTTTCCCATCATGATGGCGAGGATCAGCACCTCGACCGCTACCGCCGACAGCGTCAGGATCATCGTGCCATAGGGATCGCCGACCTTGTGGGCGAGTATTTCGGCATGGTGGGCGACACGGGTGGAGGCGAGGATGATGATGCCGATCAGGACGGCCGCGGCGATCAGCGACGCCGTTTTGCCGGCCTCGAGCACGGAATGCTCAATGGAATAAGCGACGAAACCAGCCGCCAGCGCGACGATGAGAAACCTTTCCTGCTTCAGCAGGGACAACAAACCCACATTCCGCTCCTGACCTTGGCCGATGACAATCTAATGCGGCAACCTGCGGCATCAAGCACGGTTCCGCTTTCGCCTCGAAGATTTGCGGTCGGCGGTCTTTGATGCCATAATTTATGACGTGATTTGCGATGTGGCTTGGAACTTCGTGGCACCTTTTCAATTTTTCACGCCGATGCCGCGACAGGACAAGGATCCGAATGGATCAAGGCAGCCATGAAAGACAGGAGGGAGTATGACCAAGGTTACCTATAAAGTCGTGCCGCATGATGGCGGCTGGGCCTATCGGCAAGGCGACGTCTATTCGGAAACCTTTCCTAGCCATTCAGACGCTTTGCAGGCGGCCCGCATCGTAGCGGCCGAACAGCAGGTCGGCGGAGAGCCGGAAGAAATCAGCTGGCAGGACGAAAAGGGCATCTGGCACACCGAATACAGCGAGGGTGGCGACCGGCCCGAGGCCGAGGTCATGGATGGCGACGAGGCGCCGACCACCCACTGAAAACGTCAGCCGCGGACATAGTCTAGCAAGCCTTTGGTCAGCGCGTCGAAGGTGACGCGCCAGCGGGGCGACGATTTCAGGTTTTCGTGCATGGCGACCCAGGTATCGAGCGGCAGTTCGAAGACGCCGGGCAACACCCGGATCAGATCCGGGTCACGCCGGGCGATGCCGACCTGACAGATGCCGATGCCGACACCGCCGCGGATCGCCGCCAGTTGCGCGAGATTGTTGTCCGCCCGGTAGCTCCAGCGGATATTTTCTATATCGGGAAAGGCCGGGGAGGTCATGCGGATACGGTCCGCAGCGGCGCGAACGAAGGCGGTGGGGCGATCGAAGCCGACCAGCCGGTGGGTGGCCAGGTCTTCAGGGCTTTGCGGAACGCCATGTCGGTCCAGATAACGGCGATGAGCAAAAAGCCCGAGAGGGATTTCGCCGATATGGCGGGTGACGAGCGCGTCCTGGGCCGGGCTGGTCATACGCACGGCAATATCCGACTCGCGCCTTAAAAGGTCTTCCAGCTCGTCCGACAATGACAGCTCCAGCTCCAGCCCGGGATATTCGTCCTGGAGAGCCGCCAGGATTGGCGGGAGAACCTCAACGCCGATCACTTCGCTGGCGCTGATCCTCACCGTTCCCCTGACGGTTCCGATCTCGCCCGAGGCCAGCCGCTGCATGGCAGCGGCCGTGATGGCGAGGTTTTCCGCATAGGGTTTCATCGCCAGCGCCGGTTCGGTCGGCAGCAGGCCCTGCTGCGAGCGAGTGAAGAGCTGGAAGCCCACGGCCTCTTCCAATGCATCGATATGGCGGCCGACGGTCGGCTGGGTCAGACCGAGTTCGCGCGCGGCGGCAGACAGCGAGCCGAGCCGCAGGACGGCGAGGAAGGTGCGGTAAAAGTCCCAGCTGATGTCATTCATTTTTGTATGGATGCCAAAGAAATTCTGCCAATTCCGTATAGGGGCGAATGGCGCGATAGTCCAGCCAACGAAACGCATGCAGCTGGAAGGATTGCCGCCATGTCGGAACTATCGAACTCAAACCCCGTAAAGCCTATCGCACTGGTTCTCGGTGCCACCGGCGGGATCGGCGGCCATATGGCGCGCGGCCTTGCCGCGCGTGGCTGGACCGTCCGCGCCCTTAACCGCAAGGCCGGGGGAGCGGCGAAGCGCGAACCTCGCTTTCACTGGCTCCAGGGCGACGCGATGAATGCCGCCGATGTCCGCCGCGCCGCCCAGGATGCCAAGCTGATCGTCCACGCGGTCAATCCGCCCGGCTACAAGGATTGGGAAAAGCTGGTCCTGCCGATGCTAGACAACACGATCGCAGCGGCCCGCGCCGTCGGCGCCCGCATCCTGCTGCCCGGCACGGTCTATAATTACGGGCAGGATGCCTTTCCTGAGATCACCGAGGAGAGCCCGCAGAACCCGGTAACGCGCAAGGGCGCGATCCGGGTCGAGCTGGAACGCCGGCTGGAGGTTGCGTCGAGCGAGGGTGTGCCGGTGCTGATCGTGCGGGCTGGTGATTATTTCGGCCCCGGTGCAGCAAACAGCTGGTTCGCCCAAGGCCTGGTGAAACCCGGCAAGCCGGTGACCTCGGTCAGCCGGCCGAATGCCCAGGGCATCGGGCATCAATGGGCCTATTTGCCGGATGTCGCCGAAACCATGCTGCGGCTGATCGACCGGGAGGGTGAACTACCGCGTTTCGCGCGTTTCCAGATGCGCGGCTTCTGGGACCGGGATGGGCGCGAGATGATCGCGGCGATCGGCCGGGTCGTCGGGCATCCGATTAAGGTGAGGGCGTTCCCGTGGTGGTTGTTGAAGCTCGGCTCGCCCTTCGTCCCGATCTTCCGCGAACTCGGCGAGATGCGTTACCTCTGGAAGGTGCCGGTGCGGATGAGCAATGACAAACTGCGGGCCTTGCTCGGTGAAGAGCCCTCGACGGCCATCGATGAGGCAGTTCGGACGACGCTTGTCGATCTCGGCTGTATCGAGCCCAAGCCGACCAAGGCTGCAAGGCCGGTGGTGCTTTTAGCCTGAGCGGTATTCTCAAAAGGAAAGGGCCGCTTTTAGGCGGCCCCGTCTCTGTTTCAATCACGCAACGGCTTCGAGTACCGGATAGTCGGTATAGCCCTTGGCGCCGCCACCGTAGAAGGTGGACTTGTCGGCCTCGTTGAGCGGCGCATTGTCCTTGAAGCGCTGCACGAGGTCCGGGTTGGCGAGGAAGAGCTTGCCGAAGGCGACAGCGTCCGCATAACCGCTTTCGACGGCCTTGGAGGCGCTTTCGCGGTCATATCCGTTGTTGACGAGCCAGCCGCCCTTGCCGCCTGCCTTGCGGTAGACATCCTTGAGTTCCTGGTAATCGAAGGGCTTGTCGCCCTGGAAGAAGGCGCGGTCGCCGCCGGTCGCCCCTTCGATCACGTGAATGAAGGAGAGGCCGCGAGGACCGAGCTGCTTGACGACATAGTTGAAGACGGCTTGCGGATCGGGGTCGCTGACGCCATTGGCCGGTGTCACCGGCGACAGGCGGATGCCGACGCGACCGGCGCCGATTTCCTTGGTGACCGCGTCGACGACTTCGAGCAGGAAGCGGGCGCGGTTCTCGATCGAGCCGCCGTATTCGTCCGTGCGCTGGTTGGCGCCCGACCTCAGGAACTGGTCGATCAGGTAGCCGTTGGCGCCGTGGATTTCGATGCCGTCGAAGCCGGCGTCGATCGCGGCGCGGGCGCCCTTGGCGAAATCAGCGACGATGCCGGCGATTTCCGCATGTTCCAGCGCGCGGGGAGCGGAGGTATCGACAAAGGTACCGTTGCCATCCGGATTAATGATGTAGGTCTTGCCGCCGGCGGGAATGGCCGAGGGCGCAACGGGAGCGCCGCCGTTCGGCTGCAGGGAGGTGTGCGAGACACGACCGACATGCCAGATCTGGGTGACGATCTTGCCGCCTCTGCGGTGGACGGCATCGGTCACCTTCTTCCAGCCTTCGATCGCCTGCGGCAGATAAAGGCCCGGCACGTCCGCATAACCCTGGCCCTGCTGGCTGACCGGAGTGCCTTCGGTGACGATCAGACCCGCGCTGGCGCGTTGTTCGTAATAGGTGACGTTGAGGTTGTTGGGGATCGCTTTCGGCGAACGGTTGCGCGTCAGGGGAGCCATGACGACGCGATTGGCGAGTTCGATATCGCCGAACCTGGTCGGATCAAAAATGCTTGTCATCGGAAATTCCTTATGCGGTTGGGAGGAGGGGCGGAGGGATCAGAGGGTCGATCTGAGATCGTCGAGGAAGGCCGCGATGGTTTTTTCGTCGCGGTGGTAGAATGCCCATTGGCCGACCCGGTCGATTTTGACCAGGCGAGCTTTCTCGAGCGTCGAAAGATGCGCCGAGACCGTAGATTGGGAGAGGCCGCAGCGTTTTTCGAACTGGCTGGCGCAGATGCCCATTTCGAGCGGATGCGCCTGATCGCAAAAATGACGTTCCGGCTCCTTCATCCATTCCAGGAATTCGACCCGGGTCGGATGCGCCAGCGCTTTCAGAATTTCCGTCTTGTCCATCGTCAGGATCCAACATCGGAGTTCCCCGATATATAGATCGTCTTGAGCCGATTTAAAGGAAGCAATTTGCGGAGAAGCGAAGGATTGTAAAAAAAAATGGGCCGCCGGATCGCTCCGAGGCCCAATAATTGTGAAGGTCAAAACCTCCAGAGGGGAACAGCCAGCACAAACAACCAGGAGGTCGTCATAGCGCGCCGGCTCAACTCAATATGGGGAGCCGAGTTTCGCTCGACAAGGGTGCGGATGGGATATTGAACAGAAGTTTTTGGCAAGGATGGTTATGAGTAACCAGCGGGATGAGCCAATTCAGGATTTTGGGCAAAAAAAGAGGGCCACTGGATCGCTCCAGGGCCCTATAAGTGTGAAGGTCAAAAAAAACCTCCAGAGGGGAACAGCTGCTGCGGCGGAACTGGGAGGAAAAGCCGCCATATGCATCAGCTATGTGCGATATGGTGGTTTTTTGTGCAGTGAACAATAGTCTTTTGTGCAGGCCAGCCATGCGCAAGCTGCAATGCTTTTATTTCACGCGCTCAATGGTTACATATCAGGCGGCCGCAGAAGCGTGAAACTCTCTGGATTTTAGGGATTTTTTTCGCCGAACGCAGCCCACGCGCGAGCCTCAGAAATTCCAGTTGCGAGCCTTGCCGACCACGAAGTCGCGGAAGACTTTCAGCTTCGCGGCGTTCTTCATTTCATCCGGATAGCAGAAATAGGTATCGAAGGACGGGATGTCGGCATTGATCGCCAGCTGGATAAGGCCCGGGTCGCGGCCGACGATATAATCCGGCAGGCAGGCGATTCCTATCCCCAACAGGCAGGCGCGCTTGATCGACGTCTGGCTGTTGATCTGCAGGTGCGGGGCGCGGGTATTGTCCGACGACCGGCCGGCATATTCCAGCCAGTTGACGTCGAGCAGGTAGTTCGGCGCCGGTTCCCCGAAGGTGATGATGCGATGGTGGTCGAGATCCTCGACGGATTGCGGCTCGCCATAACGGTTGATGTAGGAGGGCGCTGCATAGACGTGCATGTGCACGGTGAAGAGCTTTCGCTGGATCAGGTCGGACTGCACCGGCTGGCGAAGCCTAATGGCGCAGTCCGCATGGCGCATGTTGACGTCGACTTCCTCGTTGTCGAGGATCAGCTGGATCGACATTTCCGGATAGAGCTGCAGGAATTCCTGCACCTTGTCGGTGAGCCAGCCCTGGCCGAGACCGACGGTCGTCGTCACGCGCAGCTTGCCGGACGGCTTTTCCGTCGTCTCGGTAAGCTGCATCTTCACGGTTTCGAGCTTCAGCAGCACATCGTGGGCGGTGCGGTAGAGCAGTTCGCCCTGTTCGGTGAGAATCAGGCCGCGCGCATGGCGGTGGAAGAGCTTTACGCCGACATCCTGTTCCAGTGCGCTGACCTGACGGCTGATCGCCGACTGGGAAAGATGCAGCTTGTCGGCCGCATGGGTGAAGGATCCCGCCTCCGCCGCCGCGTGGAAAATGCGCAGTTTATCCCAGTCGAGCGGCACACCCATCGTTCAACGTCACTCCGCGGCTATGGCGACCGGCTGGATGCCGGAGAGGTAGCGTTCGGCCTCGAGCGCTGCCATGCAGCCCATGCCGGCGGCGGTGATCGCCTGGCGGAAAGTGTCGTCCGTCACGTCGCCGGCGGCAAATACGCCGGGCACATCGGTGGCGGTCGAATCGGGAGCCGTCCAGAGATAGCCGTTCGGCTTCATCTTCAGCTTGCCCTTGAAGAGTTCGGTTGCCGGCGCATGACCGATTGCCACGAAGACGCCGTGGATCGGGAAGTCCGTGACGGCACCCGTCTGGGTATTGCGCAGCTTGACGCCCTCGACGGAGGGCGGCATCGGCGCCTTGGCCGGCTTGCCGGTGATTTCGGCAATTTCGGTGTTCCACAGCACATTGACATTGACGCGCTGGGACAGGCGTTCGGTCAGAATCTTTTCCGAACGGAAACTGTCGCGGCGATGCACCACGGTCACCGACTTGGCGATATTCGACAGGTAGAGCGCTTCCTCGACGGCGGAATTGCCGCCGCCGACCACGATCACGTCCTTGTTGCGATAAAAGAAGCCGTCGCAGGTGGCGCAGGCGGAGACGCCAAAACCCTGGAACTGCTGTTCGGTTTCAATGCCGAGCCATTTTGCCTTGGCGCCGGTCGAGATGATGATCGTCTCGGCGGTCCAGACCTGGCCGGAATCGGTGCGCACCGTGAACGGGCGATGGTTCAGCTCGACTTCGGTGACGAGGTCGTTGACGATCTCGGCGCCCACATGGGTCGCCTGCTTCAGCATCTGCTCCATCAGCCAGGGGCCCTGGATCGGATCGCCGAAACCGGGATAGTTTTCGACATCCGTGGTGATCATCAACTGGCCGCCCTGTTCCATGCCGGCGATCAGAACCGGTTTCAGCATGGCGCGCGCTGCATAGATGGCGGCGGTATAGCCAGCCGGGCCGGAGCCGATGATCAGGACCTCGGTATGACGGGAGGACATGGATTATTTCCTTTCAAAGACCGGTCGACGTTTCTTTGCCCCTCATATAGGTGGTCGATGTCCGGTCTGCCGCTGTAGAAGCGCCATGTAAGATCGATCCATGCAGCAATGCAAGGGCAGCCTTGCACTAACAACAGATCAGTTGGCATGGAACACGAATGCCAGGCGCATCGAGACATATTCTTGCGTAAAATTCGTCTTGCGATAAAAGCACTGCAGAACGAAGGGGACTTCTGTGCTTCGCGCCGATCTTGATGCCATCGACATAAAAATCCTGCGGGAATTGCAACGCGACGGGCGTATGACCAATGTCGAGCTCGCCGAGCGCGTCGGCATTTCCGCGCCGCCCTGCCTGCGCCGTGTGCGCAAGCTCGAAGAGGCCGGGATTATCGAAGGCTATCACGCGCTTCTCAACGCCCCGAAACTCGGCGTCGATCTCGTCGCCTTCTGCATGGTCGGGCTGAAACGGCAGTCGGACGCGGACTTGAAGGCCTTCGCCGCGAAGGTGCAGCAATGGCCGATGGTGCGCGAGGCCTGGATGGTCAACGGCGACAGCGATTTCCTGCTGCGCTGCGCGGCCCAGAACCTCACCGTCTTCCAGGACTTCGTCATCGAAGTGCTGACCGCCGACCAGCACGTCGACACCGTCCGCACCATGCTGACCATCCGGCAGGTGAAGCATCTGGGCCTGGTCGAGATCTGAGGCGCACCGGTATGGCGAATCGCTTCGTCACTTGCTCCCGGCTGACCGAAACCGCTTTTTGTGGATGAAGGCAATCAGCTTGTCTTCCATCAAGCGCCGCTGCTTGGCGAACGCGTAGAACCATTTCCGCTTGTTGGTTTTTCTGGCGCGGCCCGAGCTCGCCAGGATTTCGCTGGCCGCATCCGTTGTCGTGACGGGCGAGGGCCAGAATGAATAACCGTGGCCGGTGCGGGTCAGCCAGTGGCGGAAATAATTGTCAACCGGGGCGAACATCTTGCCATGCTCCTCGACGAAGAGCCGGGCGCCTTCGCGCGACCAGACGATCGCACTCGTCGTCATCGGGAAGTAATGGGCTGCCACCAGTTCGCAGTCGTGGCCGCCGATGCCGTAGCGGGAAAGGGGGGTGGCGATCTTGAGTTTGTTGTTGCCGATATTGATCAGCCGCCAGTCGGGATCGACCTTTTCAAGATCCGGGAGCGCCGCTTCGAGCAGTTCGACCGGGTTGCAGAGCGGCAGTGCGTCGTCTTCCAGCACCAGAGCATAACGGGCGTTGGATTTCAGGAAATGCTCGGCGACCTTCAGGTGGCTGCGATAGCAGCCGATTTCGCCGCCGACGAGGGTGCGGCCCATGTAGCTCTGGGCCCGCTCGGCGTCGTAATCCGGGATCGTCGCGAGATCGAATTTGCGGCCGTCGACGGCGGATATCCGCTCGAAGGCGATGCCGAAGGCTGAAAGACGGTCGCTGATGGTCTGCAGGCGGTCATTGCTGCCATCCAGATTGATGACATAGGTCTCAAGCGATTGCATTTTTCCCTTTTCCGCCAAGGAGGCGCAGCGGCTTTGGTCCGCCACTTCCGCTTCCGTCGCCGGTAGACTTGTGATGATGTAACGATGTGGTCGAAACTGTTCAGACGTTGCTATATCGCGGCCGTATCGTTTTTGGAACAGCGGCGCGTTTATGCCTGATAACATCGTCGAATTGCGGGCTGAAGTCCTTCGGCAGCGCATGCGCAGCAGGCCCAACATTTCAGGGACAACCATTCGCCTACCCCTTGCGCAGGTTTTTCAACCGTAACATATAGGCGGCGCTGCCTATAGATGCTGGTTTCCGGTACAAAGCGGCGGAAACAGACAGGCGAGGCGACATCGATGCGGGTTCACCAGTATATTTTCGGCAAGGACGGCGGGGCGGAGAAGTTCTTCGTGCATCTGGTCGGCGCGCTTGCGCGGCGTGGCGTAGAGCAGACGGCCGTAATGCGCTGGAACCGCCGCTGGAAGCCGGATGTCGAGGCCCATGCCAAGGTGATCGAGAGCAATTTCCGCAACCTGTCGATCGACCGTATCCTTCTGCCGATGAAGGTGCTGTCCATGGCAAAGCGGGACAAGGCCGACGCGATCATTTCCTGGTCCACCCGCGGCGCCCGCCTGATGCCGGACTATAAGGGCGGTATCAAGCTCTCCCGTCTTGGCGACTATCCCACCCACCTCGGCTATTTCAAGAATTCCGACATTCTCGTCTGCAACACGCCGGGCATTGCCGACCATGTGCGCAATAATCTCGGCTGGACCCGCGGCGTCGAGGTGATCTCGAACTTCACGGACACGTCGGTCGTGGCGCCGATCGCGAGGTCGGTTGCCGATACGCCGGACGGTGTGCCGCTGATCATGACGATGGGCCGTTTCGTCAAACGCAAGCGGTTCCACCTGCTGATCGAGGCGATGACGGCGGTGCCGGGCGCCTATCTGTGGATCGCTGGCGACGGCGAGGAGCGGGAAGCGCTGGAAGCGGTCATGCGCGAGCACAAGATGGAGAACCGGGTGCGGTTCCTCGGCTGGCACAAGGATACGCGGCCGTATCTGGCCGCCGCCGACATCTTTATCATGCCATCCAGCCATGAGCCGCTCGGCAATGTCATTTTCGAGGCATGGGCGCAGAGCAAGCCGGTGATTTCGTCGCGCTCGGAAGGTCCGTCCTGGTTCGTGCGCGATGGTGAAAACGGCCTGCTCGTCGATATCGATGACGTGGCCGGGTATTCGCGCGCCATCAACCAGGTGATCGCCGACCCGCAGTTGGCCGCGAGCCTTGGCGAACAGGGCAGGGCGACGCTGGTCGGGCAGTTTTCGGAAGAGGCTGTGGCGAACGCCTATATCGAGCTTTTCAAGCGGAAGCCGTGATCCGGTAGATATTGCCGAGCAGCTTTGCTTCGCCCTCGATGCTGAAATTTTCAAGCGCGTGGGCGCGGGAGCGGATCGAGGCAGCCTTGCGGCGGTGCTCGTCGTCCATGAGGGCGGCGGCCGCTTCGGCCATCGCATCGACGCTGTCGCGGGCGATGATCAGGCCGGTTTCTTCCTCGCCGGTCACCAGCAGTTCCGGGAAGGCGCCGACATCGGTGGCGATTACCGGGACCGCGGTCGCCATGGCTTCCAGTGGCGTCAGCCCGAAACCTTCCCAGCGCTGCGGCGCGATGAAGAGGTCGAGGGCGCGATACCATTCGTTGATATCGGTATGCTCGCCGACAAACAGGATGCGGTCGGCAAGGCCGGCGGCGGCGACCTTCTTCTTCAACCCATCCTCGAAATCCACATGCGGGCCGGTGGCGCGGCCGGCGACGATCGCCGACCAGTCCTTGCGCTCGGCAAGCACTTTGATCATCGAACCGACGAAAAGATCGGTGCCCTTCTGGCGGCGCACGCGGCCGAAACAGCCGACAATCTTCTGTGCGGGATCGAGACCGCGGGCGCGCTTGGCCTCGGCCTTGTCCGATGGTGGTGAGAAGCGGTTGGTGTCGATGCCGTGCAGCACGACGGTGTTCCTGACCGTCAGATAATCGGCCGTCTTGCCGCTGGTGGCGATCACGCCGTCCATTTTCGAGACCAGCCATTTCGTCCAGCCGGTATGGCGGCGCTGCGAGGCTGAGGTGAAGACGATCTTCATCGGCATGCGCAACACGTCACGCATGAAAATTGCCGGCAGCATCTCGATATTACGGCGCGCATGCCAGATCCGGCACCGCCTGCCGCGCGGCGGCGACCAGAGGCGGAAGAGGTCGCGGTAGCGGATATGCGGCAGATCAGCGGGCAGGCCGGGGCCAAGCGCTGCGACCTTCTGGCCAAGCGATCTCTGGACGGGGACGAGCTGGATGATTGTCGACGTGACGCCGGAGAGGCGCCGCTTGAAATTCGGCGCGATGACTTCGACGTCACGGATATCGATGATGGCGGGATCGCCGTTTTTGCCCACGGGCGTATCAGCCCCAGGAAATGGCGAGGATGGCGTAGGCCTTGGAGCCGCCGGGAGCGACCACTTCGATGGAATCACCCTTTTCCTTGCCGATCAGCGCGCGCGCAATCGGCGAAGAGATGGAGATGCGGCCGGCCTTCACGTCGGCTTCCTGGTCGCCGACGATCTGGTAGATCTTTTCCTCGTCGGTGTCCTCGTCGACCAGCTTGACGGTGGCGCCGAACTTGATCTTCGAACCGGACATTTTCGACAGGTCGATGACTTCCGCACGCGCGGTCAGGTCTTCAAGCTCGGTGACGCGGCCTTCGTTATGGCTCTGGGCCTCCTTGGCAGCATGGTATTCTGCATTTTCCGAAAGGTCGCCATGGGCGCGCGCTTCCGCGATTGCCTCGATGATACGGGGGCGCTCCTCCTGCTGGCGCCAGCGCAGCTCCTCCTGCAGCTTGGAAAAGCCACTCTGCGTCATCGGTACCTTTTCAACCATTTCCTTGTCCTTCAGGCGTATGCCCGCGGATGCCGCGGACACAAAAAGAAACAGGTTCCGGAGCGAAACTTCGGAACCATCGTAAAATCAGAATGTAGGTCACTATAACAGGATTTCGACAGCGAGCGCTAGGAATTTCGAAACCTTGTCCGTGTGCCCCTACGTCGGCATGTGGGTACAAGCGGCACCATTTGTCAATGACTTGACGGGCGAAAAAGGAACATTTGGCGAACATTCCAATGAAGAAGTCGCCGAAAGAACGAAGGTCTTTTCCTTTCCTCTGGCATCATCCGCTCTTCCGACCACACGATGGAGGAGATGGTTCGGATCTTCGTTACGGTGCATCCGTCCTATCTGCTGCGCATTCCCGACGAGGGCAGGAAGGCGGAGGAGCTTGCCCGATTCAGGCAGGACATGAGCCGGATCAAGCGCTTGGCGGCGTGAACGGAGAGACTGATTCAGGCGGGAATTCTGCTGTACAATCGGGGCTTGGATCCGTGCGGGTGTTTTTGGAAATATTAAATTAAAGGTTGTGTCTTTTGTGGATGTTGTTCTAACTTAACTGCGATGTGAGGGGTGGTTCCGGGGGCGACAATGACCAGCACATATATAATTTCTGCGAGAAAGCGTGAGGGCACCAACTTCACCGAAGAGCCAGGGCCGATAAGGTTTCTCAAGGTTCCGAGCGGCGTCAATCATTACGATGCCAGTCATGTCATTTCCAGCAGCAAGGATTGGGTCTCCGAAGTACAGGGGCTTGCGGATGGAGACGAGAATCCAAATTCGATTGGCCCGAGTGGCGACGTGCTCATATTCATTCATGGCTATAACAATGCCATTCCCAATGTGATCGAGCGTGTCAGGCAGCTAAAGGAAGATATGAAGGCTGAAGGTTGGCGCGGTGAAATCGTCGCGTTCGACTGGCCTAGCGACAATCAGACACTGAACTATCTTGAGGACCGATGGGATGGTGCGGCCGTCGCTGCCGAGCTTGTCACCAAGGGCATCCTTTTGCTCAGCCAGGCACAGAAGGCCGGCTGTCAGACTAACGTGCACCTGATAGCCCATTCCGCAGGGTGCTATGTCACCCTTGAGGCTTTTGCGCAGGCCGAGAAGAAAGGTGAGCTCTTCAAGAGCGATTGGCGCATGGGTCAGGTAGCTTTTATCGCGGGTGACGTCTCCAGCGATAGTCTTGCTCTGTCAAGCGATTGGAGCCAGCCCATGTTTAGGCGGATCATGCGCTTTACTAATTATTCCAATCCGTTTGATTCAGTGCTCGCTGTCTCCAATGCGAAGAGACTCGGCGTTGCTCCACGCGCGGGGCGTGTTGGCTTGCCGGCCGTCGTCAATTCGAAAGCGGTGGACGTCGATTGTGGTGATTATTTCGAGGGTGTCGATCCGAAGTCGCAGCCGAGTCTCGGCTCCTGGACGCATTCCTGGCATATTGGCAATCGGCTGTTTGCCCGAGACCTCTCCATGACACTAGAAGGTGCAATTGACCGCCAGGCCATTCCAACCCGGAAAATGAAAAATGGCCGCTTGACCCTTCAAGAGGGAACACGGCCAAAGTTCCAGGGCGACTGGCATATCAAGGACGATGCGAAGACGGCGTCCGCTCGCATCGCCTGATATGGCTCAGAAATAGCTCTGCAGCGGCCGGACTTCCAGATTGCCGGCTTTCAGCGCCTTGATCGCGAGTGCCGCGGCTTCGGCGCCGGCCATGGTGGTGTAGTAAGGCACCTTCTGCATCAGCGTCGCGCGGCGCAGCGATTTGGAATCGGAGATCGCCTTGTTGCCGTCCGTGGTGTTGATGACAAGCTGGACCTGGCGGTTGCGGATCGCGTCCTCGATGTGCGGACGGCCTTCCAGCACCTTGTTGATGCGGGTGGAGGCAATGCCCTGTTCGGCAAGGAAGCGGGCGGTGCCGCCGGTTGCCAGCACCTTGAAGCCGATATCGGTCAGGATGCGGATCGCCGGGAGCACGCGGGCCTTGTCCTCGTCGCGCACGGAGACGAACACCGTGCCGTCGCGCGGCAGTTCGACACTGGCGCCGAGCTGCGACTTGGCGAAGGCGAGCGCGAAATCCGTGTCGAGGCCGATGACTTCGCCGGTCGAACGCATTTCCGGGCCGAGCAGCGTGTCGACGCCGGGGAAGCGGGCAAACGGGAAGACGGCTTCCTTGACGGCGATATGCTTCAGGGCGCGCGGATCCGGCTTGGTGCCGTAGGCGGCAAACGTCGCGTCGAGCTTTTCGCCGGCCATGACGCGGGCGGCGATCTTGGCGATCGGCGCGCCGATGGTCTTGGCGACGAAGGGCACGGTGCGCGAGGCGCGCGGGTTGACTTCCAGCACGTAGACGATGCCATCCTTGATGGCGAACTGGACGTTCATCAGGCCGACGACATGCAGCGCCTTGGCCATGGCCTTCGCCTGGCGTTCCAGCTCGTCGATCATCTCGTTGGAAAGCGTGCGTGGCGGCAGCGAGCAGGCGCTATCACCCGAATGGATGCCGGCTTCCTCGATATGCTCCATGATGCCGGCGACATAAACGTCGGTACCGTCACAGACACAATCGACGTCGACTTCGATGGCGTTGCTCAGATAGCTGTCGAACAGAAGCGGGTTCTTGCCGAGCAGTGTGTTGATCTGTCCGGTCTTGTCGTTCGGATAACGCTGCTTGATGTCTTCCGGTACCAGGCCCGGAACGGTGTCGAGCAGGTAGGTCTGCAGCATCGATTCCGAATGGATGATCTGCATGGCGCGGCCGCCGAGAACGTAGGACGGGCGCACGACCAGCGGGAAACCGATTTCGGCGGCGACCAGGCGGGCCTGTTCGACGGAATAGGCGATGCCGTTGTTCGGCTGGTTCAAATCGAGCTTCATCAGAAGCTTCTGGAAACGGTCGCGGTCTTCGGCAAGGTCGATCATGTCGGGCGCGGTGCCTAGGACCGGGATGCCGTTCTTTTCAAGCGCCTCGGCGAGCTTCAGCGGCGTCTGTCCGCCGAACTGGACGATGACGCCGACCACTTCGCCCTTTTCCTGCTCGGCGCGCAGGATTTCGATCACGTCTTCGGCCGTCAGCGGCTCGAAATAGAGGCGGTCGGACGTGTCGTAGTCGGTCGACACGGTTTCCGGGTTGCAGTTGATCATGATCGCTTCGTAGCCCGCATCCTTCAGCGCGAAGGCGGCGTGGCAGCAGCAATAATCGAACTCGATGCCCTGGCCGATGCGGTTCGGACCACCGCCGAGGATGACGACCTTCTTGGCAGTCGACACTTCTGCTTCCGAGCGCAGCTCGCCGACGAAAGGCGTCTCGTAGGTCGAGTACATGTAGGCGGTCGGCGAGGCGAATTCGGCGGCGCAGGTGTCGATGCGCTTGAAGACGGGGCGGACATTCAGGCTGTTGCGCAGTTCCGCCACTTCCTTCGGCCGCTTTTTGGTAAGGCTTGCGAGGCGAGCATCGGAGAAGCCCATCGCCTTCAGCATGCGCAGGTTCTCGGCATCCTCCGGCAGGCCGTGTTCGCGGACGCGGGCTTCCATGTCGGTAATGCCCTTGATCTGGGCGATGAACCACGGATCGATCTTGCAGGCCTCATGGACTTCGCCTTCGGTGAGGCCAAGGCGCAGCGCCTGGGCGACCATGCGCAGCCGGTCCGGGGTCGGCGTACCGATTGCGGCGCGGATGGCGTTCCTGGAGTTCTCACCGTCCTCGAAGCCGGGGATTTCGATCTCGTCGAGGCCGGTCAGGCCGGTTTCCAGGCCGCGCAGCGCCTTCTGCAGCGATTCGGCGAATGTGCGGCCGATCGCCATGACTTCGCCGACCGATTTCATCGCAGTCGTCAGGACCGGCGAGGCGCCCGGGAATTTTTCGAAGGCGAAACGCGGGATTTTCGTCACGACGTAGTCGATCGACGGTTCGAACGAGGCAGGGGTGGCGCCGCCGGTGATGTCGTTGTCGAGTTCGTCGAGCGTGTAGCCGATCGCGAGCTTGGCGGCGACCTTGGCGATCGGAAAGCCGGTGGCCTTCGAAGCCAGAGCGGACGAGCGCGAGACGCGCGGGTTCATTTCGATGACGACGAGGCGGCCGTCCTTCGGGTTGACGGCGAACTGCACGTTCGAGCCGCCGGTCTCGACGCCGATCTCGCGCAGAACCGCGATCGAGGCGTTGCGCATCATCTGGTATTCCTTGTCGGTCAGCGTCAGCGCCGGCGCGACGGTGATCGAATCGCCCGTGTGGACGCCCATCGGGTCGATGTTCTCGATCGAGCAGATGATGATGCAGTTGTCCGCCTTGTCGCGGATCACCTCCATCTCGTATTCCTTCCAGCCGAGCACCGACTCTTCGATCAGCACTTCCGTGGTCGGCGAGGCATCGAGGCCGCCGGAGACGATCTCGAAAAATTCCGAGCGGTTATAGGCGATGCCGCCGCCGGTGCCGCCCATGGTGAAGGAGGGACGGATGATGGCGGGCAAGCCGACCACGTCGATCGCCTGGGCGGCGATCGCCATGGCGTGGCTGATATAACGCTGCTTGCGGTCGGTCTCGCCGAGGTTCCACTGGTTTTCGAGCTCGTCGAGTGCCGTGTCGAGTTCGGCACCCGTCAGGCTTTCCTTGACCCGATTGCGCTCGATCTCATGGGTCTTGCGGTCGGCATCCTTGATGTCGGTGGCATTGGCCAGCATCGACTTCGGGGTTTCGAGCCCGATGCGGGACATGGCTTCCCGGAAGAGGGCACGGTCCTCGGCCATGTCGATGGCGGCCGGCTTGGCGCCGATCATCTCGACATTGTAGCGGTCGAGCACGCCCATCCGCTTCAGGGAGAGCGCGGTATTCAGCGCGGTCTGGCCGCCCATGGTCGGCAGCAGCGCATCCGGCCGCTCCTTGGCGATGATCTTGGCGACGACTTCGGGGGTGATCGGCTCGACATAGGTGGCATCCGCCAGTCCCGGGTCGGTCATGATCGTCGCCGGGTTGGAGTTGACCAGGATGACCCGGTAACCTTCCTCCTTCAGCGCCTTGCAGGCCTGGGTGCCGGAATAATCGAACTCGCATGCCTGGCCGATGACGATCGGACCCGCGCCGATGATGAGGATCGATTTCAAATCTTGGCGCTTTGGCATGGGGCATCTTTCCGCTTTTTGCCTGCGCAGAAAACCGGCACGGCGTGGAATACCACCGGTCGGGTCGCGCGAGCATGTCTTTTCAGGCTAGACGCGGCTTATAGGCAAATGTTCTAGCGAACGGAACCCCATAAATCGCCGAATTTACAGATTTGCTGTGACCGGCGTTACTGCATGCGGATACCGTTTAAGGCTTTGCATCTGCGGAAGGGAATATTCAGGCCTTTGTCGTAAAGACGGACAGGTGTTCGATCGAAGCCTTCGGATGAGCGGGATAATGAGTGCATTTACCGATTCGCGCCGCATGCTGGTACTTCTTGCCGCTTCTGCAATCCTCTGCGCCATCGTCGTTCTGGTCGTCATCCTGGCCGGCCTGACGGATGACAGCGGCCTTGCCTGGACCAATCGCGACTTTTCCAACTACTGGATCGCCTCAAGGCTTGTCCTCGAAGGCCGCGTGCAGGATCTGTTCCAGGGACAGGACATCTATTTTGCTCATATGACAGCCGCTTTCGGTGTGGATTTTCCCTGGCATGCCTGGAGCTATCCGCCACATTTCCTGCTTCTCATCTGGCCGCTCGGATTGCTTCCCTACAGGGTCTCGATGGTGGTCTTTCTGCTGGTGACGCTGCTCATCTATCTGCATGCGGCTTCGCTGATCTGCCAGCGGCGCCCTGAATGGCCGGCATTGTTTCTCCTGCCCTTCATTTCCTGCAATGCGCTGGCTGCCCAGAACGGCTTTCTGACGGCGGCGCTGCTTCTATACGGGCTTGCACTTCGCGACCGCAATCCGGTTGTCGCCGGCTTCGCGATCGGCATCCTGACCATCAAGCCTCAGCTAGGCATTCTTTTGCCCCTGTTTCTGGTCGCGGAGAAGCGGTGGCTCGTCGTGTTGTCCGCCGCGGTCATGGCGATCGCGATGGCGCTCCTGTCCGTGTGGTCCTTTGGTCTGGCGGCGTGGACGGGATATATCGAATATAACTGGCCCTATCAGACGCAGGTGATGAATGGAGGTTCGGGCATTTTCGTCAGCATGATGCTGTCGACCTTCGGTGCGCTGCGCAGTCTTGGCTATGACGCCAGCGTGGCCATGTATACGCATGCACCCGTCGCCATCATTTCGCTCGTTGTCTTTGTCGGGACGCTTTTCACCCTAAAGAGCTTGGAAAGCCGCGCGGCCAGCCTGGTCTTCGCGACGTTCCTGATGTCGCCCTATTCATTGGTCTATGACCTTGGAGCCTTGGTCGCGCTCGGCGGCCTGATCTACAAAGACGGCAGAACCAGCGAGGCGGGACGCAACGAAGACCAGCCGGGTCGAATTGTCTATATGTTGGTGGCCTTTCTTCCGTTCATCGGACCGCTTGCCGCGCTGGTGGGGTTGCCGATCGTTCCGCTGGTATTTGCCGCCGGGTGGGGCGTGCTTATTCTTCAGGACGTGAAACGGGCCCGCACGGCGTCCATATAAGTGCGGCTCACGGGGATTTCCGTGCCGTCCTTCATGATCAGCACGAGCTTGCCGCCGTCGCGTCTCAGTGTTTCGACATGGGCATCCGCCACCCAATGGGAGCGGTGCACCTGGAGGCCGGGCGTGGCCCCAAGTTCCTTCAGGGCGTCGGCAAAACGCAACAGGATCAGTTCGTGGCCACGGCTGGTGACCACGTCAGTATAGTGGTCTTCGACGGAAAGCCGCAGGAGTGCGCCGCGGTTCTGGGGTTTCAAGCGAGCGAGGATTTCGGGTTCCGATGCGGAGGAGACCGCCGGCGCCGGGACAAGCGCGGGCGGGGCGGAAGCCTCGGCGATCTGCCGGTGCATCGCCGTATAGGTCAGAAGACAGAAGAGGGCGCAGAGCGGCAGCGCGAACAGCGCCCGGTGAAAACCATCGCCCATCTCGGTCCAGTGGCCGACGAACGCGAAATCGATGGCGCCGAGTGCAAAGCCGATTGGCAGGGCTGCAACCAGCGAACCGATCATCATGCGGGCGAGCGTATGGTTGATGCGGTTGCGCAGCAGGATTTCCGCCATGATCGACAGACAGATGGCGATCGTCCAGGTGACGGCATGGACGATCAGCCAGTAACCGAGCCGGACGCCGAGCGTCATCCGCTCCAGCGTGCCGTAGGGGCCGGTGACGACAAAGATCAGGATGACGAGCGTAAAGGTCGTCCAGAAGCGCCAGGAGCGGGTGAAGAGCTGCAATTCACGAAGCGTGGAGCTCAAAAACGGGTGATTCACGAAGTTTGTCCGTCGTCTGCGCCATTCCGATTGAGGGCAAGCCAGTCATGGCGGAAACAGGCGATCAATTCAATCGCCTCCCGTTCTCGCTGATTTCGACAGGTACTTCCCATGAACCTTCAACCGCTTCTTGACGCCCCGCTTGCCGTGCAAGTCCATGTCGCGGCTGTTCTGCCCGCCGCCGTGCTCGGCGCCTATATCCTTCTCAATCGCAAGGGCACGCCGGTCCACCGCCTGCTCGGCAAGATCTGGATGGCGCTGATGGTCCTCACCTCGCTCTCCAGCTTCTTCATCCACCAGATCAACCTCGTCTACGGCTTCAGCCCGATCCATCTCCTGTCGGTCTTCGTGCTGGTCGGGGCGTGGCGGTCGATCAGCGCGGCACGCGCTCATAATATAAGAGCGCACAAGGCGACCGTTATCGGCATGTATTTCGGCGGCATCGTCATCGCCGGCCTGTTCACGCTGATCCCGGGCCGGATCATGAACACCGTGGTGTTTTCCGGCGGACCGAGCTGGATTTTACTTCTGACGCTCATCGCGATCGCCGGGATGCTTCTTCTTCAGCAGAGGCTGGCGTCGCGGCGAATTTAGGAGCTTGTATCAAGAATTTCCTCGAAGCGTACCGTTCGGCGCCTTCCTGTCATGGACAGGCCCGGCTTGCGGGATTAGAGCTGCAACCAAGACACTTGCAGCAACGGCCATCCGCGATGACGACCGCTTGCGCGGAGGAAATTCAATGGCCGATGCAACATCCAAACCCGTTTCCGCAACTGCCGCCGAAGTGACGATCCTGCCGATCATCCTGGCGGTCAGCTTCTGCCATATGATCAACGACATCATGCAGTCGATGATCTCAGCGATCTATCCGATGCTCAAAACGGATTATGCGCTCGATTTCTGGCAGATCGGCATATTGACGCTCGCCTTCCAGTGCACGGCCTCGCTGCTACAGCCGGTGATCGGCATCATCACCGACAAGAAGCCGTTCCCCTATTCGCTGCCGGTTGGCATGGGCTCGACCTTCATCGGCCTGTTCATGCTGGCGAACGCGCATTCCTATGGGGTGCTGGTGATCTCCGCCTCGCTGATCGGCATCGGCTCGGCCGTCTTCCATCCAGAATCCTCGCGTGTGGCGCGGCTCGCTTCCGGCGGCCGTTACGGGATGGCGCAGTCGGTCTTTCAGGTCGGCGGCAATTTCGGCCAGTCGATCGGCCCGTTGCTCGCAGCCTTCATCATCGTGCCGAACGGTCAGGGCAGCGTTGCCTGGTTCTCGGGAATCGCGCTGCTCGGCATTGTCGTCCTGTCGTGGGTGGCGCGCTGGTACAAGGCGCATATGCTCGCCAACCAGGGCCGCAAGCGGGTGCTGAAGGCCCATAACCTTTCAAAGCGGACGGTGACCATCTCGCTCATCGTGTTGACCATCCTGACCTTCTCCAAGAACGCATACATGGCGTCGATCAGCAGTTATTATACATTCTTCGTCATCGAGCGCTTCCAGGTGACGGTGCAGCAGTCGCAGATCATGCTGTTCATCTTCCTCGGCGCCGTCGCGCTCGGCACTGTCATCGGCGGGCTGGTCGGCGACAAGTTCGGCTCCAAGGTGGTGATCTGGTTCTCGATCCTCGGCGTGCTGCCGTTCACGCTCGCTATGCCGTTTGCCAACCTGCCGGTGACGATCGCGCTTTCGGCGATCATCGGTTTCATCATGGCCTCGTCCTTCCCGGCGATCGTGGTGATGGCGCAGGAACTGGTGCCGGGCCGGGTGGGGATGATCGCCGGCATCTTTTTCGGGATCGCCTTCGGGATCGGCGGCATCGCCGCGGCGGTGCTCGGCATCTTTGCCGACCGTTACGGCATCACCTTCGTCTACAATGTCTGCGCCTTCCTGCCGGTATTCGGATTGCTGACGGTTTTCCTGCCGGGCAAAAAGGCTCTGCGGGTCGCCTGAAGACGAATCTTCGGCTATGTGATGCGGGGACGGATCGCTTTTGCGGCCGCCAGCGTTATATCGGCCAGGATTCGGTCGAACAGGAGAGCACGACATGGAATGGAGAGGGCGCCGGCAATCGGACAATGTCGAGGACCAGCGCGGCGCTTCCATGGACGGCAGTCCGCTGGGTCGCGGCGGCCTGCGCATCCCGATCGGTGGCGGTGGCCGCCGCGGCGGAGGGCTCGGCATCGGCGGGATCATCGTCATCCTGATCATCTGCTGGATCACCGGCATCAACCCGCTCTCGCTGCTGTCAGGCGAGCTCGGCATGGACGGTTCGGGTTTCGAACAGCAGCAGACGACCGGCAACCGCACGCCGGCCAATGACGACACGACAGCGTTCGTGCGCACCGTGCTGGCGGAGACGGAAGATACCTGGAACGGCATTTTCCAGGCCAACGGTCAGCAATATCAGGAGCCGACATTGGTGCTGTTTTCCGGCAAGGTGAACTCCGCCTGCGGATTTGCGTCTTCCGCAACGGGACCCTTCTATTGCCCCGGCGACCATAAGCTTTATCTCGACACCAATTTCTTCAAGGAGCTTGAACAGCGCTTCGATGCTGCCGGTGATTTTGCCGAAGCCTATGTGATTGCCCACGAGGTCGGCCATCACGTACAGAACCTTCTCGGCATCCTGCCGAAATTCAACCAGGCCCGCCAGCGGATGAGCGAGGCCGATGCCAACCGCATGTCGGTGCGCGTCGAGCTGCAGGCCGACTGCTTTGCCGGCGTCTGGGGCAAGTTCACCCAGCAGAAGGGCATTCTCGATACCGGCGACCTCGAAGAAGCGCTGAACGCCGCCCAGCAGATCGGCGACGACACGCTGCAGAAGCGCAGCCAGGGCTATGTCGTGCCGGAAAGTTTCAACCACGGCACTTCGGCGCAGCGCGCGCGCTGGTTCAAGCGCGGGTTCGACACGGGCGACATGAAGGCCTGCGATACGTTCTCGGGGAATGTTTAGCTTCCAGACCTGTAGGAGAGGGCGGAGCCAGATCGCCCCCCTCTGCCCTGCCGGGCATCTCCCCCACAGGTGGGGAGATCGGCTGGACGCCCGCTCACCACCCTACATTGGCCGTTACATCCTTAGCCGCGGTGCTTTGAGGCAGCGAGAGTGCCTCTTGTAATCTCCCCACCTGTGGGGGAGATGCCTGGCAGGGTTGAGGGGGCATGCTGGCTCCGCCCCTCAATGATCCCGATCCTGAATGTCGTCTGCATTCGCTCACTTCGAGAGGGGAGCTAAGCCCAGTGCCTATTTATACATCCCCTCGCGCAGGTTGATGCCGTATTCCACATAGGCCTTCAAGGCGCAGAGCATCTGCGACCAGCCCTGGCAGTTGCCGTAGGAGGCAGAAAGTCCGCCGGGTGTTTCGCGCCAGCCTTCCTCGGCGATCGTCACCAGTGTGCGATCATCCTCCAGTGGCTCGAAGGTCATGGTGACCGTTGTCTTGTAGTGGGCGGGAGTGACGTTCTCCGGTCCCTGTTCGGCCGCATTGCCTTCCGTCGCGTCCCAGCGCAGCACGATCTTGCTGTTCTTCTCCACCTCGACGACTTCAACGGGAAAGGCGCCCGGGAAGTCGTGAAAATCCCAGGTGACCGTTGTGCCGGTCTCCAGCCGCCCCTTGGCGCCGCCTGTGGTGAAATAACCCGAAAGCTTTTTGGGATCGGCGACGGCCTCGAACACTTCCTCGACCGGTTTTGAAATCCGGCCGGATACCTTGAATTTCAGTTCCATGATCTTTCTCCCTTGTTTCTCCCTGCATTATGTTATAAAAACATAACATGTCAAGCAGTGAAAAAAACGACCGTATTTTCAAGGCTCTAGCAGCTCCGGTTCGCAGGGAGATTCTGGACGAGCTGAAGGACCGGCCGCAGACGACGGGCGATCTCTGTGCCCGGTTTCCGAAGCTCGACCGCTGCACCGTCATGCAGCATCTGAAAGTTCTGGAGGGGGCCGACCTGGTGCTGGTGAAGCGCGAGGGCCGGGAGCGCTGGAACCATTTGAACCCGCTGCCGATCAAGGCGATCCACGACCGCTGGATCGGCGCCTATGCGGCGCATGCCGTGGATATGCTCGACCGGATGAAGCGGGATCTGGAAGACTAGCGGATCAGCAGCGCTGTGCCGTAAAGCCCGAGCGCGAAAACGGTGTGGGCGGCGAAGTTGAGAAAGCGAACCTTGTTCGGCCTCGGCGTCTTCGAAGCGGCCCAGCCAAGGCCAAGGCCGGGCTGCATCAGAAACCAGCCGGCGCCGATGGTGACGATGCCGAGGATCCAGGCGGGAATGAAGGTGGGCGCAGCGAACCAGTTCTGCCCCATGACCAGGGCGAGGATCAGACCGTAGAGAACACCGATGGCGTAATGGCCGGCCCAGCCGAGAGCCAGTTCATGTTCGTAGGGTTCGGCTGCCGCGATGCTGTCGTGAAACACCTTTCCGCGGTGCAGGTGCCAGAACCAGCGCCCGGCCGGAGCCCAGTTGGCCTTGGGCTGGCCGAAGACCCTGTTCAGCACGATCGCCCAGAGGTCCATCAGGATGGTGGCGCCGAGCCCGATGAGAATGCCGCGCCAGAGAAGTTCGATCATGAGAGGCCGCCGGAGAGAGGGAAGTTCAATTTCAATCTCTATGAGGTCCGGTTTGGGCTGTTGAGATCCTGCAGGCTCCGAGACTAGGGAAACATCTTGTCGGCGGTGGCGGTCGCGAGCGTCTTGCCTCCGGCGTCCAGAGCATTCACCGTGAAGCGGTATTTGTGCTTGCCGGAGGGAGGGCAGGGGCCGGTATAGCTGAAGGCGCCATAGGCGAGCGATTTCTGGCCGGAATAGTCGACCTTGCCGCCGCCGTGGTTATAATCCGGAACGTTCATATCCTTCATGCGGATATCGAGCGCCTTGGTGCCGGCCGGCACGCCCGACAGCGAGATCGGCGGCGATTTCGAGTCGAAACATTTCTTTGTCGGTCCCCAATCGAAGGAGACCTTCATATCCGCCATCGCGGCGGTACACGATGCCAGGAGAAATGCGATCACCATCAATCCGCGCATGACAATCCCCCAATCGATCACGGTCAAAGCAACAGGAGGTAGACTAGGCTTTCGCGTGCATCTGTCAACGAAGGTCGCGCATAAATGGTGTATGGCCGGGCTGAGGAACTAACGTTCTGGAAGCAGAGGAGCGCCGGGTTGCATGACTATGCGTTGCGGTTGTGCCTTTCATCAAAAACTTTGAAATGTTCACGTATTGTTTCGGTTTTCCTTTACCGCTATGTAGGCAGCCCGGCGAATTGATCGTCTTTCAAGAAAACACCATTGCTAGAGAGACATTTAATGCTCGACCCGAAATTTGTCCGCCGAGGCCTTTTCCTCGTCTTCATGATCCTGTTTCTGGATATCATCGGGATCGCAATCATCATGCCGGTGCTGCCGACCTTCCTGCGCGAGCTGACCGGCGACGACATGAGTGCGGCGGCCGTCGACGGCGGCTGGCTGCTGCTTATCTATTCCGGCATGCAGTTTCTGTTTGCGCCGCTGCTCGGCAATCTCAGCGACCGTTTCGGCCGGCGGCCAATCCTGCTCGCCTCGGTCCTCACCTTCGCTCTCGACAACCTGATCTGCGCGGCCGCCACCAGTTTCTGGATGCTGTTCGTCGGTCGTGTGTTGGCCGGTATTTCCGGCGGCAGTTTTGCCACCTGCTCGGCCTATATTGCCGATATCAGCAATGAGAAAAATCGCGCCAAGAACTTTGGCCTGGTCGGGATCGCCTTCGGCGTCGGTTTCACGGTCGGGCCGGTGATCGGAGGGCTGCTCGGCGAACTCGGGCCGCGTGTGCCGTTCCTTGGCGCCGGGCTCTTGTCGCTTGCCAATTTCGTCGCTTCCTGGTTCCTGCTGCCGGAGACGCTCGACAAGGCGAACCGCCGCAAGTTCGAGTTGAAGCGCGCCAATCCGCTCGGTGCGCTGCGCCAGATGCGCCATTATCCGGGCATCGGCTGGATCATGCTGGTGATGTTCCTCTATTGGTTGGCACACGCGGTCTATCCGTCCGTCTGGTCCTTTGTGTCCACCTATCGTTACGGCTGGAGCGAGGGGCAGATCGGCCTGTCGCTCGGTCTGTTCGGTATCTGCGCCGCGTTTGTCATGGGCTTCATCCTGCCGAAACTGGTACCTGTGCTCGGCGAATGGAAGACTGCGGTGCTCGGGCTTTGTTTCTGCTGCCTCGGCCTTAGCGGTTATGCCTTCGCGTGGCAGGGGTGGATGGTCTATGCCGTCATCCTTGTGACGACGATAGAGAACATCGCCGATCCGGCGCTGCGCAGCATTGCTTCGGCCAAGGTGCCGCCGTCGGCCCAAGGGGAGCTGCAGGGCGCGATGACGAGCCTCACCAGCCTGACGACGATCGTCGGTCCGGCGATCTTCACGCAGCTGTTCAGCGCGTTCACGGGGGAGCATGCGAAAATGGAGTTCGCGGGCGCGCCATACATGATGGCGGCGATTTTCATGGCTTGTGCCATTTTGGTGTTCCTGAGCCGGATTTCACGGAAAACACAGGTGGTTGGGCGCGAAACCGAGCTCACGCATCAGATTTCTTGAAGAAACGTCCAAAAATACTGCTGAATCGCCTGTAAGTGTTGCCGCACGGATGATGCTCCTCTATAGGCTGTGTCATCCGCCGCTCGCCAGTTTCTGGAAGCGGCTTTTTTCGTCTGCGGAGGAGTGTCATGTCGAGCCTTTCCACCACCATGGCTGTGACGGTGACGGACAATTCCTGGTCCGCACATATGCGCGCGACCCTTGCGCTCGGC
Source organism: Neorhizobium sp. SHOUNA12A (assembly GCF_023006505.1). GTDB lineage: Bacteria > Pseudomonadota > Alphaproteobacteria > Rhizobiales > Rhizobiaceae > Neorhizobium. Next base: position 37,996 of record NZ_JALBGV010000050.1, read on the forward strand.
GTGCCGCTGGTCGGGGCGCAGCTGGCGCAGATGGCGATCAACACGACCGACGTCATCCTGGTCGGCTGGCTCGGCACGACCGAGCTCGCTTCCGTGGTGCTCGCCACGCAGATGTTCTTCCTGGTCTTCATCTTCGGCACCGGGTTCACCAGCGCCGTGGTGCCGATGGTGGCGCAGGCGCTCGGGCATGGCGATAGCCGCTCGGTGCGTCGGTCGGTTCGCATGGGGCTGTGGATCGTGCTTGCGTTCGGGGTGCTGACGGCGCCGATTCTGTGGTTCTCGGCACCCATCCTTCTGGCGCTCGGGCAGCAGCCGGATGTCGCGGCAAATGCACAGAGCTATTTGCGCATCGCCCAATGGGGCATTTTCCCGGCGCTGGGGCTGATGGCGCTTCGAAGCTTCGTCACCGGGCTCGAGAAGGGCGGCATCGTGCTTTACGTCACGATCGTGATGTTCCTCATCAATGCCAGCCTTGCCTATCTGCTGATCTTCGGTCATTTCGGTGCACCGGAAATGGGCCTGCACGGGGCGGCAATCGCTTCCGTCGCCGCCAACCTGTTCGGTTTCGTGGCCGCTCTCCTTTATGTGGAAAGCCAGCCGAAGATGCGCGCTTACGAGATCTTCGTGCGCTTCTGGCGGCCGGACTGGAGCATGGTGCGCGAGATTGTCGTGCTCGGCCTGCCGATCAGCTTCACCATTCTGGCGGAAACCAGCCTGTTTTCGGCTGCCTCCCTGCTGATGGGCATCATCGGCAAGCTGGAACTCGCAGCCCACGGCATCGCGCTGCAGCTCGCAGCGATCGCCTTCATGATCCCGCTCGGCCTGTCGCAGGTGGCGACGGTGCGCGTCGGGCTGGCCAATGGCCGCGGTGATCTTCTCGGCGTCAAGCGGGCGGCGCTTGCCGTGCTTGCGGTCAGCGTCCTGTTCACCACAATCGGCAGCGTGCTGTATGCGACGATCCCGCACTTCTTCGGCAATCTGTTCCTGGATACACGCAAGGAGGACGCCGCGACCGTGCTGAAATTGGCGGTGCCGCTGATCGTCATCGCCGGGGCTTTCCAGCTGGTCGACGGGCTACAGGTGGTTGGCGCCAGCCTGTTGCGTGGCCTCAAGGACACCAGGGTGCCAATGGTGCTGGCGCTGATCGCCTATTGGCCGATCGGTTTCGCCTGCGCCTGGGTCTTCGCGTTCCCGCTCGGGTTTCGCGGCGAAGGCGTCTGGTTTGGCTTCGTCACCGGCCTCGCAGCGGCCGCGGTTCTGCTTTGCGGCCGCTTCTGGCTGCTGGTGAGACGCCAGGCCAGAACGACCCGCTGAAGAGCCAGCGGACCGTCTTTGTTGGTCAGGCCGGTTGGAGCTCTTGTAAAACCGCCCTGTGGTAGAAGCCGACATTGGTCTCTACGCCGAGGCGTCGGCTCAACGCCTGCCTATCGATGCCTGCCTCCTCATCGGATTTTGCGACTGCGGCAATGATCGGCTGAAGAGCGTGCTCGCCTTCGAACTGGAGGATGGTGATGACGTTGAACAGTCCGGCGCTGGAAGCCTGTTCCAGGATCAGATCGTCGACGAATCCCGGCTGGGCGCGGATAACCTTATGCGTCCTGTGAACCAACGCCATGAATTCTTCGCGCCCTTCGACCGGGACCGCAAACCTGTTGACGCGAAAAATGCGTCGATTCTGTATTTCGCTCATATGAAAAACCCCTGCTCGATCTTGAACAGGGGCGTTTATGGGACCTCAACCAATGTTGAGGTCAATAGGCGGCTGCGGATTTTTTAAGGGCGCCCGAATTCAGCGCTCGGCGAGGGCAGGTTCGCCCTTCTTCTCGCGCACCATGTTGATGAAGCGACGGAAGAGATAGTGGCTGTCCTGCGGGCCGGGCGAGGCTTCCGGATGGTGCTGGACCGAGAACACCTGCTTGCCAGTGACGCGCAGGCCGCAATTGCTGCCGTCGAAGAGGGAAATGTGAGTCTCCTCAACGCCTTGCGGCAGAGACTTCGAATCGACCGCGAAGCCGTGATTCATCGAGACGATCTCGACCTTGCCGGTGGTGTGGTCCTTGACCGGGTGGTTGGCGCCGTGATGGCCCTGATGCATCTTTTCGGTCTTGGCGCCGAGCGCCAGGCCGAGCATCTGGTGGCCAAGGCAGATACCGAAGGTCGGGATATCCGTATTGATGACGTCCCTGATGACCGGCACGGCATATTCGCCGGTCGCGGCCGGGTCGCCCGGGCCGTTCGACAGGAAGATGCCATCCGGCTTCAGAGCCATGATGTCTTCCGCAGAGGTCTGGGCGGGCACCACCGTCACCTTGCAGTCGAGGCCGGCGAAAAGGCGCAGGATGTTGCGCTTCACGCCGTAGTCGACGCAGACGATATGGTATTTTGCGTCTTCCGGCTTCAGGTCGTCATACCCTTCATTCCAGACCCAGGGCTTCTGGTTCCATTGCGAGGACTGACCGGAAGTCGCTTCCTTGGCGAGGTCGAGGCCTTCGAGCCCGCTCCAGGCGCGAGCTTCGGCCTTCAGAGCCTCGATATCGAAGACGCCGTTGGGGTCATGGGCGATGACGGCGTTCGGTGCGCCGTTCTGGCGGATCCAGGCGGTGAGCGCGCGGGTGTCGATGCCCGAAAGGCCGATGATGCCGCGGGCTTTCAGCCAGCCGTCGAGATCCTTAGAGGCGCGGTAGTTGGAGGGTTCGGTGATGTCGGCCTTGAAGATGGTGCCGACCGCGCCGCGGCGAGCTGCCGGCGTCAGGTCCTCGACGTCTTCTTCGTTTGTGCCGATATTGCCGATATGCGGGAAGGTGAAGGTGACGATCTGGCCGAGATAGGAAGGGTCGGTCAGGATCTCCTGGTAACCGGTCAGCGCGGTGTTGAACACCACTTCGGCCGGCACCTTGCCGGTTGCGCCGATCCCGGTTCCTTCGATCACGGTGCCATCGGCCAGAACGAGCAATGCGGTGGGTTTCTTGGTGGTCCAGGGAGCGGTCGCGGTCATATCCATCCTTCTGCCTCACCGGTCCCGTCCCTTGAAGAGACAGGCTGCGAGGGCCATTTATGGTCGTGAGAGACGGGCGCGCGGAATCCCGGCGCAAGCCCTAACCTCTAAATCTCGTGCAGGTGCCGGAAAATAGACAAAGCAGGCGAGGTGGTCAATCTCGGCGCCGAAGAATTCCATGGGGATTATAAGCCATCGGATTCAAGGATTTGGGCGAATTGATTTGATCGCCTCCGGCCCGTCGTCTATGACAGCGGTGTGAATGCCAAGGAAAAGCCACAATTCACGACGCCTGCGCCCAGGCTTTTCCCAAGGAGAAAAATGATGTTGCGCGACAAGCTTTCGGATGCGCTCAAGGACGCCATGAGGGCCAGGGAAACCCGCCGGCTTTCGACCGTGCGGCTGATCCAGACTGCGATCAAGGATCGTGATATCGCCAATCGCGGTCTCGGCAAGGACCCGGTCAGCGACGACGATATCCTGCAGATCCTGCAGAAGATGGTGAAGCAGCGCGAGGAATCGGCGAAGATCTACGAAGACGCCGGCCGTGCCGAACTTGCAACGCAGGAGCGCGAGGAAATCGACGTCATCAAGGGTTTCATGCCCGAGCAGCTTTCGGACGAGACGGTGCAGGAATTGATCAAGGCGGCGATTGCCGAGTCGGGCGCCCAAGGCCTGCGCGACATGGGCAAAGTCATGGCGGTGCTGAAGGAAAAGCATCCGGGCCAGATGGATTTCGCCAAGGCTTCCGGCGTGGTGAAAGAGCTTTTGAAGTAGGCGGCCCTTTTGAGGCCGGTAAACGAAAGGCGGGAATCCGGTGACCGGATTCCCGCCTTTTTGCTCTTCCGGATCTTGCCGGCCGACTGCGGACTTGCCACCGGCGAGATGGTCCGGGGCGCTGCGATACACTGCGACACGCCCCGTCCGAAGAGCGAAGGAGCTGGCTTCGCAGCGCCCCGGACACACCGCCGACATTTGCGAATTCAAGGAGAGCTAAGTCCCGCCGCGGCTGTCTTGCAAATTACAAAAAGATAATTTTGCGTGCTCGCGATTTGCCTAAAATTTGCCGAATGTCGGCGCTGAAAGATGTGGCGACTCTGTCCGGGAGCAGCCTGTGAATAGCGGGCAGCAATTTCCTTGTTGGTGGCTTTCCTGAAAGCCTGCGCTTATATGGAAACTGGGCCCAAGAGGTAGAAATGCGCTTTTCCAACAGTTTTCTCGACGAGATTCGCGACCGCGTGCCGATATCGGGCGTGATCGGCCGGCGGGTGACGTGGGATCGGAAGAAGACCAACGTCTCGCGCGGCGACTACTGGGCCTGCTGCCCCTTCCATGGCGAGAAGAGCCCGAGCTTCCATTGCGAGGACCGCAAGGGCCGATACCACTGCTTCGGCTGCGGTGTCACAGGCGACCATTTCCGTTTCCTGACCGATCTCGAAGGGCAGAGTTTTCCCGAAGCGGTGCAGACTGTCGCAGATATGGCCGGCATCGCCATGCCGCAGCCGGACCCCCAGGCCGAAAAGCGCGAGAAGGAACGCACGACGCTGCTCGATGTCATGGAGCTGGCGACGCAATTTTTCCAGGACCAGCTCCAGAGCGCCGTCGGGGCGAAGGCGCGCGCCTATTTGCGCGACCGCGGGCTGACCGGCCGTACCATCGAGACCTTCCGTCTCGGTTACGCACCGGAAAGCCGCAATGCGCTGAAGGAACATCTGGCCGGCAAAGGCGTGCCGAAGGACCAGATCGAGGCTTGCGGCCTTGTCGTGCACGGGGAGGGGATCGCCGTCTCCTATGACCGCTTTCGCGATCGTGTAATGTTCCCGATCCTGTCGTCGCGGGAAAAGGTGATCGCGTTCGGCGGCCGTGCCATGGCGCCGGATGCGCCGGCGAAATATCTCAATTCCAACGAGACCGAGCTCTTCCACAAGGGGCAGGTGCTCTATAATTTTTCACGGGCACGACGGGCGCAGGGCATAGGCAAGCCCGGACAGGGCGAGGGCACGATCATCGCCGTCGAAGGTTACATGGACGTCATTGCGCTGTATCAGGCGGGCGTCGAGAATGCCGTGGCGCCGCTCGGCACGGCGCTGACCGAAAACCAGCTTGAGCTTCTCTGGCGGATGACACCGCAGCCGGTGCTCTGCTTTGACGGCGACGGCGCTGGCCTCAGGGCAGCAAGCCGTGCCGCGGATCTGGCGCTGCCGTTCCTGAAGCCGGGAAAATCGGTGCGTTTCGCGCTGCTTCCCGATGGCAAGGATCCGGACGATCTCGTTCGCCATGAAGGCCGCGCGCCCTTCGACAAGGTGCTCAACGAAGCAAAGCCGCTGGTGGAGATGATCTGGCAGCGCGAGGCGGCTTCGGCAAGCTTCGATACTCCGGAAAAGCGTGCCGAACTCGAGGCGCGGCTGAAGCAGATCGTTTCCGTCATCGCCGACGAGAATGTGCGCCGCCATTACCAGCAGGCCATCCGCGACCGGCTGAACAGCTTCTTCGCGCCGGCTCAGCGCGGCGGCAATGACCGGCGCCAGAATTTTCAGCGCGGCGGCGGTGCTGGTGGCAGGCCGGGGCAGGGTG
>NZ_JALBGV010000051.1 GCF_023006505.1 Neorhizobium sp. SHOUNA12A
CGCAGCGTCGCAAACCCGATCGTGCCGGTCGGGCGGGCGCCCGTATGGCCGTCACGCACCCTGACGGACTGGCTTGCGAGATCGATGCCGCGGCCTTGTGCCGCCGCTTCGCCGAGCAGCAGTGCGGTGCCGGATGGCGCGTCGACCTTGTGCTTGTGATGCATTTCGAGGATCTCGATATCCCAGCCGGCGGCGGGCAAAGCCTTCGCCGCCTGCGCGACAAGCACGCCGAGCAGGTTGACGCCGAGGCTCATATTGCCGGATTTGACTACGCGCGCGTGACGGCCCGCCGCCTTGAACTTTTCCTCGTCCTCGATCGAGCACCCGGTCGTGCCGATCACATGGACGATCCGTGCCTGCGCGGCAAGGACCGAGAAGGCGACGCTGGTCGCGGGTGTGGTGAAATCGAGCACGCCCTCGGCATCCAGAAAAGCCTGAAGCGGATCGGCGGTCACGGGGACCCCAAGCGTTCCGACACCCGCGAGCTCGCCTGCATCCTTGCCGATGAACGGCGAACCTTCGCGCTGGACCGCTGCATGCAATGCCACGCCGTCGGTTTCATGAATGACCCGGATCAGTGCCTGGCCCATCCGACCCGCTGCGCCGACCACTACGAGTTTCATGTCATTTGCGGTCATGTGCGGCGTAGTCCCTGCTTTTGTCGGTCGGTCTTTTCGAGCGGTTACAGCTTGTTGGGGCGAGCGTAAAGGCCGCTTCCACGCTGCGCAAGCATCTCTTGCACGCCGCCTTCAGGAAAACCGGCCTCGCCCGCGGCGATGATCTCAGTCCGGTCCTAGCGTTGCCAGCGGCGGCCATCCATGGAAAGGCCGTAGGCGGAGGGCGTGCGGGCAAAGCTTGCAAGGCCGGCGAGTGCCGCCTGTGGATGGGTCACCACGAAGGTCGGAATCGTGCCCATCAGCTCCGTATGCGGCGCTTTGTCTTCGAAGGCGGCGCGGAACTCTGGGCCTTTCAGCGCGGGAACGATCTTCTGCGAGATGCCGCCGGCGAGATAGACGCCGCCGCGCGCCATGAAGATCAGCGCCATGTCGCCGGCGACCCGGCCGAGATAGGTGGCAAACAGCGATAGCGTTTCGACGGCCTGGGAATTCGAACGGTTCAGACCGTGAGCCGTGATATCCGCCGGATCGGAAAACGCGGGCTGCAGACCGTCGGCCGCACAGACGGCCTGGTAGATGTTGACGACGCCGCGCCCGCTCAGGATTTCTTCCGCAGAAACGCGGCCTTCGATGCGCTTGAGATGCGGAAAGATCTCGAAATCCCGTTCCGAGCGCGGGCCGACATCCACATGTCCGCCTTCGCCGGGAACCGGAAACCACATGTGCCGCGCATAGACGAGGCCGGCAACGCCGAGGCCGGTACCCGGACCAAGCACGACGCGCGATGCCATATGCGGCTCGTTGTTGGGCCCAAGCGTCTCGCGGTATTCGTCGGGCATGGCCGCGACGGCAAGCGCCTGGGCTTCGAAATCGTTGACGACCAGCACATCCTCGAAGCCGAGTTGGGCGATCATGCCTTTCGGCCGCACCACCCAATCGCAGTTGGTCAGATCGATCTCGTCGCCGTCGATCGGTCCCGCGATGGCAAGGATCGCCGAGCGCGGCTGCACGGAACTCGAATCGAGCACGATTTTCTGGATCGCGTCGTCGATCGTCGGATAGTCGGCGGTGCGCACGTTCGGGAACGGCTTCGGTTCCGCATAGGCGTCGAGGAGGATGGAGAAGCGGGCATTGGTGCCGCCGATATCGCCGATCAGGATCGGAAAGGGCAGCTTGTCGGTCTTCATGTTATCGGCCATCGGGAAGCTTAGTCCTTCTGAAAGTCGATGAGTTTTTCGGCGGTGGCCCGATTGAGCGCCATCGGTATGTCATAGACCGTCGCAAGCCGCGTCAGCGCTTTGACGTCGACATCGTGGGGAAGCGCGCTCAAGGGGTCGATGAAGAAGATCAGCATGTGCACCTCGCCGGTGGCGATCATCGCGCCGATCTGCTGGTCGCCACCGAGCGGGCCGCTCTTCAACCGCGTCACTTCAAGACCGGGGCAGGCATCCTGAACCCGGCCGCCCGTCGTGCCGGTGGCGACGATGTTGAACCGGGAAAGTGCTGCCTGGTGATGGCGGGCGAAATCCGCCATGTCGTCCTTCTTCTGGTCGTGTGCGATCAACGCGATGCAGGGCTTGGCCGACATGATTGGGTGTCCTCGCCAGAACGATTTTCAATCGATTTGTGATGCGTTCTAGCGTGCCGCTTCGGTCTTGGGAAGGTCGCGAAGGGGCCGGCGTTTCGATTGCCGGCCTTGTCGGGAAACTATTGCAGCGGACGCGGCGTCGGGACCGGCATATCACTGGAAGCGGACGGCGGATCGTTGACGATCGCTTCGACAGTCCTTGCCGATGCTGACGCCGCAGGCTGAGCCGTGTAGGCAACGGCGCTGCCGCCGAATGTAGCGTCGTCTTCGGAACGCGAGGGGGCGGCGAGCACGGCCGCACAGGCCTTCGGCAGGTCCGAGAGCATGACCTGACGCGGTTTTACCGGTTTCTTGTTCGGGTCCGGTTTGGGCGGCGGCGCCCAAGGCTCCTTGGTGAACCACCAGGCAAATCCCTTGCTGCTGCAGTCGTCGCCCTTCGGTACTGCGGCCTGCTTCTGGCAGGTGGTGGAGCCCGGCGGGCAGGAGATGCGGATATGGAAGTGTTCATCATGGCCGTAGATCGGCCGCACCTTGCCAAGCAGGTCGCGGTCTCCGGTCCAGGTCTCGCAGAGCTTCTTCTTGATCGCGGGATTGACGAAGACGCGCTCCACTTGCGGATAGCTCGCGGCCTGCATGATCAGCTTGGCATGGGTGCTGGTCCAGCGGTTGGAATCGACGGTCAGGAACTTGCTCTTGTCGAGCATGGAGGTGAAGGGATAGCTTTCGCGCTGCGGCACGGTCAACGGCTGGGCGGGCTTAGGCGTGAACCAGACGTCGACATCAAGGCCGATCTGGTGCGACGAATGGCCGTTGATCATCGGGCCGCCGCGCGGCTGCGAAATGTCGCCGACGAGAATGCCGGAACCCCAGCCGAGCCTTGCTGCGTCGCCGGAGAAGCGTTCGAGCAGTGCGATCAGTTCGGGATTGCCCCAGCGACGGTTGCGCGAAAGGCGCATCGCCTGCCAGGTCGGCCCGTCGGTCGGCAGCGCCACCGCGCCCGACATGCAGCCCTTGGCATAGAAACCAAGCGGTTCCGCCTCCGCCTTGCTCGGAAGCTTGACGCCGGCGAAAAGTTGTTTCGCCGGTGTGCCCTCCTGCGCTGCCACCGATCCCGCGAACGTGCCGCAAAGGAAAGCAGCCGTCGTCAGCCGCATAATTGTACTCGAAATCGATCTCATGCCATCCGCCGCAAATCACCTGATCGCTTCCAAACTACCGTGAAACAGGATTTTGGTGAAATGGAGATGGCGAACGCCTTGCCGATTTTCAGGAACATAATGCCGGATAAAACGGATGTGAGTTTGGAACTCCTGTTTTTCGCCGCCTTTTGCCCTATGCTTCACCGCAACAAAGAAACTCACAAGGGGTAACGCATGCTCTTGGCCCGCCTGAAGATAGCTTTCGTGATCGCTCTCGCAGCAATGTCTCTTTGGACATCGGCGGCGACCGCCCAGGAGCCGAAATGGCGGCATGGCATGGCTGTCGTCGGTGACCTGAAGCTGCCGGCAGACTTCAAGCAGCTCCCCTATGTCGATGTGAACGCGCCGAAGGCCGGCGAGCTGCGCCTCGGCGACGAAGGCACATTCGACAACCTCAACCTCGTGATCGACCGGGGTACCGCGGCTTCGGGTGTCAGCCTGATCTACGACACGCTCATGAAGCGGTCGGAGGATGAGGTTTTCGGCACCTACGGCCTTTTGGCCGAGGCCGTGTCCCATCCGGACGATGTGTCTTCGGTGACCTTCCGGTTGAGGCAGGAGGCGAAATGGGCGGACGGCCAGCCGGTCACTCCGGAGGACGTGATCTTCAGCTTGGAGAAGCTGAAGGAGCATAGCGCACTCTATTCCGGCTACTATCGGCACGTCACGGGTGCTGAAAAGACCGGCGACCGCGAAGTGACCTTCCGCTTCGACGAAAAGAACAATCGCGAACTACCCTCGATCGTCGGCGATTTTCCGGTCCTGCCGAAGCACTGGTGGGAAGGCAAGGATGCACAGGGCAACCAGCGCGACATTTCCCGCACCACCCTGGAGCCGCCGATGGGGTCCGGCCCCTACAAGATCGGCGCCGTTCAGCCGGGCTCCACCATTCGTTACGAACTGCGCGACGACTACTGGGGCAAGAACCTGCCGATCAATCTCGGCCAATATAACTTCCGGACGATCAACTATACCTATTTTTCCGATGCCGACGTGGAATTCGAGGCCTTCCGGGCCGGCAACATCGATTACCGCCAGGAAAACAGTTCGAGCCGCTGGGTCACGCGGTACGATTTCGATGCGGTGAAGGATGGGCGGGTCATCAAGGAAGCCCTGACCAACCCGTTCAAGGCCGTCGGCGTCATGCAGGCTTTCGTGCCGAACATGCGGCGCGACATGTTCAAGGATGCGCGGGTTCGCGAGGCGCTGAACTACGCCTACGATTTCGAGGATCTCAACAAGAACCTTGCCTATGGCGGCCTGAAGCGGGTCGATAGCTTCTTCTGGGGCACCGAGCTTGCTTCGTCCGGCCTGCCGCAGGGAAAGGAACTGGAGATCCTCAACGGATTGAAGGACAAAGTTCCGGCGAGGGTGTTCACAACTCCGTACACCAACCCCGTCGGCGGCGACCCGAACAAGGTGCGCGATAACCTGCGCACCGCCATCAGCCTGCTGAAGGAGGCAGGCTGGGAGCTGAAGGGCAACCGGATGCTCAATGCCAAGACCGGACAGCCCCTGAGCTTCGAAATTCTCCTGAACAGCCAGTCGCAGGAGCGTACCGTGATGCCCTATGTGACAAGTCTCAAGAAAATCGGCATCGACGCCCGGCTCCGGATAGTCGACGCATCGCAATATATCAATCGAGTCCGCAGCTTCGACTACGACATGATGTACGGGGTCTGGGCCCAGACGATGAACCCCGGCAACGAACAGGCGGACTACTGGGGATCGGCGTCCGTCAGCCGGCCGGGATCACGCAACTATGCAGGTATTGCCGATCCGGCGGTGGATCAGCTTATCAGCATGATCACCGCTGTCCAGGACCGGGAGGATCAGGTGGCGGCCGTCAAGGCGATGGACCGGGTGCTGCTCGCCAACCACTATGTCGTTCCGATGTTCTATTCCGGCGAAGCCAGGATCGCCTACTGGAACCGCATCACGCATCCGCAGAGACTGCCGGAATACAGCATCGGTTTTCCCGAGACTTGGTCGGCCAAAAGCGCTGCGAAGTAACGCAATAAGCGCGGACTTGCGCCGCCGACCGGCACCTGTTCCAAATGAACCCGTATGATTCGCACCGGAAAAGAGGAAAGAGCCATTTGATCGGCATTGGGATATGTGGTGAAACAAGCCCCGTGACGACAGGCAGGGAGCTCTGATGGGCGCCTATATTCTTCGCCGTCTCCTGCTGATGATACCGACGATCGTTGGCATCATGGCGATTTCCTTCCTCGTCGTGCAGTTCGCGCCGGGCGGGCCTGTTGAACAGGTGATCGCCCAGATCCAGGGTCAGGACAGCGGTGATCGGCTTTCCGGCGGTGGCGGCGACATGCTGCAGCAACAGGGCGGAGGCGAGGAAAGCCGTTACCGTGGCGCGCAGGGCCTCGATCCGGAATTCATCAAGAAGCTCGAAAAGCAGTTTGGTTTCGACAAGCCGCCGGCGACGCGCTTCCTCGAAATGATGTGGAACTACATTCGCTTCGATTTCGGCGAGAGCTTCTTCCGCAATACTTCGGTCCTCGACCTGATCATCGACAAGATGCCGGTGTCGATCTCGCTCGGTTTCTGGATCCTGATCGTTTCCTACCTGATCTCGATTCCACTGGGCATCCGCAAGGCCGTCAAGGACGGTTCGACCTTCGATGTCTGGACCTCCGGCGCGATCATCATCGGTTACGCGGTGCCGAGCTTCCTGTTCGGCATTCTGCTGATCGTACTCTTCGCGGGCGGTTCGTTTTTCGACTGGTTCCCGCTGCGGGGTCTCGTTTCGGATAATTTTGCCGAACTCTCCTGGTGGGAAAAGATCATCGACTATTTCTGGCATCTGACATTGCCGTTGATCGCCATGTCGCTTTCGGCTTTCGCCACAACCACTCTGCTGACCAAGAACTCGTTCATCGACGAGATCAAGAAACAGTATGTGACGACGGCGCGTGCCAAGGGCCTCAACGAGCGACAGGTGCTTTATGGCCACGTGTTTCGAAACGCCATGCTGATCGTCATTGCGGGCTTTCCCGGCGCCTTCATCTCCGCCTTCTTCACCGGCTCGCTGCTGATCGAGAACATCTTCTCGCTGGATGGGCTGGGGCGCCTCGGTTATCTCGCGATCGTCAACCGCGATTACCCGATCGTTTTCGGCACGCTCTACATCTTCTCGCTGATGGGCCTGTTCGTCAGCCTCATTTCCGACCTGATCTATACCTGGATCGATCCGCGCATCGATTTCGAGCGGAGGGATGTCTGATGGAGGCAACCGCCGCAAAGACCGCCGTGCAGACGCCGCAGAAGCGGCCCTGGATCACGCCCACCAACCGCCGGCGGCTCGCCAATTTCCGCGCCAACAAACGCGGTTATTGGTCCTTCTGGCTGTTCATGGTCCTTTTCGTGCTCAGCCTGTTTGCGGAATTCATCGCCAACGACCGGCCGATCGTCGCCTCCTACAAGGGCGAAATCCTTTACCCGGTCCTCGTCGACTATCCGGAGGAAAAATTCGGCGGCTTCCTGGCAACGACCGATTATCGCTCCGACTACATCCAGCAGGAAATCCAGGCGAACGGCTGGATGGTCTGGCCGCCGATCCGCTATTCCTATCAGACGGTCAACTCCAACATTCCCCATTCGGCGCCGACCGAACCCTTCTGGCTGATGGAGAAAGCGGATCGCTGCGCCGCCTATCCGCAAAAAGATCAGGACCCGAATTGCATCCTCGGCAACCTGAACTGGCTCGGCACCGACGACCAGGCGCGCGACGTGACCGCCCGCATGATCTACGGCTTCCGCATCTCCGTCCTGTTCGGCCTGGTGCTGACGGTCTTTTCGGCGATGATCGGGGTGACGGCGGGCGCTGTGCAGGGGTATTTCGGCGGATGGACCGATCTTCTGATGCAGCGGTTCATCGAGATCTGGTCGTCCATGCCGGTTCTCTACATCCTGCTGATCATTGCCTCGATCCTGCCCCCAGGCTTCTTCGTCCTACTCGGCATCCTCCTGCTTTTCTCCTGGGTCGGTTTCGTCGGCGTGGTGCGCGCCGAGTTCCTGCGGGCGCGCAATTTCGAATATGTCCGCGCCGCCCGCGCGCTCGGCGTCGGCAACTGGACGATCATGTCCCGGCATCTTCTGCCGAACGCCATGGTCGCGACGCTGACCTTCCTGCCCTTCATTCTGTCCGGATCGATCGCGACGCTGACCTCGCTCGATTTCCTCGGGTTCGGCCTGCCGGCAGGCTCTCCGTCTCTCGGCGAGATGATTTCGCAGGGAAAGAACAACCTGCAGGCGCCATGGCTAGGCTTCACGGCCTTCTTCACCATGTCGATCATGCTGTCGCTGCTGATCTTCATCGGCGAGGCAGTGCGCGATGCCTTCGATCCCAGAAAGACGTTCGGGTGATGGCGGGTCGTAATTGCATGATCGATGCGCTAGATTATCGGGTATATCAGCGAGCGTGACGCCATGAACAAGATCGTCAGAGAGCATTACCCGGTCGCCAACCTTCCCGAGGATCTGCGGGAGGGATTGGAGACGGACGCGACCGTCAGGATCATTGTTGAGGTGGAAGATGTCTCGATACGGAACGACGTAGAGAGATATCCCGGTTTCAAAGATTTCCCGATGGTTGAGCGAAAGCCGATGAGCCTCGCAGATACACTGGAAGCCATCAGGACATACAAGGCCGAGGGCAGACCGTCTGTCAGCGTGGAAGAAGCCGTCTCTCGCATACGCGAATTACGCGATGAATGGGATGATTGATGCTGGGGCTCGGAAAAATCTACCTGGATACAAACATCTTCATTCTGGCATTTGAGAACGACAGCAAAATCAGCACCGCATTGGCCAACCTCCTTTCGATAGGCGACCACACCCGACGGTTCGCTACCAGCGAACTGACATTGTCCGAGTTATTGGTTAAACCGTACCGGGATGGAAACGACAGCGCTATCGACAGATATGAGGGGCTGATTCAAACAAATGAATGGCTCGAAGTGCTCCCGGTTGCTAGGCAGATGTTATGGTATGCTGCGGTCCTAAGGTCTCAAAATTTGGGGCTGAAACTCCCGGACTCGATCCATATCTCTACCGCGCTCGGTGCCGGTTGCACGCACATGCTGACCGCCGACATGGGACTGAAGGAAATTTATGAAATTACGCATTTCCGCTACGGTCTCACCAAGAGTAGCTCGCCTTTAACCGTCCTTCGCCCAGACGAAACGACGCTTAACTCACTCATCGAAAGCCTTGGCCGATGACAGAGCCGCTCCTTTCCGTCCGCGATCTCTCCGTCGCCTTCCACCAGGGCAGAGATACCTCGATTGCCGTCGACAGGGTCTCGTTCGACATCATGCCCGGCGAGGTGATGGCGCTGGTCGGGGAATCCGGCTCCGGCAAGTCGGTGACGGCCAATTCCATCCTCAAGCTACTGCCGTATCCTTCGGCAAGCCATCCGTCCGGCGAAATACTGTTCGACGGCAAGGACATGTTGAAGGCGTCCGAGCCGGAACTGCGCCGTGTGCGCGGCAACGACGTCACGATGATCTTCCAGGAGCCGATGACCTCGCTCAATCCGCTTCATTCGATCGAAAGGCAGATCGGCGAAATCCTTGAGCTTCACCACGGAATCAACGGCCAGGCGGTGCGTATTCGCACGCTCGAACTCCTGAACCAGGTCGGCATTCGCGAGCCGGAAAAGCGCCTGAAGGCCTATCCGCACGAGCTGTCGGGCGGCCAGCGACAGCGCGTGATGATCGCCATGGCGCTCGCCAACCGCCCGAAACTGCTGATAGCAGACGAGCCGACCACGGCGCTCGACGTCACCGTGCAGGCCCAGATCCTCGATCTTCTGCGCGGGCTGAAGGGTGAGCACGGCATGTCCATGCTGTTCATCACCCACGACCTCGGCATTGTCCGGAAATTCGCGGATCGGGTCTGCGTCATGACCAAGGGCAAGATCGTCGAGACCGGCACGGTCGAGGAGGTCTTCGCCAACCCGCAGCACGCCTATACCCGCCACCTGCTTGCCTCTGAGCCGCGTGGCGAGCCGCCGCCGACCGATCCCTCGAAGCCGGTGGTGATGGAAGGCAAGGACATCCGTGTCTGGTTTCCGATCAAGGCGGGTTTCCTGCGCAAGGTGGTCGATCATGTGAAGGCAGTCGATGGCGTCGATCTCGAATTGCGGGCCGGCGAGACGCTCGGCGTCGTTGGCGAATCCGGCTCCGGCAAGACGACGCTGGGTCTGGCGCTCGCAAGGCTCATCTCCTCCAAGGGCCGCATCGCCTTCATCGGTACGGACATCGACAAGTTCTCCTTCAAGGAAATGCGTCCCTTCCGCGACCGTCTTCAGGTCGTCTTCCAGGATCCGTATGGGTCGCTTAGCCCCCGCATGTCGGTCGGCGATATCGTCGCCGAGGGGCTGAAGGTGCATGAGCGGTCGCTTTCCCCCGATGGCCGCGATGAGCGCGTCGCATGGGCTTTGACCGAGGTTGGCCTCGACCCCGCAACGCGCTGGCGTTATCCGCACGAGTTTTCCGGTGGCCAGCGGCAGCGCATCGCGATCGCCCGCGCCATGGTCCTGAAACCGCGGTTCGTGATGCTAGACGAGCCGACCTCGGCGCTCGACATGACCGTTCAGGCGCAGGTCGTCGATCTCCTGCGCGACCTGCAGAAGAAGCACGATCTTGCCTATCTCTTCATCAGTCACGATCTCAAGGTCGTGAAGGCTCTCGCCAACCACGTCATCGTCATGCGGCTCGGCAAGGTGGTGGAAGAAGGTCCCGCCGACCAGATTTTCCAGGCGCCGAAGCAGGATTATACCCGCGCGCTGATGGCCGCCGCCTTCCATCTCGAAGCGGTCGAGACCGAAGCCATCAATCAATAGTCACAGCAATCAAGGTCATTCCGTCCATGCCCGCCAGACATCCGGTCGTCGTCGATCTCAAGTTCGAACGCCGCGAGATCGATTTAGCACTCGCCAACGCCTTTGCCGGTCGCACCGTGCTGCACGCCTCCGATCCCGGCGTGGATATTTCCGAGGCGCGCTATGCGGTGATCTGGAAGCCGGACCCGGACCTGTTCCAGCGGGCACCGAAGCTGGAGGTGCTGTTTTCCGGCGGCGCCGGGGTTGACTATATCCTCACCATGCCCGGCCTGCCTGACGTCCCGATCGTCCGTTTCGTCGACGAGAGCCTGACGACGCGGATGAGCGAATGGGTCGTGCTGCAGGCCCTGAGCCACCTCCGGCAGGTGCCGGCCTATCTCAGGCAGCAGCGCGAACGCCAGTGGCGTGAACTCTCGCAGCCGGAAGCGAGGGACCTGACCGTCGGCGTCATGGGCCTTGGCGTGCTCGGCCTGGATTCGGTCCGAAAGCTGAAGATCATGGGCTTCGATGTCGTCGGCTGGTCGCGCAGCAAAAAGACGATCGAGGGCGTTGAGACCTTTGACGGCGGCGAACTCGATGCTTTCCTTGCCCGCACCGATATTCTGGTCGGCCTTCTGCCGCTGACGCCGGAGACGCGCGGCATCTTCAATGCTTCGCTGTTTACAAAGCTTCGCCAGGGCGGCGCCCTGGGCAAACCAGTCTTCATCAATGCCGGACGCGGCGGCAGCCAGGTGGAGAGCGATCTTGTTGCCGCGCTCGACAACGGCATTCTCGGTGGCGCGTCGCTGGATGTGTTCGAGAAAGAACCGCTCGGTGCAGATAGCCGGCTCTGGGCGATGGACAATGTCATCATCACGCCGCACGCGGCTTCCGCGTCCGATGTACGGGCGCTGTTCCGCAATGCGGAGACCCAGATGGAACGCTATGAGGCTGGTGAACCTTTGCAGCATGTGGTGGACCGCCGGGCGGGCTACTGAGCCGTTCCCATCCGGAACATTCGTAGCTGCGGGCCGTTTCTTGTGCATGAGCCGGGCATTCCGGCCGAATAAGGAGCGAAATCATGAACACCCGTTTCGATCCCCAGGAAGCCGATACCCGTCGTCCGGATCGGGCCGGTTCGCCGCCGGTGGTGGAAACCGCCACGGAAGCGCGTCAGGGAAGCTGGGGTGCGCCGGTGCTGAAGATGTTGATTGCCGGCCTTATTCTGGCAATGGTCGCCTGGGCCGGCGCCGAATGGTGGGGCGAAAGCACCGCACCGCCTGCCGACCGGACGGCCACCCCGCCGGCTGGCAGCACGACGCCGGCTAATCCGAATGCGCCGCCGACCGCCAATCCTTCCACTCCGCCAGTTGCCACGCCGCCGGCATCGCAGTCCGGCAACTGACGGGGCATCATCCTTGATTTTTTTGGCCGCGATCCCTCGCGGCCGAATTGCGTCTGGACTTACTCTGCATTTTTTTCGATAAAAATGCCCGGAGGTTGATCAGCCGTTGCCTCCATATGCATCGAAATCGGCGGAGCCGGCCCGGAACGGCCGGGGCAGGGGCAGGCATGACCAAGACCGATATCGCGAGCAGGGTTTATAACCACACCTGGAAACTCGACCCGATCATCCGCAGTCTGATCGACACGGATTTCTACAAGCTCCTGATGCTGCAGATGATCTGGAAGCTCTATCCGGATGTGGACGCCACCTTTTCGCTGATCAACCGTACGACCAGCGTCAAGCTGGCGCAGGAGATCGACGAAGGCGCGCTGCGCGAACAACTCGACCATGCCCGCACGGTGGGTCTGTCGAAGAAGGAGATGATCTGGCTCGCGGGTAACACGTTTTATGGCCGCAAGCAGATCTTCGAGCCGGAATTTTTGAACTGGCTGTCGACCTACAAGCTGCCGGAATACGAACTTTCGAAGCGTGACGGCCAGTACGAACTGACTTTCCACGGCAAATGGATGGAAACGACGCTCTGGGAAATCCCCGCACTCGCGATCATCAACGAGTTGCGCTCCCGTTCCGCGATGCGCTCGCTCGGTTTCTTCACGCTCGATGTGCTTTATGCGCGGGCCAAGGCCAAGATGTGGGAAAAGGTCGAGCGGCTGCAGGCATTGCCGGGCCTGCGCATCTCCGATTTCGGTACGCGCCGTCGTCACAGTTTCCTCTGGCAGCGCTGGTGTGTCGAAGCGCTCAAGGAAGGTATCGGCCCAGCGTTTACCGGCACCAGCAACGTCTTGCTGGCGATGGACTCCGATCTCGAAGCGGTGGGGACCAATGCGCATGAGCTGCCGATGGTGGCTGCGGCACTCGCCGAGACTGACGAGCAGCTGCGCGCCTCCCCTTACCAGGTCCTGAAGGACTGGAACCGGCTCTACGGCGGCAACCTGCTGATCGTGTTACCGGATTCCTTCGGCACGGCGGCGTTCCTGCGCGATGCGCCGGATTGGGTGGCCGACTGGACCGGCTTTCGCCCCGACAGCGCTCCGCCGATCGAGGGCGGGGAAAAGATCATTGCCTGGTGGAAGAAGATGGGCCGCAATCCCAGGGAAAAGCTGCTGATCTTTTCCGACGGGCTGGACGTCGATGCGATCGTCGATACCTACCGGCATTTCGAAGGCCGCGTGCGCATGAGTTTCGGCTGGGGCACCAACCTGACCAACGATTTCGCCGGCTGCGCACCCCACGAAATTGCCGGCCTGATGCCGATCTCCATCGTCTGCAAGGTAAGCGAGGCGAATGGCCGTCCGGCGGTGAAACTTTCCGACAATCCGCGCAAGGCGACCGGAGACCCGGCCGAGGTGGAGCGTTACCTGAAATTCTTCGGTCAGGAAGACCGCGTCGATCAGGTCGTCCTCGTCTGATTGAAACGCTCGAACGACAACAGGCCCCGCCGGAAGTCGACGGAGCCTGCGTTTGTTGGTTGGCTGAAGCCGCTGATGCCTGGCTTATCGGAGGACCTGAACCACTGTATGGGTCTGCGGATCGACGATTACGCGCTGGTTGTTGACTACCGTATAGGCATATCGTGGATTGCTGGGCACCGGGGTCACAACGACGCTCTGCGGGATCGGCTTGCCGACAACGATCGGTTGTTCGACCGTCACGGATGCGGTCGGAGCAGGCTGTTCCTCGACATAGGTAACGACTTCGCGCGGCGGCGGATCGAGCGCGGTACCGGCTACGGCGCCGACGACACCGCCGACCGCTGCGCCAACAGGGCCACCGACGATTGCGCCGGTAACAGCTCCGCCGGCTGCACCGTTGACGGTGCCTTGCTGTGCGCCGGCCTGGGTTGCGAAGGAAGCGGCAAGAATAGCGCAGGACGCCAGAATGATCTTCTTCATGGGTCTTCTCCTTTTCATTGGACTTCCGAAGAGCTAACCCACCAGTTTTTGAGTGGTTCCTGTCTACCGGTCACCTTTCGTAAGTGTCTGAAATCTTGAGCGAGGAGGTGTTCGAGAGATGTTGCCATGTTCCGCTTGCCGAACCTGAGCCGGCAACGCGGCCCTCACCACTTCTGTGCCGGCAAATCAATCACCGAGCGCCCCGTTCTGCGGCTCGACGCCAGGGGGAGCTAGATCAAAAAATCGATATCGGGCCCTGCTCCTATTGCCAAGCAGCGATCGGAGTCTATTTGCGTCCTTCAGTCTGGGAGGATCTGCCCTTGGAATATCGTTTCCTGATCGTCGAAGACAGTCTGCTGGTCGCGATGGATATCGAGGACGCCATTCATCGAAGCGGTCATGACGTCGTCGGAATAGCCCCCGACATGACCGTGGCGCTGAATTATACCCGTGACACGGATATCGCCTTCGTGGACGTGCGGCTTGCGGATGGCGAGACCGGCCCGGAGATCGCCAAGACACTGGCGGAATGCGGCATTGTGGTGATCATGATCACCGGCAATCCGGGGCTGGTGGCGGCGGGTGTCTCCGGGGTCCTTGGCGTAATGGCAAAACCGCTGACCGACCAAGCCTCGATGGACCTCATCCAGTTCGCCGTCGATCGCAAGAATGGCCGGCCGGGCGTGCCGCCGGCGCGGCTGCGGCTCTTTCACTGAGGGCCAGCGCGATCCCGCCGATAAAATAACTTCCTGCCACTCGGATGACAGGGCGGAATATCCGCGCTATGGGATCGGCCGCAGAGCGACAGCGGGTCATACATGCGTTATTTCATCACCGGAACGGCAGGCTTCATTGGTTTCCACTTGGCGCGACGCCTTTTGGAGGATGGCCACGAGGTTCTCGGCTTCGACGGGATGACGCCCTATTACAGCCTGCGCCTCAAGGAAGCCCGCAATGCCGGGCTCGCTCAATTCCCTGCCTTCCGCCCCGTGATCGGCATGCTGGAAGACAAGTCGCTGCTCGACAAATCCGTCGAGGATTTCAAGCCGGATGTCCTCATCCACCTCGCCGCCCAGGCCGGCGTGCGTTACAGCCTCGAAAACCCCAAGGCTTACCTCGATTCCAATCTCGTCGGTTCATGGAACATCCTGGAGATCGCCCGCAATTACGGCGTCGGCCATCTGATGCTCGCCTCGACATCGTCGGTCTACGGCGCCAACCCGGATATTCCTTTCCGGGAAACCGATCGGGCCGACGAACCCCTGACCTTCTATGCGGCGACCAAGAAGGCCACGGAGCTGATGGCGCACAGCTACGCGCATCTCTACAAGCTGCCGATCACCGGCTTCCGCTTCTTCACGGTCTACGGCCCCTGGGGCCGGCCGGACATGGCGCTCTTCAAGTTCGTCAAGGCGATGATCGAGGATCGCGAGATCGAGATCTACGGCGAAGGCAAGATGAGCCGCGACTTCACCTATATCGACGACCTGGTGAATTCGATCATCGACCTGTCCAAGGTCTATCCGGGCGAGGACAATCGCGTCGAGGGCATCGATACGCTCTCTCATCAGGCACCCTTCCGGGTGGTCAATATCGGCGGCGGCCAGCCCTCGGGCCTCATCGACTTCGTCGAGACGATCGAACGGATCATGGGAAAACCGGCCAAGCGCAAGATGCTGCCGATGCAGAAGGGCGACGTCCCGAGAACCTTCGCCAGCCCCGATCTTCTCGTGGCGCTCACCGGCCGCAAGCCGGAGATCGGTCTGGAGGAAGGCGTCAAGGCCTTCGTGCAATGGTATCTCGACCATCGCCACGAGATCGACTGAGCCGATATTCGCCGAGCCTCCTCAGCCGCGTCCGAACTCGTCGACGATGCGGATGATGTCGTCCTCACCGAAATAGGATCCGGTCTGCACCTCGATCATCTCGAGCATGATCTTGCCGGGATTGGCAAGCCGATGCACCTCGCCCTGCGGGATATAGACCGACTCGTTTTCCCGCACGATCCGGGTTTCCTCGCCGATTGTCACTTCCGCGGTACCCTTGACGCAGATCCAGTGTTCCGAGCGGTGGTGATGTTTCTGCAGCGAGAGCTTCTTGCCGGGTGTCACGAACAGCCGCTTCACCTGGAAGCGGTCGCCGTTGAGCACCGACGTATAGCCGCCCCAGGGCCGATAGGAGGTCGGATGGGTTTCGGTCAGCGCGGCGGTCGCCTTGGTTGCGGCGAGCTGCTTGACGATCTTGCCGACATCCTGGCTGTCTTCCAGCCGGCCGATATAGACCGCGTCCTCGCTGGCGATGACGGCGACGCCATCCAGGCCCTGAACGGCGAGATGGCTGGTGCGCGACATCACGAGCGAGTTCCTGGTGTTGATCAGCGTCGTCTTGCCGGAGGTGACGTTGCCGGCCTCGTCACGGGCTCCGAGCTTCCAGACGGCGTCCCAGCTTCCGAGATCGGACCAGGTGAACGAGGAGGGCACGACCGCGGCATTGGAGGTCTTTTCCATGAGCGCATAGTCGACGGAGATATCCGGGCTTGCGGCAAATTCCTGCGCGTCGAGGCGGGTGAAGTCGAGATCGCTCGAAGCCTTGGCAAGTGCGGTGCGCGCGGCCGCCTCAACCTCGGGCGCGAAGGCGGAAAGTTCGCTCAGCACCTGCCCGGCCTTGAACATGAAGATACCGGAGTTCCAGACAAAACCGCCGGTCGACAGCATCTTCTCGGCCTCAGCCAGCACCGGCTTTTCGACAAAACGCTTGACCGTGCAGGCGCCTGAAGGAAGCGCCTCACCGATCTCGATATAACCGTAACCGGTGGCGGGTTCCGTCGGAGCAATGCCGAACGTGACGAGCTTGCCGGAGAGAGCCGTCTCTCTGGCGATGCGGATCGCATCGAAATAACCGGCATCGGCGGTGATCTCATGATCAGAGGCAAGCACCTGCAGGATGGCGTCCTCGCCGAATCGACCTTCGACGAAGGCGGCAGCGGCGGCCACGGCCGGGGCCGTATTGCGGGCCACGGGTTCGAGCAGGATGCCGGAGAGCTTGATGCCGAGCTCGCGGGCCTGTTCGGCCACCAGGAACCGGAAATCCTCGTTGGTGATGACGACCGGAGCCTCATAAAGCTTCGGGTCCGAAACGCGCGACAGCGTCGCCTGGAACAGCGTCTTGTCGCCGATGAACTGGATGAACTGTTTTGGCGCGCTTGCGCGAGACAGCGGCCAGAGCCGCGTGCCCTTGCCGCCGGCCATGATGACGGGGATGATTTTGCTATTCATTCCAATATCTCCGGCAGTTCTCGTCCAATTATCGTTCAAGCTTTGCGGCCCAGGCCCGGATGAGGATCAGCCCCTCATGCAACAGGGCCTTCGCCTCGTCTTCCGTCCCGGCCTCGACGTAACAGCGCATTTCCGGTGCGTTGCCCGATGGCCGGAAATGCACGATCCGCCGATCCTCAAGCGTCACCCGCAGGCCATCGATATCGCTTTTGGCGACGACTGTCGAAATCGGCGCGAGAAAGGCTGCAAGATTGTCGTCGGATTGCCTGAGATAGGACATCAGCGCGGCGCTGGTCTCGACCGGGAAATTCTCCAGCCGGTCGGCCGCCGCAAACGGCAAGCGGAAACCGGCGGCGATTTGCGACAGGGGCTCCTTTTCGTGCGCAGCCAGCACAAGCGTCGCCAGCACCGGCAGGAAACTGTCGCGGGTGGGAAGTGGCGAGAGCGTGCCCGTGCCGGTTTCGAAAGGCGAGGCGGTCAGAAGTCCGCCATTCGCCTCGAAACCCATGATGCCCGTCTTGCCGGCTTCGAGTGCTGCGAGCATGCCAGAGATCACGAAAGGCGATCCGACCTTGGTGCGGACCACTTCGAAATCCCCGGCCGCCTCGATGCCCGAATTGGAGGTGACCGGCGTTACGACCACCTGCGCTTTCAGGAACTTTGCCGCGATCAGGCCTAGAAGGTCGCCGCGCAGCGGTTCTCCCGTTTCGTCGGAAACCAGCGGCCGGTCGCCGTCGCCATCGGCGGAGACGATTGCGTCAAGCCGGTATTCGCGCGCCCAACCCTTGAGGAGGGCGATCGTCTCGGCCGAGACTGCTTCCGTGTCGACCGGAATGAAATCTTCCGAACGGCCGAGCGGCACCACGTGTGCGCCATAACCTTCAAGAACCCGGACCATGAGATCGCGGGCAACCGTCGAATGCTGATAGACGCCGACCTTGAGGCCGGCGAGCGCGCCTTGCGGCAACATTGCCGCATTGCGGGCAAGGAACAACGTCTCGGCTTGCACGGAATGATCAGGCGCTTCGCTACGCGTCGCGTCGATCTCGCTCCTGTCCAGTTCGGCGGCGATCGCCGTGATCCGCATTTCGTCCTGTTTGTCGATCTCGCCGTCGGGCCGGTAGAACTTGATGCCGTTGCGGTCCGCGGGGATGTGCGAGCCGGTGATCATCAGCGATGCGGCCTTGAGCTGAAGTCCGTAGAGCGCCAGCGCCGGCGTCGGGATGGCACCGCAGTCTATGGGCGAAAGGCCGGCTTGGCTGAGTGCGGCGATGCAGGTGGCGGCAATGTCGGGGCTCGACGGACGAAAATCGCGGCCGACCAGAACTGCGTCACCGGGCCGGGCAGCGCCCGTTTCCAGGAGATGCCGGGCAAAGGCCTGGGTGTAGAGGGATGAAGCTCGGCCCTCCAGATCACTCACGAGGCCCCGAAGGCCGCTTGTTCCGAATTTCATGCGCTATCCATCAAGGAGACTCCAAGCCTGATCGTCCTAGTTCATTTCCTATGAAAATAAAGTCGAAATTGGCAATACCCCAAATCGGCGGTGTAGCGCCATAACCCTTTCCGCAAAGCTTGGCGGGCCAGCCGAATTGATGCTATCATTTGCAGCACGATCAGGCCTTGTTCCAGATGGTGAGGCACTGTTCTTGGGTTCGGCTGCTTCGGGTTCGAAGCTTGGGAGAGCCGTCATGGGAGCGAATGTCGTAAAGAGCGTCGCCTTCGTCGTGCCGATCGCCGGCCTGGCACTTCTTATGGCCATGGGCGAGCCGACCGAAGACGAAACCTGCCCGGGAAGCCTCGCATTCGAGAAATCCCGCCAGCTCGTTGAAGAACGTCCGGATGTGGTCGATGTCGCCTGGAGCGATTTCCGCTGGATCGCCGATTGCCGGTTCGCGATTGGCGGTTATGCCGATATCAACACCGACAAAGGCCTGGACCGCAAGGATTTCGAACTCGTGGTCGCTTTCGATCCGAAGCTGCATCGTTGGCAGCAAGTCAGTTTTTCGACCTCGCAATAATGCGAAGCGCGTGCCGCGGCCCAAACGACCCCGTCAGCCATGTCGGGGCCTGGTCGTCGAAATCGATTTACCGGCAGACGCGTGTGGTCCTAGTGACCCAACGCCCGTGATGGCGGTACTGGACGCTCCGGACCCTGCAGTAAGGCCGGTAATGGTGCCTGGAATACTGGCGGTAGTAGGGGCGGTGGTAGCGATGGTAACCCGGCCGATAATAGTGCCCGGACGGCCGGTAGCCCCGATCGCCAATCGTTATGCTGAAACTATCAGCGAGGGTGGGGGCCGCAGTCGTGGTGAGGCATCCAAGCCCGATGATGCAGGCGGCAATGAACTTTTTCATCTTCTCCTCCTTCAGATTGGCCGCTGGATTGGCGGTTTCTATGAAGGTAGACTGCGGAAAATGAACAAACGCTGACAGCTGCGTTCATGTCCCGCAATGCCCGTCTCGCTCACAACAAAACGCTTCAGGCAGCCTGATTGGATCTGGCGCGGGGTTGCCCTCGCTTGTCGATGCGGAACAGATTGACGATCTCGGCCAGTGCCTCCATTTCCCGGCTTGTCCTCTCGGTGGAGGCCGAAAGATCGCCGACCAGCCGGTTGCTATGGGCATTGAGCTCATCGAGATCTTTCATGGCGCTCGACAACTGCCGAAGGTTGGCACTTTGATTGTTGCTCTCGCTGGTTATCTGGCTGGAAAGCGAAGAGACGAATGCGATGGATGAGACGATCTGGGAAAACTGCTCGCTCGCCTTGCGGACCAGTTCGGCACCAGCCTTCACCTCCGCCTGGCTTTTCTGAATGAGCGCCTTCACCTCGTTCGAAGCATTGGCCGTCGACTGGGCGAGAGAGCGCACCTCGGTTGCGACGACCGCAAACCCTCTGCCACTTTCCCCTGCACGTGCGGCTTCCACCCCTGCATTGAGCGCCAGCAGGTTCGTCTGGAAAGCGACATCCTCGATGACGCCGATGATCTCGGAGATCTTGCCGGAGGAGACGGTGATCTGCGCCATGGCGTTTTCCGCGCCGCTCATGACCTGGCTGCCGTTTTCAGCCATCTGGCTGGTATCCGAAATCACGCTGGTGGCCTCGCCCGCCCGCTTGGAGTTCTGGCCGACGGTTTCGGCAACGGCGTTTGTCGTGACGGCGGTGTTCTGAAGCATCGACGACTGACGCGTGGACCGCCCGTTCAGTTCGGTCGTCCCGCGCAGAATTTCGTCGCTGGATGCCGAAACGGAGGCGCAAGCAGCAGCCAGTCGCGACACGACCTCCGAGAGGCGGGTCGTCACGGCGTTCGCATTGTTCTGCAGTTCGGCAAATGCGCCTTTGTGGACACCTTCGAACCGGATCGTCAGATCGGCATTCGCAAGTGCATCCAGAACGCGGCTGGTTTCGTTGAGCCCGCCTTCGAAGCTCGATATGACCGTATTGAGGCTCTGGGCAAGCTCGTGATGTTCGGGACGCTCGAACGGTCCGCTGACACGACCGGAAAAATCACCCTCAGCGGCCTTGTTGACAACTCCGCGCACCTGGCTCTGTAGCAGCCGGGCTTCCGCCGAGACATGGGCGAGGCTGGCGGTCTGGGTTCGCGCTTCCTGCTCCAACGTATCGCGCATGCGCGCATTTTCACGGAACACGGCCAGGGCATCGATCATGGCGCGAATTTCCTTGGCGCCCCGGCGCTTCGGTACGACCACCTCGATGTCGCCGCCCGCAAGCAGCTTCATCGACGCGGTGATCCGCACGATCGGGCCGGCAATTCGCTGGGCGACAAACAGCAGAATGATGACGCCCACGAGCGCGAGTGCAGCGGCGGTCGTCAATTCATTGCGAATTTCGGTCTCAAGCGCCTTCCCCGCGGACGCAACCGAGTCGGATGCCGTCTTGTCCACGAGCGTGTTGATGTCGAGGATCTTCGCGAGGATGGCCGTGCGCGAGCGCATAAGCTGCTCGGCTGTCGGAATTGCGGTTGCCGGATCGAGTCCGAGCAGAATACGTACATTGCTGCGCCACACAGCATGCAGATCACCGAGGTTCTTGACGTTCCCGGAGACTGCGGGTGACAGCGAGTTGCGGCCAAATTCGGCAAGCGTCGTCTCCAGAGCGCCATTGGTCGCGTCAAACCGTTTCTTGACTTCTTCGACCGAAACGAATGTCGTCATCGCCAGGAGGTTTGTGACCACGCCCGACACATTCTCGAATTGTGTTGCGGTCCTTGCAGCCAGCGTCTTGGCGGCAATCGCGTCCTGCACGACGCGCTCGATATGCGTCTGGCCATCGATCGCCTGGGAACCAACGAGAGCGGCAGCGCCGAGGCCCGCGAGGATGGAGACGACGAGGGGTAGAAGGATTTGGAATCGGACTGACAGTGCCATGGCGTGCTACTCAGTTGGGTAATGTCGGCAGGAGCAAATCCTGCTGTTCAGGGGTCAAGGTCTTCAGGAAAGCGATCAACTCTTCCCGCTCGTGATCGGTGATGAAAATTGGGGAAATGCTATCCGAGCGCGACGCGCTTTTGACCCCACCGCTCTCATAGTGAGCAATCACGTCCTCCATGGTCGCCAGACTGCCGTCGTGCATATAGGGACCGCGATAGAGAGTGTTGCGCAGGCTCGGCGTCTTGAAGGCATATAACGCTTTGGGATTATTCGGTTCGAATTTGGCGCGCCCTATGTCGTCTGTCGGCAGGCCCGTATCGTGAAACTTGTTGTCGGTGAAATTCCAGCCTGTGTGGCAAACGGCGCAGTTTGCTTTGCCGGTAAACAGTTCGAAGCCTCGCTTGGCGCTGTCTGAGACTGCGGTTTCGTCACCGTCCACCCAGCGGTCAAACGGCGACCAGGCGGAAACAACGGTACGTTCATAGGTTGCGATCGCCGTCAGCAGCGTCTCGTTCGTGGCGCCTTTGTCCGGAAATATCTGTTTGAACCAACTGTTGTAGTCGGGAATGGCTCGCAGATCGGCGACGATCTGGTCGAGCTTGCCGTTCATCTCCGCCGGTGCCGTGATCGGTCCTGCGGCTTGCGCTTCCAGCGTTGGCGCGCGGCCGTCCCAGAACAAGGGGGTGGTCCACGCCACGTTCAGAATAGTTGGCGACTGGCGGGCCAGATGCGTATTGGCCGCACCCACCGGCGTCTTGACCGGCACTTCGAACCCGAAGGAGGGATTGTGACAGCTGGCGCAGTTCATGTTCTTCGCGCCCGACAGGCGCGGATCGAAAAACAACATCTTCCCCAGTGTCGCCAACTGCAACGAATATAGCGTCACCTTGTCGAAGGGAATTGCGAGAGGTCGCTTGAAATCGGCGAGATTGCCAGCAGCCGCGCCTTGGAATGACACGACTGAGAAGAGGGTTATGCAGAGAAGCGAACGGCGCATGATTGGATTATCCAGAAGCTGATTTAGCGCTTGAAGACCGGATGAATTCGCAGCCGAAATCATCTGGTTGTCGTCTGGAGCAAACGTAACCAAAAAGAGTAAAATCTTTGTATAACGAATTTCTAACTCAACTTATTATTGAAGAGTTGACAAATGAGAAGAGTAGAGGCAATCGGGCAGCCGCTTTGGTGGATCCTGTCATCCATTTGAAAGGGCTTGATATTTGTCAATTTCACAGCGCCGCCATACTCTTCTTCAGAGACTGGCGGCTTTATCTCCCGGGCGGAAAATGCGGCTGCGAACATACAACCGATGCCGGCCGGAACGAAACCGCTTCTCGGTCATGCCGCAGGAGCGCGGAGCCGCCGCCGGCACGTCGCTGATCAGTCCCATGCCGGAAATCGCCGGGCGTCGCGGTGAGCGACGGCGATGACCGCAAAACACGATACTTCGCCGCAGCGTGCCAATCGAGGAGTCACCTCGCGGCCGACAAAGCATGAAGCAGCTATTTAAAAAGCCAATGGCGGACAAGGTGGGATTCGAACCCACGGTACGCTTTCACGCACACACGCGTTCCAGGCGTGCGCCTTAAACCACTCGGCCACCTGTCCTTGGTTGCTTTGCGTCATCTGAGAAGCAAAACGTTGGAACGGCCGCGATATATACCGATCAATTCCCCGGGATCAACCCGAATCTGAACGTTTTTTGACAGTGGGCGGGAAAACTCCGTCGACCGCGTTGCCAAGCCTTGGGCCCCGGACTATTTCTTCTGCCATAAACGCCGTCGCGCGGCAGGCGGCGCGGCCGTGATCAACGATGCGGGCTTGTTCGCAATGGCAGTCATACGGTTCGTTTTCCATCTGCTCAGCGGGCTTGCTTTGGTTGCCGCGATCGTGGCCGGCACGCTGGATGCGATCCAGTCCGTGTCCGCCTCGTCGGTGGTGCTGACCAGCCTTGGCAATGCCTGGCTCAATCTCGATCCGGAAAGCCTGGCGCTCACCGAGATCACCGCGACCACCTATCTCGGCCAGGACATCTGGCGGCCTTTCGTGGCCCCGGTGCTGGCGCAGCCGGCATTCGCGGTGTTCCTGGGGATTGCGTTGATCTTCTGGATGGCCGGATACAGCCGGCCACAGTTTGCCGGGCGGTTTTCCGCCTGAAGCCCAAGCTGATCCTGCCGGCTCCCAAGAACTGCTGGGGGTAGTGTTGTAAGCGGAGTTGGATGCTGTCATGGGTTGCATGATGCAGATGCCTCCGGCCTCGCTCGACGAATGGGCAGAACTAAGTCTCGAAGCCTTCCGTTTGAGCAGTTTTCGACAACATTGTCGAAGTTTTCAGCAGCTTCGCTGTTTTTTACCAGTTGAAAAAAATCTCGTGAATTTTTCCGAAACCCGTGCAAGAGTGACCGAAGCCAGACCCTTGAAGAAAAAGGGCAGGTGGCCGCAGACATCACCGGGGAACGGGGATTGCGGGAGGACCTAACAGCTAAAAAACAGGGCTGCACGATGAAGAAAACCCTTTTAAGCCTCATTGCCATGGCGGCCATGTCGGCAACCGCGCTCGCCGCGGATATCAAGCCGGCGCTGGTCTACGGCACGGGCGGCAAGTTCGACAAATCCTTCAACGAAGCCGCTTCCGTCGGCGCCGAAAGGTTCAAGAAGGAAACGGGGATCGACTTCCGGGATTTCGAACCGACCAGCGACACCCAGGGCGAGCAGGCCATCCGCAACTTCGCCAGCCGCGGCTTCAACCCGGTGGTCGCCGTATCGTTCGCCTGGACCTCGGCCATGGAGAAGGTCGCGGCCGAGTTCCCGGACACCAAGTTCGCGATCGTCGACTCCGTCGTCAACCTGAAGAACGTCCGCTCTATCCTCTATAAGGAGGAAGAAGGTTCCTACCTCGTCGGCCTTCTCGCCGGCATGGCGTCGAAGACCGGCAAGGTCGGCTTCGTCGGCGGCATGGATATCCCGCTGATCCGCAAGTTCGGCTGCGGTTATGTCCAGGGCGTCAAGGCGGCCAAGCCCGATGCGCAGGTCTTCCAGAACATGACCGGCACGACCGGTGCTGCTTGGAACGATCCGGTTCGTGGCGGTGAACTCACCAAGAACCAGATCGACCAGGGCGCCGACGTCGTTTACGCGGCTGCCGGTGCGACCGGTCTCGGTGTGCTGCAGACTGCTGCCGACAACAAGAAGCTTTCGATCGGCGTCGACTCCAACCAGAACCACCTGCATCCGGGTTCGGTTCTGACTTCGATGGTCAAGCGCGTCGATCTCGCCGTCTACAATGCCTTCAAGGACACCAAGGAAGACAAGTTCACGGCCGGCATCCAGGCTCTCGGCGTCAAGGAAGACGGCGTTGCCTACGCGCTTGACGACAACAACAAGGCGCTGATTACGCCCGAAATGAAGGCCGCCGTCGAAAAGGCCAAGGCCGACATCATCGCCGGCACCATTAAGGTGCACGACTACATGTCGGATAAGGCCTGCAACAAGTAAGGCCGGTTTTGAGGGGCGCAGGGCGACGATAATCGCCATGCGCCCTTTTTGCATATCAGGCGGAAGGGCGGACCATTGAGCTTCGATTCTCCGAAGGAGCCCGCGATCGAGCTTGTCGGCATCGACAAGAAGTTCGGTACGGTACACGCGAACAAGAACATCAATCTGACAGTTGCCAAAGGCTCGATCCACGGCATCATCGGGGAAAACGGCGCCGGCAAGTCGACCCTGATGTCCATCCTCTACGGCTTCTACCAGGCCGACCACGGCGAGATCCGCATTTCGGGAAAGCCGATGACGATCCGGGATAGCCAGGCGGCGATCGCGGCGGGCATCGGCATGGTGCATCAGCACTTCATGCTGGTCGAGAATTTCACAGTGCTTGAAAACGTCATGCTCGGCGCCGAAGGCGGCCAGCTTCTCGCCAAGGGCGTTGCGAGCGCCCGCAAGGAGCTGAAGCGACTGGAGGACGATTACGGCCTCGAGGTCGATCCGGATGCGGTCATCGAGGAACTGCCGGTCGGCAGCCAGCAGCGCGTCGAAATTTTGAAAGCGCTCTATCGCGGCGCCGACATCCTCATTCTTGACGAGCCGACGGGGGTGCTGACCCCGCCGGAGGCCGATCATCTTTTCAAGGTCCTGCGGGTGCTGCGCGATCAGGGCAAGACGATCATCCTCATCACGCACAAGCTGCGCGAGATCATGGCGATCACCGATACGGTGTCTGTCATGCGCCGCGGCGAAATGGTCGCGACCCGCAAGACCGCGGAAACGACCGTCGAAGAACTTGCCGAACTGATGGTCGGCCGCCGCGTCCTGCTGCGTGTCGAAAAGGGAGCCGCCCATCCGGGAGGGGTCCTGATGTCGGTCAGGAACCTGACGGTCAAGGACAGTCGTGGCGTCACCATGGTCGACGACGTCTCCTTCGACGTGCGCGCGGGCGAGATTGTCGGCATAGCGGGCGTCGCCGGCAACGGCCAGTCGGAACTGCTCGAAGCCATCGCCGGCATCCGCAAGCCGTCGTCCGGCGAGATCTTCATCGATGGCAAGCCCGTCGCCGGTGTCGATCCGGCAGGCCTGCGCGATCTCGGCCTCGCGCATATCCCGGAAGACCGCCACCATATGGGCCTGGTCCTGAAATTCGAGGAATACGAAAACTCGATCCTCGGTTATCATCGCGATCCCAGGTACGGCCGCGGCCCGTTCCTGGATCTCGATGCGATGCGGAAGGATGCCGAGGAGAAGATCGGCAAATACGACATCCGCCCGCCGAACCCGCGGCTGCGGACCGCCAATTTTTCCGGCGGCAACCAGCAGAAGATCGTCGTGGCGCGCGAAATCGAGCGCGATCCGAAAATGCTGCTCATCGGTCAGCCGACCCGCGGCGTTGATATCGGCGCCATCGAATTCATCCACAAGCGGATCATCGAGATGCGCGACGCCGGCAAGGCGGTGCTGCTGGTCTCGGTGGAGCTGGACGAGATCCGTTCGCTCTCCGACCGCATCCTGGTGATGTTCGCGGGCAGGATCGTCGGCGAAAAGTCGGGCGAGGCGGGCGAACAGACGCTGGGCCTGATGATGGCCGGGATCGCCGCATGACGCTTTCAGCAATGACCTATCCGGAGCATGGAATGATCGGACTTTCGGCGGCAGCACGGCGGACGAGGGCAGGGGCATGACCACCGCATCCGTTCCGCTTCCCGCCTGGATCAATTACGGCCTCATCCCGCTGCTCAACCTCATCCTGGCTTTCTTCTTTTCCGGTCTGGTCGTCTGGGCGATCGGCGAAAGCCCGTTCGAGGCGCTGCAATTGCTGTTGATAGGCGCGCTCGGCCGCGGCGAAGGCATCGGTTTCACCCTGTTTTATACGACGAGCTTCATCTTTACCGGCCTGTCGGTGGCAGTCGCGATCCATGCCGGCCTGTTCAATATCGGCTCGGAGGGTCAGGCCTATCTCGGCGGCCTGGGTGCGGCGCTCGTGGCGCTGGCCATGGACCATTACGTGCCCTGGTATGTAACGATGCCGTTTGCAGTGATCGGCGCCGCCCTGTTCGGTGCAGCCTGCGCCGCCATTCCTGCCTGGCTGCAGGCCAAGCGTGGTAGCCACATCGTCATCACCACCATCATGTTCAACTTCATCGTCTCATCGCTGATGAACTACATGCTGGTGCGCGTGCTGATCGTTCCCGGCAAGATGGCGCCCGAAACTCGCACCTTCTTGCCCGGCGGCCAACTCCCCAAGCTCGACTGGCTGATCGCCATGTTCGGCGGCAAGCTCGGCGCGGCACCGCTCAACTTCTCTTTCCTGATCGCGTTGATCATGTGCTTCCTGGTCTGGGTGCTGATCTGGCGCACCAAGCTCGGTTACGAGATGCGTACGCTCGGTATCAGTCCGACGGCTGCGAGTTATGCGGGCATCCGCTATTCGAAGATCGTCATGATCACCATGCTGATCTCCGGCGGCCTGGCCGGCATGATGGCACTCAATCCGGTCATGGGCGCTTCCGCCCGCCTGCAGATCGAATTCGTCGGCGGTGCCGGCTTTGTCGGCATCGCTGTGTCGCTGATGGGCCGCAATCATCCGGCCGGCATCATCCTGGCGGCATTGCTGTTCGGCATCCTCTACCAGGGCGGCGCCGAACTCTCCTTCGACATGCCGAGCATCACCCGTGACATGATCGTCGTCATCCAGGGCATGGTCATCCTGTTTGCCGGAGCCCTGGAATATATGCTCCGCCCGGCCATCGTCCGGTTCTACCAGCAGCTCACCGGGAAATAGGCTCATGGATTATTTCGATATTTTCATCAGCATTCTCGGTTCGGCGATCCGCCTTTCGATCCCGCTTCTGTTCACGGCGCTTGCCGGACTGTTTTCGGAGCGCGCCGGCATTTTCGACATCGGTCTCGAAGGCAAGATGCTGGCCTCGGCCTTCGCAGCCGCCTGCGTCGCGTACTGGACCGGCAATGCCTGGTTAGGCCTGCTCGGCGGCATCGGCGTGTCGATCGTATTTTCCTTCGTGCACGGCTTTGCCTCGATCACCAATCGCGGCAACCAGATCGTCTCCGGCGTGGCGCTGAATTTCGTCGCCGCCGGTCTGACAATCGTGCTCGGCCAGGCCTGGTTCAGGCAGGGCGGGCGCACCGGCCAGGTGCCGCCCGAGGGCCGTTTCTCGTCCATCGTCCTGCCGGGCGCCGACATGATGCGCGACGTGCCGATCATCGGCCCGCTTTATGCACACGTGATCTCCGGCAACAACATCCTCACCTACATCGCTTTCCTGATGGTGCCGATTTCCTGGTGGGTTCTCTACCGCACCCGTTTCGGCCTGCGCCTGCGCGCTGTCGGCGAAAATCCGGGCGCGGTCGATACCGCCGGCATTTCGGTTGCCTGGATGCGCTATCGGTCTCTGATCGTCGCCGGGTTCCTCTGCGGTTTCGCAGGCACTTACCTGTCGATCGCCCAGTCGGCCGCCTTCATCAACAACATGTCGGCCGGCAAGGGTTATATCGCGCTTGCAGCACTGATCTTCGCCAAATGGAAACCGGTGCCGGTCATGCTCGCCTGCCTGCTCTTCGGGTTCCTCGATGCGTTCGCCAATTTCATGCAGGGCAAGTCGCTGCCGCTGATCGGCGAAGTGCCGGTACAGATCTTCCAGGCGCTGCCCTATATCCTCACCTGCGTTTTGCTGGCCGGGTTCATCGGCACCGCCCGTCCGCCCAAGGCCGGCGGCGTGCCCTATACCAAGGAGCGTTGATAGATGTCTCATGACCTTTTCGAAGCCGCCCGCGGTGCGATGGCCAAGGCTCACGCCCCCTATTCGAAATTTCCGGTGGGCGTGGCGCTCCGTGCCGATGACGGCAAAGTCTATCTCGGCGCCAACATCGAGAACATCTCCTTTCCTCAAGGGTGGTGCGCCGAGCCGACGGCGATCGGCGCGATGATCATGGGCGGGGGTAAGAAGATCGTCGAACTGGCAGTGCTTGCCGAAAAGCTGGCGCTCTGCTCGCCCTGCGGTGGCTGCCGGCAGAAAATCGCGGAATTTGCCTCCGCCGATACGCGCATTTATCTCTGCGACGATCTCGGCGTGCAGAAGACCGTCACCATGGCGGAACTCCTGCCTTTTGCTTTCGAAACCGACGTGATCGGCTGAGGCGGTGGAGATGAGGAAAGTCATCGATCTGCTCGTCGAGCGCCTGAACGGCCTGGTGCCGCGCCATGCGATCGTACTCGGCTCAGGCCTCGGTTCACTGGTGAACCAGGTGACGGAGGCTGTCCGTGTGCCTTATGGCGCGCTGGAGGGTTTCCCGGTGAGCGGCGTCACCGGCCATGCGGGCGAGATCGTCGCGGGTTATCTCGGAGCCGAGCCGGTCATCATGCTTTCCGGGCGGGCGCATTATTACGAACATGGCGACGCCAAGGTGATGCGCTTTCCGATCGAGGTGATAAAGGGCCTCGGCGTCCAGTCGCTGATCCTCACGAACTCGGCAGGCTCCCTGAGGGAGGATATGCCGCCGGGCTCGGTGATGCAGATTTCCGACCATATCAATTATTCCGGCATGAATCCGCTGATCGGCGAA
The DNA here is from genome assembly GCF_023006505.1 of Neorhizobium sp. SHOUNA12A. Lineage (GTDB taxonomy): Bacteria > Pseudomonadota > Alphaproteobacteria > Rhizobiales > Rhizobiaceae > Neorhizobium. Next base: position 29,350 of record NZ_JALBGV010000051.1, read on the forward strand.
GAAGGCGACGGGCGTTTTGTGGGCATGACCACTGCTTATGATGCCGACCTCGCGCTCGACATGCGCAATGCGGCGATCCGTTGCGGCGTCCCGCTGTTTTCCGGGGTCTACATGTGGTTCTCCGGACCGAGCTTCGAGACGCCTGCGGAAATCCGCATGGCGCGCACGCTTGGCGCCGATGCGGTCGGCATGTCGACGGTGCCGGAAGTCATCCTCGCGCGTTATTTCGGGCTCAAGGTCGCGGCGGCCTCGGTCATCACAAATTTCGGCGCCGGCATGACCGGGGCGGAGCTCAGCCACGCGGAAACCAAGGACATGGCGCCCGTCGGCGGGCAGCGCCTGGCGGCCATTCTGAAAGAAATGTTGGCCTGATTACACGATGTATTTCAAGCGGATAAGTCCCGTGTGGGCGCGTGCCCCTCTGGTGTGGCTTGCATCTAATCGTTTGAACGATAAATATGGGCGAGCCGCATGACCCAGAAATCGAGCAGATTTTGACCGGACCTGCGTCGCCTTTGAATTTACTGCGTCAGTATCGGACCGATAGGCGCGCGGCGCAGTAAGCAAGCCGGGGAGGCACTCGACATGGAACTCCTGAGCCCGCGTGAGGCGGCAGCCTTTGCGCTCTCGCTTCTCGATCTGACGAACCTGCGCGACGATTGCGATTACGCCGCGATCGAGAAACTGTGCCAGCGTGCCCAGACGCCTTATGGCAACACGGCTGCGATCTGCATCTGGCCGCGTTTCGTCGCCCATGCGCGCCAGATCTTGGGGTCCGAACATCCGGTCCGCATCGCTACGGTCGTGAATTTCCCTTCCGGCGAGCTGGATGTCGCGACCGTCGTCTGGGAGACGCGCAAAGCGATCGAAGACGGCGCCGACGAGATCGATATGGTCATTCCCTATCGCAAGCTGCTCGCCGGCGATGAGGCGGCGGTGACCGAAATGGTCGAGGCCGTCCGCGCCGCCTGCCCGAATGCCTGCCTGAAGGTGATCCTCGAGACGGGCGAGCTGAAGGATAGCGCTCTGATCCGCCGCGCTTCCGACCTGGCGATCGCTGCCGGCGCCGATTTCATCAAGACGTCGACTGGCAAGGTCGCCGTCAACGCGACGCTCGAAGCAGCCGACATCATGCTGCAGGCGATCCGGGATTCGAAGAAGCGCGTCGGCTTCAAGCCTGCCGGCGGGATCTCGACGGTTGCGGACGCCGATCTCTACTTCCGGCTTGCCGAAACGATCATGGCCCCCAACTGGATCATGCCCTCCACCTTCCGTTTCGGCGCATCGAGCTTGCTCGATGATATTCTCGGCGTGTTGAGCGGCAGCACCACCGTCCGCGCGTCGAGCGGCTACTGACACGATGATCCCGCAGGAAATCATCCGTCGCAAACGCGACGGAAAGGTTCTCACCGGCGATGAGATCGCAGCCTTCATTGCTGCCCTGACAAAAGAGGAAATCTCCGAAGGCCAGGCAGCTGCCTTTGCCATGGCTGTCTTCTTTCGGGGCATGTCCCGCAATGAGACGGTGGCGTTGACGCTTGCCATGCGTGATTCCGGGACTGTCCTGAACTGGGACGCTCTTGACCGGCCGGTGGCGGACAAGCACTCGACCGGCGGCGTCGGCGACAATGTCTCGCTGATGCTCGCGCCGATCGTGGCGGCCTGCGGCCTTGCAGTCCCGATGATTTCCGGCCGTGGCCTTGGTCACACCGGCGGCACGCTCGACAAGCTGCAGTCAATCCCGGGTTACAGCGTCATGCCGGACGAGGTTCTGTTCCGCAAGGTCGTAGGCGAAGTGGGCTGTGCCATTATCGGACAGACGAGCGATCTCGCCCCCGCCGACCGCCGGCTCTACGGCATCCGCGACGTGACAGCGACCGTCGAATCCGTGCCGCTGATTACAGCCTCCATCCTCTCCAAGAAACTCGCGGCCGGTCTCGGCAGCCTTGTGCTCGACGTCAAGGTCGGCAACGGCGCCTTCATGGAAAGCCCGCAGCAAGCAGAAGCGTTGGCCCGCTCTCTGGTCGAAGTGGCGAATGGGGCGGGCGTCAAGACCGCAGCACTTCTGACCGATATGAACCAGCCGCTGGCAGACGCGGCGGGCAATGCGCTCGAAATCGTCAACTGTCTCGATTTCTTGGCGGGCCTGAAGGCCGGTACCCGGCTCGAGGCCGTCGTTTTGGCTGAGGCCGCGGAAATGCTGGTCCAGGCCGGCGTGGCCAGCAATCTGGCCGAGGCCGAGGAGAGAGCGCGGCTGGGTCTGAGCTCCGGCGAAGCGATGGAGCGGTTTGCCCGCATGGTCCATGCACTCGGCGGTCCCGCGGATTTCTGCGAGCGTCCGGATTCCTATCTTGAACGTGCGCCGGTGCGGCTGCGCGTGCCGGCGCCGCGCGATGGGTATCTCGCAGCCTGCGAGACCCGGGCCATCGGCCTGGCCGTCGTCGAACTCGGTGGAGGCCGCAAGCGGGCTGCGGATCCGATCGATCATCGCGTCGGCATCAACGAGCTTCTGCCGCTCGGTCGCCAAGTCTCGGAAGGCGAGCCGATCGCCATGGTGCATGCCAGGACAAAAGAGGATGCCGAGCGGATCGCTGAGGATATTGCGCGCTTCTATACGATCTCAGACGCCCCGGTCGCAGCCGCGTCGGTCATCTTGAAACGTATCGGCTGATCACTGGATCAGCTTCAAGTTGCCGCCTTCCACCTGGAAGGATTTCAGTTTCTTCAGGAAGCTCATGCCGATCAGCGTGCCGGCAAGCGCCTTGTCGCGCAGCACGAAGGTATCGACGTCCTTGACGCGCACGCCGCCGATCTCGATGCGGTCGAGGACCACATGCGCCGCCTCGGTTCCGCCATTGGCGGTGTTGACCGTGTAGCGGAAATCCAGGCCGTTGGCGCTGTAGCCCAGCTTGCGCGCCGTGCTTTCGTTGATCGCCACCAGCGACGCACCGGTATCGACGAGGCCGTCGACGGATTTGCCGTTCATCCGGAACGTGCCGTTGAAGTGACCTCGGCCATCGGCTTCCAGGGTCACGCTGCCGGGTGTCACCGAAACAGGCGTGGCCTTTGCCGGCGCTTCGGCCGCAGCCATTGCCTCCGGCGCATGATCTGCACGCTGGATCAGCGCTGGGATCTGTGTCGCCAGCAGCGCCGTAACGGCTGCAAAAATGACGGTGCGCAGGAGCATGAACAATCCTCTCGGCATGAACCGGATATCCGCTTCCTGCATAACCGACAATTCATAAGAAAACGGCCCGCGAAATCCCCGCAGGCCGTTCATTTAAAAGCTTGGTAAGCGAATTCTAAATTACTTACTTGGTGCCGTACATCCGGTCGCCGGCGTCACCGAGGCCGGGCACGATATAGCCCTTCTCATTGAGGTGGCTGTCGATCGAGGCCGTGTAGATCTTCACATCCGGATGCGCCGCGCGGAAGTTGGCGATGCCCTCGGGGGCTGCAAGCAGGCAAAGGAAGCGGATATTGTGGGCGCCGCGTTCCTTGAGCTTGTCCACGGCAGCGATCGAGGAATTGCCGGTCGCCAGCATCGGATCGACGACGATGATCAGCCGCTCGGCAATGTCTTCCGGCGCCTTGAAGTAATATTCGACCGGCTGCAGCGTCTCGTGGTCGCGGTAGACGCCGATATGCGCGACGCGGGCCGAAGGCACAAGTTCGAGCATGCCTTCGAGAAGCCCGTTGCCGGCGCGCAGGATCGAGGCAAAAACCAGCTTCTTGCCTTCGACGATCGGCGCCTGCATTTCGACGAGCGGGGTCTCGATCGTTTCCATGGTCAGTTCGAGGTCGCGGGTCACCTCGTAGCAGAGCAGCATCGAGATTTCCCGGAGCAGCCGTCGGAAGCCCGCCGTCGAGGTTTCCTTCTTGCGCATGATCGTCAGCTTGTGCTGCACCAGCGGATGATCGATGACAGTGACGCCGTCCATGAGCTTCCCCTTCTTGTTTGCCTGTCTCTTCTTTCAGGAAAAAGGCCGGTTCCGCAACCCATCAGGCGCGTATGGCCGCCTCATCCCCAGCCTCTGACCCGCTCTGGGCGTCGAACCGGGCGATCAGTTTTGCCCTTGTCGCGTCGTCCACGAAGGCAGCCTCGATCGCCGTGCGCGTCATCTCATCGATCTCGCCGTCCGACATCCCCATCACCGCCGACGCGATCTCGTATTCGCGGGCGAGCGAGGTGTGGAAGAACGGCGGGTCGTCGGAATTGATGCAGACCCGCACCCCCGCGGCCTTGAGGCGCTTCAGCGGGTGGCTGTCGAAATCCGGAAACACCTTCAGCGCGATGTTCGAGCCGGGGCAGACTTCGAGCACGGTGCCAAGCTCGACAAGCCGTTCCACCAGCGCCGGATCCTCGATTGCGCGCACGCCATGGCCAATCCGCGAGGGCTTTACCAGATCGAGCGCATCGGCGACGCTGAAGGCACCGCAGACCTCACCGGCATGGATGGTCAGACCCAATCCGGCATCGCGGGCGATATCGAAGGCACGAGCATAGTCGGCGACGCGGCCCATGCGTTCCTCGCCGGCCATGTTGAAACCGGTCACCAGCGGGTTTTTCGCGCGTGCCGCATATTCCGCGGCCGAGATCACCCGGTCCGGGCCGAAATGCCGCTCGCCCGTGACGATGATCCGCGCCTCGATGCCGGTCTTTTCGCGGGCTGCGTGGATGCCGTCGCAGATGCCGGCGAGATAGGCATCCGCTCCGAGCCCGATCCGGTCTCCATGATCGGGCGAGACGATGATCTCGCTGTAGATCGTGCTGGCGGCGGCAAGTTCCAGAAGATAGGTCTCGGTCAGCAGCGCATAGTCGTCGGCGGTTTTGAAGAGCGCGGCGACAGCATCGTAGCAGACGAGGAATTCTGAGAAATCCGACCAGACATAAGCGCCGTCGCGCAGCACCTTGCTGGCATCGACGCCGTATTTCCTGGCCTGGGCTGCAGCCAGTGCCGGGGGCGTGGCGCCCTCGATATGGCAGTGGATCTCGGCCTTGAGGAGGTGTCTGGTCAAAGGAAGCTCCATCCGTTGGGCCCAGGCGGGATCGATAGATGGGCAGCGATTGTTTCGGCAATATCCGCGTAGGTTGATCTGATCCCGATCGAGCGAGAGCGGATACCCGGCCCGAACGCCATGACCGGCACCCGCTCGCGGGTATGGTCGGTGCCGCGCCAGGTCGGATCGCAGCCGTGGTCTGCGGTGAGGATGACGAGATCCCCCGGTTTCAGCCGCCGGTGGACATCCGGCAGCGCGCGGTCGAAGGCTTCGAGCGCCGCGGCATAACCCGGCACGTCACGGCGATGGCCGTAGAGCATGTCGAAATCGACGAAATTGGTGAAGACCAGATCACCGACGGTCGCCTCGTCCATCGCAGCAAGCGTCGCTTCCATCAGCGCCGCATTGCCGTCCGCCTTGATGACGCGCGACACGCCCTGGTGCGCAAAGATGTCGCCGATCTTGCCGATGGCATGTACCGACCGGCCGCCCCGGATCAGCCGGTCGAGCAATGTCGGCTCGGGCGGCGGCACGGAGAAGTCGCGGCGATTGCCGGTTCGCTGGAACGTGGCCGCCGTTTCGCCGACAAAAGGCCGGGCGATCACCCGGCCGATATTCATCGGATCGACCAGCACCCGTACGGTTTCGCAGAGCTTGAGCAGTCGGTCGAGGCCGAAATGGGTTTCGTGGGCGGCAATCTGGAAGACGGAGTCGGTTGATGTGTAGCAGATCGGCCTTCCGGTGTGGATATGCTCTTCCCCAAGCCGGGCGATGATTTCGGTGCCGGATGCGTGGCAATTGCCGAGAATGCCCGAAATGCCGCCTTCACGGCAGATGGCGTCCACCAGTTCGGGAGAGAAGGCCTCGCCTTCGGTCGGGAAATAACCCCAATCGAACATAACCGGCGTGCCGGCGATTTCCCAATGGCCGGATGGCGTATCCTTGCCACGGGAAATTTCGTTGGCTGCGCCGTACAGGCCGAAGATCCGCTCCGGCATCGGCATGCCGACGGGATAGTCGCCGCCGGCGAGCTTTGCGATTTCCAGAAGACCGAGCGATGACATGTTCGGCAGATGCAGCGGGCCTTCCCTCAGACCCGCGCGGTCGCCGACGCCTGCGGCGCAGAACTGCGCGATATGCCCGAGCGTATTGGAGCCGAGATCGCCATACTCGTCTGCATCGGGGGCACCGCCCACGCCGAAGGAATCAAGAACGAACAGGAACGCACGCGCCATCGGTCACCCGGAAGTTTGAATATCGCCCGGCCGACGGTCTGGCTGCCGGCTCGAATCGGGATTCATATAGCCGTGCGGATGTATTAGCAAAGGGCATGACGTCCGATGCGCGTCAGCAATTGGTGCAGGCGACGTTGTTCCCGAGGCGCTGGCGGTAGAAATACTCCCGCGCGATGGTGATGTTCTGAACCTCGCTTGGCAAAAGGCCGGGCATGAACATCAACAGTTCGTGGTGGACCGAAACTTCCGCCCGGACGAGGAAGGAATTGGCTATATGCATGTCGGGCGGCACCGGGACCGCAGAACCGACCACATAGGGCCTGCCGTTATCCTGGTTCCACGACCAGGCAACGGTTGGACTGCCATTGGCATCGAGCGTCACCCCCGTGATCTTGATGCTGAGCGTGTTGGGCGTATAGGGGGCGAAAAGACTGGCGGTGACATCTTTCATCGTCGTGAGCATCGTCTTGTCGACACTCGTTTCCCGGGTCACGAGATCGGCGATGGTGCTGGCGCTGCGCGTCACCCGCTTGGAGACGCTGAGGCCGATGGTGATCTCGAAGGACGTGATATAGAGGCTGAGAAGCAGCGGTGCGATCAGCGCAAACTCGACTGCGCCGACGCCACGCCTGTCGGTTAAGAACTGCCTGATGCGGGTCAACAGGCCCGGATATCGCAACTGCGGCTGGGGTTTTTGCTCTTCCATCACGGATAGTCCTCGGCTCGGAAGGCGGATGTCTCGACGATCAGGAAATAGTTCGGCCGTCCGCCGTCCGCGGGCCGGACATTGGTGATGTAAGGCCGGATCAGATCGGTGATGACGTCCCAGCGGTAATAGGCGCGCAGCATGTTGATGCTTTTGGCGGGCCCCGGCGCATAGGCGAAGGAAGACGTATCGAGATCCCCGAAAGCGCCGCCGGTACGCGGGATCGTCGTCGGAATCAATGCGAAGCTCGCGAACGAACGGACGTCGAGCAGAAGTTTGTCCGGCGTCGTAATTTCTGCGTCGCTGCAGGTGATCATGATCGATATTTCGGCGCAGAAAGCGCGCCGGAAATCCGTTTCGTTTTTGTAGGTAGTGCGGCCGAGCTGGTAGGTGATGTTGCCGGTCCTGAGCTTGCGCGCCATCGTGTCGACGGCATTGGCGACAAGCTGTTCTCCGGTATAGGCTATGAAGGTTTCGACAATCGCAAAAACGATCAGGAAATAGGGAATTGCCAGCAGCGCGAATTCGATCGCCGCTGCTCCGTCTTTCGAGCGGATGATCCGCCGCCATGCACCGCGCCTACCCTTTACAGGTACGGGCGCATCGCTTTTGGTATCGTCATGATCCTGGCACATGGTTCCCGCCCGACAGCCCGGTTTGAGCACGCCGATCCTAGGGTTCGATTATTGAGATTCCGTTGCCGCAATCGTCTGCAGTTTAACCACCTGTCCCCGATCAGGGCGAAGCGGTGTTCTTGAACTCGGCGTGCTGCTCGCAATTGGGTGTGCAGGAGAGGATGGAACGTTCCGTTTGCCGGAAGACGCGCACCGTGTTGCCTTCGTCGATGGAAACGAGGATGCGTTCATCGGCAATCGCATTGCCCTGGGCATCGAGCAGCACCAGATTGGTCGTGCCGAAACTGCGGCCGGTGAGAACGATCGTAGTGGAGTCCGCGACGGTGGCATCGGCGACGTTGGAATTGCCAACGATGACCTTGCTGACCGGACGGTCGAGTTTCAGCACGCGCGCATGATTCATGAATACGCGCAGAAGATCCCCCTGATCCTGCGCAGTAACATGTCCTGCGCCAGCGAACACGCCACCGCAAATGGCGAGGAGTCGGACCATGACGCTACGGAACAGCATTGGGGGCAGCCTTTAGGGTGCGGTTGTTATCGGCCAAGAATGGATGTGATTGGTGTATGAAAGGTTAAGCGGCACAGGCGGCCGGGTTTGATCTCATCTTAACCATTGCCGAATGGCCGGGATCGCAGCCCATGGAGCAAGTATCAGCCTTCCCGCATGTAAATTAAAGCTCTGTAAAAAAATGTACATTAGTCAATTATGAGCGGTAGTGAACACATGGTCGAATGCGATCTTTTTTCTTTCCCCTTCGTTTACCACGCCACCGGCAATCCTCCATTAACGGGTCGGTAACGATGTTCCTTAAGCCGATGGCAATCGTCCCTCTGTAGATTGCAGTCATCCGAACAACGGAAACAGTTGTCGGGACGTGCTGAACAACAAATGTGGAGTAGGAGAGTTCCATGACCAAGATTTTCGCCCGTTTTATGAAAGATGAGTCTGGTGCGACCGCCATCGAGTATGGTCTCATCGCAGCTCTCATCTCCGTTGCTCTGATCGCTGGTGCAACGACCCTCGGCAATTCGCTGAGCACCACGTTCAATAGCATCTCTACTAAGATGACGACTGCAAGTACTGCACATCCGTAATAGGCCCGCTTCGGGTTATCTGCATGTGTCTCGTCGAGCCGCCTCGTTGGGCGGCTTTACGTGTTTTGACGCTCGAGCGGCCAATGGCCGAATGCCTGTAAAAACTGAGGTGGATACATGGTAAACGTGATAGCCGCAGTAGCGATTCTCGCCATCCTTCCTCTTGGCCTAGCGATATCTGCGATCAGCGACCTGTTTACGATGACGATCCCCAACCGTGTATCGGTTGGGCTTCTTGCGTGCTTTCTCATACTGGCGCCGTTTTCGGGTCTCGCATGGCCGGAGATCGGCATGAATCTGGTCGCCGGCCTTGCCGTGTTCGGCGCGTGTTTCGCGCTGTTTGCCTTCAATGTCATGGGCGGCGGCGATGCGAAGCTCCTGACCGCGACCGCCGTCTGGTTCGGCTTCAATCATTCGCTTCTCGTTTTCCTCGTCACCGTCGGTTATGTCGGCGGCGCGGTGACGCTTGCTTTCTTGCTCCTGCGCTCGCAGGCGGAGTCGGTCATGGCCATGGGCATCCCGCTCCCCTCATCCCTCGTCAACGCCAAGAAGATTCCTTACGGTATCGCCATCGCGATCGCTGGCTTCCTGACCCTCGAGCTTGCCCCGATCCATCTCCTGGCCGTGAAGGCGTTTCAATAAAGGTTTCCGCGATGGAAAGATCGCGTTAACCAGAATTGTAAGCGTCTCATTAACTATAATTACACCATTGGAGACCATTCTCCGGGGGAATTAGTGTTCCCTCAAGGAATGGCCATGAAGCCCACCCGTATCATTATTCTCGCGGTTGCCGTGGTGGCGGCGGGTCTCGCCGGCATGCTCGCCATGCGCCTTTCCGGCACCAAGGCACCCGAACTGGTGGAAACCGTCATCCAGAAGGAGCCGACGGTCAAGGTGCTCGTCTCGGCTGAGAACCTGCCCATCGGCAGCCGGCTGAACGATAAGTCGATGCAGTGGGCGTCCTGGCCCTCGAGCGGCGTCGTCGACGGCTTCATCACCGATTCCACACGGCCGAACGCGATGACCGAGCTTCAGGGCGTCGTGGTCCGCATGCCGATGTTCAAGGGCGAGCCGATGCGCGCCGAGAAGATTGCCGATTCATCCAGCCGCATCATGTCCTCGTTGCTTCCGTCAGGAAAACGGGCCGTCGCAACCGAGATTTCGGTGGCGACAGGCGCCGGCGGCTTCGTGCTGCCGAATGATCGCGTCGACATCATCATGGTGCGCGAGAACAAGGACAGCGGCAACTACATTACCGAAACCATCCTGAGCAACGTCCGCGTCCTCGCGATCGACCAGCAGGTCCAGGAAAGTGAAGACGGCAAGAAATCGGTGGTCGGCACGACGGCGACGCTGGAACTGACGCCGGATCAGGCAAAGGTCATCGCCGTCGCCCAGCAGATGGCCCAGCGGCTGACGCTCGCGCTGCGCTCGGTCGCGGACTCGCAGGAGGCCGACACGGTCGCCCCGGGCTATTTGCTGCATGGGGGCGATGGCAAGGCGGATATCCAGGTCATCAAATCGGGCGCGATCGTCAAGAGCACGGCGACGGCGGTGCAGGCGAAATGAACGGAGCGCTCAAGTGAACAGTCTGAAACACAAGATTCGTAGCTCGGCAGCGGCAGGCTTGGCTTTTTGCCTCGCCTTTTCCGGCATTTCGCTGAATATCGCCCCGATCAGCCTTGAACCTGCGCAAGCCCTGGCGGCCGAAAACAGCGTCGTCCGCATCACCGAAGGTGGCCCTGGCATACGTAAACGGCTGCAGCTCGGCCTCAACAAGGCCCTGGTCGTCGACCTGCCTTCCGACGCCCACGATATTCTGGTCGCCGACCCGAGCATGGCAGACGCGGTGACGCGCACCTCCCGCCGCATCTATCTGTTCGGCAAGACCGTTGGCCAGACCAATATCTTCGTCTTCGGGCCCAACGGCGAGGAAATCGTCAGCCTGGACGTGGCAATCGAACGCGACATTTCCGGTCTTGAGCAGAACCTTCGCCGGTTCCTGCCGGAATCGAACATCAAGGTCGAGATCATCTCGGACAACATCGTGCTGTCGGGAAGTGTGCGCACCCCCCAGGACTCGGCGCAGGCGGAAAAGCTCACCACCGCCTTCCTCAAGGGCGGTGAGGCGACCACCCGGAATATCACGGCTCAGGGCAATAACGGCGACGCGGACATCTTCGCGGAAAACCGACAGAAATCTCAGATCGTCAACCTCCTGACGATCGAGGGTGAAGACCAAGTCACGCTGAAGGTGACGGTTGCGGAAGTCAGCCGGCAGGTGTTGAAGCAGCTTGGTTTCAATGGCTCGGTGGCCGGTCCCAAGGGTTCGATTTCCTTTGCCAATCCCGCCAATCTGGGAAATGCCGTCGGCTTGGCTGCTCAAGGCGTCCTGTCCGGCAACATCGGCAATGTCGCTCTTTCGACTTACATGAACGCCATGGAACAGGCGGGCGTTATGCGCACGCTTGCCGAACCCAGCCTGACCGCCATTTCGGGCCAGCAGGCAAAATTCTACGTCGGCGGCGAATTCCGCCTGCCTGCCCAGCAGGAGGTCGACGGCCAGAAGGGGACCGTCACGCAGACGGTCAACACGGTCGATTATGGCATCGAACTGAACTTCAAGCCCGTCGTTCTGTCGCCGGGACGCATCAGCCTGGTGATCGAAACCAACGTGTCGGAGCCGACCTATGAAGGTTCTGCCGCGACCGGTAACGGTGCTTCGCTGCGGATCCCCGGCAATACCTACATGTCGATCCGCAAGCGCGAGGCTTCGACCACGGTCGAATTGCCCTCCGGGGGCTCCATCGTGATCGCTGGCCTGGTGCAGGACAACGTCCGACAGGCGATGTCCGGCCTGCCGGGCATTTCCAAGGTGCCGGTGTTCGGCACGCTCTTCCGCAGCAAGGATTTCGTCCGCAACGAAACCGAACTCGTGATCATCGCGACGCCTTATCTGGTCCGTCCCGTTGCGCGCAGCGAGATCGCTCGGCCGGACGACAACTTCAATCCGGAAAACGATGCGGCGACCTTCTTCCTGAACCGCGTCAACAAGATCTACGGCCGCAAGGAGCCCGTCGCGACGGGCCAATATCACGGCGCCGTCGGCTTTATCTACAAGTGAGCGGTCATGGACATTGAAACGCAGAAAATCTCCGCCGAAGGACAGGATGCCATGACCAAGGTTACAACCAGGTCCCGTCGCCGCCAGATTGCCGCAGCCTTCGCGCTCGCGGCATCCGGCATGCTCCTGTCGGCCTGCGGCAACAGCCAGCTCACCACCGGCGCCATCCCCGACGACTATCGCACCCGCCATCCGATCGTCCTGGCGGAAGGTCAGTCGGCGCTTGATATTCCGATCGCCTCGGGCGATGTCCGCCTGACCACCGGGATGCGCGATACGGTCAAGGGATTTGCGCAGAACTTCATGGCGTCGCCAGCCGGCGTAATGCAGATCCAGGTGCCGTACGGCTCGTATAATTCCGGTGCCGCGCAACATCTGGCGGGCGATATCCGCCGTGAACTGACGCGTTCCGGCATCAAGCCGCAGCGGATCCTGATGAGCAGCTATGCAGCCTCGCCGAACGGCGATGCCGCGCCGATCCGGCTTTCCTACGTGACGACCAAGGCGATGACCGGCCAGTGCGGTGAATGGCCGGCGGATCTGTCGGACAACACGTTCGGCAATAAGAACTGGTACAATTTCGGCTGCGCCAGCCAGAACAATCTTGCAGCTCAGGTCGCCAACCCCACGGACCTCATCGCCCCGCGCGCTATCACGCCGATCGACGCGGCGCAGCGCGCCAAGGTCATCAGCGATTATCGCGGGGAATCCAGTGGCACCACGACGCCGTAAGCCAGGGAACCGGAGAAAACAATGAGCGCGATCAACTACGAAATCCGCACTCCCGGCCAGGGTGAAGGGTCTGTCGAGGACGCCGATCGTCCCGGCGATTTCGACGCGCTGCGCCCGTTGCCGCGCATCTCCATTCATTCCTTCTGCGAAAGCGAAGCGATGCAGCGTACGATGGACCGCATGGCCCGTGATCGCCGCATGGCCAAGGTCAACCTGCGCGTGACCATCGGCGGCACCAGTGCCGCCGCCAACATGTTTTCGTCCACGCCGACCCCGAACCTCATCATTCTGGAAACCGACGCCGAGCCGAAGAACCTGCTGCATGAGCTCACGCCGCTTGCGGAAGTGTGCGACCCCTCGACCAGGGTCATCGTCGTTGGCCGTTACAACGATATTTCGCTCTATCGCGAGCTGATCCGCAACGGCATTTCTGAATATCTCGTCGGCCCGGTGCAAATGCCCGACATGCTGGCTTCGATCTCGGCGATTTTCGTGGATCCCGAAGCCGAGCCGCTCGGCAAGTCGATCGCCTTCATTGGTGCCAAGGGCGGCGTCGGTGCCTCGACCATTGCGCACAACTGCGCCTTCGGTATCTCGAATCTGTTCTCGACCGAGACCATCCTCGCCGATCTCGATCTTCCCTTCGGCACGGCCAATATCGATTTCGACCAGGATCCGGCCCAGGGCATCGCTGAAGCGGTCTTTGCGCCGGAACGCCTGGACGAGGTCTTCCTCGATCGCCTTCTGACCAAGTGTTCCGAGCATCTCTCGCTGCTGGCGGCTCCCTCGCTGCTCGATCGCGCCTATGATTTCGATCGCAACGCGTTCACGCCGATCATCGAGCTCCTGCAGCGCAGCGCACCGATGGCCGTTCTCGATGTTCCGCATGGCTGGACGGAATGGACGCGGGCGGTTCTGTCGGAGGTCGACGAGGTGGTGATCTGCGCGGTGCCGGATCTCGCCAACCTGCGCAACACCAAGAACATGATCGATGCCTTGAAGAAGCTTCGGCCGAACGACCGTGCGCCGCATCTGATCCTCAACCAGGTCGGCATGCCGAAGCGTCCGGAGATCGCTCCGAACGATTTCATTGAACCATTGGAGATCGAGCCGATCGCCATCCTGCCGTTCGACGTGCAGCTGTTCGGCAATGCCGCCAATAGCGGCCGCATGATTTCCGAAATCGACGCAAAATCGCCAGCCGCCGAAACCTTCTCGCAGATCGCCCACATCGTCACGGGTCGGGTCGCCATGAAGAAGGTGAAGAAGGGTGGGCTTGGCAAGATGCTCGGCATGCTCGGGCGCAAGAAGGCATAACACCAGGAAACCGGTATGTTTGGAAAACGCGGAAACGAGGGATTTGGGAAGAGCGGCAGCGTCGCGCCGCCGCCGGCTGCGCCAGCGCCTGCCTCGGCGCGGTCC
>NZ_JALBGV010000052.1 GCF_023006505.1 Neorhizobium sp. SHOUNA12A
AACGCATCAGCACCCGCTCGCGAGCCGCCTGAGCAATCTTGAAATGCCGGTCCGGCCGCCGGCCCTCCGGTGATTGCGGCAGGGCAACCAGAAGCGCCGCTTCCGCCACCGTCAGCCGCCGCGGCTCCTTGCCGAAATAGGCAAGGCTTGCGGCCCGCACACCCTCGAGATTGCCGCCATAGGGCGCGTGGGTCAGGTAGAGTTCGAGGATTTCCTTCTTGGACAGCCGCCGCTCGATCTGGACCGCGCGCACGACCTGGCGGAGCTTTGCCGTCAGGGAGCGGCTCTCGCGGGGCTCGATCAGCCGCGCCACCTGCATCGACAGCGTCGAAGCCCCCGAGACGACATGACCGTTGGTGACGAGCTGCAGCATCGCTCGCCCGAGCGCCCAAGGATCAACGCCGGCATGCTCGTAGAAACGCTGGTCCTCATAGGCGACCAGCATTTTCAGGAAACGCGGGTCGACGTTTTCGGTGCTCGTGCGAAGCCGCCAGCGGCCTTTCGGCGTCGCGAAGGCGCGCAGCAGCTCGCCATCCGCGTCGAGCACTTCGGCGGACACCACCCGCGCCTTTTCAAGCGGCGGCGGATAGGCCCTGTCGGCCGCATCGAGGCCGACGATCAGCCCCGCCGCTACGCCGAGGCCGATACCCAGACCGATCGAAAGTTTCCACCTGAGCTTCATCGGAACGAGCTGCCGCTTACTGGGCGGCAAGCACCTCCATCTTGCCGGTTGCGGTACGGGCCGAGAACTGCGGACGATACATGTCCTCGACCTGGGCCGCCGGATGATCGTAGACGCCGGGGGTCACGGCGCGGACCACATAGGCGAGCGTGATCTCGCGGTTGTCGCCGGCGCTCCGGTCGAAGGCCGCAACGAACCGGTCGTTGCGGAACTCGGTATGGGCTGCCTGCACCTCCTCGATCCAATCGAAATTGGCAAGGCTGGCGCTGTTGACGATGCTCGGATTGTCGATCTCGAACCCGGCCGGCAGAAGGTCGGTGACGACGATGCGCGACGGCCAGTTGTTGCTCTCGGTGATCTTGATCACCGCGACATAACGCTGGTTCTGCTGCGCCTCGCTGACATTGGCCTCCTCGCCGTCCATCGAATAGTAGGCCCGGGTGATCTGGAACCCGTCACCACCGGCCGGCAGCGGCTGTGCCGGCGCCGCGACCGTGGTGATCGAGGCAGACAGCGGATCGGCACTGTTGTTCTTGACGGTCAGCGGATGACCGATCAGCGCATCGCCGGTCATCTGCGACATCAGCGTGCCGCGATGGTCGGCGCCGTTGACCTGCAGGCGCAGACCGTCGTCACCGTTCTGCAGCGCGCGGGCGGCGAGCAGCATCCAGGTCTGTTCCTGGGTGCTGGTATATTTCTTCTGCCCCCATTCCCTGGCGACGATGGTGGCGAGTGCCGGGACGATCGGCGGCACCGGCCGGCTTTCGGCGGCGAGCGCCAGAACCGCGGCACCGTCTCGCAAGGACGAGCCGTAGTCCGAACGCGACAGGCTGACCCGGTGGATCCGCGCGTCCTGCGACATCTGCAGCGAGGCCGCAAAGATATTCTTTGACCGCTGCGCATCGCCATAAAGTGCCAGCGCCGCGGCAATATGGGCCTTGGCGAGCGGCGTCGGGAAATCGTTCAGCATCGTGTCGGCGTAATAACGCAGGTCGCTGATCGCAGCCTTGCGGTTGCGGGCGAGAACATAGAGCGCATAGGCGATCTCGTTGCCCTGATCCTTGATGTTGTTGGTGAAGCCGAGCGAGTTTTGCAGGCTGTCGAGAGCCTGGACGAGCGCCTGTTCGGGGACGTCGTAACCCTGTTCGCGGGCCCGGCTGAGGAAGTCGCTCACGTAGGAATCGAGCCACAGATCGCCGCCGCCCGGACCCCAGAGGCCGAAACTGCCGGCCGAGGACTGGTAGGACAACACGCGATAGATCGCATCCTGGACCCGCTTCTTGATTTCCGTATCGTCGGCAAGGCCATTCTGCACCGCCATCTGGCTGAGGTAGAGAAGCGGCAAGGCGCGGCTGGTCGTCTGTTCGGCGCAGCCATAGGGATAACGGCTGAGGCTCATCAGCAGCGCCGGGATGTCGAAGGCGGTGGAACGGCTGACATTCACGCTGATCGAGGCACCCGGCAGGATGCTGTCGGCAAGCAGGTTGGCATCGACCGTGACGCTGGCACCCGGCTTCAGCTCGACAAGCCGCTGCTGGGTGATCGGCATGGCAGCCGGCCGCACCGGAATATCGAGCACCTGGTCCAGCGACATGCCCGACGCATTCGAAAGGCGGATCGAGATCGACCCGTCGCCCGGCTCGACGCCGCGAAGTGCCAGCGTGACATCCGACTTGCCGCCGGCGGCGAGCGTGATCTTTCCGGTCCCCTTCTGATCGACGGAGACGGGCTTGTTGGTGGTGATGGCGAGCTGGTAATCGCCGGCCGGCGCATCGGTATTGGCGATGTCGAGCCTGAGATTGGTCTGGTCGCCAGGCGCCAGGAAGCGCGGCAGGCTGGCCGTCACCACGACTGGATCACGGATCACCACGTCCTTGACGCCATGCCCGACGCCGGTCTTCGACCAGGCAACCGCCATGACACGCGCCGTGCCGTTGAACTGCGGAATGTCGAAGGAGACATTCGCCTTGCCCTGCGCATCGAGCTTTACCGGACCGGAGAAGAAGGCGATCAGCTTTTCCTTCGGCGGGCTCGACTGCAGCGCCGCACTGCCGCCGTCACCGCCGGTGCGCAACCGTCCGGTCGCGCCGAGCGAGCCGTCGATCAGGCGGCCATAGAGGTCGCGGATTTCGAGGCCGAGGCGGCGCTGGCCGAAATACCAGTCGTCCGGCGCCGGAGGCTGGTAACGCGTCAGATTGAGGATGCCGACATCAACCGCAGCGACGGTGACATAGGCGTCCTGATTGGCGCCTGCTCCGGCGACCTGCAGCGAGATATTCAGCGGCTGGCGCGGTAGCGTCTTTTCCGGCGCCGTGATCGATACCTGCAGATCGCGGTTTTCCGGATCGACCTTCAGCCAGGTGACGCCGATGGCGCGCATCGGCATGCGGCTTTCCTGTGCCTGGCCGGGACGATAAAGCGTCGCGGTGACATAGGAACCGGCACCCCAGGCGGCAGTGACGGGGATTTCCACCTCGCCGCCATTAGCGCCGATGCTCGCGGTCTTGACCGCTATCAGGCTCTCGGAACCCGACGTGATCATCAGCTCGCCGGCGTAACGCGACGAAACCTTAAGCTTGGCCGTCTCGCCGACCTTGTAGCTGTTTTTATCGAGCGCGATTTCCAGCGCATCCGGGGTTTCGGTCGAGGTCGCGGTCACGAACCAGCCCGCATCGAATTCGACGCTGGAGGTGGGTCCGCCGATATCGGCGGTTTCGACCTCGAGCCGGTAGCGGCCCCACTTGACCGGAACGGAAACCTTGCCGCCGTCCGCCGTGACATTCACCGTGCCGTTGGCAGCCTGGCTGGTGCGGGTCACCGGCTCATACCGCCAGGACGAGCCGTCGCGATACCATTGATAGTCGCGGTCGATCTTGACCAGTTTCCAGGGCAGGTTCTGCACCGCCTGCTTCTTGCCGGCCTCGTCCACCATGATCACGGTGAAATTGCCGACAGAGTTTTCGCCGAGATCGCCGGAAAATTCCGGCTTGATGCCGATCCGCGCACCTTCCGCCTTGACCGGCAGGGTGATCGAACGCTCGATCGCCCGCCCGCCTGCCTCCTGCATGCGCACCACGATATCGGCGTTGACGAGCTGCGTCGTCGAAGGCGCTTCGGAAACGGTCGCGTCGAAGGTCGCCTTGCCGTCGTCGTCGAGCGGTTCGAGCTCCTCCAGCGGAATGCGAACCGCTTCGCTCGCCTCTTCATCGACGAGGCCGAACTGGTATCCCGGGAAGGCCGGATTTTCGCGCGTCGTCTTCAGAGCGATCTCGCCTTCGAGATTGAGGCCGGCCGCTGGTGCGCCATAGAGATAACGGCCGTCGATACTGACTGGCACCGGTTCCCCGACCGCGATATCCTTGGCGTCGCTGGTCATGTCGAATTCGATGCGATCCGGCACGAAATCATCGACGAGGAAGGTCTTTTCGCCGATCGCCGACCCCTTGGGATCGGTGAAGATCTGCATCGTCCAGGTGCCGCGCATCGAGGTGGCCAGCAGCGGCAGGTCGAGCGTGTAACCGCCGAGCGAACCGTTGTTGACCATGCGCCGATCCTCGACGCCATCCGGCCGCAGGAAAACGAAGGTGAGCGGCAGGTTCTCGATCGCCGTCGCATCGATATTGCGGGCGAGCGCTGAGGCATGCACGGTTTCGCCGGGGCGGTAGATGCCCCGTTCGGTCCAGGGCAGGATGTCGATCGCGCCAGGCGCCGGACGGCCGGTGACGCCGCGGTCGGACAGATCGAAGCCGGCGCGGGCCATGTCGAGGAAGACATAGTCCTGGCCGTTGTTCTGGGCCGCCAGCACCGCCGGCACCATCGCCGCCGTGCCGCGCATCAGGCCGGCGGTAAACACCGCGCGGCCATCCGCATCGGTCTTCGCCGTGCCGAGGATTTCGTTATTCTTGGCGAGAAGCTGCAGGTCGACGCCGACCATCGGTTTGGCGCTGCCGAGCGAGCGGGCAAAGACGTTGAGACCGTCCGTGCCGGCATAGGTGGTGAGACCGATATCCGACACCACGAACCATTGTGTCGCCTTGGTATCGTATTCCTGGCTCGTCGCATTGGCGGCGGCCGCCGTCAGCATGTAGACGCCGGGTTTGCGGGTCGGCAAAGCCTCGTCGACGGGGAAGCTGGTCACCACGTCCTTGTTGAGATCCTGGGCGATATCGATCGTGCCCTGCCAGACCAGTTCGCCGCTCTGCTCCTGGATCTGGGTGGCGTTATAGCCGTCCATCTGGGTCAGGAACTGCGAGTTGGCGAGCAGCGGGGCGATGCTGCGGTCCCCTACCCTGTAGAGCTTCAGATTGGCCTTCTCGGTATTGACCGAAACGATCGGAATGCCGCGGCGCGCGGTCGACGGCAGCACGAAACTGTCGCCGGTGAACCGCACGGTCGCCGAACGATCCTTGACATAGACATCGATATCGACCTGTGCCGCGAGCGGCTCGTCGACGGAAGAGGGCAGGCCACGGCGCAGCGACAGCTTGTAGCGCTGACCATGGGTGAGGCCTTCGACGCAGATCTGGCTGTCCTTGGCCTCCATCGCCTTCGGCGCCTGACCGTTGAGCACGACGAAGGGTGCGTAATCGGCGCCGATCTTCACCAGCGGTTCGGAGAATTGAACGCAGACGCGCGGATTAGCGCTGTCGGCATCGACCGTGTTGCCGGTCACGCGGAAACCCTGGCGTTCACGCAGGTCGTTATAGGCGGCCTGAACGGTGCGGGCATTCACCAGCGCAAGGCTCGCCTTGTAGGCATTGAGCGCGGCGCGATAATTCTGCTGCTTGGCAAGCGCGGCCCCGAGAACCGCCAGCGCATCGGCGCGGGTCTGCGTCGTGCGTGAAAGCTGATAGCCGTTGACGGCGGCAAGCGTGCCTTCGCCGTCGACCGTGGTGTTGTTCTTCGCGGTGCTGGCAGCACGGGCAAGCTCGATCCACAGCGCACCGTCGTCGGGGATGACCGAGAGCGCGCCTTTGAAATTGTAGACGGCCGTATCGATATTGCCGGCCAGAACCTGGCCCTGGGCGATCGTCTTCAAATTTTCGACGCCGTAACCCTGCTGGTTGTCGCCAAGCGTCAGCCCATCTTTCTGATCGCGCGCCTGCTGGAGAACTTCTTCCGAGAGGAAGGACAGTTTTGGCGGGGCGCCGATATCGGGTTCAACGGCGGTTACGACGATCTTGCCGGCGGTGGCACCCGGAAACGGGTTGAGCTGGCTGTAATCCGACTTGAGGAAGCACCATTTGGCTTTCTCGTTATAGGTGAAAGCCTTGCAGGCATTGTCGCCGATGCAGGCCGCCTCGCACTGGGGCTGGCTGACATTCTTCACGGTTCGAAGATCGAAACCGAGATAATCGCTGTTCGGAGTGCTTTCGATCCGCCGGTCGGCCGCAGTCAGCGGCGAGACGAGAGCGAAAGCGGAAACGATGAGAGCGAGAAAGCCGAATAACGCGCGCCTAGACATTGAAAGTCCCCCCGTGGCTGCCGTCGGAAGTCGGCAGTTTTCTAATCTATCCCGTGACTTGTCAACGAGCGTCGATGAGTCGAGCCACCTATTTTCGTGAAGAGATTGTCATATGACGAATGTCGTGCCGGAACGGTTCAGGCCATCAGCCCGGCAGCCGTGAATCCGCCGTCGACGGCCAGAATCTGGCCGGTCACATAGGAGGATTGGCGTTCGTCGACGAGAAAGGCGATTGCCGTGGCAATCTCCTCCGGCCGACCGTAACGGCGCATCGGCACGGTGCGCTTCCACTCTTCACGCGTCACTGCCGTGTGGTTCTCCTTGACCATCGGCGTCTCGATCGGACCCGGCGCAATGGCGTTGACGCGGATCAGGTCGTCGGCAAGTTCGACCGCCATGATCTTGGTGAGCGTCACCAGCGCGCCCTTCGATGCGCCATAGGCAGAGCGGCCGAGATTGCCCTTGATGCCAGAGACCGAGGCGATATGCACGATCGAACCGCCGCCGTTTTCCCGCATGATCGGCGCCAGCGCCTGAGACAGCGCAAACGCGCCGACGACGTTGACCTCGTACATCCGCCGAAGCTGATCGGTCGTGGTATCGGCGAACCGAACATTCGAACCGACACCGGCGCTGTTGACCAGTGCCTGCAGCGGGTTTTGAAGAGCCTGGCAGCGTTCCGCGAAACCCGCGATCGCCTTTTCGTCGGTGATGTCGAGGAGGACGGTGGTGAGGAGACCGGCCCGATTGCCGAGACGTTCCGCCAACCGGTCAAGCGCCGCAGCATCGCGGTCGGCGGCCAGCACGTGCCAGCCGGCTTCGATCAGAAGCTCCGTCGTTGAAAGGCCGATACCCGATCCCGCACCCGTGACGACGACGCTGCGCATGTTCAGCTCTCCCGATTGTTGATGATGACCAGTTCGAAGGTGACGCCGACGGGATTGTCGCCCCGCGCCAGCCGGCCGTGATAGATCACGCCATCCGTATCGACGACCGCGGCATCGATCGAGGCCTGAAGCCCATCCGGCGTCATTTCGAGCACGCCGTTCTCGATGGCGATCTCGGTCGCGAGGCAGACCACGCGGCGCCCATCCTCGAACACGGGCTCGTTGATGCTGCCGATGCCGTAGATGCGGGCGCTCTCGATGCCATGCTCGCGGCAGACTTCCTCGATTGCCAAACCGACATCCTCGTTCGGCCGGATCCGCAGCAGAATGCCGTTGCCCCCGCCGCTCTCGCCCTTGGCGGAAAACAGCGTGAAATTCGTCTCCGGATCGGGGATGGAGGAGAAGGTCGCGGTGGCGCTGCCATAACCTTTGACCGTGATCGGACCGCTGACGATGCTGTCGAAGGGCAACACATGCCCCATGCGCAGAGCCCCTTCGCTGGTATCCCAGATGCCGTGGCAATGCAGGAACGGCGTGCCGTCCCGCTCACCCACCATCGCAGTCGCCGAGTGGAATTTGCCGCCCGCTTCTGGCGCGAAAGTGGCGCTGTACCAGGCTGCATGATCCTCGTCCGGAGAGAAGGCCGGCAGGACATAACGGAACGGATCGCAGGCCCCACCTTCGATATTGACGAAACCACCCTTGCAGCCAGCCTCCGCGAAAACGCGCGCCACCTCGGCCATGAAAACCTCTCCCGGCCGCAGCACGCCCTCGACCGGCTTCAGCGCGGTTCGCACCGCCTCGCGCCTGATCGGTGCGACAGGGCCCGGATGCTTGAGTTGGCGCAGCCCCGGCAGATCGTTAGCCGACTTATCGTCAAGCTCGCCGCGCGCCTGCAGTTCTTCGCGGATCATCTTCTTGGTGATCTTGCCATAGGCGGATTTCGGCAGCGCGTCCCAGAAGATGAAGCGTTTCGGCATCTTGTAGCGGGACATCCTGCCGTCGATGAAGGCGAACAGGTCCTTCTCGGTCACCGCCGAACCGGGCTTGGCGACACAGACGGCGATGCCGACTTCGCCCCAGAGCGGATCGGGCACGCCGAGCACGGCCACCTCGCTGATTGCCGGATGGGTGAGGAGCTTCTCCTCGATCTCGCGCGGGTAGACGTTCGAACCGCCGGAGATGTACATGTCCGAGGCGCGGCCGGTAATGTAGAGGAAACCCTCCTCATCCATATGGCCGAGATCGCCCGTTCGGAACCAGCCGTTGCGGAACGCCTTCTCGTTGGCCTCGGGATTGTCGTAATAACCGGCAAAGACCGCCGGGCCGATGCAGCAGATCTCGCCGGTCTCGTAAGGCCCGACCTCTTCGCCCGCATCGTTCTGGATCGACACCTGCATGCCGGTGCGCTCCATGCCGCAGGTGCCGATCCTGGCGGCTTCGCCGTCCTCGGCGGTATGCAAGGCTGGCGGCAGGACGGTGATCGCTCCCGTCACCTCGCCGAGCCCGAAATATTGCACGATCACCGGCCCGAGGCTTTTCAGCGCCCGCTTCTGGTCCTCGCGATACATCGGCGCGCCCGCATAGATGACGTAGCGCAGCGAGGAGTGGTCGTATGTCTCGGCCGCCGGATGCTCGACCAGCAGCTTCAGGATAGTCGGCACTGTGAACATGGTCGAGACGCGCCACTTTTCGATCAGTGCCCAGGCGGCATCGATATCGAACTTTTCGGTCGGCAACAGGATGGTTTTCACCCCATGCGCCACCTGAGTGAGTTGATGCACGCCAGCGCCATGCGAAAGCGGGGCGACGACCAGCGCCGCGTCGGCGGAGGTGACGCCGGGCATCAGGTCGCAGAGATGGTTGTTGATCACGAAAGCCATCTGGCCATGGGTCAGCACCGCCGCCTTCGGCCGCCCGGTCGTGCCCGACGTGAAGAAGAACCAGCAGGGATCATCCCGTTCGACCCCCGCTTCGGCCGGTTTTCTGCCCCGGAATTCCTCCACGAGAGCGTCGTAGGAGGGTCCGAAATCCGCTTCGCCGATCGCAGCAACGAAACCGATTTCGGGATTGCTTTCGCGCACCACCCGGGCGTGATCCGGAAACGAAGCATTGCAGATCAGGCCGGTCGCGCCGCTCGCCTTGGCGAGATAGGAGACCTCTTCCGGGGTCTGCCGAAAATTGGTCGGCACCCAGACGGCGCCGATCCGGAAACAGGCGAACATGCTCTCGAACATCTGGTTGCAGTTCTGCGACTGGACGAGGATGCGATCGCCCTTGCTCACCCCGAAACGCTGCTGCAGCGCCGCAGCCATCGCGTCGATGCGGGTCTCGAACTCTTCCCAGGTCCAGGTCTTCTCGGCCCAGACCAGGGCGATACCCTGCGGCTCGCGGCGCATCGCCTGCGTCACGAAGCGGGCAAGGTTCATCACCCGCGTCGAGCGGGGGTTGAGCCCGCCCTTCGGCTCAGTCCGACCGCCGACGCCAACCGAGGTCGTCGCATTCATTTCGTCCGCTCCAGGATGGACACGTAATTAGCAACGGCGGCGCCGCCCATGTTGAACACACCGGCCATTGTCGCCTTCGGCAGCTGCATGTCGCCCGCCTCGCCGCAGAGCTGCATCGCCGCCATGACATGCATGGAAACGCCGGTTGCGCCGATCGGATGGCCCTTGGATTTCAGGCCGCCGGACGGATTGACCGGCAGGCGGCCGTCCTTGCGGGTGATCCCTTCGCGGATGACGCGGTAACCCTCGCCGGGCTTGGCAAGCCCCATCGCCTCGTATTCGATGAGCTCGGCGATCGTAAAGCAGTCATGGGTTTCGACGAAGCTCAGATCGTCGAGCGAAACGCCCGCCTCGGCCAGGGATTTCTGCCAAGCCATGCGTGCGCCGTCGAAGGCGATCGGGTCGCGCCGCGACATGGCGAGGATATCGTTGACATGGTTATGCGCCTTGAAGGCGACGGCGCGCTTCATGCCAGCCGCGACTTCGGGCGCCGCAATCACCAGGGCGGCCGCACCATCCGAAACCAGCGAGCAGTCGGTGCGCCTCAGCGGCGCTGCCACATAGGGATTCTTGTCGGACACAGTGTTGCAGAAGTCGAAGCCGAAATCCTTCTGCATATGCGCATAGGGGTTCTTCATGCCGTTCGCGTGGTTCTTGGCCGCGATCATCGCCAGCTCTTCCGAACGGTCGCCATAACGCTGGAAATAATGGCTGGCGATGCGGCCGAAGAGGCCGGCGAAGCCGCCTTCGACATCGGCCTCCTCCTCGCGGTATGAGGCCGACAGCAGGATGTCGCCCGTCTCCTTGGTGGGCAGTGCCGTCATCTTTTCCGCACCGACGACCAGCGCGATCTTGCCGCGGCCGGCAGCGATGAAGTCGAGCGCTGTATAAAGCGCCGCCGAACCGGTGGCGCAGGCATTCTCCATCCGCACCGCCGGCACATGGTCGAACCCGTCGGCCGCCATCGCCACCAGCGCGCCTTGGAAATCCTGCTTGGAAAAACCGTTGTTGAACACGCCGACGAAAATGCCGTCGACATCCCTGGCCGTGATGCCGGCATGTTCGAGGGCCGGATTGATCACCTCGGCCATCAATTCCCGCGTCGAGGCCGCTTCGGACTTGCCGAACTTCGAATGCGCCCAACCGACGATCTGCGCTCCTGCCATGACCTTCTCCTTCGTTTCAAACCCGTTCCGGTGTTCTCGGCCGTGCCGCCTGCGGCGCCTTTCGAGGCGCCGGTTTCTCCGAACTGAACAGCGATTTCAGCTTGCCCTGCACCCGATCGACCTCATGTGCCAGCAGCCCGGCAAGCTCCTTCTGACGCGCCTCACCCATGCGACTGTCGATCGCGGCAATCGACAAGGCTCCTGCAAGCCGTCCGTCGGGCAGCAGGATCGCCATGCCGATCCCCCAGGAATTGGCGATGACTCGCCCTGGATTGAGCGCGTAGCCAAGCTCGCGTGTGCGGCCGACATCCTCGCGAATGATGTCCGGCGAATAGCCCGGATATTGCGCGGCAATGACGCCTTCAATACGGCCGAGGACCCCCTCGACTTCCGCGTCCGGCAATGCAGCCAGCATCGCAAGTGATCCGGCGCCGACACCGAGCGGGTTCTGGTCGCCGGTCAGCAGCGCGTGGGTGCGCACCGGATGCGTGCCCTCCTCGCGATGCAGACAGACGGCGTAGTCGTCACGCCGCATCGAGACGAAGCTGGTGTCGGCCGATTTGCCGGAAAGCCGCTTCAGGCTTTCGCCCGCCATTTCCAGAAGGCCGTGCCGGCGAGAGGCCAGCATGCCGAGGACGTAAAGTTCCCCGCCGAGATAATATCGGCGGGTAAGTTCGTCCTGCTCGACGAGGCGGGAGCGCATCAGCGCCATCAGCAGCCGCCGGGCAGTGGGTTTGTTGAGGCCGCTATCGGCGACCACATCGGCGAGCGCGACACCCTTTTCCGCGCCGCGGCCGACGATAGAGAGAAGCTGCAGCGCCCGCTCCACCGCCTGCGAGCCGGAAACGGCACCTTCCCGAAGACCCGAGGGGATCTCGATCACCTGTTGCATATGCCGTTTCCCATCAGATGCATGGCCGCCACCGATCAGCTCAATGACTTGCCGATAGCCTTTTCGAGGATCGCCCAGGCCTCGTCGCCGTATTTCGACTTCCAGTCCTTGTAAAAATTGGCAGCGCGCAGCTTTTCCTGGAAAAGCGCGCCGTCCGGCTTGTTGAACTTCATGCCCTTGCCTTCGAGTTCGGCCTGGACGGTGGCGTTGAGGCCCATGACGTCCTTGCGCTGCAGCTCGGCGGCGGCGTTGAAGTGCTTAGAGACGATCCCCTGCAGATCTGCCGGCAGCGCCTGCCAGGAGCGGCGGTTGAGGAGAATCCAGAAACCATCCCACATGTGGTTCGTCATCGAGACGTATTTCTGCACCTCGAACAGCTTTGCCGTCGTCAGGATGGCGAGTGGATTTTCCTGTCCGTCGACGATGCCGGTCTGCAATGCGGTATAGGTTTCGGCAAAGTTGATGCTGGCGGGCGCCGAACCGAAGGCGGTGAACATCGAGGTCCAGAGCGGGCTGACCGGCACGCGGATCTTGAAGCCTTCGAGATCCTTCGGCTTTTCGATCGGCCCCTTGGACGAGGTGATCTGCCGGAAACCGTTGTCCCAGATCTTTTCGAGCGTCAGCAGCCCCTTCTTCTCGATCTCGCCGCGAACATATTTGCCGAGTTCGCCGTCCATGGCTGGCCAGACCTTGTCGTAGCTCGGGAACGCGAAACCGACGCCGTTGAGCGAGGCATTGGGCACCAGGGTCGACAGGATGATCGGCGAAAGGCTGAACATTTCGACGCCGCCCGAACGCACCTGGTTCAGCATGTCCGTATCGGCGCCGAGCTGGCTCGACGGGAAGATATTGATCGCCATGCGACCACCGCTCTCCTCCAGGATCTTGGCGACAGCCTCCTTGGCGCGAGTGTTCATCGGGTGCGTCAGCGTCTGGTTGTTGGCGAACTTATAGGTGAACTCGGCGGCATTGGCCGGCCGCGTGCGGATCGAAAAGGTCGTAGCGATGCCGGTCGTGGCCGCGCCCAAAAGAAGCGTTCTGCGATTGACGTTCATGAAATCCTCCTCCGAATTCAGTTCCCAGTTTTTTGCCTCACAGCCTCTAGAGAAAGGCGGTCGAGAAATAGGGCACGGCTGCGATCACCAGAAGGCCGATCATCAGCGCGCCGATATAGGGCCAGATGGCTTTCATCGCTTCGTCCGGCGAAACATTGCCGATCTTGCAGGCGATGTAGAAACCGATGCCAATCGGCGGCGTCATCAGGCCGATATTCATCGCCGTCACCACCACCATGGAATAATGGATATCGTTGATGCCGAGCGAGCGGGCGACCGGAAACATGATCGGCGCCATCAGCACGATCGCCGGCAGGCCTTCCAGCACGCAGCCGAGCACCATGAATATCAGGATGGTGACACCCATGAAGGTCATCCAACCACCCGGCAGGCCTTGGACCGCCTGCACAAGTTGGGCTGCGAAGCCCGTCTGGGTCAGTGCCCAGGCCATGGCGGAAGCGGCACCCAGGATCATCAGGATCGCGCCGGAAAGTGCCGCCGTCTCCACCAGCATCTCATAGAGCTTCTTCAGGCTGATACCGCCGTAGAGCGTCGCCCCGATGATCATCGCGTAGAGGACGGCGATCGTCGAAACTTCCGTCGCGG
Organism: Neorhizobium sp. SHOUNA12A; assembly: GCF_023006505.1. GTDB lineage: Bacteria > Pseudomonadota > Alphaproteobacteria > Rhizobiales > Rhizobiaceae > Neorhizobium. The sequence goes on from NZ_JALBGV010000052.1 coordinate 13,260, forward strand.
TGGCAATGCCTTCGCCGACTGCGGTGCGGATCAGGAAAGGCAAAACCAGTGCCGGCGCGGCGACCAGCAGCGCTTTCTTGATCACCGTCAGCGGTGCCCGGCGCACCCCGGCCATGGATTCGTGCCGCGCCTTCCAGCGCGCCAGGATCGCGAGGACCAGAAGCAGGACCATGGCAATCGCGAAGCCGGACGTGAAAAGCCCGGCGATCGAGACGCCGGCGGCGGAGCCGAGCACGATCAGCACGATCGACGGCGGCACAGTTTCCGCCATTGCCGCCCCGGTTGCCAGAAGCGCGATCATCTCTGGCGGCCTGTGGCCGCGGCGCTTCATTTCCGGAAACAGCGCCGGCGCGACGGTCGCCATATCGGAGACCTTGGAGCCCGAAATACCGGAAACCAGGAACATCGAGCCGAGCAGCACATAGGACATCCCGGCCCGCACGTGGCCGAGCAGCGAGGCCAGCACCTCGACGATCGCCTTGCCCATGCCGGTCGCATCGAGCACGCAGCCGAGCAGCACGAAGATCGGCACCGACAGCAGGATGATGCTCGACATGCCCTCATCCATGCGGCCGATCATCACGAACACCGGGACTGATGTCGTGAACGTCAGGAATGCCAGTGTCCCAAGGCCGAAGCAGAAAGCGATCGGAACGCCGAGCACGAGAAACAACGCCACGAAACCGACGAGGAAGATCGGGATGTTCCAGTTACCGATCTGCTTGAGGCCCGGCCCAACGAGCCAGAGGAACATGGTCGCCGCGGCGATGATCACCACCGATATCGCGACCTGCCTTAAGGTCGATCCCTTCAGCGCGTTGATAACCGCGAGGATCAACATCAACCCAACACCGACCGGCAGGGCCGCAGCGCGAAAGCTCATCGGAATATTGAGCGCCGCCGAGGTGATGTAGGATTCCTCGATCGCGTATTCATAAGCCGGGCGCAACATCACTCCAAGGAAAAGCGCCATCAGCAGCAAGGCCAGCGTGTTCGCCAGTCCACGCGTCCTTTCGGGCAGCATGCCCACGAAGAGCGTCAGCCGCAGGTGTTCGCTGCGGTCTACGGCCATGGCCGAGCCGAGCATGGCAAGCCAGAGGAAAGAGATCGATGCCACCTCGTCGATCCAGACGATCGGCAGCGAAAAAACGTAGCGGGAAACAACTCCGGCCAACAGAAGCGCGATGATCCCGACGAGAAGCGCGGCAGCAATCGCCTCCACCGGCCGCATCCAGACGGAGCCGCTCTGCTGCGGCGCCACGCCTTCGAGGCCGGCGAGCAGCGAGGCCTCGTCCATGGGCTCGATTGTATTCTGGGCTGCCGTCACGCGTCATCCTCCTCTATGCTGCGAAGGGGACAGGCGAAAGAAACGCTCCGGATCGATCGCGATCAAGCCGCAAATCCAGGCGGATGACACCCCTCTCCGGCGTCACCGCTTCTTCTCCCGACGTCCGGCTCCTCCAGCCATCCGCAGTGGTCCATTATCTGGATCTTGTTCTCTTCAAGTTGCCGGAGTTTGCTGAAAACAGTTAAATTAGGCAAGCTTGAATTTGCCGGAAGATGATAAAACTTGAAAGACGATCCATAGTATGGACTGGCTTACACCGTACCTTGGATCGCCTCAGCTCAAGCTACCGGACACCGTCACATGCAGCCCGCCGTCAATCGGGAGTTCCACGCCGGTGATGTATTTCGCCTCGTCGGATGCGAGGAAAACCGCGGCCCAGGCGATATCCCAGCCATCCCCCTGCCGTTTCATCGGCGAAAGCGCGTCCCTTTTGGCCTTCATCTCCTCGGCAGAACCATAATAGCCGCTGATCTGTTTCTGGATATGCGGCGTGTCCATCACCCCCGGCAGAATCGCGTTGGCGCGGATGCCCTTGGCCGCATATTCGATCGCAATCGCCCGCGTGAAGTGATTGAGCGCGGCCTTCGATGCATAATATGAAACGTAGGGGTAGCCGGTCCACCTGATGGAGGCGAGCGACGAGATGTTGATGATCGCCCCGCCGCCCTGTTTCTCCATGATCGGCAGAACGGCCTTGCAGGTGAGGAAGGCGCTGGTCAGGTTGACGTCCATCACCTTGCGCCAACTCTCTTCGGTTGCCTCCGCCGCACCGCCCGGCAGGTTGATGCCGACATTGTTGTGCAGCACGTCGATGCGGCCAAAACGCTCCATGGTCGCTTCGACAACGGCAGAAATATCACTGGATCTGGTGACGTCGGCGGCGAGCGCCAGGCCTGAACCGCCCTCGGATTGGATGACGTCGACCGTGTTCCTCGCCGCCTCGAGATCGACGTCGACGCAGACGACGCTGCCGCCCTCGCGGGCATAGGCGACGGCGGCGGCCTTGCCGTTCCCGAAACCCGGGCCGACCGAGCCGGCGCCGAAAACGAGAACAACCTTATTCTTCATGCGATCCATAAATTGCTCCTCCAAACCGCCCTCCCCGGCGGCTCGAAACAACTTAGGGTGCGGTTGTCAGCAGGTCCATGTTCAATCGCGGACAGAACATGTTCAAAAAGGACCCAACCGCTCGGCATGACCTGAGTCCGCGGCATTTCCCGCCGACTACCCCGACATAGCAGGATTTACTTTTCTTCCGCGGGGCCAGTCCGGAATGCACCTCGGGCGAGATATCGAGCATGGTCCCGGACATCCCTCGGCCAGCTCTCCGTCAGCTCCCTGAAGCGATCCTCCTGCCCCGCATAAAGCGCCCGCGCCGCGTCCTCGTATCCCGGCTGATCGCCGCCGAGCGCCCGCATGAAGCGATCGGCGGACTCCTGAGCCCGGCGCCTATCATCTCCCGCACTACCGGCGGCACGTGCTGCGTCGACGAGTTTGCGCAGCACCACGGAGGCGCCGCCCGGCTGCTGACCGAGCCATTCCCAATGCCGCGGCAGCAATGTCACCTCGCGTGGCACCACGCCAAGCTTCGGCCGGCCGGGCCGCCGCTCCACCGGCTCGACAGGCTCCACGTTGTTCGTGGGAAGACGACTGAGACAATCTTCGAGAGTACCACGCAGATCGAGATCGACCGGCTTTCCGGTCGCATCGTCGAAGACCAGAGCGCTTTCATGGCCACCGGCCTTGATCGCCGTGACGACCTCGGCCGGGGATCCACCCGCAATACGGATTTCACCCCAAAAAGCTGTCCAATGAAAATCCGCCATCTGCTTCCTCTGTATTGAGATGCAGATTTATCCGGGTAAAATAGGATCGTCAATCCGGGATCAGGCGGTCCGCTGTCTCAGGCGGCCAAGACCGACGCGAAGATGACCAGCAGCGCGGATGATCGCCCGCCGCGCCGCCGGTTCGATGGTCGTTGCGATCACCCAGGCGACGAAGAGCAGGGCGGCAACCAGCACCAGGGCAACGAGCCAGCGGTTCTGATCCGTGCCGAAACGGGCAAACACCGCGTAACCGATATTCTGGTGCAGCAGGTAAAGCGGATAGGTGAGGCCACCGAGCCCGATCGCCAATGCCGGAGAAATGCGCAGCGACGGCGCCGTGGCGCAGACCGCGACCGCTGCAAGCGCCAGCAGCCCGATGAGCGCGAGCCCGACGGCGCTGCGGCTCAGGCCGTATGTTGCGATGAAATCCGGTTCTGTCAGGAAGGGTGTGGCGATTGCCCAGCAGACGGCGGCTGCAAGCACCCAAAGGCTAGACAGGCAAGCGTGCTGCCTCACCTTGTAGAGCGCCAGGCCGAATGCGAAATAGCCGGAATATTCGGTGATCAGCAATTTCTGGATCGCGCCGCTGCCGATGAAGGCCTCGTTGACGATCGAAATCGCCAGCCACGCCAGTACGACAACGCGCCAGCCGCGCTCGAAAAGGCCGGTGGCAATGAGCAGGAAAACCCAGAAGTAGAAGATGATCTCGTAGGCGATCGTCCAGTAGGCGCCATCAAGGAACGGTTGGCCGAGGCCGCGCGAGATGATGACGACATGTGCCAACCATTGTTTGATCGTTGGCGGATCGACGGTCGGCACATGCCAGACGGTGAGCACGACGGCGGTAATCGTCGCGCAGACGATGAAGGTCGGCCAGAGCCTGGCAAAACGACCGGCGGCAAAATCATAGGCCGTGCGGCCTTCCGCCGACATGGTGATGACATAGCCGGAAATGGCAAAGAAGATCAGCAGCCCAACATCGAACCACATGGCAAAGGGTGCGAGTTCCGGAAAGCCGATACCGCCACCCTCGCCGGAAATCCGCATGCGAAAACCGTAGTGGAACGTCAGCACCATCAGCGCCGAGACGAGGCGCAGGATATCCAGGTTCAGCAGCCGTGGCGTCTTCGGGGCCGTCATCCGATCCTCTGGGGTGAAATAGCTTAAGGCCAGACCCTATCGCACCTGCCTTTGGAAAAGGTGAATCCATCCCGAGAATACGAGCGTATCCGATTGGACTGCCTCAGGTAACGCCAAGGACTTCCCTTTCCTTGCGGAATATCGTTTCCTATCAAATTCATGACAGGACCCACACAAGATCCTGAGGGAGGTTTCGATGTCGATTTTTCTCTGCGGCGCCTGTGGCACCTCCTTCGCGGAGGCCGAAGAGGCGCCGGAAGCGTGCCCTATCTGCACAGACGAGCGCCAATATATACCGCCTTCCGGCCAGGCCTGGACGACGACAGAAAAGCTTGCACGGACGCATCGAAATGCTTGGGTTCAGCTCGAGCCGGATCTGATGGCGATCCAGACTGCTCCAGCCTTCGCCATCAACCAGCGCGCCCTGCTGCTGCGTACACCGGCGGGAAATATCCTGTGGGATTGCATCGCGCTGCTGGACGACGCGACCAGGGAGATCGTTCAGGCTCTGGGCGGCCTCAGCGCCATCGCGATCTCCCATCCGCATTATTACACGACCATGCAGGACTGGGCCGCGGCCTTCGACGCACCGATCTATCTGCATGCCGCCGACAAGGAATGGATCTGCCGCCCATCTGATTACGTCCGGCTCTGGGACGAGGACGCGCTGGTGCTCTCCTCTTCCGTCACGCTGGTCCATGGCGGCGGGCATTTTGCCGGCGGCACCGTGCTGCATTGGACGGGCGAGGACGGCAAGGGCGTGCTGCTCGCCGGCGACATCGTCCAGGTCACGCCGGGCACCGACCATGTCTCCTTCATGTGGAGTTATCCCAACATGCTGCCGCTCAGCGCCGCGGAGGTGGCGGATGTCGCCGAGCGGCTGGCGCCCTGGCCTTTCGAGCGGATCTACGGCGCCTTTTCGCACCAGAATGTCCGCCAGGACGGTCAGGCGATCGTTGCCCGCTCCGCCAGGCGTTATATCGACCGGCTTTCCAAATGAAAAACGCGCGGGTGTTGCCACCCGCGCGTTCGATAATTCCGAAAACCGGATCGTTTACTTCAGGCCGAGAAGCTTCTTGGCATTGCCCTCGTAGATCTTCTGGCGGGTGGCATCGGAGATGTCCATGTTGTCGAGCACCTTGATGGTCTCGCGGATGTACATCGGGCCGCCTTCCGGATCGAACGGCGCGTCGGACGCGAAAAGCACCCGGTCTTCACCGAAAAATTCGATGGCGTGCTCGATGGCCTTGGTCGAACCGAAGCTCGCCGTGTCCGCATAAAATTCCTTGAAATATTCGAGATGCGGGCGCTCCAGCGCCTTCAGCACGGTGGAGAGGTCGCGGTCGGATGTGCGCTTGCCCATCTGGTCCCAGCCGGCACCGACGCGGCCTTCGAAGAAGGGCACCATGCCGCCGGCGTGGTGGGTGACGACCTTGAGACCCTTGTACTTGTCGAAGATGCGCGAGAAGACGAGGCGCGCCATTGCCGCCGAGGTTTCATACGGCCAGCCGAAGGTCCAGAAGATCTCGTATTCCGAACGGTCTTCGGTCAGGTAGTCCGGGAAGTTGGCACCACGTGACGGGTGGAGGAAGACCGGCTTGCCGGACTTTGCCATATATTCGAAGAAGGGCTCGAACTGCGGCAGGTCGAGCGGCTTGCCGCTGTAGTTGGTGAAGATCTGGACCGCGCAGGCGCCGAGATCTTCGACGACCCGCTTGGTTTCCGCCATCATCCATTCCTGGTTTTCCATCGGCACGGTGGCGATGAAGGCCGGGAAGCGTTCCGGATATTTGTCGCACAGTTCCTTCTGGGAATCGTTGCCGATCCGGCCGAGGTCATAGGCGCGCTCGGGGCCGGCCAGCTTTTCAAGCGGCGGAGAAGCGAGCGACAGGACCTGCTGATAGTCGCCGCCGAACATGTCCATCACCTGGAAACGACGGTCGAGATCGGTCATCATCGGCACCGCGCCGCTGCGCATGGTGACGTCGGTCATCGTGCCGATATAGCCGATCAGCTTGTCGAAAAAGGGCTTTGGCCAGATATGGTTGAAAGCGTCGATCTTCTTCATGGAATGCTCCTCCTGTCTATCCCTGCTACGGCACCGCGAACTTAAGGGAAGTTCAGTGCCCCCGAGGGGTTTAAAAAATCCGCGAGCCGAGCGATGTCGAGATCTCGACCATGCTCCGTCGCGGCAAAATGCGAAGACGGTCGCCGAAAGTCAACACATTTTCTTGCAATATGAGATTATCGGCTTGAAATTCTATGTCGATGCGAGGCGAGCGCGGCGGTGATCTCGCCGGCTGCAAACAAGACTTCCCGGCCGATCTCCTCCACGGTGGAGCCGCCGACCTGATCTTGAGCGATCGTTACGGAAAAGCTGGCGATGGGGCTCTGGCCCGCATCGAAGATAGGCGCTGCGAAACCGACGACGCCCGGCGTCACTTCGCCATGGGCCACGGCGTAACCCTTCTTACGCACCGACTTCAGCCCGTCCAGGACAGCTTCCACCGTATCGCCGGCGCCTGCCGCCTGCCAGTCGTCGAGCGTACGGTTGATCAGCGGCAGCAGATTGCGGCGCGGCAGAAAGGCGACGATGGAGCGGCCGATCGCGCCGCGGCTGAGCGGCATCGGCCGTCCGCGCGGATAGCTGCTGATCGCCTCGCGGCTGGAACTGATCGAATCGACACAGAGGATCTTTTCACCGTACCAGCGCACCAGAAGCGCCGTGCATTCGTATCGACCGGTGAGCTTCTGGAGATAGGGCGCGCCGGACAGGATCAGATTGTCCGACTTCCGCAGCAGATAATCCATCTCCACCACCCTTGGTCCCAGGGTGAAGCCGGTATTCGGCATGGAGGTGAGGAAACCGCTGTCTTTCAGGATCTTCAGGTAGCGATAGAGCGTCGGCCGGCTATAGCCCAGCTCCTCCATCAGCTCTTCCGGCGTCCATTCCAGACGGTCCTCGGTAAAAACCTCAAGCACTGCCTGAAGGCGTTCGAGACTGTTGACGGCCTTTTTTCTCAAAGATGCTCCCGCTCTTTCCTGACGGCGCGCGACATCAGACCGGCCGGACCTATGCGGCAATAACGATAACTGCGAAAACTGCAATGGCAAGTGGCGCTACTCGGCGGCGTTCAGCGAAGGCAAGCAACTGCCGTCGGCAGCGCTGACCGTGTCTTCCGTCGCGACCACCCGCCGGATCGCTGCCAGATATTCCGCCTGGAGAGCGGTCGACTGCCAATTGCGGCGGGTGGTGATGCCGATCGACAACGGCTTTCCCGGCACTTCGTAATTCAGAAGCGTCAGGAACCCAGCCTTCAATTCGTGCCGGAGTTGATGACGGGACAGCAGCGCCAGCCGGTCCGTCTGCATCAGGATGCCGCGCAACGCCGTCAGCGAGCCGGTCTCAACCGTTCCCTGAGTCTGCGGTCCATCCGGAAACGCTGCCGCCAGGGCATCGAACGTTCTGCGGTTGGGGGTGCCCTTGCGGGCCACGACCCATGGGTAGGAAGCAAGTTCGGTTGCCGAGACATCCGCCTTGCCGGACAGCGGATGACCGGCACCGGCGACAACCGCGAGGCGGAAATCGAAAAGCGGCTCCTGAACTAGCGACGGCGTCAGACGGCTGCGCAACGCGCCGATCAGAAAATCGATATGTCCCATCTCCAGATCGCTGAGGAGCTGTTCGTAGCTGCCTTCGAGGATCTCGAACCGTGCCAGCGGATGGGTGAGGGCCAGCGAAGCAATAGCATCGGGCACGATGGTGGTACGCGCCATCGGCAGCGCGCCGATCGATACAAGGCCATCGAACTTGCCGCGCAGCTCCTGCACTTCCTCGGTGGCGTTGCCGAGTTCCTTTAGCGAAAGGCCGGCCCAGCGGGCAACGGCACGGCCGGCGCTGGTGAACCTCGTCGCCCGGCCGTCGGCCTCGAAAAGGTTTGTGCCGAGGATCGCTTCTGCGTTGCGAGCGGTGCGTTGAACCGCAGCACCCGATTGTTCGAGGATGCGCGCGGCACCCGGAAAGCCGCCGGTCTGGGCAAAGGCCTGCAGGGCGCGCAGGTGGGAAATCGTCAGCCGCCCATCCGCGCCGGAGCCGCGCGACCCGGAATCCGCCTGGAGTTTCTGGCAGCCGGTCCGGATAAGATCGAGCGCCCTCAGCGATCGGGCCTGGACGACGCGCCCCTCGGGCGTCGCCATCGCATGCCCGGGACCGCGTTCGAGAAGCTTGGTGCCGAAAAGTTCTTCAAGCCGGGAAATCGCCTGCGATGCCGCCGGCTGGGTCACCCCCACGATATCGGCCGCCTGCGTCAGCGAGCCGGTGCGCAGGCAGGCGCAGAAAAGACGGATATGGCGCAGATTGGGATAGTCCACGTATCTGTCCTCCCCTGCCAATCTCCTCCCGGCAGCGGGTCGAAACGGTGCAAGCCCAGCACTTGCCCCGTTTCGGTTAAGTCACAATGCGATGCTGCGCTCGCCGGTCAGCTGTTCGTTCATCCATTCGGCACTGGCACGGATGCCGCCGAGCGGGAAGACATGGATCTGCTGGATCAGACTTTCCGGGTGGGAAGCCTTGTAGTTGGCGATGTCGGTCAGCACTTCAGTCGGCTCGTAGGGAACCAGGAGCTTGCTGAGATCCATCGCGCGCTTCTGCAGCACGCTGAGCGAGGGGCCAACGCCGCAGGCGATCGCAAACTTGATGAGCGTCTGCAGTTTGGTCGGGCCGGCAATACCGAGATGGATCGGCAGCTTGACGCCGGCGGCAGCAATACGCTCCGCCCAGGCGATCACCGGCTTGGCATCGAAGGCGAACTGGGTGGCGATCGCCATCTCCGCATCGGTGCGCTCGGAATAGGCCTGCTTGAACTTCAACGCCTCGTCGACGATCCTGTGACCGCCATCCTTGTCGATGTCCTTGTTGCCTTCTGGGTGGCCGGCGACATGCAGCCGCTTGAAGCCGTAGCGGTCGAACAGGCCGGTCTCGATCAGCTGGATGGAACTGTCGAAATCGCCCGCGGGCGTCGATACGCCGCCGCCGAGTAGCAGTGCCTGTTCCACGCCCGCCTCGTTTCTGTAGCGCTTGATCCAGTCCTCCAGGATCGCATGGCTTGCAATGATGCGGGAGGGAAAATGCGGCATGACGGGGAAGCCGTCTTCGTGCAAGCGCCTTGCGGTCTGCACCATGTCCTCGATCGGCGTCCCGTCGATATGGGCGATATAGACCCGCGTGCCCTTCGGCAGCAGTGTCTTGAAATCTTCGATCTTGGCCGCCGTGCGCGGCATGACTTCGATGGAGTAGCCGTCGATAAGGTCCCTGAAGCTGGCCGGCTCCACGGACTTCTCTTCCTGCTTGCTCCTGAACAAATTTAAAAGTGCCATTGTTGATCCTCCCCCCGTTTAGCCAATGAAAAACGTCCGGTCAGACGGACGGAGCGGCGTGCGAGAACAACCCGTTCTCGCACGCCCATTGCTTAGAGGGCCTTCTTTGTGCGCCAGCTTTCGGCGTAATTTTCACGCGCTTCCTGAGCGTAGGGCACGGCTGCGACGCGAACGCGGATCTCGGCCTGCTTATGGCCCTGCTCGACCGAGGTCTTGGAAGTACCGCCATCCGGCTCGCCCCAGATGAGCGTCAGGATGTCGTTTTCCTCGATGTCGGCATCGACGACGCCGAGCGACAGCATGGAACGCTCGTTGTAGCTATAGCCGTTGAACATCGACAGGCCGACGACCTTGCCATCCTTCAGAACCTTGTCGAAGCTCGACGAAGCATAGTTGGAGAGCGGGAAGTCGATCCACTTGGCGGCCTGTTCGCCGGGCTGGAAAGCCGAAGCGATAACCTTGACGACGTCGTCGGAATTCCACTCGAAGGTGACCTTGCGGCGCTGCGGGGTCGCCTTCTGCTTTTCGACGGCCGCGCGGCCGACGAAGTCGTGGTCGAACTTGACGTAGACGCCGTAACCCAGTTCGTAAGGGTTCAGGTAGTAGTCTTCGATCTTGTCGGAGACGTAGCTGCCGCCGATCGAGCCCGAAGCTTCGTAGCTCTGGGCAGAAAGCCAGTCGCGATAGGCCTGCAGTTCGTCACCGGTGTAGATCGCCGGAAGCGGCGACGGGATCCAGCCGGACTCCAGCGTGTTGGTGGCATAGGCGCGGCTGCCGACGGGGCGCAGATCGACGCCGGCTTCTTCAGCAGCCTTGATGATGGCGGCGCGAACTTCGTCCTTCTCCGCATACGGACCCCAGATTTCGAGACCCGGAGCGCCGGCCATGCCGTGACGCAGAGCCTGGACCTTGCGGCCGCCGACCTTGATCCAGTCGACGTGGAAGAACTTGATTTCCGGAATCGGGCCGCCGTTCATCTTTTCAAAGACCTTCGGCGCATCCGGACCCTGGATCTGGAAGCGGTAGTGGATGCGGGTGACGAGCTTGCCGTCCGGACGCGAAGGCGAACGCGGGTCGTGGGTCAGCTTCACGTTATATTTGCCGAGCGACGCGTTGTAGAGCAGCCAGTTGGCGGTCGGCGCGCGGCCGACGAGGACGAACTTTTCTTCCGTTTCGCGGAAGATGATCATGTCGCCGATAACATGGCCGGCAGGCGTGACCGGAACGTAGTGCTTGGCGCGGTCGACGCCGAAATTGGCAAAGCTGTTGATCGACAGGCTTTCAAGGAACTTGGCGGCGTCCGGGCCTTCGACGACGAGTTCGTCCATGTGATGCGACTGGTCGAAAAGAACGGCGCCCTCACGCCATGCAGCCTGTTCGGAACGCCAGTTGGAAAATTCCGGAGCCACGACCGGGTATACATAGATGCCGGTCTTGGAGTTGCGCAGATGCTCGACGGTGTTGCCCGCATCCTTCAAAACTTGAGTGAGATTGGCCTGAGTCACGGAATTCCTCCCTGTGGTTTGTCTGTGGCTTGAGATGTCGTGTATACATGACGGCATCGGCAGACAAATTCAAGGGGAAATATTCGGCAGGCTGATGATCGCCTGCGGATAGTAAACCGAAGGCTTCCGGCCATCAAAAACCTTCAGCGAACACCCGGGCTCTCAAGAGTTGAGGAGCACCAGGCCGGGAACGGTCAGCATCAACTCCGGATCCTCGAAGACCGCATATTCGAGGTTCTTGCGGGCGATGCGGGCGTGCTCGCGGGCGATAAATTCCGCCCTTGCACCTTCACGGCCGGCGATCGCCTGCACCAAAGTGCGATGTTGTTCCTGCGCAATATGCAGCGACTGACGGAAGGCCGCCACGTGGGCCCGGCCCGACAGGAAAGCCGATGGCGACGCGAACGGCAGCCGTGTCGCGCGCTCGACCTCCCGCTGGATTACCGTGCTGCCGGAAAGCTCGACCAGCACCACATGAAACTTTGCGTTCGCCTCCGAATAGGCTTCCAGATCCACCTCGTCCGCGGCTTCCCCGAAACAATCGTCAAGCCGAGCCTGGATTTCCCGAAGCTGGTCCAACCCTGCCTGCGAGACGCCGCGTTCGGCGGCAAGCCGCGCCGCCGTCCCTTCCAGCACGCCGCGCAGCTCGATCGCATCGACGGCATCGGCATAGGTGAAGCTGCGGACCACGAAACCGCCATTCGCCAACCGGTCGAGCAACCCCTCCTCCGCAAGACGCGACATCACTTCGCGCACCGGCGTTCGGGAAATCTGCAGCGTCTCGGCCAGCGACACTTCGAAAAGACGGGTTCCGCCGGGATAGTCGCCGCTCAGGATCTTCTTGCGCAGCTCCATCAGCGCGCGCATCGTGTGGGTCGTTCTCGAGGTCTCTTCCAAATCCGCACCTTTGCCTGGAGACAAGCCGGCGCAACCTCCGCCTGTCGATCGGCAAATCTTAGCCACATCTGATGGATTGGCCAAGCCTCATGTATACAGGGGGTTCAGGCTGTGGATGATGGTGCGGGATTTGGAGCGGAAAAGCATGCCGCGTATACAAGGCAACGCCCTGAAGACGCGATCTTATTTGCCTTGACGCCGAGCCGAAAGGACCCGCGCAATTGTATCCCTGAGATCGCCGGTCGGCTTCACGCCGCTTGCCGCCATCTCGTCCTGGACCGCGGCAATCTCGCGGGCAAGACCGCCGTTCAGCCCCAGCGCATCAAGCGTGACGCCGCTTTCGCGCATCTCGGCGGCCCGGCGGCGGCCGTGGCGGGTTGTGCGCTCGAACTGGTAATCCGGGAATTTCGACCAGTCGAGGCCTGGAAAGCTCTGGGAGAGCGACGAGAGAATTTCCTCGAAACAGCCTGACGCCTCAGCTGCGAGTAGTGCCTCGACAGTAATTGCTTCAAGACCTTTCACGAACACGGAGCGCACCATCTTGATGGCTGTCGCAGAGCCGACTGCTTCTCCGGCGATATCGGCGCTGAAGCCGAGACCACGAAAACGTTCCAGAAGCTCGGCCGCGTTTTTGCCCGCAATCAGAACCGGGGTCGCATGGCCCTTCGGATGGACAGGGGCCATCACGGCCATGTCGAGGTAGTCGGCACCGGTCTGGTTGACCAGCGCGGCGGTCTCGCGCTTGCGGCCGGGGGACACGGAATTGATGTCGATCAGCAGCGCGCCTTGGCCGAGATGCGGCGCGATCGACTGGGCGGCAATGAGGCTCTGATCGGCGGTGACCGCGCTGAATATCCATTCGGCATCGGCAAGACCCGCAGGCGAGGCTTCCGGCCGGACGCCGCGGCTGGTCATCGCCGCCTGCATCTCGCCCGCCTTTTCGGCGTCGTCGAGCAGCAGATCATAGGCACGAAATTCGCCGGTCTCGAGCTTCGGCGCTAGGCTATCGTGAAAGGCCCGTGCCGCTTCGCCAAAACCTAGAAATGCGATCCTCATGCCCGTGTCCTACCCTCAGTCGCCGAAAACCACGCCGTCGAAAAGCTTGCGCGCCGTGCGCAACACCGCCGCACGATGGACTTCGCCGTCCTTCATGGTGGCGATGACGCTCATCTCGCCGGTCGGATGCTCGATCGACAGCAGCTTCTCGTTGCCTTCCGGAATGACCGCGAGTTCAGACGCCGGACCTTCCGGCAGAAGGCAGGCGGTTGCGACGCTGACCGCGCCGAGCACGCCGATCGCATCATGGCACGTATGCGGGATGAAAGTGCGAGTCGAGATCGCCCCGCCCGCCGTCGGTGCAGAGACCATGGTCATCTTCGGCACGGATTTCTTGGTAACGTCGCCGAGGTTCATCATCGGCCCGGCCTTCAGGCGGATCGCCTCCAGCTTGGCGCGCAGCTCCTGGTTCGCCTCGAGATTCTTCGGGCTCTCCGTGCCGGTAATGCCGAGCACGTCGCCGCGCATGACGACGCAGGGCATGCCATTGTCGATCAGCGTACAGGCGACGCCTTCGATCACGTCGACCGGGTTTCCGGTCGGCAGCAGCGCGCCGCAGGAGGAGCCGGCCGTATCGGCAAATACGATCGGCACCGGCGCTGAGGTCCCCGGCACCCCGTCGATCCGGGCCTCGCCCTTGTAGGTCACCTGGCCGCCAGGTGTTTCGATCGTCGCAATGGCGATCTGCCCGGTGTTTTCCATGAAGATCGAGACTTCGGTCTTGTCGCCCTTTGCCGTGACCAGACCGCGCTCGATGGCGAAGGGCCCGATGCCGGCGAGGATATTGCCGCAGTTCTGTGCGTCGGTGACGATCGGCTGATCGACGAAGACCTGCAGGAAGAGATAGTCGACATCGACCCCTTCCCGCCCGGATTTCCGAACCACCGCCACCTTGGAGGTCAGCGGGTGGGCGCCGCCCATGCCATCGATCTGGCGGGGATCGGGCGATCCCATCACCCGCAACAGGAAATTGTCGCGATCGGCCGGCAGGTCCGAGGCGAGGAAATATCCGCCCTTGGAGGTGCCGCCACGCATCCACATGCAACGGACGCCGGTTTCAGTTTCACTCATCTCGATCTCCCTTCTTCTCCCCGGTGGGGAAAAGAGAAAACGGCCTCCACCGCTCAGATATATTTCAGGCCTTTTTCGGCGAGCTTGCCGCGCATGTCGTAGATATCGAGGCCGAGTTCACCCGCAGCAAGCCGCTTCCGCTTGTCTTCTTCGGCGGCGACACGGGCTTCCGCCTTATTGGCAACCGCTTCGGCTTCCTCGCGGGCAACCACGCAGACGCCGTCGTCATCGGCGACGATTACGTCGCCAGGCCGAACATAGGCGCCAGCGCAAACGACCGGAATATTGACTGAGCCGAGCGTTTCCTTGACCGTGCCTTGAGCATAGACCGCCTTCGACCAGACCGGGAATTTCATCTGGGTCAGATCGACCACGTCACGCACGCCGGCATCGATGATCAGTCCCTTGCAGCCGCGCGCCTGGGCGGAGGTGGCGAGCAGATCGCCAAAGTAGCCGTCTTCGCAGGGGCTGGTCGGGGCCAGCAGCAGGATGTCGCCGGCCTTCAACTGCTCGATCGCCACATGCAGCATCCAGTTGTCGCCCGGAGGTGCGGAGATGGTGACGGCGCTCGCGGCCAACCGCGCACCCGGATAGATCGGCCGCATGTAGCTGGCGAGCAGGCCCTTGCGGCCCTGCGCCTCATGCACCGTAGCGACACCGCAGGCGGCCAACCGGTCGATGACCGACTGATCCGCGCGTTCGATATTCTGGACGACGACCGCCATCAGAGTTCGTCCCCTATCAAAGTTCGTCGACGGTGCGCGGGAAGACCGACTGGAAGCCCTCCGCATGGGTCGACTTGCGTCCGCTGGCCTGGCCGCCGGAATTGCGCATGAAATGGTTGCCGCGGTTCTCGGCGACGTTCTTGTAGAAGTGCCAGAGATGTTCCTGACCTTCCATGCACTGGATGGCGGCCCACTTCTTCTCCCAGACGGACGAGATGTCGAGGAAGACGTCCGGCTTCCATTCCATCTGTTCGGTCTGGTGCGGTTCGAAGAGATAGAGCTGCGGTGCGCCAAGGATCTTTTCGCCCGGATTGTGGCCCCAGGCCTGGGCGATCATCCGGGCTTCGATCGCAACCTGCGTCGCGTACATGTGGTCGGTATTGTAAGGGTCCCACTTGGAATGGGAGAGCATGAATTCCGGCTGAACCTTACGGATCACGTCGACCAGCTTGAACTTGGCGTCCTGGTCGACGACCAGCGGGTAGTCTCCGAGATCGAAGAACTGGATGTCGGTGACATCGAGGGCCTTGGCGGCATTTTCCGCTTCCCTGCGGCGCTCGGTCTTCACCTTTTCGAGCGTCATGCCCGGGTTCTTCCAGAGCTTGGCGCTTTCGCCGCGCTCGCCATAGGACAGGCAGATGACGGTGACGTCGTAGCCCTTTTCCTCATGAAGCGCGATCGCGCCGCCGCAACGCCAGACGAAATCCGCCGAATGGGCGCTGATGACCAATGCTGTCTTTGCCATGGGATGCCTCTTGACTTACTTGTGTGCCACCGGCGGCGTGCCGTGTGTGTGGAAGGTTTCGATCGTCTTCATGCCCCAGGCCTGGCCCTTCTTGCGGTCGGCTTCGGTCCAGACGACCGGCTTCCAGTCGGGGCGAAGGATCAGGCGCGCGCCTGCATTGGCGAGCTCGACACGGTTGCCGGCGGGCTCCCAGACGTACAGGAAGAACGTGCCCTGGATCGCATGCTTGTGCGGGCCGGACTCGATATGAACGCCGTTTTCCAGGAAGATGTCGGCGGCGCGCAGAATGTCCTCGCGCTGGTCGCAGGCATAGGTGACGTGGTGGAAACGGCCGTGCGAACCGGTATGGTCCTCGGAGCAGGCAAGGTCATAGGTCTTGTTGTTGATGGTGAACCAGCAGCCGCCGAGACGGCCGTTGTCGAGTTGGATCATCTCGGTAACCCGGCTGCCCAGAGCCGTGGTCATGAATTCGCGGATCAGGCTGACATCGGCAGCAAGCAGATTGACGTGATCGAGGCGGCGCGGGCTCGCGCCGCGGCCATGATAACGCTGGGCAATGTTCTTCAACGCCGGCTTCTCCTCCGGCGGCGCCACATATTCCCTGGTGTCCCAGTAGAGTTCGAACAGATGGCCGTCTGGGCTCTTGAACTGGTAGGCCCGGCCATGACCGCGATCGCCTTCGGTCCAGCCGACGCCCCAGCCCTTTTCCTCGATCACCCTGACGCGGCGCTCCAGCGCTTCGGCGGACGAGGTGCGATAAGCGATGTGGCCGACACCGGTCGTGTGATGCCTGGTGAGCTTCAGCGTGTGGAATTCGTAGTCGTCATAGGCGCGCAGATAGACGCTGTCGCCCTCGCGGCCGCTTTCGGTCAGCCCGTAGACACGGGTGAAAAAGTCGAGCGACTCGTCGAAACGGTCTGAATAAAGCTCGACGTGGCCGAGATGGGCGACATCATAACAGGGTTCGGTCATGGCTTTTCCTAGATGATCGATCGATCGCGCCCGGCGGATAGGCGCATCTCCTCCAAAAATCGAGCCCGCGTCCTCCACTCCAACACGGCCGGCGCATGGGGCACCGCAGCTTGGCATGAAGACATAAAAGCAGATCGGCAGCCTGACGAATAGGTTCTGCTGACGCGGCATAAGTTTTGGTTGAGATCAGGGAAAAGCGGCTTGGCAAATGGCGAGCGAAGACGGGGCTTTAAAGTCCCGAAGGAAACGGCGCGACGGCAGGACCGCCGCGCCGGAAGACATTACCCACCGATATAGGGCGCAACTTCGTGAAAGCCGCGCCAGATCATTTCGAGCGCGACGTAAAGGATGACGGCGAGACCGACATAGGCAATCCAGCGATGTTTGTTGAGCAGGCGGGCGATGAAGCTCGCCGCAATACCCATCAGCGCGATCGACAGGACCAGACCAAAAATCAGCACGCCCGGATGTTCGTGGGCAGCACCGGCAACAGCGAGCACGTTGTCGAGCGACATGGAGACGTCGGCAATGACGATCTGCCAGGCGGCCTGGGCGAAAGTCTTGCGCGGAACCCCGCCGGCAACCGTGCCATCGGCGTTGAGGTCGGCCTCCAGCAGCGCTTCGCTGGCTGTATCCTCATGATGATGCGGCGTGCGCAGCTCCCGCCACATCTTCCAGCAGACCCAGAGAAGCAGGACGCCCCCGGCCAGCAGCAGGCCGACGATCTGCAGCAGCTGGGTCGTGGCAAGCGCGAAACCGATACGCAGCACGGTCGCCGCGATGATACCGACCAGAATGGCTTTGGACCGCTGTTCCTTCGGCAGGCCGGCAGCCGCGAGACCGATGACGATCGCGTTGTCCCCGGCCAGCACGAGGTCGATCATGATAACCTGCAGGAGCGCGGACAACGCCTCCGGCGTAAAGAATTCCATCATTTGGCACCCAATCTCTTAAAAGGCGGGAGTGCCCGCGTGTGGACCGAGACGAACCTAAGACGCTCACGACCTGCATTCCGCCTGCCGTGTAGGTCGCCGCCGTTGTCGTCACATGATTTCCACAAACACCAGGCACCCAAGTTGGACTAATCCAGTCCGACATCACAGCTCAGAGATGAACTGTCAGAGGGGCCCGGTCCTGGTGGCCTGAGATTTAGCGGCATGATTGCAGAAACTCAAGTGGCGAGTTTATGAAACAGCCCGCAATAGCGCTGTTTCCGTCCGGATCGTTGACGATCCGTTGCCATTCCACCCCGCAATACAGATGCAGGTGGCGGCCGGTCTTGCGGCCGCCACCTGAGATTACGCCACGTTTGGGACTACGAAAGGGTCGGGTCGAGCTTGTCGCGTAGCCAGTCGCCGGCGATGCTGATCGACAGGGTGGTCAGCATGATCACCACCGAAGGGGCAAGCATGATCCACGGCGCGCGGGTCAGGTATTCGCGACCGAAGCCCACCATGTTGCCAAGGCTCGTCTCCGGCGGCTGCACGCCGAGGCCGAGGAAGGAAAGACCGCTTTCCATCAGGATGATTTCCGGGAAAGTCAGCGTCATCGAGACGATCAGGGTCGAGGCGACGTTCGGCAGGATATGATGGAAATAGACGCGTGCCGGCGTCGCACCGAGCTGGACGACGGAGGCAGCGTATCCTTGAGAGCTTGCCGAGATCGCCAGGCCGCGGGCGATGCGGGCGTAGCGTTCCCAGCCATAGAAGCCCATGAGGCAGACGAGCAGCACCATGGACGAGCCGAAGAAGGCAAGCACGGCGAGCGACATGATCAGGAATGGCAATGCCGCCTGGAAATCGGCAAGCACCAGCACGAGATGCTCGACCGCACCCCGGAATTGCGCGGCCGCGAAGCCGAGCGCCGTACCGAACACCGCCGACAGGATCGTCGCGCCGAAGGCGATGATCAGCGACACCCGGACCGACTGGAGGAGGCGCGAAAGCACGTCGCGGCCGAGCTCGTCGGTACCTAGCAGATGTTTCAGGGCGCCCGGATGGGAAAGGCGGCTCGACAGGTCCATCGCGGTGATGTTGTAGGGGCGGATCTGGTCGGCGAAGATCGCAACCACCACCATGGCCGCCAGCCAGAGAATGCCGAGACCGACGGTGAACGGCACGTTGCGGCGAAGGCGGGTGACGAAAGTCGCATACCAGCCCGGCGTCCGCGCGGTTTCCGACAGATTGATCGTAGCCATATCTCTTTATCCTCAATGCGCCGCGTTGGAGCGAAGGCGGGGGTCGAGCCAGCCGTAGAGCAGGTCGACGACCAGGTTCGAAACCACCATCGCGGCGGCGATGATCAGCAGGATGCATTGGACGACGGCAAGGTCTCGGTTACTGACCGAGACGATCAGCAGGCGGCCGATGCCCGGCCATGAGAAGATCGATTCGACCACCACCGCGCCAGCGATCAGCGAACCGACCATGAAGCCGACGATCGTCACGATCGGCACCGCCGCATTCGGCAGCGCATGGTTCCAGACCACGTCGCCCCATTTCAGGCCTTTGGCGGAGGCGGTGCGGATATAGGGCTGGCCCATCACCTCGATCATGGCGCTGCGCGAGAAACGGGCGAGGATGCCTATACCGCCGATGCTCATGGTCACCGTCGGCAGGATGCCGTGCATCCAGGTATCCTGGCCGCCGGACGGCAGCACGCCGAGGATGACCGCGAAGATCAGCACCAGGAGGAGGCCCATCACGAAGGACGGGATCGTGAAGCCGAGTACCGCAAGCAGGATCACGCCACGATCGGCAAAGCTCTGGCGATGCAGCGCCGCATAGACGCCCGCCGGAATGCCGAAGACAAGCTTGAGAAGCAGCGCCGGCAGCGTGAGCTGCAGCGTTGCTGGCAGGCGCTGCAGCACCAGATCCAGCGCCGACGCCTTGTCGCGCATCGAGACGCCGAAATCGCCGGTGAAGATCGATTTGATATAGGCGACGTATTGGATCCAGAGCGGCTGGTCGAGCCCCCAGGAACGGCGGAACGCATCGACGGCTTCCTGCGGCACGTCCGGGCCGAGCATGACCTGCGCCGGGTCGCCCGACATGCGCAGCACGACGAAGGCGAAGGTGACGACGGCAAAGATGGTGATCATTGCCCGAAGGAGGCGAACGGCTATGAAGCGGATCATCAGGAACTCCTCTCAGGCCGCAATCGAGGCGGCTTCGCCGGCCACGACATGGCAGGCGGCCGTGCGACCGTTGCCGATCGGGCGGAGCTGCGGCACGACGGAACGACAGACGTCCTGCGCCAGCGCGCAACGAGGGTGGAAGGCGCAGCCAAGTGGGCGATTGGCCGGATTCGGCGGCTCGCCCTGGAGGATGACGCGTCCCTGGAGGATCTTGCCCGGCACCGGCACGCTTGAAACCAGCGCCTTGGTATAGGGATGCTGCGGCGAATGGAAAATCACGTCGGAAGAGCCTTCCTCGACGATCCGGCCGAGATACATCACCGCTACCCGGTCGGCGATGTTGCGCACCACCTTGAGGTCGTGGCTGATGAACACCATGGCGATGCCGTTCTGCTCCTGCAGATCGCGCAGCATGTTGACGACCTGTGCCTGGATGGAGACGTCGAGCGCGGAAACCGGTTCGTCGCAAACCAGAAGCTTGGGACGTGCGGCAAGCGCGCGGGCGATCACCGCGCGCTGCCGCTGGCCACCCGACAATTCGTGAGGGTAACGGCCGGCCTGATCCGGACGCAGGCCGACGGCCGTCATCAGCTCGGCGACGCGTGCCTCCTGATGCTGCTTCGGAATGAGCCTGTGGATGTCCAGCGGCTCGCCGATCTGTTTTGCGATCGTCACGCGCCGGTCGAGCGCTGCCAGCGGATCCTGGTAGACGAACTGCATCTTGGCCCGCAGCGCGCGCCATTCCGGCGTCTTCAGATGCGGCATCGGCTTGCCTTCGAACCGGACCTCGCCGCCCTGCGCGGCGTCGATTCCGAGCAGCATCCGGCCGAGAGTCGACTTGCCCGAGCCGGACTCGCCGACGACGCCCAGCGTTTCGCCGGGCTTCAGTGCCAGCGAAATGCCGTCCACAGCGCGCACCGGATGCGGCTGTGCAAACAGGCCGCGACGGATCTGATAGACGCGGACGAGATTGTCCGCTTCGATGAGGGCGGTCATTGCAGCATGTCCTCGGTCATTCTGGTTCTTGTCTCGACAGGCCCATTGGCCGGAACCGGCCGGAAGCAGGCGAGCTGCCGGCCGTCGGCCGACGTTTCGAGCGAAGGGCGCTCGCTGCGACAGGCCTCGACCGCGCGAAAACAGCGCGGCTGGAAGGAACAGCCTTCGGGCAGATGTTTCGGGTTCGGAACGGTGCCGGGGATGGGGATGAGCCGCTGGCGGGGACCGTCGATCCGCGGGATCGCGTCGAAAAGACCGCGCGTATAGGGATGGCGCGGCTCGGAAAAGAGCTGGGCGACACTGCCCTGCTCGACGATCCGGCCGGCATACATGACGCAGACCCGTTCGCAGACCTGGGAAACCGCGCCGAGATCGTGGCTGATGAACACCGTCGCCATGCCGGTTTCGGCCCGGAGCTGAATCAGGAGATCGAGAATCTGCGCCTGGATCGTCGCGTCGAGCGCCGTGGTCGGCTCGTCGGCGATCAGGAGGTCCGGCTCGCCGGCAAGCGCCATGGCGATCATCAGCCGCTGACACTGACCGCCCGAGAATTCGTGGGGATAGAGATCGAAACGGCGACGGGCATCGGGGATGCCGACCATGTCCAGCAGCCGCAGCGCCTCTCTTTTGGCCGCATCCCCCCGGAGGCCGCGGTGCAACGACAGAGCCTCGACGATCTGGCGGCCGATCCTCAGCACCGGGTTGAGCGAGCTCGACGGGTCCTGGAAGATCATCGCGATCCGGCCGCCGCGCACCCGCTCGAAAGCCTCGCGGGGACCGCCGGCGAGTTCCTGCCCATCAAGCTGAACGGAACCGCTGACACTCGCCTTGCCGGGAAGCAGTCCCAGAGCCGCGAGCCACGTCACCGATTTTCCGCATCCCGATTCTCCGACGAGACCGACCGCTTCGCCGCGGCCCACGTTGAGATCGATGCCGTGCAGAACCTGGACACCGTCAAAGGCGACCTTCAGGTCACGCAGTTCCACCAGATTGGACGATGCTCTATCCATATCCCGCCATACTCCTGCCTCCCGCCGGTTCCGGACCGAAGACATTGCCGTTTTTGAAAACAGACGCTCCGGCGGCCGCATGGTCGCCGGAGCAGAGGAGAACAATCCGTTCAGATCGCCCAGTTGGAGGAGCGGAAGTCCATCGCGAAGGCCGGAGCGGCCTTCCACTTGAGCGATGACTTCATGCCCGTGAACACGGCGTTCTGGTGCAGGATCTGGTAGACGGGGTCTTCGCGCTCGCAGATTTCCAGCATGCGGGCGAAAGCCTTCTTGCGGGCAGCTGCATCGGTGCTGGTTTCCAGGATCGAAGCCATCTGGTTGGCTTCCGCATTGGTCCAGTCCTTCTTCTGCTGCACCTCGCCGTTCGGACCGAACTGGGCGACGATCGAGGAGACCGGATCGCTGAAGGCGGCCGAGGCCGACCAGTCGCGAACACCCTTGACGCCAGCCGGATCGTGGATCTGGCCCCAGTTTTCCTTCATTTCGATCTGAACGTTGAGGCCGACCTGCTTCCACATCTCAACCATGATCTGACCGTTCGAGGTCTGATTGGTGTAGTAGTTGTTGAGAAGGCGGAACGGGATTACGTCGCCCTTGTAACCCGCCTGCTTGATCAGGTCCTGGGCGAGCTTGGCGTTGAATTCCGGAACCTTCCAGCCCTCGACGAACATCGGGCCGTAGAACGGGAACTGCAGACCGGCCGGGATCTTTGTCTGGCCGGCCCACAGCGCTTCGACGATCGCCTGGCGGTCGATCGAATGCGTCATGGCGCGGCGCATCAGCGGGTTGGCGAGGATCGGGTTCTGAGTGTTGAAGACCGAGATGCGGTGGTTGTTGATCGTCGATCCCTGAACTTCAAAGCCCTTGACAGCCTTGACGGTGGCGATCTGGTCCGGGGGCAGATCGCAGGCGAAGTCGTATTCGCCGGAGAGCAGGCCGTTGACGCGGGAAGCGACTTCCGGAACTTCGACGAAGCGGATCTGAGCGAGCGGCGGACGGCCACCCCAGTATTCGTCGAAGGCAACGAGCGTCAGCGAGACGTCCGGCTTGTATTCGCCCACCATGTAGGCACCGGTCGTAACCGGCTTGCGGGCCCAATCGACGTAGGTCTTGGCTTCGTCCCAGGCGCGGCGGTTGGCGATCTGGCTGCCGAAGGCGTAGAGGCGGCCTTCGAGCGTGACGTCCGGCGTCGCGTTGTGGAAACGGACGGTGTATTTGTCGACGGCTTCGACGCCGGCAAGTGCCGGCCACAGGCGGCGGCCGATGCCCGGGATGGCGGCCGGCAATTCCTTGGCGGTGACCGGCTTGTTGTCGTCGGCAAAGATGGTCTTGCCGCCGGCAGGCTGGGTGGTGCCGAACAGGCGCTGGGCGGAGAAGCTGAAGACGACGTCTTCTGCTGTCAACTCGTCGCCGTTGTGGAACTTGACGCCCTTGCGGAGCTTCAGTTCGAGCGTCTTGTCGTCGATGCGCTTCCATTCGGTTGCAAGACCCGGAAGCGGCCCCTGATTGCCCATCCAGTCACGCAGGATGAGGCCTTCCCAGAGGTTCGGGAAGAAAACGCGCTCGCCGACGTTCGACTGTTCGTTCCAGATGTCGAGCGTGTTGTTGTTGGTGATCTTCTGAACGGCGATCGTGATCGACGGGCGCTTGGCACCCTGGGCGAACGAGAAGCGCGGCAGGATCAGCGAACCGGCAGCGGCGCCGGCAAGCCCGAGCGTGCTGCGGCGGGTGAAGTTGACCATGGAAATTGTCCTTTGGCTTCGGTTAATGGACGAGCTCGATCAGCCCCTGCGAGCTTGAGCGGTGACGGCTAAGGGGTTCGCAGAGCCTAGGCCGCCAACGGCACGCCATCCGTTCGGGCTGCGAATGCGAAAGCCGCCCGCCCCGATGAACAACGATGAGAAGCGTCTTGCTGCAGCTCACGACTACCCCCTGATTTGCAGGGGCTATTTGGCCAGCCTGTGTATCAGTTCCGTGACGCTAACTTGGCGATTCGATGAAATTGAACACGCATGCAAATTTCATCATCTCGTGTTACAAATGTAATACTGTCGACACAGAATTCTGAGATGGGGAGCCTGCGCGGATTTCTTCCTGCGCGTCCCTCCCCCGATATTTCCTTTATTTTTGACGGAGTTTTCCATGTCTTCCCTCCCCGTGATCGGCGCCGCCATGACGCTTGGCGAGCTCGAAGTTCACCGCAACTGGCTTTTCGAAAAACAGCGCGATCTCGAACTCCAGGATTTCACCACCGCCGACGTCCTGAACGGCGACTGGATGCCGCTCGCCGCCCGCGCCAGAAAGCTGCTGGACGGTTTTGAAGGCCGCCTGGGCATCCACGGCCCGTTCTGGGGCTTCACCATCGCCTCGAATGACCCGGATATCCGCGCCGTCGTCGCAAAGCGCCTGAAGCAGGGCCTCGACGTTTGCGCCGCGATCGGCGCGACGCAGATGGTCGCCCACAGCCCCTATACGACCTGGTCCTACAACAACCTCGACAACAACAGGGGCGAGTCCGAGCGCGTCGTCGAGCACGTGCATCTGACGATGAGGGACGCCGTCAAGCAGGCCGAAGATATCGGCGCTGTGATCGTTCTGGAAAACATCGAGGACATCGACCAGCACGTCCGCGTGGCACTCGCCGATAGCTTCAATTCGCCGGCCGTCGCGGTCTCGATCGATACCGGCCACGCCCATTACGCGCATGGCTCCACCGGCGCGCCGCCGGTCGATTATTATGTGAAGGCAGCCGGCAACCGCCTGCAGCACGTCCATTTGCAGGATGCCGATGGGTACGCAGACCGCCACTGGGCGCTCGGCGAAGGCAATATCCTCTGGCCGTCGGTCTTCCAGGCACTTGCCGATCTCGCCAGCAATCCGCGCCTGATCGTCGAGATCAAGGACAAGTCGAAGATTCCGGCTTCGGTCGAATATCTCGCCTCGCTCGGCCTCGGCCAGTAAGCCTAAGTTTAAAAGCTAGCCCCGGCGGGCCGCGCCGGGGCTACCGCAGTTCCGGGGACATATCCCGCAGATGCGACTGGGTGGCGAGGATATCCCCCACCATCATCTCCCGCGCCAGCGCGCCGTTGCGCTCGCGAAGCGCTGCGACGATCCGGAAGTGATAGGACGAGAATGGGTGTACAACGCCCTTGTCGAATTCCTTTTCCACGTAATTGGTCAGCATCCGCATATAGGGGCCGAACCGCAGCCAGAGCATTTCGATATGCTGGGGCAGCACCTCGGAACGCGAAGCCTCATAGATGCCGAAGTGGAACTCCTGGTTCTTGCGCAGCATGCCGTAGACGTCGCCGGCCTTGCCGGTTTCCTCATGCTCGCGTGCAAGCACTTCCGAACGGTCGATATCCTCGTCGGTCATATGTTTGGCGGCAAGTTCCGTCGCCAGACCTTCGAGCGCGATGCGCGCCTGGCAGAGATCGTCGAGCCGCTCGCGCGAAACCGCCGGCACCCGGGCCGAGCCGTTATGGCCGATTTCCAGCCCGTTTTCCGCCGCAAGCCTTCGGAGTGCCTCGCGCACCGGCATGTGGCTGGTGCCGAACTCGGTTGCCAGCGACGAAATGGTGATCGCCTGCGATGGCGCGAAGGAGCCCCACATCAGCGCCCGGCGCAGCTGTTCGTAAACCGTATCCTGAACGGTCACGCGCGACGTGACCTTCAAAAGCCCGCTATCCGCCATCCTTGCCCTCTGATCCCGTTCAAATCACAACCAGGCCTCGCATAACAGGCCGCGTTCTTCAAGTCTCGCGGCGTCCGGCCATCTCCCGTTCGCGACGCGTTTCCCCTTGATCAAATGCCAATGGCACAATAGAACATTTGAAAGTTTGATCAAATGCTCATTAGGCTGCGAGCAAACATAAATAGGGGGAGGCTTATTATCACCTGTATCCCTCTTCATCGATAATACGACACCCTGGGAGAAATCCATGAACACGCATGTCACGGCAGGCGATAACCTCGCCAAGGCTTTTCCGGTCGATGAGCTCAGACTGAAATTTCCGGCTCTCCAGAAATACAAGGACTTCATCTTCTTCGAAAATGCCGGCGGTGCCCAGGTGCCCCAAGCCGTCGTCGATGCGGTTGCCGCCCATCTCGTAGACTGCAACGTGCAGCGCATGGCGCCCTATCTCCACAGCCAGGGCGTCGACCGCACCATTGCCGAAGCCCGCGTCTCCGTCGGTCTGCTGGTCAATGCCTACCGCCCGGAGGAAATCTCCTTCGGCCTCAACGCCACGTCATTCATCCGCCTCGTCAGCCTCGGCATCGCCAAAATGCTCCAGGAGCGCAACGAGATCATCGTCACCGACATGGACCATGATGCCGACATCGCCACCTGGATGGCGCTGGAGGCCGACGGTGCCAAGATCGTCTGGTGGAAGATGCGCGAAGACGGCACGCTGCATACCGACGACCTGAAGCCGCTCCTGAACGACAAGACCCGTCTTGTCGCCTGCACGGTGACCGCCCATTCGATCGGCACGATCGTCGACGTCGCGACCGTCGGCAAGCTGGCGCATGCGGCCGGCGCCGAGGTCTTCCTCGACTGCGTGCATTACGGTCCGCACGCGCTGATCGACGTCCAGGCCTGGGGTTGCGACTATCTCGTCTGCTCCGGCTACAAGAATTTTTCACCGCATATGGGCTTCCTCTGGGGCCGCTATGACGCGCTGGTCAAGCTGCCTACCTTCAAGGAAGACTTCATTCCGGACGTGCCGCCCTACAAGATCGAGGTCGGCACCTTCACCTACGAGAACGTCGCCGGCATGAATGCTGCCGTGCTTTATCTCGAAGAGCTCGGCCGCAGGTTCCTCCCCGAAGGCGAACATTCGCGCCGCGATGCGCTTGCCGCCGCCATGGGCGCCATCCGCGCCTACGAACAGACGCTGTCGAAGAAGATGCTGTCGGTCTTGAAGAAGCACGGGGCGACGATCTACGGCGTATCCGACGAAGCGCAGGTGGAAAAGCGCGTTCCGACCATCTGCTTCAACATCCCGGGCCTGACGCCGCAATATCTATCGGCCGAACTCGGCAAGAACAGCATCGGCAGCCGCGACGGCCACATGTTTGCGCCGCGCCTGATGAAGCGCCTCGGGCTGACCATGGAAACGGGCTGCATGCGCGTCTCCATGGTCCACTACAACAAGGCGGAAGAGATCGACCGTTTCGACATGGTGCTAGGCGAGATCATCGCCAAGACCAGGTGATGCAAAGACCTCCGCGGGACAAACTCCCGCGGAGGTCTCCATCTCACTTGAGATGATGATAGCGGCGCCGGAAATAGACGAGTGCTTCTTCATCTTCCGGGCCGTGGACAATCCCGACGACCCGGCAGAACAGAACATGATGCGTGCCGCTCTCGACCGCATTTTCCACTTCGCAATCGAAAGACACGACCGCATCGGTCAGCCGCGGCGATCCCGTCGCGGCGAGCACCCAATCGCCTACCGCGAACCGGTCATCCTGCGGCGTCGAACCGCCGAACAGCCTCGACATCGGCTCGTGGCCGGCACCCAAAGTATTGACGCAGAGCACCCGGTTTTTCTCGAACATGCCGGCGACCGAACTCGACCGGTTGAGGCAGACCAGCAGCGTTGGCGGCCGGTCCGTTACGCTGCAGACGGCTGACGCCGTAAAGCCCGCAAGCCCGCCTGGTCCGTCAGTGGTGACGATGTTCACCGCCGCCGCCAGCTGCGCCATCCCTTCCCGAAAGGCGAGCCGTGTCGCATCCACCTCGTCGCTTTGAATATTTATCGTCATTCGACCCTCAGCCCCGCTTTTCTTAACAAAGGCACGACGCGATCGCAGAAGAAAGGCAGCTCATAGGTGTAGTTTACGAAGGACATGGCAATGCCGGAATACCCCTGTTCGGCGATCGCGATCATGTCTTCGACGATCTTTTCCGGCGTACCGATCAACGGATAGCCACCAGCACCGCCTGCAAACCGCTTTCGATAAAGATCGTAAGCACTTTTGTCGTGCGACTGGGTGAATTCCTTCTTGCCGGCCATGTGTGCGTCGACCGCTGCGTGATCGGCCATCGTCACGGCATAACGCTCGTAATAATCCTCGGCTTCCTGCTGGGTCTCGCGGCAGACGACGTGGCAGACCGTATAGGCGCCGACGTCGCGTCCGAGCTTGTCCGCGCGGGCTTTGATGTCCTCCACGTGTTTTCCGGCCTCGGAGATCTCGGTGAATGTGGTGAACAGGTATTCGCAGTTCTTGGCCGCGAAATCCCGGCCCGGCCCGCCGAAGGCGGCATTCATGGTGACCGGCCGCGGCGACTGCAGGCTGGCTGGGCGGCTGACGACGTCCCTCAGCTTATAATAGGTTCCGTCGTAATCGAATGGCGCGTCCGACGTATAGGCCCGCTCCATGATCTCCAGCCATTCGTCGGCCTGGTCGTAACCCTTCTCGACCAACGGCACCCCGAACATGCCGAATTCCTTCGGGTTCCAGCCGCAGACGATATTGAGACCCGCCCGGCCGCCGCTGATATGATCGACAGTCGCCAGCGCCTTCGCCGCATAAAGCGGATGCACGAGCGGCACATGCACGGTCATGAACAGCCCGATCCGCTCGGTAACGGAAGCAAGGCCGGCCGCCCAGGTGAAGGTCTCAAAGGACCATTCGCGCACCCGGTTCTTGCCGCCGAAACCCTTCCAGCGGGCGATCGGCAGGAAAAAGTCGAGCCCACCGCGATCGGCGATCTGCACGGCGTTGAGATTGTCTTCCCAGCGTGCCTGCCAGCGCTCCGGCACGTCGGTAATCGCAAGCCCCCCGTCCGCATTCGGCGAAAAGACGCCGAGTTTCAGTCTGCTGGGGCCTTTCAGCGGATGCGGCTTGATCATGCTGTTCCTCTCTTTTGTATTCTTCTGCGAGCGGGACGCGCGGTCTCCGCCTCTTCCAACTGGCGCCGCCGGACGGAGAGGTAGGCTTCCTCCGCCGCGAACATGAAAAGCGTCATGCGGTCCTGAACCATCAGCGGGTCGTGCGCGAGGAAGGCCGCATGAATACGGGAAAGACCGTCGATATACTGATAGGCCGTAGCCGGGTCGGCGAACGTGCCAAGCCGCACCGACTGGAAATAATCGATGAAGCGGGAAATCGTCGCCGCCATATGCGGATTGTTGACCGCCTTGAGCCAAGCATTGCGGAAATCGACATTGGCCGCCAGCAGGGCTGGAATATCGCTCGCACCCAGCGCCAGCTCCACCCGGTTCATCGCCGCCGTGATCTCCGCCTCGATCTCGGGCGTCATGTCGCGGGCGGCACAGGCTGCGGCGCGCGGCTCGAGCTGGCGGCGCACCTCGAAAAGCCCGGAAATGTCCTCCAGCGACAATTCCCGCACCGCAAAGCCGCGCGTCGTGCCGACCAGATACCCTTCGGAAACCAGCCGAAGCAGCGCCTCGCGCGCCGGCATGCGGGAAATACCGTGGGCATTGGCGATTTCGGTATCCACCAGGCGGTCGGTCGGCGAAACGGCGCTCCGCTGCAGCTTCAGCCGCAGATCGGCATAGATCGCATCCACCAGATTGTCGCTCGGCTTCAACATCGAAATCTCCTCCAAAAACCGTATACTGATTTTGGCAGATTTCAAGCAATTTTCGCAATAATTGCCTTTTCTCTGCGCGATATCGTTAATTGCAGTATACTGTTTAATTCACTTGCAGCGTCCAGAATTTTAGGCTTAAACTTTAATTTGGCGCAGGTTTCAAAGCCGTTTCAGCAGATTTCAGAAGGTATCCCCGATGAGCGACTTCCGCAGAAAATGTATCGGTCACGAGCGCGTTATCGGCACATTCGCGGCGATCCCGCATCCCGTCGCGATAGAGGTGACTGCGGCTAGCGGCCTCGACTTCATCTGCATCGACGCCGAGCATGCTCAGATCGGCCGTGAACTGATCGAAAACCTCGTCCGCGCCTCGGATGTCCATCGCGTGCCCGCCATGGTGCGCGTTCCGGGCCACGCCCCGGAATCGATAGCCGGCGTGCTGGATGCCGGAGCTGCCGGCGTGTTGGGGCCGCGCGTCTCGACC
>NZ_JALBGV010000053.1 GCF_023006505.1 Neorhizobium sp. SHOUNA12A
CCGCGACATCGCCCGCGCCCATGGCGGCAACGTCACCCTCGCCGACAGCCCCCGCGGCGGCTTGCGCGCCGTCGTGCGCGTTCCCGCCTGATCGTTGACGAGGAACCGATGCCGATCGACCTTTCCGAGATGTCCTGGCTGAACCCGCCGCCCGAAAGCCGCAAGCAGGATGGCCGATTGATTACCCGCTCCGGCCTGGAAACCGATTTCTGGCAGGGCACCTATTACGGCTTTCATCGCGACAGCGGTCACTTCCTCTACCGGAGCCGAAAGGGCGACTTCACCGCCGAAACCTCCTTCGTCGGGAGGTACGAGGCGCTCTACGATCAGGCCGGGCTGATGATCCGTCATGACGAAAAACACTGGATGAAATGCGGCATCGAATTCACCGATGGCGCCCGCCATTTCAGCGTCGTGGTGACCAACGGCCACTCCGACTGGTCCGCCTTCCGGCTCACCGACGATTTCGAGGAAATTTCCGTCCGCGTCACCCGCATGGGCGACGCCCTCTTTGTCCAGTACCGAACCGGCACACAGCCCGACTGGCGCATGGCGCGGCTCGCTTTCTTCCCACCCGAACTCACCGACCTCTCCGTCGGCATGACCTTCTGCTCGCCGCAACGCGAAGGTTTCGAGGTGGAGTTCCGGTCGTTCAGCCTCGGCGACGTCGAGAGCCGCGATATCCACTGACGATATGCGGATCAGCGCCCGGGCTACATCAGCTTCCGGCCGTTCGGCACCGGCTGTTCGACGGCGGCAAGCACGATTGCACCGTTTTCGTCCTCGAATCCGAGGGTCAGTACTTCCGAGCGGAACGGCCCGATCTGCCGCGGCGGAAAATTGACGACGCCGAGCACCTGCCGTCCGACAAGCGTTTCCGGGGTATAATGCACGGTGATCTGCGCCGAGGATTTCTTGATGCCGATCTCCGGGCCGAAATCGATCTTCAGCTTGAAGGCTGGCTTGCGGGCTTCCGGAAACGGCTCGACCTCGATGATCGTGCCGACGCGGATGTCCACCTTTTCGAAGTCACTGAAAGTGATCTTCTCGAAGTCGGAATAGGTGATGTCCTCAGCCATTCGAACTCACTCAGGCGCCGAGTTCTTCGGCTCTGTCGCGGGCAGCCGCGATCGCCTTGTCGAACAGCGGCTGCATGCCGTCGTCGGCCATCAGCACGGCAAGTGCCGCAGCCGTCGTGCCGTTCGGCGAGGTGACGTTCTGGCGAAGCCTGGAAGCGTCGTCCGGGGACTGGTAGAGGAGCTCACCAGCCCCCGAGACAGTTTCCCGCGCAAGCCGCATGGCGAGGTCCGCCGGCAGGCCCGCTTTTCGGCCCGCTTCCGCCATGCACTCCACGAGATAGAACACATAGGCCGGGCCGCTGCCCGAAACGGCGGTCACGGCGTCGATATCCGCTTCGCTCGAAACCCATTCCACCGGTCCGCTGACCTTGAGCAAGGATTGCACCGCTTCGCGCTGGGCTTCGGTGACCTTGGGATTGGCATAGGCGCCGGTAACGCCGCGGCCGATCATGGCGGGCGTATTCGGCATGGCACGCACCATGGCGGATTCGCCGAGATGCTTTTCGAGATAGGCGAGCGTCTTGCCGGCCGCAACCGAAACGACGACCGTGCCGGAACCGACGACCGGCTTCAAGGGCGGCAGGACGGCATCCATCAGCTGCGGTTTGACCGCGAGAAACAGGATATCCGCGGACGCACCGTCGGGCAGCGCGGTAAAGTGATGCGCACCGGCCTCGGACATCATCGTTTTCATCGCATCGGAAGGCGATGGGTCGATGACCGTCACGGACGCGCCGGGCACGCCCTTTTTCAGCCAGCCGGACAGCATGGCGCCGCCCATATTGCCGGCGCCGACCAGAATGATGGATCCCAACTGACCAGAGGCCATCAGCACTCGCCCACGGTTTCGAACAGAACGGCTTCCATGGCGGCCTTCGCCTCCATGCCCGACCATACGACAAACTGGAACGCCTGATAATAGGATTCGCAGGCATCGAGCGCACTCGAAAGCAGCACTTCGACCTGCTGGTTGTTGGGTTCGGCGCCGCCGGCCAACAGCAGCGACTGCCGGAAGATGACCACGTCTTCCTGGCGCCATACGTCGAAATGGCCCATCAATACCTGGCCGTTGACGTGGCTCAGCAGGCGGATGACCTCGTTGACGCGAGCGTCGGGGATCTTGATGTCGAAAGCGCAGGCGAGATGCAGCGCTTCGAACTCCTCCATCCAGGAGAAGGAAACATGGTAGTCCGTCCAGCGGCCTTCCACGGTCATGGCGATCTCGTCTTCACCCGACCGTTCGAACGTCCAGTCGTTCGAGGCAGCAACGAATTCGATCATATCGACCGGATTCGACTGGCGTTCGATTTCCATTTCCATAAGCGTCATGCGGCACCTTCTTGACCGGAATGAATGCGAATTCGTGCGGTAAAACGCCAAAAACACGCGAACACTAACCGGGAACAACACTGTCGATGATCGTCCGACGCTTCCAGAATAACGCAGTCACCCTGTCTGGAGCTTACCAAGCCGTTTCGAATCATCCTTTAAAATCAGTGTACCTAGACGGAGTCCGGCTGCCAGCCCCTCCATCGGTTTTTACATGGGCAAAACTTGAAACATGGTTCGCAGCGGAGATCAGAACCGAGTCATAAGCGACTCTGGACGCTGGCTTTTTTGACAGTGTCCACAGGGTGTCACTTTTTTGTTTCAACACCTGCGCCCGCGCCGAAAATCTGTTCGGCACGGTTCGATCGGAGAGCCCACACGAATGCGGAACCTCATAGTAAAATAATAATATGGCTCCGCATTCGCGTGGCCTTCGGCGTCTTGTCGGGGCTTCCGGCCCCTACAGGTGATCATCTCGCCTCGCTGCGTGGCTTTATTCGCGCCCGTCCTTTCGGGACAGGCCTGCCACTTGCACGGCTCAACCGAACCGGACATGGCTGTCCGGGGGAGGCTTGATAGGAAGGCTTGCCTTTCAGCGCACCCTCCATGGCTTTCACCTCTTCCACCATCGCCGCACGTTACGGTTCTGATGAAAGCGCCGGCTCCCGCCTGCCCGCGAACGTCTCGCGAAACACTCCGGCGACGGAAGCAAGCGGATTGTAGGCAGGGCTTGGAGGGGCGGGGAAGGTATTGGGTACGCCCTTTTCCTCTCCCCATGGGAGGAGAAAAGAAAAACAGCATCTTAGCTGACGAGCTAAGTGCTAGATTTTACGCAAGAGAGGCAGATCGTCCCCGGGAAACGCAGATCACTGCCCCGAAAGCTTGGCTTCCAGCGCTTCGATCCGCGCCTTCAGCGCTTCGTTTTCGTCGCGGGCGCGGGCTGCCATTTCGCGGACGGCCTCGAATTCCTCGCGCTTGACGATATCCATGCTGTTGAGGAACCGCTCGGCCTGGGCGTGAAATGCGGTTTCGACCTCCTTGCGCACCCCTTGGGCAGCGCCAGCGGCATCGGTCATCAGCCGCGCGAAGTCGTCGAGAATGCGGTTCGTGCCGGTTGCCATGGTTCTGAACTCCCATATCGTCTGGCCGGCAATCCGGCCGGCGAATGTCCATAGGGTTCAAGTAGGGCCTGTGCGGGCCGCTTGCAAGCATCATCCACCGTTCGCATGAGCACTCGCTTAGATTCACCTTGACCGTCGATGGCCGCAACGCCATGTTCCGCGCAATGCCGTTAGGTTGGACCCTGTAATTTGTACGAAGCGCTTCATCTTTTCGCTCTGATGCCGTTCCCGAACATCGATCCGGTGGCCTTCTCCATCGGCCCGCTCGCCATCCATTGGTATGGGCTCGCCTATGTCGCCGGCATCATGCTCGGCTGGTTTTATGCGCGTCGGCTGGCTGCCAACGCTTCCCTGTGGAGAGACGGCCAGTCGCCGATTACGGCTGCCCAGCTCGACGACTTTCTCGTCTGGGTCGCGGCCGGCATCGTGCTTGGCGGCCGCATCGGTTATATCCTCTTCTACGACATGGCGGCCGTGGCCGCGAATCCCATCCGCGCGATCGAGATCTGGAACGGCGGCATGTCCTTCCATGGCGGCTTCATCGGCGCAACGATCGCGATGATCATCTTCGCCCGCCGCAATGCCATTCCGGTCTGGAGCATGTTCGACACGGTCGCAGCCGTCGTGCCTTTCGGCCTGTTCTTCGGCCGCATCGCCAATTTCATCAACGGCGAACTCTGGGGACGTCTCAGCAGCGCGCCCTGGGCGGTCGTCTTCCCGACCGGCGGCCCGTTCGCGCGCCATCCGAGCCAGCTCTATGAAGCAGGCCTCGAAGGCATCGTGCTGGTACTCGTCCTCGCCCTGCTGATGTTCCGTTTCAAGGCGCTGAAAGTCCCTGGCACCATCGCCGGCACCTTCGTCGTCGGTTACGCGCTCTGCCGTATTTTTGTGGAATTTTTCCGCGAGCCGGATGCGCAGCTCGGTTATCTGCTCGGCACTAATTGGCTGACCATGGGCATGGTTCTGTCGCTGCCGATGATCGCAGCAGGCCTTTGGGCCATTGTCCGGGCCCGCGCGGCGGCAACGTCCGCGGCGAAAGCTTGAGGGAGGCACACCCGGTGAGCACTCCCCTCACAGAGAAGATCAAGACCCTGATCCGCACCAACGGCCCGATCAGCGTCACCGACTATTTCGCGCTGTGCCTCGCCGATCCGGAATACGGCTATTATCGCACCCGCGAGCCTTTCGGCCGTCACGGTGATTTCATCACCGCGCCGGAGATCAGCCAGTTGTTCGGCGAGATGATCGGCGTCTTCATGGTGCACGCCTGGCAGCAGCACGGAACGCCCACGGGCGTCCGGCTGGTGGAGATCGGCCCCGGCCGCGGCACGATGATGACCGACATGCTGCGGGTGATCAAACGCATCGCGCCGCGCTTTTTCGAAGACCTGCACGTGCATCTGGTCGAGACCAGCGAGCGTTTGCGCGGCGTCCAGCGCATCACGCTCGAGGCTTTCTCGACCAAGATTTCCTGGCATGACAGTTTCGAGGAAGTCCCCGAAGGTTTCACGCTGATCGCCGCCAACGAATTGTTCGACGCGATCCCGATCCGCCAGTTCGTCAAGACGCCGACCGGTTTTCGCGAACGTCTCGTCGGCCTTAACGCCGAAGATGAACTCGGCTTTGCCGCCGGCGTCGCGACGCTCGACCCGCAGCTCCTTTCCTCGCCCCTCGCCGGCATTCCCGACGGCACGATCTTCGAACTGTCGCCGGCCCGCCAGGCGGTGATGCTGACGCTGTGCGAACGCTTGAGGACCTTCGGTGGCACGGCTCTGATCATCGACTACGGCCATCTGGTCACCGGTTTCGGCGATACGCTGCAAGCCATCCGCCACCATGACTACGATCCGCCGCTCGAAAATCCCGGCGAAGCGGATCTCACCAGTCATGTCGACTTCGAGGACCTCGCACGCATTGCCGTTTCCACGGGCGTGCACTTGAACGGCGGCTTGCACCAGGGTGATTTCCTGTTCGGCCTCGGCCTTGCCGAGCGGGCGACCGCGCTTGCCAAGGACAAGGAGCCGACCGAACAGCGCCTGATCGCCGCCGCCGTCGATCGGCTTGCCGGCGAAGGTGCCGGCAAGATGGGCGAACTCTTCAAAGTCATCGCGGTATCGAGCCCGGCATTGAAGCTGATGCCGTTCCGGGCGGTGGAGTGAACAGCGGCCGTCAATTCATCAACCGATTGACATCCGCCCTTTTCTTGCGCCACTCTCGCCCTAAATCGAAGCAGCGGGCACGCCTTGAGAGAAGCCCAAAACCTCTTCAAATCAACGGGATAGATAACACCGATGCGGGACAGACCCTTGCCGGAGCCGATCGAGAGCCCCCTGTTGAACGACAGGGCCGGCGCCCGTGTTCGTCACGGTTTCTTCACCCGCAAGGGCGGCGTTTCCGAAGGTTTGTACGCCGGTCTCAACGTCGGCATCGGCTCTGACGACGACCGCGAGAAGGTGATCGAGAACCGCAACCGGGTGGCCTCCTGGTTCGGCCTGCCCGTCGAAAAGCTGGCGACCGTCCACCAGGTCCATTCGCCCGACGTCTTCGTCGTCGACGAGACCTATGCCGGCGAACGGCCGAAGGTCGACGCGATGGTGACGAGTGTGCCGGGCGTGGCACTCGGCGTGCTTGCTGCCGACTGCGGCCCGATCCTGTTTGCCGACGGCGAGAACGGCGTGATCGGTGCCGCCCATGCCGGCTGGAAGGGTGCGCTGACCGGCGTGCTCGAAAACACCATCGAGGCAATGATCTCGCTGGGCGCCGCGCGGGAAAACATCACCGCGGTCCTCGGCCCCTCGATCGGCCCGGCGAGCTACGAGGTCGGCCCGGAATTTGTCGAGCGGTTCCTGGGCTACGACCCGTCCTATGAGGCCTTCTTCACATCGTCATCGAATACGGGGCATTCTATGTTCGACCTGCCCTCGCTGACCATAAGGCGGCTGAGGGCTGCCGGGGTGCGGGCAGAAAGCCTCGGCCTCGATACCTATCCGGATGCGGAACGGTTCTATTCCTACCGCCGCACCACCCACGCCAAAGAGCCGGATTACGGCCGTCAGATTTCAGCAATCGCACTTCAGGAGAATTGATATGGCCCTGCATTTCGAGAGGAGCGAATACGCCGACCGGCTGACGCGGCTGACGGAGAAGATGCGCGCCGACAAGCTGGATGCGCTTTTGATCTTCGCCCAGGAAAGCATGTACTGGCTAACCGGCTACGACACGTTCGGCTACTGCTTTTTCCAGACCCTGATCGTCAAGGCGGACGGCAGCATGACACTGCTCACCCGCTCCGCCGACCTGCGCCAGGCCCGCCACACCTCGATCGTCGAGAACATCGTCGTCTGGGTCGACCGGGTGAATGCCGATCCGACCCTCGACCTCAAGAACCTGTTGAGCGACATGGACCTGCTCGGCGCCAGGATCGGCGTCGAATACGATACCCACGGCATGACCGGCCGCATCGCCCGCCTCCTCGATAACCAACTCGCCACCTTCGGCCAGATCAGCGACGCCTCCTACCTGGTCAGCGCACTGCGCCTGGTCAAAAGCCCGGCGGAAATCGCCTTTGCACGCCGCGCTGCCGAGCTTGCCGACGATGCGCTCGATGCAGCGCTGCCACTGATCAGGGCCGGCGGCGGCGAGGCGGAAATCCTCGCCGCAATGCAGGGCGCCGTCTTTCTCGGCGGCGGTGACTACCCCGCCAACGAGTTCATCATCGGCTCCGGCGCCGATGCCCTGCTCTGCCGCTACAAGGCCGGGCGCCGCAAGCTCGACGCGACCGACCAGCTGACGCTCGAATGGGCGGGAACAGCTGCGCATTACCATGCGGCGATGATGCGCACGGTCGTTGTCGGCGAACCGTCGCCTCGCCACCGCGAACTCTACAAGGCCTGCCTCGAAACCATCAAGGCGATCGAGGAAGTGCTGCGCCCCGGTCAGACATTCGGCGATGTCTTCGACACCCATGCCCGCATCCTCGACGAACGCGGCCTGTCGCGCCACCGCCTCAACGCCTGCGGTTATTCGCTCGGCGCGCGCTTCTCGCCCTCCTGGATGGAGCACCAGATGTTCCATTTCGGCAATCCTCAGGAGATTTTGCCGGACATGACGCTGTTCGTGCACATGATCATCATGGATTCCGACAGCGGCGCGGCGATGACCCTCGGCCACACCTACCTGACGACCGAAGGCGATCCGCAGCCACTTTCCCGCCATGCTTTGGAGCTCATTCAGCGCTGAATGCTCAAAAAATCAGGCAATTGACAGTTTGGGAAAGCAAACTCTAAGCTCCTGCCGAGGAATCTGTGGCGGGAGACGGGTATGCGGCCTTTCGGAACACTGCTGTCCGCTGCCCTGCTGGCGGTTGCGCTTGCCTCCTGCAACACCACGGAAGCGTTGACGCCACAGACGAATGTCGGCGGCGGGGCCGCCCGAACCTCTTCGCCCGTTACCCAGGCCGAAACCGACCGCATGGCCCGCTCGGCACAGCCGGAAACCTATAACAGCAGCGGCGGCTATCAATCCGGACCCCAGAGCACGCTCGAAGCGCAGGCCCGGGCGCTGGAATCCGGCAGCGCCGTCTCGCCCTCCTCCTCCGGCCAGCCGCCGCAATGGGAGGGCCAGGGGAGCCAGGGCCAGCAGCAGACCATGCAGCAGCCTCAGGCGCAGCAGCCGACCGCGGCACCCCAGCAACAACAATCCCGTCAGCAGCAGAGCGCCTCATTGCCGCCCGTATCCGGTCCGACGGTCCGCTTCCTGCCGATTATCGGCGCCCCGGTCCAGGCGGTGACGCCGCTGTCCCGCCAGCTCGGTGCTCAGGCCCGCGCCAACGGACTGACGATCCGGCCGTCGAGCGACAACAGTACCGAGCATATCCTGAAAGGTTATTTCTCCGCCTTTTCCGACAGCGGCAAGGTCACCATCGTTTATGTCTGGGACATTCTTGACAGTTCCGGCGCCCGGCTGCACCGCATGCAGGGCCAGGAGAGCGTGCCCGGCAGCGGCCAGGATCCCTGGGCCGCGGTTCCGGCTTCGACCATGGAGACCATCGCCGCCAAGACGATCCAGGACTATGTGGCCTGGCGCCAATCCCAAGGCTGATCGATCCGGCTTTGGCTATCTTGGGGCAATCGCGGCGGCCGATTCTTACTGAACCTCAAAAGCCACTGGTCACAGTTTCTTCATAAAAAAGGGTGAGCGGGCGCGAAACGCACTTGCATTCGAAGGCGGCGGCGGTAAAAGGCCCGCATCCAGCTTCAAAACAGGCGGACCGCAATGAAGGTTTTCGCAGGCAATTCGAACCGGCATCTCGCCGACGCGATCTGCAGCTATCTTAATGTTCCAGTCGGAAAAGCCAGCGTTAGGCGATTTGCAGACCAGGAAATCTTCGTTGAAATTCAGGAGAACGTGCGCGGCGAGGATGTCTTCATCATCCAGTCCACGTCCTTCCCGACCAACGATCACCTGATGGAACTGCTGATCATGATCGATGCGTTCCGCCGGTCGTCGGCCAAGCGCATCACGGCGGTCCTGCCGTATTTCGGTTACGCCCGTCAGGACCGCAAGGCCGGCCCGCGCACCCCGATCTCGGCAAAGCTCGTCGCCAACCTGATCACCGAGGCCGGCGCCGACCGCGTCCTGACGCTCGACCTGCATGCCGGGCAGATCCAGGGCTTTTTCGACATCCCGACCGACAATCTCTTTGCGGTGCCGGTGCTCGCGCGAGACGTCAAGGAACACTACGACCTCAACAACGTCATGGTCGTCTCGCCCGATGTCGGCGGCGTTGTTCGCGCCAGAGCGCTCGCCAAGCGCATCGACTGTCAGCTGGCAATCGTCGACAAGCGCCGCGAACGGGCTGGCGAATCCGAGGTGATGAACGTCATCGGCGAAGTCGACGGCAAGGACTGCCTGCTGATCGACGATATCGTCGATTCCGGCGGCACGCTCTGCAACGCGGCTGAAGCGCTTCTCAAGAACGGCGCTACCAGCGTCACCGCCTACATCACCCACGGCGTGCTGTCGGGCGGCGCGGTTGCGCGTATCGGCGCCTCCAAACTCAAGGAACTGGTGATCACCGACTCGATCCAGCCGACCACGGCGGTCCAGTCGGCGCACAATATCCGGGTCATCACCACCGCCAACCTGCTCGGCGAGGCGATCAACCGCACGGCAATGGAATCCTCCGTCTCCAGCCTGTTCGACTGACCTTCTTCTGTCACAAGTATTTGGATAGACTCGCCTTCGAACACAAACGGAGGGTGAGTCGCGATGATTTCCTTTATCGGCCTCTCGAAGAGACTGGCCATTTTCCTTCTAATTCCGTTGCTGTCGGCCTGCGTCGACGGCGGTAGCAGGCCGGGCGGCTACTATCCGCCGGAACGGCCGCGGCCGGACTGGAACCGTCCTCAGAGGCCTGATCGCCCCGACTGGGATCGTCCGCAGCGGCCCGACCGTCCGGATTGGAACCAACCCGGCAGGCCCGGTCGTCCGGACCGGCCGGATCGCCCGGATCGCCCGGACTGGAACCAGCCAGGCCGTCCTGGTCGCCCGGATCGCCCCGGAAGGCCCGAGCAGCCCGGCTTCTGCACACGCGAATACCGTCCCGTCTGCGGCCAGCAGGGCGGACGCACCCAGACTTTCTCGAACGCCTGCGAGGCGGCAAATGCCGGCTTCAGCGTCGTGGCTTCCGGTGAGTGCCGCCGCTAAGCGGCTTTGCTGAAGCCTCCAAAATCGTCGACGGAAAACGCCGGAACCCTGGTTCCGGCGTTTTGCTTTGTGCCAAGGCTTCGGTTAGAAGGCGCTCCGAAGAAGGAGACAAAGATGGCCGCACGCGACCGCTATTCCCGAAAACTCGAATGTTCCCAATGCGGCAATGTCGGTTTCGCCGAGGTTTCCGAGACCGACGACAGGCGGCAGGGCAATCGCGATTTCCGCATTGATGAATTGCCGAAAGGCTTCATCACCGAATTCGCGTCGACCGATCCACGCAAATACATGATCCGTTGCGGCCAGTGCGGCCACAAGTTCCGTTTCGAGCAGAAGACGGTCTATGCACCGGGGGGCGAACCCCGACGCTGACGCAAGTCAGGCGACCTTGGCAACCACCGGGGTGCTCTCGTCCCGGGCTTCACCATTGACGATATGTTCGATCCCGGCCCGCGGACCGGGCTTGCCGAACAGATAGCCCTGGACCTGCATGCAGCCTTCTTTGCGCAGGAAGGCGATATGCGCATCGGTCTCCACCCCTTCGGCCAGCACCGGGATGTGGAGGCTGGAGGCAAGGATCAACGTCGAGCGCACGATCGCCGCCGACTGTTCGTTGTTGGAAAGCCCGTCGACGAAGGTTCGGTCGATCTTGATCTTGTCGAACGGGAAGGACATCAGCGTCGAAAGCGACGAATAACCGGTGCCGTAGTCGTCCATGGCGATCTTGACGCCGAGGCTCTTCAGATGGCGAACGATCTGAAGCGCCCGCTGATGGTCGCCGATGATGCCAGATTCGGTGATCTCGAGCTCCAGCCGGTCGGCACTGAGCCCCGTCTCGTTGAGGATATCGCGAACCTTGGTCGGAAATCTCGGATCGGCGAGCTGCTGGGCAGCGACGTTGACGGCAATGCCGAACGGATTTTTCCACGTCGCCGCCTCCAGGCAGGCGCTCCGGAGCACCCATTCGCCAAGCTCGACGATGAAGCCGGTGCGCTCTGCGATCGGGATGAATTCGCCGGGATTGACCAGGCCGCGTGCCGGATGGTTCCAGCGCAGCAGGACCTCGAAACCGACCACCTCTTCGGAGAACGTATCGTTTTGTCGCTGATAGTAGAGTTCGAACTGCCCGGCCACGAGACCGGAACGCATGTCCATGGCAAGTAAGTTGCGTTCGCGGGCGGCCTGGTCCATCGACGAATCGTAGAAGCACACCATGCTGTCGCCGGATTGCTTGGCGCGATACATGGCCACATCCGCCTGCGCCACGAGATCGTCGATCGTCTTTGCTTCTCCAGGATAGAGCGCGATACCGACGCTTGAGCCGACTGTGAGCGTATTCCCGTTCCATTCGATCGGCTTGCAGATTTCGGCAAGCAGCCGATTGGCAAGCGTCATCGCGTCGGAGCGCTTATAGTACAGGTGCTTCAGCGCTACGAATTCGTCGCCGCCGACACGGGCGATGAATTCGCCCTCGCCGACCGCCTGGGCAAGCCTGCTGCCGATCCTGCGCAAGACCTCGTCGCCGGCCGCATGGCCGTGGACGTCGTTGACCTCCTTGAAGCGATTGAGATCGAAGGAAAGTACCGCGATGCGGGACGCAAGGTCGGCCGGACGCATGGCGATATCGGCGAGTTGCTCGTTGAAGGCGGCGCGATTGGCAAGCCCCGTCAGCGCATCGTGCAGGGAAAGGCGGCGATACTGTTCGACGGCGGCCTGGGTCGTGCGGGCGTCGATCAGGTAGGTGGCCGCCGTCAGCGCCAGCAGGATCAGCATCAGCGACAATACGCCGAAGCCGAGCACGACCGGCGGAACGACCTCGTTCTGCATCACGGCGCGGGGGTCGAGGACGACATCGATCGCGCCCATTGCGGTGAAATGGGTCGTGGCGATCGCCAGGATCATCGCCAGCACGGAACTGTATTTGCAGAAATGCGTCACCGGACGCACGACGCGATTGGTCGTCAACACCCCGAATAGACCTGCAAAGATCAGCGAGGCAATGACGTAGCGGCGATCCCAGTCGATGCTGCCCTGCACCTCATAAGCGGCCATGCCCGTGTAATGCATCGCAGCGATGCCGAGCCCCATCACCATCCCGCCGGCCTCGGCAAGCAGGGACCGGCCGCCGTAACTTGCGACACTCAACCCGATCGTGGCCGTGGCGACCGCGATCATGAACGAAAGAAGCGTTTGAGCTGGTTCATATCCCGCCTGCCCGCCGGATAGATAACCGAGCATGGCCAGAAAATGCGTCGTCCAGGTGGTCGATCCCCCCATGAAGCCCGCGAGGAAAAGCCAGATGACCTTCTCTATCCCGCTCCCCCTCCGGGCGCGGGAAAAAAGCCGGATGGTCAGGAAGGAGCCGATCACGCAGATCAACACCGCGGAAGCGATATACCGAAGATCGTGCTCAATGAAGATGCAGGAGAGAACGCGAAACATGAATGCCTGTTACTTTTCAACGGGTTTTGTCGAGAAGCTTTAGCATTGAAACATGTCTGAACCGTTCCTTTGAATGGTAAATGCCGGCTGACTGGCAAAAGCAAAGCCGGCATCAAAAGGCGTGAACAGGTCGTCAGATCATTGGATCGGCTGCCCGTTGACGCTGAAGCTCTTGCCGTCTTCGAACTTGACGTCCCAGCGCAGGCGGCCGTCCGGTTCAGTCTTCGCCATGCCCTTCGCCATCATTATCGCGAATGAAACCTGGTTGAATTCGGGATCACTCTTGGCGGCAGTCTGGAAATACTGGATCAGCTTATCGATATCGCGGGCAAGGATCGAGGTTTCCAGCGTGTAGCGGTCTTTCTCATCCGGGTAACCCTTGACCTTGCCGGAGGCTTCGACGTCGTAGAGCGCGGATTTCGCAGCGACCCGTGGGAAATCGACGGTCAACTGGCCGTTGTCGAGGAAAGCTTTGCCGAGACGCTCGCCCTCCGCATCCGGTAGCTGACCGGGCTTGGAAAAGTCGATTTCCATGAAGGTGTCGATGAACCGCTGGAAGTTGAGGTCGGCGACACCGACCTCCATTTCCGCCATGTCCGGCACCAGCTGGGCGTAGAGCGGGGGAATGATGCCGTCCGGCGTAGAGATGTTCTCGATGCGCGCACCGAAGCCGATCCGGGTTGCCGCGGCGGGCTCGCTCATCGTGAACGTATAATCGAGCTTGTTAATACCAAAATCGCCGATCGGGCTTGCTACGGTGAACTGGTTGAAGCTGAACTTTTCGGAAAGCGCCGTGAAGAACGGCATCGCGCCGCGGATGAGATCCTTGAGCCTGGTGATCTCGGCCTGCGACGGCTTTTCATCCTTGACGAGTTCCAGCATGAACACGACGAGAGTACGGATCCTCTCGGCCATTACGCCCTGGACACCGACGTCGAAATCGAGGCTTTCGGCGCGGACCTGTATGGCTGGGGTTTCCGGCGTCGCAATCCGTTCGTAGAAGCGCGAGAACGAGCCCTTGCCGGTGAAATCGATGCCCCCGGCAGCCGCACTCGCCGCGGACGCCAGTGAATAGTTCATGCCGGCGACACTCGCCTCGACCTCCTCCGGACCACTCTTCGAGACCATTCGGAGCGGGCCTGACGTCACCTCGCCCGAGCGGAAGTAACTGATCGCCGGATCGAAAATGCCGGAAAACACCATGTCGGTGACGGAGTAGTTGAGGTTCGTCGGCTTGCCGTCGAGTCTCTTGCCCTTGACGGTGAAATTCATGTCGCTGTCGCTGTTGAACTTCCACTGGCCGTTGTCGAGGGGCGCAGCGAAGACCGAATACGGCTTCAGGCCGGA
Source organism: Neorhizobium sp. SHOUNA12A (assembly GCF_023006505.1). Lineage (GTDB taxonomy): Bacteria > Pseudomonadota > Alphaproteobacteria > Rhizobiales > Rhizobiaceae > Neorhizobium. The sequence continues at coordinate 14,027 of NZ_JALBGV010000053.1, forward strand.
AACGGTGAAGTCTTTCTTGTTGATGGATTTCAGCAGCTTGGCGAAATCGTAGCTGATCTCGTAGCGTTCGCCGGCCGGCTTGACGGTCAGGAAACCCGTGGACTTGACCGTATCCGGCAGGAAGTGGATGAGGCTTTCCTTGAGGGTGCGGGCACCCTTGTCGTTGATCTCAGCCGCCGCAACCGGATATACGCAGGACGCAGCCATCAGTCCGGTCGCGATCAAAGTACGTTTCATGAATCAAACCCTTCCCTCATTCAACGGGCACCAATTTGGAAGACGGCCCGCCGAAGTCAAGCGCAAGCCCTTTGTTTCCAGGCCGAAAAGCTTGCACATCCTCGATCGTTGTATTATAGCCCGCCGGTCCGCGTAGACACCCTTGGAGGCAACGCGGATGAAGCGCATCGGATGATGCCCTTCAGTTTGACGCGAGCCGACAACGCTTGCGGAAAACTCTCCAAACAACCTCGAAAGGATATGCCATGAGCCACGCATCATACGAGCTCAAGGCCGAGGCGCGCGAACGGGTAGGTAAGGGGTCCTCCCGTGAACTTCGCCGCAACGGTTTCATTCCTGCTGTCATCTATGGTGACAAGCAGTCCCCCATCGCGATCGCTCTGTCGACCAACGAAGTGACGAAGCGCATCCATGCCGGCGGTTTCATGACCACGGTTGCCACGATCGACGTCAACGGCGAGAAGATCCAGGTCCTCCCGAAGGACTATCAGCTCGATCCGGTCCGCGACTTCACCATGCACGTGGACTTCCTGCGCGTCTCGGGCAACACGGAAGTTTCCGTTGAAGTTCCGGTTCACTTCGTCAACGAAGAGAAGTCCCCGGGCATCAAGATCGGCGGCGTTCTCAACATCGTCCGTCATGAAGTCGAGCTGCTTTGCCCGGCCAACGACATTCCGGAATTCCTGACCCTCGACCTGACGGGCGCGAAGATCGGCGACAGCCTCCACATCTCCGCCGTCAAGCTGCCGGCTGGCGTACGTCCGGTCATCTCCGACCGTGACTTCACCATCGCGACGATCGTCGCGCCGGCTGCAGGCGTTACCGAGGAAGAACCGGCTTCTGCTGAATAACCAGGCCGAAATTCTTGAAATGGGACCCGCTTTCGCAAGAAAGCGGGTTTTTTATTGTCCACCGAATACAGTTTAGTAACGCTGCTTCCGTAATTCGTTCGAATCTTGGCATCGTCGTTTCAGTGAAGTTTAATGAATAGGTGAAACGATGCACGCTACTTCAGCATGACGGGGAAAGTCCGGCGTCAGCCAGACGATGAATGCGGGGAGACGGATGACTCATTCCGTTGAGAGTCGTTTTATTGCGATTATTTCGGGCGCCCTTCTGGTCGTCGTCGCGCCCCTGTTCACGCTGTTTCTGGCGCTTTCCTCCCAGCAGGCCGCCAAGAACCTCAGCGAACACGTCAATGTCGTGCTGGTGACCAACTCCCAGGCGCTCGGAAAGCCGCTTTGGGATCTCGACACCGACAGCATCCACCAGGTCGCGTCGATGCTCGTCGCCGACCCGGCCATCAGCGGCGTGCAGATCAGCGACAATACGGGCAAGCTGAATATTTCCGAAGTCGACGTCAATCCGGCCGATTTCCGCGGGCTTGAAGCCATCTCCGAGCCGATCTTCTACAAATCGCAGCAGGGCACCCGCAATGTCGGCAGCATTACCGTCTATGTCCCGAAGCTCGGTTGGTTCTCCGCCTTGCACCAGATGGAAATGGCCTTCATCTCCATCTTCATCATCACCATCCTGACCGTCTTCGGCGCAGCGATCCTCGGCAACCGCGTCATGGTCATCAAGCCGCTGATGCGGCTGACCGCAGCCATCGAGGCAACCCGCAGGCTGGGTTCGCGCCACCATGTCGACTGGCGCTCGAACGACGAAATGGGGCGGCTGGCGAAGAGCTTCAACGAAATGCAGACGCTGCTGGAGCGCGAGGAGCGCGAACTGAAGCGTGCCCACCAGCAGACCACGGAAATCTACAACCTGACGCCGGCCATGCTGTTTTCGCTGACCTCGGGCGACCAGATCGCCGCCGTCAGCGATTATTGGCTGCTCGCGACGGGCTATCGCCGTGAGGACGTCATCGGCCATCCCTTTTCCGAGCTTGTCGCGCCGGCGGACCGGCAGATCTATGCAAGGCGCAAGCAGCAGGCGAAATCGACCGGCCTGGCGATCGAAGCCACCGTCCGCTTCCTCTGCGCCGACAGCCGCCTGATGGATGTGCTGATCGTCGAAATCGAACTCGGCACGGCCGGCGGCAGCATTCCCGGCTCGTTGAGCGTCATGACGGACGTCACGGAACTGAGGCAATCGGAACTGCGCAACCATCAGCAGGCCATCTCCGACCACCTGACCGGGCTTCTCAACCGCCAGGGCTTTGAAGCGACGCTCGACCAGAAGATCGCCGAGGCCGACAGGACACGGACGGAGGTCGCCTGCCTGTTCGTCGATCTCGACCGCTTCAAGGCAATCAACGACAATCTCGGCCATGCCGCCGGCGACGCCGTGCTCTGCCAGTTCGTCGAACGGACCAAGCCGATGCTCAACGACGGCGATACCGCCTCCCGTCTCGGCGGCGACGAATTCGCCATCCTGATCACCGGGGAAGGTGCCGAGCGCCGTGCCACCGAACTCAGCCAAAAGATCGTCGACATGTTCGAGGTTCCCTTCCGAATCCAGGGCACCGGCGTGCGGTTGAGCGCCAGTATCGGGCTCGCCTTCTATCCGAGCCATGCCGCCAGTGCGGCCGAACTGCTGCAGAAGTCGGACATGGCGATGTATGCCCGCAAACGCGACGGCAAGAACGGTGCGCAGGTCTACGATCCCGCCATTCTCGACCAGACGCGGGAACGGGCCGAGATCGAGAGCGACATCGAAGTCGCCATTGCCGCAAGCTGGTTCGAGGCGCATTTCCAGCCGATCGTCGACATCGAGACCGGCGTTCCGTCGGGCTTCGAAGCCCTGATGCGCATGCGCCACCCCCGCAAGGGGCTGATGTCGCCGGCCGGCATCATCAGCGTTGCCGAGGAGACCGGCACGATCGGCCAGATCGGCAACCTCATCCTGGAAGACGCGATGGCGAACCTTGCCCGCGTCTCACGCCTGCCGGGCATGGGCGAGGCCTATGTCGCGGTCAATTTCTCGCCGCTGCAATTCGAGCCCGGCCTGCCGGCCCGCCTTGCCGGTCTGCTCGGCCGCTACGGCATCGATCCGTCGCGCCTGGTGGTGGAAATCACCGAGGCCGTGCTGATGCACGACAACCCTGAAATCCGCACCATCCTCAACGAGATCCATCGCTTCGGCTGCCGTATTGCGCTTGACGATTTCGGCACCGGCTATTCGTCGCTGAGCTACATGAGCCGTTTCCCCGTCGATATCGTCAAGATCGACCAGTCCTTCATCCGTTCGCTCACCGAACAGACGGGTGACATAGGCAGTAAGAACAGGATGCTTGTCGAAGGCATCAGTGCTATTTCTCACAAGATGAACTGCAAGGTCGTCGCCGAAGGCGTCGAGACGGAAGAGCAGCGCTTATTGCTGCAGCAAATGGGCATCGACTACGCCCAGGGCTACCTCTTCTCGAAGCCTCGCGAAATCTCCGAACTGCTCTCGGCCCTCTCCGCCCGGCAGGCCGAAATCGAGTCCATGGCGAGCTGACAAGCCCTCCCCACCGGACCAGATGCTGGGTCAGAAATGACAACATGCGCATTTGGAAGGTGGACAGATGAAAATCGCAGTGCCGCTTCTTGCCAGCCTCTGCCTCACGGCGGGCGCCCATGCCCAGCAGCCGATCGTCTTTTCGACGGAGTCATACCCGCCCTTCAGCTACCAGGAGCCGGGCGGCAGCTATCGCGGCGTCGGTATCGACCAGGTCGAGATCATCATGCGCGACGTGGGCACGCCTTACACCCTGGAGATCATGCCCTGGGCTCGCGCCATTGCGGTGGCCGAGACCCAACCCATGCACTGCGTCTTCGCCGCCGCCCGCACGCCCGAACGCGAGCCGCGTTTCAAATGGGTCGTGCCTCTTTTCATCGACCGCAGCATCCTCGTCCGCCATGCAGGTTCGAAGGTCAAGGCGGCCACCCTGGACGAGGCCAAGCAATATACGACCGGTACCCATCGCGCCGACTATACCGAGGCGCTTCTGAAGAGTTTGGGGTTCCCGAAGATCGATCTCAGCGCCGACGTCGACACGACGCTCAGAAAGCTGCTCCAGGACCGTATCGACATGATGCCGATGTCGGAAGGCGTCTATCAAAAGCTGAAGGCGGACGGAACGCTGATCGAAAAGGTCATCCTGTTCTCCGAGCAGCATCTCGGCATTGCCTGCAACCTCGATGTGCCCGACGAACTGATCGTCAGGATGCAGGCAGGCCTCGACCGCCTCATCAAGGACGGCGTCCAGAATGCAATTCTGAGGCGCTACGGCATTGATGAGCTTCAATAAAGGCTCAAGTGTCGAAACCGGTTGACTTTGACGGCGTTTCGCGGTGGTGAAAAGCCAGCAGTCAAGGATGGACGTCTCCATGCTCATCATCGCCGGCCTCGGCAACCCCGGTTCCCAATATGCGGGCAACCGCCACAATATCGGCTTCATGGCGGTGGACGCGATCCAGCGTCGTCCCGGTTTTTCGCCCTGGTCGAAGAAGTTCAAGGCGCTGATCTCTGAAGGTGAACTCGCCGGCGAAAAGGTGCTGCTGATCAAGCCGCAGACCTTCATGAACCTCTCGGGCGAAGCGGTCGGCGAGGCCATGCGCTTTTACAAGCTCGGGCCGGAAAACCTCATCGCCATCTATGACGAACTCGACCTGCCGGCGGCCAAGGCCCGCATCAAGACCGGCGGCGGCCACGGCGGCCACAATGGCGTCAAATCCCTCGATGCCCATTGCGGCCGCGAATACCGCAGGCTTCGCCTCGGCATCGGTCATCCGGGAGCAAAGGAGCTCGTCCACAACCACGTGCTCGGCGATTTCGCCAAGGTCGACCAGACCTGGCTCTCACCTCTCCTCGACGCCCTCGCCGACAACGCCGAAATGCTGGTGAAGGGAGAGGATTCGCAGCTGATGAACAAGCTGGCGCTCGCCGTCGGCGGCAAGCCGGACGAGGAAAAGCCTAAACCGGAAAAAAAGCCGGTCGCCAAACCGACCGGGCAATCGCACATCCACCAGGCCCGCAGCGGCGGCAAACCGAGCCTGCCGACCTCAGGCCCGATGGCCGAGATGCTGAAGAAGATGTTCGGCGGCAAGGGCGAATAGTGTCGATGCCCTCTGCCGACTTCGTCATTCGCCCGGCCCGCGACGGCGATCTTGCCGACCTGATCGAACTCTATCACCACCTGAACCACGACCCGGAGCCGGCGCTGGCCGAGCAGCGTTTCGCCGCCATTCTCGCCCAGCCCGGCATGACGGTGTTGATCGGCTTCGCAGACGGGCGCGCGGCGGCCACGGTGACACTGATCGTCGTGCCGAACCTCACCCGCAAAGGCGCGCCCTATGCGCTGATCGAAAACGTCGTCACTCATGCCGACCACCGCAAGCGCGGTTATGCCGGCGCCCTCATCCGCAGGGCCATCGATCAGGCCTGGAGTGACGGCTGCTACAAAGTGATGTTGCTGACGGGTTCGCAGGACCCGGCAACGCTGCGCTTTTATGAAAACTGCGGCTTTCTGCAGAACAAGACCGGCTTCCAGATTCGCCGCCCATAAGGAGCCGTAGCACTCGTTCAAAGGGGTGGCGCGCCGCTTTCGGAGCGGCTATGGGAGGCCGATCGAAAATGGAAGCGCGACATGACCCAGGCCCCGAACATGGATGACATCACCGGCGAACTCGTCACCCTTCGCGACTATTGGCGTTATGCCATCTCCCGGTTCAGCGCCGCCAACCTCAGCTACGGCCACGGGACGACAACGGCAAGCGACGACGCTGCGTTCCTGATCCTCGACTCACTCGACCTGCCGATCGACGTGCTCGATCCCTTCCTCGACGCCCGCCTTCTGCCGGCCGAACGCCGCCTGCTGGCCGAGCGGATCGACGCCCGCGTCACCACCCGCAAGCCCACGTCCTACCTGACCGGGCATGCCTATATCCAGGGCGTCCGCTTCCTCGTCGACGAGCGGGTGATCGTTCCCCGCTCCCATATCGGCGAAATCCTGTTCAGCGAATATCTGAGCGAGAACGGCTCAACCTTCCTGCCCGATCCGCTGAGCGTCGAAAGCGCCGTCGATATCTGCACCGGTTCCGGCTGCCTTGCGATCCTCGCGGCAAAATTCTTCCCGAATGCGGAGGTCGATGCAGTGGACCTCTCGGCCGATGCACTCGAAGTGGCCAAGCTGAACGTTGCGGAACACGCCGTCGAAAATCAGCTCACGCTTTTCAACGGCGACCTCTTCGCGCCGCTCGGAAACAAGAAATACGACCTGATCATCACCAACCCACCCTATGTGGATCACGAAGCGATGGACAGTTTTCCGGCCGAATTCCGCTCAGAACCGGCAATGGCCTTCGACGGCGGCGTCGACGGTCTCGACCTCGTCCGCCGGCTGCTGGCGGAGGCGCCGGCGCATCTCAACGTCGGCGGCGGGATGATCTGCGAAATCGGCTCGGGCCGCGAAATCCTCGAAGAGGAATTCCCCGACCTCGACTTCCTGTGGCTGGAAACGGCCGAATCGCAGGACGCGGTCTTCTGGATCAGCGCCGAAGCGCTCGGCGTGAAGGCGGGAAAAAAGAGGTAACCCTCTCTATTCCTCGGGCTCGGTGATGAACATCAGCGGGAAACCCGCCTCCTTGGCAAGGTCGACCGCTTCCTTCGCCTTGGTTTCGGCGATGTCCTTGGTACAGACGACGACGACCGCCAGCCCCATCCGGTGCGCGGTCAGCATCACCCGGTAGCCGGTTTCCTCGCTCATCCGGAACACGGCTTTCAGCACCATGGTCACGAATTCGCGCGGCGTGTAGTCGTCGTTGACGAGCAGAACCTTGTAGAGCTTTGGCCGCTCCAGCTTGGTCTTGGTTTTCGTCTTTGGTTTTAGGGTGGTATCTTCGCTCATGGCGTCTCGCCTCCTGATGACGGCGTCCGACACTAGGCATTCCGGCTTATATCGCACCGCAACCGGAATTTTTCAAGCAGTTGATCGGAGTGGAATGCGGGTCAATCGGCATCCAGGAGAACGCAATTCCGGCCTTGTGCCCGGACGATCGAGGCCGCGCGTTTGTCGAAAGTCACGAAGGTCTCGCCCCCTAACCTCCTTCCCTCAAATTCGATCACCCCATCGGCGAAATCGCCTCCGGCGTCGAGGAATGCAAGGCCAGCATCCGCCACAGCACGATCGACAACAATGCGCTCATCTGCAATCAGAAGCCTGATAGCCTGGGCGATCTCAGGTCGCGTCCGGCGATAGATCTGACGCGCGACCCATACAAACTCGCACAATGCGACGGTGGAGATAAAAAGCCCTTCCGCCTCCCTGATATGATGGCGCGCCTCCGCAGCCTGCGCCTCGTCATCCCCGGCCCAGGCGCGGATAATGACATTGGTATCAGGGATCATCGTCGAACCGCACTTCACCGGCCCAACCGGCCTCTATAGCGTCTTGGATTTCCTCCAGTGTCGCATGAATATTGTGAGGATTCCCGAAGCTGCTAAAAAAATCCTCTATATTCCCGGTTGGTACACTCCGAAGATGAGCTCCTTTTTTCGGAAGCAGATCGACGTCAACTTCGTCACCGGGTTTTATCCCGAGATGATCGAGAACCTCCTTTTTCAAGGTGATTTGTCCTTTGGCCGTAACCTTCAACCTAACCATCGCATTACTCCTTAGCGAGTAAGTAAGGCAATTTTACCTTACTTACAAGATGTGTGAATGCGATATCCCGACCAAGCCTTGACCGCCCCGGCACTTTCCCCCATAGCCACAGCAACGAAATTTCTTCAGATACAGGGTCCGGACCCATGGGTTTCAAATGCGGTATCGTGGGCCTGCCGAATGTCGGCAAGTCTACCCTCTTCAATGCACTCACCAAGACGGCTGCCGCCCAGGCGGCCAACTATCCGTTCTGCACGATCGAACCGAATACCGGCGAAGTGGCCGTGCCCGATCCGCGCATGCAGAAGCTGGCCGCGGTCGCCGGCTCCAAGGAAATCATCCCCACCCGCATCTCCTTCGTCGATATCGCCGGCCTGGTGCGCGGCGCCTCGAAGGGTGAGGGCCTCGGCAACAAGTTCCTCGCCAATATCCGCGAAGTCGACGCGGTGGTGCATGTGCTGCGCTGCTTCGAGGACGACGATATCACCCATGTCGAAGGCCGCATCAATCCGGTCGGCGACGCCGATACGATCGAGACCGAGCTGATGCTCGCCGACCTCGAAAGCCTGGAGCGCCGTGTCGAGCAGACCCGCAAGCGCGCCGCCAGCAAGGACAAGGATTCCGTCGCGCAGCTGCCGGTCATGGATGCCGTCATCAAGCTCCTGAACGACGGCAAGCCGGCGCGTCTGCTCCTGAAGACGCTGGCGCCCGAAGAGATCGAGATCCTGAAGGACCTCAACCTTCTGACGTCGCACCCGGTTCTTTATGTCTGCAACGTCGCGGAAGCCGATGCCTCGACCGGCAACGAGCACACAAAAGCCGTCGCCGCCATGGCCAAGGAACAGGGCGCCGAATGCGTGATCATCTCGGCCGCGATCGAGTCCGAAGTGGCCCAGCTTCCCGAGGAAGAGTCCAAGGAATTCCTGTCGGCCCTCGGCCTAGAGGAAGCCGGTCTCGACCGGTTGATCCGCGCCGGTTACCACCTGCTCGACCTGATCACCTATTTCACCGTCGGCCCGAAGGAAACCCGCGCCTGGACGATCGTGCGCGGCACCAAGGCACCGGCAGCCGCCGGCGTCATCCATACGGATTTCGAGCGCGGCTTCATCCGTGCCTTCACCATCGCCTATGACGACTACATCGCCTTCAAGGGCGAAGTCGGCGCCAAGGAAGCCGGCAAGGGCCGCGACGAAGGCAAGGAATATGTCGTCCAGGACGGCGACGTGATCCACTTCCGCTTCAACACCTGAGACCGTGGGCGGGAGGGCCACATGACGGAATCCGCGTATTACTTCGAGGACTTTTCGGTGGGGCGGGTTTTCCCGCTGGCCTCCAAGCTGGTGACGGCTGACGAGATCGTCGAATTCGCCGCGGAGTTCGATCCGCAGCCAATGCACATCGACGAAGCCGCCGGCAAAGCGAGCATACTCGGCGGTTTGTCTGCGTCGGGCTGGCATACGGCGAGCATGTTCATGCGGATGATGTACGACGGCTGGCTGTCAAGCTCGTCGTCGGAGGGTTCACCCGGCATCGAGTTCATGGAATGGAAACGGCCGGTTCTGGCCGGCGACATGCTGTCGGGCCGCTCGACGGTGCTCGAATCCCGCACCCTTCGCTCGCGACCGGGCATCGGCATGGTGAAATTCCTGCACGAGGTGGAGAACCAGCGCGGCGAGATCGTCATGCGCGGCGAGAACCCGATCATGATGCGGCTGCGCGACGCCAGGGAGGACGCTGCATGAGGCTGATCGAGCTTTCTCCGCCCGGCCAGAAAATCATCACCGGCACGCTTCTCTTCACCGCCGAGGACATCGTCCGCTACGCGAAGAAATTCGACCCGCAGCCCTTCCATGTGGATGCCGAAGCAGCGAAGAACTACGTCTTCGGCGCGCTCTGCGCTTCCGGCTGGCACACCTGCGCCGGCTGGATGAAGACTTATGTCGCCTATTGGAAAGCGGAAGTAGCGCGGCTCGAAAGCGAGGGCATCACAGCCCCGAAGCTCGGGCCTTCGGCCGGCTTCAGGAAGCTGCAATGGCTGAAACCGGTCTATGCCGGCGACAGCATCACCTATTCCGTCGCGCTGACCGAGAGCCGCTCGCTCGCCTCGCGTCCCGGCACCTGGATCAACATGACAGTCTGTGACGGCGTGAACCAGCATGGCGACGTGGTGATGCGCTACGAAGGCACGGTGCTGGAATTCGCGTGAGGGATTTGCCCCTCACCCGGATCAGTCTTCGCGGCGGCGGCCTATCAATGGCCTGAAAACTCGACCAGCGTTCTGACTTCCACGCCGAGTTCTTCGAGCTTCCTGCGTCCGCCGAGATCCGGCAGGTCGATGACAAAGCAGGCCGAGACGATCTCGGCCCCAAGCTGGCGCAGCAGCTTCACGGCACCTTCCGCGGTGCCGCCTGTCGCAATCAGGTCGTCGGTGAGGATCACTTTCTCGCCGGCCTTTACCGCATCCACATGGATCTCCATCTCGTCGGTTCCGTATTCGAGGCTGTAGGCCATCCGCACGGTCTGGTGTGGCAGCTTGCCCTTCTTGCGGATCGGCACGAAACCGGCCTTCAGCTGATGCGCCAGCGCGCCGCCGAGGATGAAGCCGCGGGCTTCGATGCCGGCGATCTTGTCGATGCCAAGGCCCGCATAGGGCGCCACCAGCTCATCCACTGCCTGCCTGAAGGCGACGGCATCGCCGAGCAGCGTGGTGATGTCGCGGAAGATGATGCCCGGTTTCGGATAATCCGGGATGGAGCGAATGGCAGCGGAGAGAGCGTTTTTGGAAGACATATGACCCACATGTTTGGCGGCAGGAGGAGGACGAGCCTATCAACGGATGGCTCTCCTCCCAACAAAAAAGGCAGCCCGGAGGCCGCCTTTTTCAGATCACGAGGTGAAAACCTCAGTGTTCCTTGCTGGCATAGACCGACTTCTTGGTCAGGTAGATCAGGCCGGTGAAGATCAAGAGGAAGATCATCACCATGAAGCCGGTGCGCTTGCGCTCTTCGAGATGCGGCTCGGCGGCCCACATCAGGAAGGCTGCGACATCCTTGGCATACTGGTCGACCGTCTGCGGCGTACCGTCCTCGTAGGTCACCTGGTCGGCGCTGAGCGGCGGCGCCATGGCGAGCGAAGCGGCGGCGGAGAAATACGGATTGTAGTGGCCGCCCGGAGGAACCTGGACGCCGGCCGGCGGCTCCTGGTAACCGGTCAGCAGCGAATGGATATAGTCAGGGCCGCCCTGCTGGTACTGGGTGAACATGTCGAAGATGAACTGCGGGAAACCGCGGGTCACGCCGCGCGCCTTGGCGAGCAGCGACATGTCCGGCGGTGCGGCGCCGTTGTTGGCGGCAGCAGCAGCCTGGGTGTTCGGGAATGGCGACGGAAAATAGTCGGACGGAACGGCGGTGCGTTCGAACATCTCGCCCTCGTCGTTCGGGCCGTCCTGGACCTTGTAGTTGGCCGCGAACGCCTTCACCTGCGCTTCCGAGTAACCGAGACCTTCCAGCGTGCGGAAGGAAACGAGGCGCATCGAATGGCAGGCGGAACAGACTTCCGTGTAGATCTTCAGGCCGCGCTGCAACTGGCCCTTGTCGTAGTGACCGAAAGGACCGGCAAAGCTCCAATCGGTTTCCTTGGGATGGTTGATCGGAAAATGCGGCGTTTCCGAATGTTCTGCGGCCGGGGCCGCAGCGTGATTTTCCTGCGCCACGGCCGAGGCAACGCCCATTCCCGCCAGGAAGGCCAGCGAGACGAGGCTCGTAACAAGCTTTTTCATATTTCTAATCCCTCTCGGTCGCAGGCGTCAGGCGCGGGCTTCGGCGGATTTGCCGTTCTTTTTTTCAAGAACTGCTTCCGTGATGGAGTTCGGAATGCGCCTCGGCGTTTCGAACAGGCCGAGCAGCGGCATGATCACGAGGAAGAAGCCGAAGTAGTAGACCGTGCCGAGCTGCGAGAGCGTCGTGAAGATGCCTTCCGCCGGCTGCGAGCCAAGCCAGCCGAGCATGATGGCATTGGCGACGAACAGCCAGAAGAACACCTGGTACCAGGGACGGTAGACGGCGGAGCGAACCTTCGAGGTGTCGAGCCAGGGCAGGAAGAACAGGATGATGATCGAACCGAACATCACCAGAACGCCGCCGAGCTTGGAGTCGATCGGACCGACATTGAAGGTGATGGCGCGCAGCATTGCGTAGAAGGGCAGATAATACCATTCCGGAACGATGTGAGCCGGCGTCTTCAGGGCGTCAGCCGGAATGTAGTTGTCCGGATGGCCGAGGAAGTTCGGCATATAGAAGATGAACCATGCGTAGACGATCAGGAACACGGAGACGCCGAGCGCATCCTTCATCGTCGCATAGGGCGTGAAGGCGACGGTATCGGTCTTGGTCTTGACTTCGACGCCGGTCGGATTGGTCTGGCCGGTGACATGCAGCGCCCAGATGTGCAGCACGACGACGCCGGCGATCATGAAGGGCAGCAGGTAGTGCAGCGAGAAGAAGCGGTTCAGCGTCGGCTGATCGACGGCAAAACCGCCGAGCAGGAACTGCTGGATCCATTCGCCGACCAGCGGGAAGGCCGAGAAGAAGCCGGTGATGACGGTCGCGCCCCAGAAGGACATCTGACCCCAGGGCAGGACGTAGCCCATGAAGCCTGTCGCCATCATCAGGAGGTAGATCACCACGCCGAGGATCCAGAGGATTTCGCGGGGCGCCTTGTACGAACCGTAATAGAGGCCGCGGGCGATGTGGAGATAGACGGCAACGAAGAAGAACGATGCGCCGTTGGCATGCATGTAACGCAGCAGCCAGCCGTGGTTGACGTCGCGCATGATCTTTTCGACCGAGTCGAAGGCAGCGCCGGTCGACGCTACATAATGCATGGCGAGCACGACGCCGGTGATGATCTGGACGATCAGCATCACCGCCAGCATGGCGCCGAAGGTATAGGCATAGTTCAGATTGCGCGGAACGGGGTAGGAGATGAAGCTGTCATGGATCATGCGCGGCAGCGGAAGCCGCGAATCGATCCACTTCTCGATGCCGGTCGATGGCTGGTATGTGGAATGACCGCTCATAGGTATTTATCCCCTCACCCGATCTGGATAACTGTATCGGACTTAAAACTGAAAGTCGGAATGGCGAGGTTCTCCGGAGCCGGACCTTTGCGGATACGGCCAGCCGTATCGTAGACCGACCCGTGGCACGGACAGAACCATCCATTGTATTCGCCGGACTGGCCGAGCGGCACGCAGCCGAGATGGGTGCAGGAGCCGATCATCACGATCCAGTTTTCCTTGCCGGCGCCGCCCGAGCGGTCGATGCCGGTCGCCTTCGCATCTGGCGCCAGGTTGGCGTTGCGGGCGACCGGATCCTTGAGCGCGGCCATCGGCACGTCGGCGGCAGCCTTGATTTCTTCCGGGGTGCGGTTGCGGATGAATACCGGCTTGCCGCGCCACTTGACGGTCAACGACATGCCCGGCTGGAGAGCGGCGACATTGACCTCGATCGAGGCGAGCGCCAGCGTCGAAGCATCCGGACGCATCTGGTCGATGAAGGGCCATGCCACGGAAACAGCGCCGACGGCGCCGGCCATACCGGTCGTCAGGTAAAGGAAATCGCGGCGAGTGGGCTCGCCCGGTATTTCGCTATGTGTGTCGTGCTCGCTCACGGCTCAATCATCCTTCTCACGCAATTCGCGGAAACCGCCCTGCCCCCGTCCCGGCGAATCTCGGCTGAACACAATTCGACCATAGATTCCCCAGCAATCCGGCGCGTTCTATGCTTGATCGCAAAATATGTCCAGCCTTGGCAAGGGGCTGCGACCAGTTTGTCGCGGGAAAACCCGAAGGGTTCCGGGGCGGCGTGTCAGGCAGAACACAGGGCCGCCGAACATGGCGCGGCAAGGCCTGCTCGGCCCGGAAAAATCAGGCCTTTTTCAAGAAAAACGGCGGAAGACGCGCGCTTCCTGTTAACTGCCTTGCCGCGTGCCGCATTGCAACAAAATCGGCCTCATGTTAGTCCAACCGCACGACAGAAGGCGGCCGTCCCGGACATACCCGAATGAGACAAACACTATCGGTTGCCATCTGCGTCATCGTGTCGCTCGTACTGATGGCGATCGGGACGCGTTACGTACACCCTCACTGGATTTTGGGAACGCTTTACAGCCTGCAGCTGCACGCGGCGGCGGTCTGCGTGGCGGCCGTGGCCGTTGCGCTGCTCATCAAGCGCCACTTCGTCGTTTGGCTGCTGTTCGCAGTCTCGCTGCTCTTCGCCGGCCACGCCGTGCTGATGAGCCGCGGTTTCGCGGCCCCGATGACGTCGGCGGATGCCAATGCGCCGACCTTCAAGCTGATGTCCTTCAACATCCTCAACGACAACTTCGACCAAGCCGAAGACATCGTCGAGACCATCCGATCTTCCGGCGCCGACCTCGTCAACATCATGGAAGCAGCACCGCTCAGGGTCTATATGAATGAGCTGGCGAAGACCTATCCCTACCGGGTCGGCTGTGGAGTGCTGATCGAAGATTGCGACCAGCTGATGCTTTCCAAGGTGCCGATCGAGGCGCCGATGGTCCAGTCTCTAAGCGACATCTTCCCGGATCGCTTCATCCTTGCGAAAGTGACCGTCGCCGGCCGGCCGATCAATTTCGTCGGCATGCATACGACCAAGCCCTATTTCGACAATTTCCACTCGCTGGAACTCGACCGCGCCGCACTGGCGATCTCGGAAACAAGCGGCCCCCTGCTCCTCTCCGGCGATTTCAATGCCTCGAGCCTCGCGCCCAACATGCGCCGGTTCCTGAACAATACCGATCTGGCCACCGCCCCATTCGAACCCGCCACCTGGCCGATCCGGGCAGGCGCGTTCGGCCTGCCGATCGACCACGTCTATGCGCGGGCGCCGCTCAAGATAAAGTCCCTGACCCGCATTGCCGATGCACACGGCTCGAACCACTACGGGCTGATCGCCGAGATCGCCATCACCGGACAGTGAGCCTATTACTGGGCGGCATCCGCCGCCAGGAAGCCGCCGGATTGGCGCGCCCAGAGCTCCGAATAGAGCCCTCGCCGCGCGATCAGTTCGTTGTGTGTGCCGTCCTCGATGATCCGGCCCTTGTCCATGACGATGAGGCGGTCGAGCGCTGCGATCGTCGAGAGCCGGTGGGCGATGGCGAGCACGGTCTTGCCCTGCATCAGCCGCTCCAGGTTCGACTGGATCGCCGCTTCGACCTCCGAATCAAGCGCCGAGGTCGCCTCGTCGAGCACCAGGATCGGCGCATCCTTGATCATCACGCGGGCGATCGCGACACGCTGGCGCTGGCCGCCGGAAAGCTTGACGCCGCGTTCACCCACATGCGCGTCGAAACCCTTGCGGCCGCGCTGGTCTTCGAGGGCCGCGATGAACATGTCGGCTTCAGCCTTGCGCGCCGCCTCGACAAGCTGCGCCTCTGTCGCATCCGGCCGGCCGAACAGGATATTGTCGCGGATCGACCGGTGCAGCAGCGAGGTATCCTGGGTCACCATGCCGATCTGGCCCCGCAATGATTCTTGCGTCGCCTTGGCGATATCCTGCCCATCGATCAGGATCCGGCCGCCTTCGAGATCGTAAAACCGCAGGAGCAGGTTGACGAGGGTTGACTTGCCGGCGCCGGAACGCCCGACGATGCCGAGCTTCTCGCCCGGCCGGATGGTGAGCGACAGGTTGTCGATGACGCCCTTCGCCTTGCCATAATGGAAGCTGACATTCTCGAAACGGATTTCCGGGCGTTTTACCACCAGCTGCGTTGCATCCGGCGCATCCACCAGCCCGATCGGCTGCGAGATCAGCTCGGCCGAATTCTGGATCGTGCCGATATTGCGCATGATGCCGTTGAGCTGCGTCATCAGCCGGCCGAGCAGGAAATTCAGCCGCAGCATCAGCGCCATGGTGAAGGCGACCGCACCGGACGAGATCAGGCCGGAAAGCCACAGATGCACGCTCATCGCCGCCATGGTGACGATCATCGTGCCGGAGAGGAAGGCCATCGAGGCGCGCACGCTGGTGAGCAGTCGGGTGAACGCGATGATCGTCGCCTGGAAGCTCTCGAAACCGGAGAGCATATAGCGGTCGTTGGCCTCGTCGCGGCCGAACAGCCGGAGCGTCTGGATGTTCGAATAGGCGTCGACCATGCGGCCGCTGATCATCGACCCGGCCTCGGCCGAGGCCTTGGAGTGTTCGCGGATGCGCGGCACGTAATGGCGGGCGAGCAGCGCGAAGATCGCAAGCCATGCGACGACCACCACGGCGAGCCGCCAGTCGAGCCCTGCGACCAGCGCGATGGTCGAAACGGAATAGATGCCGACGAACCAGACGCTTTCCATGAAGGAAGTCAGCACGTCACCAGTCGCCTGCCCCGCCGACCAGACTTTCGTAACGATACGGCCGGAGAAATCGTTCTGGAAAAAGGATAGCGACTGGCGCGACACATGGATGTACGACTGCCAGCGCACCAGGTTGTAGAAACCGGGCGTGATGATCTGCTGGTCGACCAGCGCCGTCATCAGCCCGATCAGGAAGCGGCCGATGCCGACCACCAGCGCCATGACCACCAGTTCGGTGCCATGGTTGGCCAAAAGTCCCGACCATCCGTCGGCGGGCTTCGTCGTGTCGAGGATATCGACCAGGCGACCGACATACCAGAACATCGCCGCCTCGACGCCGGCGGCAAGACCGCCAAGCACCAGCATGGCGAAGAAGGGAAGCTTGGCCTGGCTGACATAGAACCAGACGAAGCCGATCAGGCCCACAGGCGGTTTCAGGTCGTCCCGCCTCGCAAACGGCTTGATAAAGCTTTCGAAGATGCGGAAGACCGGTTTCAACATGGACCGGATATAGGCGGATTCTGATCGCCGGCAAAGCGAAAGCGGCCGGGCCGCGGCTTACATTTTCTTAATGTGGAAGGCCTGCCGGGCGGACCTTCGCGCCCATTGGACATAATCAGAATCAATCATTATGATTTGTCCCAAAGGAGTTCCTATGGAAACCCGCGTTCTGACGACACATGTGCCGGTTCAGCTGGCTGAGAAAGTGGACGAACTGGCAACCCGCCTGGAACGTTCAAGGGGCTGGATCGTCAAGCAGGCACTCGCCAGCTGGATCGAGCTCGAAGAGGAGCGGCGGCGGCTGACGCTGGAGGCAATGGCGGACGTCGATGCGGGAAACGTGGTCGATCAGGAAGAGGTCGAAAAGTGGGTTGCCAGCCTGGGTGCTGACAAGCCCCTGCCCCGTCCCCTTTAATGGAACTGAAGTGGTCGTCAAAAGCGGTGTCCGATCTCAACCGCCTTCATGATTTTCTGGCTGCGGTGAACGCACCCGCGGCGGCGCGCACGGCTCAAAACCTGGCTGCAGCACCCAAGAAACTCATCCAGCATCCGCGGCTAGGTGAAAAGCTGGATGAGTTCGCACCGCGTGAAATCCGACGACTTTTGATTGGTGGTTACGAGTTGAGATACGAGATCCAGGGCGAGACGATCTTTCTCCTCCGTATCTGGCACACCCGCGAAAACCGAATCTGAATTCTGCGGAAGCATGCCCTGGAATACGACCTTAGAGCGAGAAGGGGCGACGGCGGAGATTACTCCGCCGCCTCTTCCTCGATCACGTCGTCATGGCCGATGAAGCCGCCGGACTGGCGGTTCCAGAGGTCGGCATAGATGCCGCCGCTCCGGGCGAGTTCGCGATGGGTGCCGGCCTCGACGATCCGGCCGCGATCGAGCACGATCAGCCGGTCCATTTCGGTGAGCGTCGACAGGCGGTGCGCAATCGCAATCACTGTCTTGCCCTCCATCAGCGCGAACAGGTTCTCCTGGATCGCCGCTTCGACTTCACTATCGAGCGCCGAAGTCGCCTCGTCGAGCACCAGGATCGGCGCGTCCTTCAGGAAGACGCGGGCGATCGCGATGCGCTGCCGCTGCCCGCCGGAAAGCTTCACGCCGCGTTCGCCCACATGCGCGTCGAGACCCTTGCGTCCCTGCATGTCGGCAAGTCCGTCGATGAACTCCCAGGCGTTTGCCCGCTTTGCCGCCTCGATGATGTCCGCATCGGTCGCGTCCGGCTTGCCGTAGGCGATGTTGTCGCGGATCGAGCGGTGCAGCAGCGAGGTATCCTGGGTGACCACGCCGATCAGCGAACGCAGGCTGTCCTGCATCACGGTCGATATGTCCTGGCCATCGATGGTGATGCGGCCGCCCTCCAGATCGTAGAAGCGCAACAGCAGGTTCATCAGCGTCGTCTTGCCGGCGCCGGAGCGGCCGACCAGACCGATCTTCTGCCCGGCCGGGATATCGAGCGTCAGGCCTTCGATAACGCCCTTGCCCTTGCCATAGTGGAAGTGGACGTTGTCGTAGCGGATATGGCCTTTTTTAGCCGTCAGCGCCGAAGCGCCATTCCGGTCCACCACGTCATGCGCCTTTGTCATCATCGACATGCCGTCATAGACGGTGCCGATGTTTTCAAAGAGCGCAGAGACTTCCCACATCACCCATTGCGACATGCCGTTGATACGCATCGCAAGGCCGATGGCGATGGCGATCGCCCCGATCGAGATGACACCATCGAGCCAGAACCAGATCGACAACGCGCCGACGGTAAACAGCGCCACGCAGTTGTAGAAATAGACCAGCGCCTGGAAACCCGTCACCTTGCGCATCTGCGCATGGACGGTTTTCAGGAAGATATCCATCGCGTCCTGCGCATAGGCCTCTTCCCTTCCCGCATGCGAGAAAAGCTTGACGGTAGCGATGTTCGTATAGCTGTCCACCACGCGACCGGTCATCATCGAACGCGCATCCGCCTGTTCCGCAGAAATCTTCCTCAGACGCGGCACGTAATAGGCGACTGTCATCGAGTAGCAGACGATCCAGAGGACGAGCGGCACCGCAAGGCGCAGATCCGCCGCCGCGACGATGGCGATCATCGAGATGAAATAGGTGAAGACGTAGACGAATACGTCGAGCACCTTCATCACCGTTTCGCGGATGGCGAGCGAGGTCTGCATCACCTTGGTCGAGACGCGGCCGGCAAACTCGTTGGCGAAGAACGTCATCGAGTGCCGGAGCAGGAACCGGTGCATCTGCCAGCGGGCGATCATCGGGAAATTGCCCATCAGAATCTGATGCATGATCAGCGAATTGAGGGTGGCGATCGCCGGCAATGCGATCAGCACCACGAAGGCCATGAAGAACAGTTTCGGCCCTTCGCTTTCAAGGAACGTCGCCCGATCGGCATTGGTCAGCCAATCGACGATATCGCCGAGGAACTGGAACAGCGCCACTTCGCCGATGGCAATCAGCATCGTACAGGTCGACATGATGACGACCCACGGCCAGACGGGCTTGGTGTAGTGCCACAGGAAGGCCGCAAGGCCGGCGGGCGGTAGTGAGGGCGCTTCGTCCGGATAAGGATCAACGCGCCGTTCGAACCACGAGAACATGAAAAAGCTCCGTAAGTCGGATGCCGCACCGGTTCAGCACGCAAGGCGGCCGGAATCGGACGACGTAAACCTGGATAGCGAGGCCGGATGTCGGCCGCGTAACGAATGAGGAAAGAAAGAGTTTGCGAGAAACCGCGAACGCCTAAGCCAGAGACAGGGAAATCCGGCGGCGGAGGCGCGAGAGCACGGTCATATCCATGTGGGCCTCCTTGAGTGGGCGTTGAGTTGCGCGTTTCTTGTAGCCTCTCGGGCATCAATTGAAAAGGGCAAATCGCCGTATCCCGCCACCCTGAGCTTTTCTGTTGCCCGATCGTCACAGCCATGCCGCGCATCGAAAGGGCTTGAGCCGCAGCCTCGGTTTCCCGTAAGGACGGTGCATGAGTGACATCTCGCGCGGACTTCGCATCGCCCTTTACCAGCCGGATATTCCCGGCAATACCGGCACGATCCTCCGGCTCGCCGCCTGCCTCGGCCTGTCGGTGGATATCATCGAGCCGGCCGGTTTCGACATTTCCGACAGGAACCTGAAGCGCTCCGGCATGGATTATCTGGAGAACGTCACGCTCGCCCGCCACGTCAACTGGCAGCGCTTCGACGAATGGCGCAAGGCGAACGGCCGGCGTGTCGTGCTCGCTTCCACCAAGGCCGCCCTGCCTTATACCCGCTTCGAATTCCGGCCGGACGACATCCTCTTCTTCGGCCGCGAAAGCGCCGGCGTGCCGGACAACGTGCATGAGGCAGCCGACGCCCGCATCCTCATCCCCATGGTCGAAGGCCAGCGCTCCATCAACGTCGCCATGTCGGCGGCGATGATATCAGGCGAGGCGCTGCGACAGACGGGTTTTCCTTCTTCATTGACCTAGGCTCCGGTTTTCTTTCAGGAAGCCTATGCTATAGAACCTCAAGTAATATTGAGGTCAACAGCAATGATGAAGAAAAATCCGGGCACCAGGCTGGAGCTGGAACTGACGGTCGGCGAAGTGGCGACACGCAGCGGCGTGGCGGTCTCGACCCTGCATTTCTACGAGACCAAAGGACTGATCCAGAGCCGCCGCAACCGTGGCAACCAGCGCCGTTATCCACGCGTCGTGCTGCGCCGGGTCGCCGTCATCAAGGTGGCCCAGAAGACCGGCATACCGCTTGCCGATATCGCCGAAGCGCTCTCTGTCCTGCCGCACGACCGGCCGCTGACGGCAAAGGACTGGCAGCGTCTATCGGAAACCTGGAAACGCCAGCTCGACGACAGGATCGCCAGCCTCACGGCGCTCCGCGACCACCTGACCGGCTGCATCGGCTGCGGCTGCCTGTCGATGGAGGACTGCCCGCTCAGGAACCCACTGGACATGCTCGGCGAAAAGGGTGCGGGACCGATCTTGCTGGAGGCGGAAGAGCAGGTGGATACGGATTGATTGCACGTATAGGCCTATTCTAAACTGAGGGTCATACCCTGCTGAACAACGCCTCCGGAAATGGAAGGACGACCGATGGCTTTGGAAACGCATCCGTTCGACATCGCTGAACATTTGGATACCGAAGAGGGCATCGAAGAGTTCATGAAGGCAGCATTCGAAGAGGGCGACGCCGCCTTCATCGCGAGATCTCTCGGCATCGTCGCGCGGGCGCGGGGCATGACCAAACTCGCCCGCGATGTCGGAGTGAACCGAAAGGCGCTCTATACTGCCCTGAGCGGCGAAGGAAATCCGGAATTCGCGACGATCCTGAAGGTGATGAAAGCCCTCGGCCTCGAACTCACCCCGGTTCTCGTCAAGGCGGAGGATGCCGCCTAAGCGCTATCGGCATCTGACGGATGGTCCGCCTCCCCCCGTTTAGCATCTTTTGAAAAACACATGTCAAACCGATCGAAGCCCATGGGCCAAACATCGGGGATCGCATATGTTTCCGCAATCGAGCTTCTTCTTCCCAGCCCAAGCCATCAAGGACCGAGATGCGCAATCTGCTTTGCTACAAGATGACCGTTGCCGCTCTTGCCCTGATGGCTTTGTCCGTCCGCGCCCAGGAGGCCGAGCATTATACCGCGGTCAGCAAGACGGCGATGAGCGTCACCGGCGATGTCTGGCTGGACGATTTCAGCATCACCTTCGAGAACGAAGAATCCCTCGAATTCTCCGACCTCGTTGCCGATAATTTTCGGGTGGATGGCAGGCGTGTGCCGGCATCGGTCTATCGCGTCGCGAAACCGGCCGATCCGGAACTTGAAAACGGCAACCAGCTCTGCGGATCGGGGGACGTCACCTATGTCGCCAACTGGGCATCCGGCAAGGGAATGTCGGCGATTGCCGTATTTACGGGGCGAAATCCACCGAAGAGCAGCGCCGAAATGTGCGCGCTCTACACCTACGAAGATCCGCAATAATGGATCGGATCAATCCGCAGTCGGCAGCCGTCGCATCGTGAATTCGATCTGGTCGCCTTCGAGCTGGCGCCAGCTTTCCACTTCGGTCCAATAGGCGGCCTTCGGAAATTCGTGAAACCACTCGCGCGCCTTTTCGCGCGCTTCTTCGCGTGAGAGCTGAAATGTCTGCCGCACGAACATGCCCTGGCGCTCACCGGCTTTTTCCTGCCGGTGGCGGTCGATCCTGCGTTTCAGCCCGTCGAGCGGCGGGGGTGTGAACTTTGCCATGAAAGCCTCTGATCAGCACCTGTTTATGCGGTAAAGATAGTGCCGGGCGACACGCTTTACGAGTCTCATTTTCCACCCGCGACAATCGATGGAATGGTTCGCGAAAGCCAGAAATGCTAATTCCCGATCGGAAAAATGCGAGTCGCGCCAAGGGGATGGCGAGAGGAATAGAGATATGGAACGGCCGGTACTGCCCAAGGGGCTGCCCGAGGACATCGAAGACAAGAAGGTGGCTGCGAGGACCTGGTTCGAGAGCCTGCGCGACACGATCTGCGCCTCGCTGGAAGGCCTCGAGGCCGAGCTGACCGGCCCCCTCTCCGATCAGGAGCCCGGCCGCTTCAAACCCAAGGACTGGCTGCGCGATGGTGGCGCGGGCGGCGGCGGACGAATGTCGATGATGGAAGGCCGCGTCTTCGAGAAGGTCGGCGTCCACACCTCGACCGTCCACGGCGAGTTTTCCGCCGATTTCCGCAGCCAGATGCCGGGTGCCGAGGAAGACCCGCGCTTCTGGGCGTCGGGCATTTCGCTGATCGCCCATCCGGTCAATCCCAACGTGCCGACCGTGCACATGAATACCCGCATGGTGGTGACGTCGAGCCAGTGGTTCGGCGGCGGCGCGGATCTCACCCCGGTCCTCGACCGGCGCCGCACCCAGGACGATCCGGACACCACCCTCTTCCACCGGGTCATGGAAATCACCTGCAAGCGCCATGAGGCGGTCGCCGACTACGATCACTACAAGGCCTGGTGCGACGACTATTTTTTCCTGAAGCATCGCAATGAACCGCGCGGCGTCGGCGGCATTTTCTTCGACTGGCTGCATCCGGTCGCGGAAAAAGGCGGCTGGGATGCGGATTTCGCGTTTGTGCAGGATGTCGGACGCGCCTTCAACCTCGTCTATCCGCGGATCGTCAGGGCCAACTTCAACAAGCCCTGGACGGAACATGATCGCGACGAACAGCTGATCCGTCGCGGCCGCTATGTCGAGTTCAACCTGCTCTACGACCGTGGCACTATTTTCGGGTTGAAGACCGGCGGCAATGTCGAGTCCATCCTCTCGTCACTGCCTCCGGTTGTAAGGTGGCCTTAGATCGAGAACCACAAAGTTAACGATATCCGGTATAAACCGGCCCTAATATCTCATCCTTAACAAATGCGATATCGGAATCAGTGCGATGGTGGTAGCGTCCCTTTGGTTGTACCGGAGGAGGATCGCCATGATGGCACCGAATAGCATGCCCATGCCGGAAGCGTCTAAGGACAGGGACTCCCGTTCCCTTGATACCGCTGAAATGATCGACCGCCTCGCGACGGAAATGCGCGCGAGAACTGGCGGAGAACTCCCCCATTCCTTTTATGTGGACCAGGTAAGGCGCCAGCTTGCCGGCAAGTCGGTTGCCATGTCGGCCGCCAACACCGAGACGGCGCGGGAAAAGGGTAAGGAAGAGGCTTCCGTTTTCCACGCCTGGGCGTTTTCCGAATAGGCATCGGGAACAGCGTCGTCGCTTTCGAGTTATCGGGATTGGGGCCGGCGGATATGAGGAGCTGTCCGCCCGCCTCCAGTCCGACGACAATAGGAGGAAGTATCATGCGACTGTTCGAATGCGGTACGCTCGTCCCCGGTTGCCAATGGCATACCCGGGCCGATGAAGACGCCGAAGTGGTTCGCCGCGCCGTGGAACATCTTCGCACTGTCCATGGCGAAGAGATCATCCGCGAAAACATGGTCGAGAACATCAAGGCACGCATTCGCGACGAAAACGGAGCGGCGGCGGCCTGACGCCCGGCGCGACCGAAGTCGGTCATCCGCATCAGAGTGGCTGTATCTGATTTCGAAACACCCGATGTCAGAGCGGCGATACGCTTGATGTCAGAGTGATCTGCGGATCATATCCTCCAGCCGGGCGGTCAGCGCCGCCCGGTCGGGAGCGAAATTGCGCTCGACCCAGAAATCTTCCAATTCCTTCAGGATTTCGCCGACCCGTTTTCCGGCCGGCACGCCGGCTGCGACGATATCGGCACCACTGAGCGGAAAGACCGGCTTCTCGTAGTCCTCAGCCCTCTTCAGCAAGACCGACAGCCGCGCGGATCTGCGCATCGCCGCCGGATCGCCTTCGGCCGCAGTTCGCGCCGACGCCAGGGCCAGCCTCAGCCGGATGACCAGCCCCTCCGCACCATGGCGGTAGAGCAGCCGGTCAAACCCGACATCCGTCACTTCGTCCGGCAGCACCGGCGCATTTGCCCAGGCCGCAAGCTTGGCAGCCTCTGCATTCGACATCTTCAGCCGCTTCGCGAGCGCATCCAGCCTCTCGGCATCCGGCGGCACGATCGCCGCCAGCCGCAGGATCGGATCGGCCGTCCAGCCGAGCGACTTCTCGGCCGCCACGAGGCCGTGGATGCCGTCGATACCCCACTTTTCCGTCTCCGGCAGGATTTCGGTGAGCACGCCCGCCTGCCGCATCCACAGCAACGCGCGGGAAGGATCGGCAGCCGACAGCAGCTTCTTGGTTTCCGCCCAGATGCGTTCGGCCGACAGCGTCGAAAGCTTGTCCTTGGCGCGGGCGCAGGCCCTCAGGCCATCCGCATCCGGCCGGCCGGAACCGTAATGGGCGAAGAAGCGGAAGAAGCGCAGGATGCGCAAATAGTCCTCGGCAATCCGCTCGGCCGCATCTCCGATGAAGCGGACGGTGCGCGTCTCGATATCCGGTAGACCGTTGACAAGGTCGATCACCTCGCCTTGAGCGTCCGCATAAAGTGCGTTGATCGTCAGGTCCCGTCGTTCGGCATCCGTCTGCCAATCGGTGCCGAAGGCGACCTTGGCCCGCCGACCGTCGGTCTCGACGTCGCGGCGCAACGTGGTGACCTCGAACCCGTGGCCTCCGATGACCAGCGTCACCGTGCCGTGCTCGAAACCGGTCGGCACGGCCTTGATACCGGCCGTCACCGCCCGCTCGACCACCTTTTCCGGTAAAAGCGTGGTGGCGACGTCGACATCGGCGACGGGAAGCCCCATCAGTGCATTACGCACCG
Organism: Neorhizobium sp. SHOUNA12A; assembly: GCF_023006505.1. Taxonomy (GTDB): domain Bacteria; phylum Pseudomonadota; class Alphaproteobacteria; order Rhizobiales; family Rhizobiaceae; genus Neorhizobium. The sequence continues at coordinate 39,004 of NZ_JALBGV010000053.1, forward strand.
CGCCGCCCGCCACCCGCGCCTCACCGCCGTCGGCATTGAGCAGGGTCAGGATGCGCTGCAGCGCCGGGTCCCGGAACCAGGCCTCGTCGGCTACACTCGTCATGCATAAAGCCTTTCGTAGAGCGTGCGCAGGATGCCCGCGGTAATGCCCCAGATGTTTCGTTCCTCGTAGGGCATCACATAGAAATGCCGTTCCTTGCCGTCCCATTCCCTGCTGCCGCGCTGGTGGTTGGCCGCGTTCATCAGGAAGGACAGCGGCACCTCGAAGACGTCGTCCACCTCGGCCGGATTGGGCGTGATCTCGAAGCCGCGCCTGACTACCGAGAGCACCGGCGTGATCCGAAAACCGGTCGCGGCATAATAGGTCGGCAGTCGCGACAGCGTTTCGACGAAGGAACGGTCGAGGCCGATTTCCTCTTCCGCCTCGCGCAACGCCGCCTGTTCCGGCGAGCGGTCCTCCGGATCGATCCCGCCGCCCGGAAAGGCGATCTGGCCGGAATGCTTACGCATCGTCGATGTCCGCTGCGTCAGGATCACCTTGGCTTCGTCGCCGTCGTCGACGACGGGCACCAGCACGGCGGCATCCTTGAGCTTCAGCCCCGCGGCGAGATCGACGAGCGTCGGATTGAGCAGGTGGTCGCCATGGTCGCGCCAGGCGTGGTCGACCGGCCCGCCATTCTGGTTCAGTGCCCGGCGGCGAAAGTCGCCGGCCGAAAAAAGGGGAAAGTCACTCATTGCGATAAGGCGTCCAATTCGGCCTCGGGCATCATGGGAAACACCTCCGTTCCGGAGCGGACGGAGAACATCGGCACTCCGTCTATCACGATCGCCTCGCCGAGTTCCACGAGATCGTACATGACAGCACGGGAGACCAGTGCCTCCAACCGGCCGCGCACCAGGAGATAGGGTTTCAGCTCGCGGTTTTCGCCCGAAATCTCGAAGCGCAAGGGATGTTCTGGCCCCGCCTCCACCACATCACCGACATTTGTCCTGAACGTGAGCACCTGTTGGCCTTCACGCTGCGTCATCTGCATCTCGACCGCAAGGAAGGGAGCGTCGGCGACACGGATGCCGACCTTTTCCACAGGTGTTACGAGATAGGTCCGATCGTCCTCATCCTTGCGCAGCACCGTCGAAAACAGCCTCACGAGCGGTGCCCGGCCGATCGGGGTGCCCATATAGAACCACGTGCCGTCGGCACGGATTTCCATGTCGATATCACCGCAAAAGGGCGGATTCCACCGCTCGACAGGCGGTAAACCACGCTTTCCGTCGCCGCTCTGCTCGGAAGCACGCGAGATCAGCGCCGCAAGCCCTGCGGCATCGGGTGCCGAATTTATCGTTTGCGCTGCCATCTTTCAGTCCCGGTTCGACCGTAAGCATCCACCAAAGCAATTGTTCCTCACGAGATAGTCATTCAATACGTGCTTGTCAGCCATATTTCGGGGAATAAGTTTGATCGGATAAGCCGGATGCTGCGACGCAGCGATTCGCCGCCGGGATATCAATGAGCCCGGCCTGGAAAAGCCAGCCGGTTTCTAAGTGCCAGCAGGTTCTGGATGCCAGCCAGTTTGGATGCCGCCAGTTTGGATGATGGAGAGCGACATGGGCCTGATGAATTCCACCGATACCGTCCTCGATGAGAAAGCCATCATCGCCTCCGCGGAAATGGCCCTTTCCGACATCGCCGCCATTCGCGCCGAAGTCGCGAAAGTGATCTTCGGTCAGGAAAAGGTGGTCGAGAACACGCTTCTGGCGGTCCTGTCCGGCGGCCATGCACTGCTGGTCGGCGTCCCCGGCCTCGCCAAGACCAAGCTCGTCACCACGCTCGGCACCGTGCTCGGCCTCGGCGGCAACCGCATCCAGTTCACGCCCGACCTGATGCCTTCGGATATTCTCGGCTCGGAAGTCATGGATACCGACGATACCGGCCGCCGCTCCTTTCGCTTCATCAAGGGGCCGGTGTTCGCTCAGCTGCTGATGGCCGACGAAATCAACCGCGCCTCGCCGCGCACCCAGTCGGCACTGCTACAGTCCATGCAGGAATACCACATCACGGTGGCCGGCCAGCGCTACGATCTGCCCGCTCCCTTCCACGTGCTCGCGACCCAGAACCCGCTGGAGCAGGAAGGCACCTATCCGTTGCCGGAAGCGCAGCTCGACCGCTTCCTGCTGCAGGTGGACGTGCTTTATCCGGAACTTGCCGCCGAGCGGCAGATCCTGCTCGAAACCACCGGCCTTTCGGAAGCCAAAGCGCGCGGCGTCATCGATGCTGCCCGGCTCCAGGAAATCCAGATGCTGATCCGCCAGATGCCGGTCAGCGACAAGGTGGTCGATGCGATCCTGTCGCTGGTGCGCTCTGCCCGCCCCGGCCACGGCAATGCCCATACCGACAAGCACGTCGCCTGGGGTCCCGGCCCGCGCGCCGGCCAGTCGCTGATGCTGACGGCCCGCGCCCGCGCCCTTTACGAAGGCCGTCTGGCCCCGTCGCTCGACGACGTTTACGCGCTTGCCGAACCGGTGCTTGAACACCGCATGGCGCTGACGTTTGCGGCCCGCGCCGAAGGCATGTCGGTGCGCGACGTCATCGCCGGCCTGGTGAAGCAGGCCCGCGGCTAAGTCCGCCGGCTAGAAAGGATAATGCGTGGCTTCCACCATTGGCCAGATCGTAGAGCAGACACCGAGTAGCGAACTCCTCTCTCGAGCCCAGGCCCGCGCGACGCTTGTGCCGGATTGCATGGTGGAAGCAAAGCGCATCGCCAACACGGTGATCGCCGGTTGGCATGGTCGCCGCAAGCGCGGCGTCGGCGAAAATTTCTGGCAGTTCCGGCCCTATGCCGAGGGTGAAAGCCTGTCTCGCATCGATTGGCGCCGCTCCGCCCGCGACGACCATACCTATGTCCGCGAGCGCGAATGGGAAGCCGCCCACACCGTCTGGCTCTGGGCCGACATGTCGCCGTCGATGATGTACAAGTCGACGCTTGCCATCGCTTCCAAGGAAAGCCGGGCGCTGGTGCTGATGCTGGCGCTGGCCGAAATCCTTGCCCGGTCTGGCGAGCGCATCGGCTGCCCGGGCATCATGGAGCCGGTATCGGCCCGCAACGCCGCCGAGCGGCTCGCCGCCTCAATCATGCACGCGCCGCTGACCACCGGCTTGCCGGAAACCGCGATGATCCGCGGCCATAGCGACATCGTGCTGATCGGCGATTTCCTCGACGACGCCGATCGGGTCATGGAGCGCATCGCCCCGCTCGGCCGCCGCGGCCTGCGCGGCCACGTGGTCGAGATCGCCGATCCAGCGGAGGAAACTTTTCCCTATACCGGCCGCACGGAGTTTACCGATCCCGAGACCGGCGAAAAGCTCGTCTCCGGCCGCGCCGAAATGATCCGCGAGGATTATCAGCGCGCCTATTTCGCCCGTCGCGATGCACTCGGTGAATCGCTGCGCCGTCTCGGCTGGAGCTTCGTTTTCCACCGGACCGACCACCTGGCCTCCGAGGCGCTGGTTGCCGTGCATGGTTATCTTTCCGGCATGCCGTCACCGAAACCGGTCGGAGACAGGTCATGAGCGCGCTGATTTTCGCCAATCCCGCCATTCTCTTCGGCCTGATCGCGCTGCCGGTCATCTGGTGGCTGCTGCGGCTCACCCCGCCGCGCCCGAAGGCGGAAATCTTTCCGCCGCTCCGGATACTTGCGACGGTCCTGAAGCGCGAGGAAACGCCCTCGAAAAGCCCCTGGTGGCTGACGCTGCTGCGCATGCTTCTCGCCGCCGCCGTGATCCTGGCGATCGCCGATCCGGTGATGAACCCGCGCGCCAATTCTCTGAATGCAGGGGGCCCGCTGGTGCTCGTCGTCGACAACGGCTGGGCGACCGCTGCCGACTGGGAACGCCGCGTCCAGACCGCCAACCTTTTGATCGACGACGCCGAAAGCGCCGACGTGCCGGTCTCGATCACCTTTACCGCCGATGCCAGCCATGAGGCGGTACCCGGGACCGCCGCCGCCGCCCGCGACAAGCTGACGGCCGCCAACCCCAAGCCGCTGGTTCCCGAT
>NZ_JALBGV010000054.1 GCF_023006505.1 Neorhizobium sp. SHOUNA12A
GGCAAGGCGGTGGAGGCGGCCGTCGAGCGCCAGCTGAAAACCCTGTCGCGTTCGCAGACCGCCGCGGCGAGCTGGCGCGATTTCGGCGCCGTTATCCTGGTGCCGGACCTCAAGGCCGCGCTGCCGCTCGCCAACCGGATTGCCGCCGAGCACCTGGAACTCGCCGTTGCCGATCCCGACGCGCTGTTGCCCGGCATCCGCAATGCCGGTGCGATCTTCATCGGCCGCCATACGCCGGAAGTGATCGGCGATTATGTCGGCGGCTCCAATCACGTGCTGCCGACCGCCCGTTCCGCCCGTTTTTCCTCCGGCCTTTCGGTGCTGGATTTCGTCAAGCGCACCTCCATCCTGCGGCTTGGGCCGGATCAGCTCCGCCAGCTGGCGCCGGCGGCGATCACGCTTGCGCATTCCGAAGGGCTCGATGCGCACGCCCGTTCCGTCGCAATCCGCCTGAACGGCCTGCCCCTCGACGACGAGGGCTGACGGATGGGGCGGGGCGACTTCCGGCTTTACGATGTCGTCCTGGACGACTCGATCGGGCGTTCGACGCCCGATGTGGAGCACGAGCGGGCGGTCGCCATCTTCGACCTGGTCGAGGAAAACTCTTTCGAGCCGTTCGGCCATGCCGGCGGCCCCTACAAGCTGAAGCTCTCGCTCGTCGACGCCAAGCTGGTGCTCGGCATCACCACCGACAGGGGCGACGAGGTCGCAACCCATATCCTGTCGCTGACGCCCTTCCGGCGGATCATCAAGGACTACTTCATGATCTGCGAAAGCTATTATGAGGCGATCCGTTCCTCGACCCCGAGCCGCATCGAGGCGATCGACATGGGTCGGCGTGGCGTCCACAACGAAGGCTCGCAGACGCTGATGGACCGGCTGGACGGCAAGATCCGCGTCGATTTCAACACGGCCCGCCGGCTTTTCACGCTGGTCTGCGTGCTTTACTGGCGCGGTTGAGCATGGAGGCAGTGCTCGCGCCGGAGACCAAAACCAAAAGACCGGGCGCCATCCTTTTTATGTGCGGCTTCAACATCATCCGTTCGCCGATGGCGGAGGCCATTGCAAAGCGGCTGCTGCCACCCGATATCTACGTCCAGTCGGCGGGCGTGCGCTCCGGTGAGCGCGATCCCTTCGTGGATGCGGTGCTGGAGGAGGTCGGTCTTTCGATCGGCCGCCACCAGCCGCGTACGCTCGAAGAGCTCGAGGACGATTTTTTCGACCTGATCGTCACGCTGACGCCGGAAGCCCACCATGCTGCGCTGGAACTGACCCGGGCCAATGCCGTCGACGTGGTCTATTGGCCGACCATGGATCCGACCGCTGCGACCGGCACCCGCGACCAGATGCTCGATGCCTATCGGGAGGTTCGAGACCACCTCTGGCGGCTGATCGACGAGCGGCTTTCCGGCATCAGTCGGCACCCCGCCGAGACCGCCTGAAACGGCCTGCCGGATGTGACTTGAAACGACATTGAGAATAGCGCGCAAGCGAGGTTCACAAAGCGGACACGATTGTGTAGTTTCCGCGCAAATTTCCGGGCGGGCGCGAAAAGCGTTGCCGGCCCAACCCAACACAGGAAGAAAAACTATAGATGGCTAAAGAAGAAGTCCTCGAATTCCCGGGCGTCGTGACCGAACTCCTGCCCAACGCGACGTTCCGCGTGAAGCTCGAAAACGAACACGAGATCATCGCCCATACCGCCGGCCGCATGCGCAAGAACCGTATCCGCGTTCTCGCCGGTGACAAGGTGCTTGTCGAAATGACGCCCTACGACCTGACCAAGGGCCGTATCACCTACCGCTTCAAGTAAATCCCTTCATTCGCGGCGGGCTCTCATGGCGCTGGAACAAAAGCTGATACTGGCCTCCGGTTCTCCGCGCCGTCTCGACCTCCTCAACCAGGCCGGCATTGCGCCGGCGCGGCTGATGCCGATGGATATCGACGAGACGCCGAAGAAATCCGAACATCCGCGCTCGCTCGCCCGCCGGCTTTCGACGGAAAAGGCCGAAGCGGCGCTCGGCGCCATCCGCAACGATCCGGCCTGGCGGCACAGCTATATCCTGTCGGCCGACACGGTGGTCGCCGTCGGTCGCCGCATTCTCGAAAAGACCGAATATACGGAGCAGGCCTCGTCTGCCCTGCACCTGCTCTCCGGGCGCGGCCACTGGGTCTATACCGGCATCTGCCTGATCACCCCTGGCGGCCAGTTCCGCCAGAAGGTGGTGCAGACCAAGGTGCGCTTCAAGCGGCTTTCCACCCGCGAGATCGACAACTATATCGCGTCCGGGCAATGGCGCGGCAAGGCGGGCGCCTACGCGATCCAGGGTATTGCCGGATCGTTCGTCCAGAAACTCGTCGGCTCCTACACCAATGTCGTCGGCTTGCCGCTTTTCGAGGTGACCGGGCTTTTGACCGGCGAAGGCTTCGACGTGGCGGCAGCCTGGCCGGAAGGCTGAAAAGGCTGGTTCGGACGGCGCAGGCCAATAGAGCAAGCCGAAAGGTGCTCCGGCTGCGCCTGCAGGGTGTCTTCGGCAATCAAAAGCTGCCGAAGCGCCACGCCCCCCTGTAGAAAGGAGTATTCAAAGATGACATCCGAACCGATCAAGACCGGCGGCAAGGTCGAGCCGCTCAGGAAGACGAGGCCCTGCCCGGAATGCGGCAAGCCGTCGGCGCGCGACCATTATCCCTTCTGCTCCGACCGCTGCCGCACGCTGGACCTGTCGCGCTGGCTGACGGGTTCCTACGCCATTCCGGTCTCGGACGACGAGACCAAGGCCGACGGTTCGGACGACTGAGCCGGTTAGGTAGCGCCTGTTTTTGTTCAGGAATTAGCGATTTTCGCAAACCTGTCAAAAAAGTGGGTTCTGGCGCTGGACATGGCCGAACAAGATGTTATAACCCCGCTCGCTCCGGGGGAAACGACCCCCGCCGGCCTCGGCCGGAAGGCCGCAGGCCTCGATGCCCGGATAGCTCAGTTGGTAGAGCAGCGGATTGAAAATCCGCGTGTCGGTGGTTCAAATCCGCCTCCGGGCACCATTATAAGCCATTGGTGCTATTGCCGCTTCCATTATATAATCCGTTTTTGATGATTCCGGCTTGACAGATCCGATCCTTGCCTTCATTGGAATCGGCGCCCGTGGAGCCAGCGCGGACCGCTTGGGAGCCGCGAATTCAGTTGTCGTCGTTCCGGCCGCTCTGGCGCTGAAGGATGTGGGCCCTTCCCCGCCGACTTCGCCACAAACCAGGATTACTGGCCGTAATGGTGACAAACCGCCTGTGGGCTCTCGCCGTCTCACCTTGAGCTTCGTAAGATTTTAAAGTAAGCGTTCGCCTGTACAGCAGTCATAGAAGCAAGCGGTTTCGCAGTCCCTTTGGCACCTTTAAATAAGCCCCAGTTGAGACTTTGCGAAGAAACTGAAGGCGACGGATGGGCATGGTTGATGCGACGGAAATGTCAGCGGGGATGAAATCCCTTTTGCACGTGCACCGCAGCAAAGGGACCGTCGTAACGAGCCTTGTATTTATCATTGCTCTTTCCTTGGTCGTGTCTACTGGAACCTGGGACGCGTTCGGGAAGCGTTCTTTGGGATTCTTCTCGACACTGATCGGATTGTTTGTCCTCGGCATACACCCAGTTATCAGGGTGAAGGCTGCGGCCGTGCTTAGTGGCCTCGCGCACTGGCTCACTAAACGTGGGGCCTTCGCGTCAAACCCAGAGCAAGAAGCACCGAAGTTCGCGCTCATACGCATCGCATTTGGACTCTTCATGACCGAGCGGGCCTTCTGGATATTAGCCTATCTTGAGCCCTCAGATTGGGGGCAGCCAACTGTTTGGTTGACTTCCATGACGGGATTGTTGTGCGCTGTCTTGGTGACATTCGGCCTCTGCACGCAATCCGCGCTCGTGTACCTGATCGTTTTCCAATGGCAGATGGGAGACGCCCTGCTCAGCACGTACACACTGGGGAACTATATCGCAGCGATGCTTTCAGTGCTCCTGATCTTTGCAAACGCCGGTGCGAACTTTTCGCTCGATCGAGTGCTGATGAAAAGAGGCACCTTCGCGGGAAAGGCCATCTCGGCGTTCTACTATGACAACCGACTGCCAAGTGAATCCGGACTGCAGCTCGCGAAGCTGATGACGCTCGCCTGTTACTGGTGCGTGTGCTTGTACTCGCTTTCGATTCACCTGGCCGAGCCAGCATGGATGACAGGCTGGGCGGGTCCAATGCTGCTCACCAACAACTTCATGTCCAGATATTCTGCTGAGTTTAGTTGGTTGCTTTCGCAAGGCCCGATCCCGGTTTTCCTGGCGCGGGTATCACTCTGGGCGATGTTGCCGTGGTATCTTCTGCTGCTGCCGTTTGTGCTTGTAGGCGGAGTGTTTCGCAAGTATGTAATTGTATGGGCCTTGCTGTTCTTCGGGCTTAGCCTGTTCGTCCTACAGCTCGGGTGGCTGGCTCAATTCGAGTTCCTGTTCCTGGCAGCCTTGTTTTGGACCAAGACGTTCATCAGTGGTGTAGACAGGCTGCAGGTCGCGTACGATGACCGATGCAATCTGTGCGATAGAACGGTAACGTTCGTAAAGGCCGTCGATCTATTTAGACGGGTCCAACTTAAGCCGCTGTCCAAAAACATTCCGTGGCTTCTCGAAGTCGGTATCGACCCTGATGATGCTCAAAAGGATCTCTACGCGGTGGATGCCAGCAACGGGAAGGCAGTCAAAGGTTACGAGTTCTACGTGCTTTTGTCGCAGCACGTGTTCCTTTTGCTGCCGCTCCATCCGTTGCTCATAATTGGTAGGTACTTGGGCGGCCCCGCAATCTACAGGTTCGTTGCCGAGCGCCGGACGAGGATGTTCGGCGTATGCCAAATCCCCACGCCAAAGCCAGAGCATACGCTGTTGCAAACAGGTCAGATAGTCCACAAGGATATCGTCCCTGGTGATCCTATCTCCACTGTCTTCTCTCATGTAATGATCCTGCTTGCATGCTATGTAATTTCGCTTCCTCTGCCGTACGTGGTGACAAACCCTCCGAAGGTCTTGCGGGAAATCCAGAAATCCGTTGCGGCGCCGACGGACGCAGTCGGAATCTACGGAGTCGGTCCAATCAACGTGTTTAATTCAACCGATCTTCGCATGGCTGAGAACTGGTTTACCCTCAGCAGGAAGACAAAGGATGGCCTCGAACAGCTTCTTCCTATATTCACCGAGGACGGGAAGCGACTAGCAGCTCACAGGTCTGACCGGGTCTATTATGGGCACACGGTAAGGTTTAGGCGTGGGGTGATCGGCAAAGAAGGCTGCCAATTCGATGCGTTTCGCGAGAAGGTCAGCTATCTGGTCGAAAACGAACACCTGAACGGTGACATACTCATTTATCGCCAGTACCTGGAGCCGCTACCCAGCGTAGATTTGGTATTGCGGGGCCAATATATGGCGAGCGAGAGACGACTTGTCTGCGAAGTAACGTTTTGACAGATTCCGCGCTACTGAGCTTAAAAGCCTACCATGAAGGCCCCCTCGGAAGGGCTTTTTTCGTTTTGCTTCACCCATAACCAACTGGCCTTTACAAAGGCCCGGGAAGACGGCCTCTTGGAGAAGCGCTGCGATTTCCCCATGTTTTATGAATGCGGCTCCAGTCATCGAGAAGCGGCTCCGCAGTTCCGTGTTTCGCCTCGCTCCGTCAACATCTGTACCGCACCGATCCCACGCTGACTGACGTCTGCGATATCAATTACTTGGGAACGCCCACAGAGGTGAACTGAGACCTCTCGTTCGAAATAAACAAAGGTCAAAAGGTGAATATGGGACTGGGCTTCGAAAAAAATGGTCTGGCATGGATGCGCGTTCCGATATAACGATCGTTGCCGTCGCACAACATAGGCTGAAGTATCGAATCGGCCCTCAGGTGTCGCGCTCTCCGGCTAACACCGCTTGGTAGGAGTGTCTTGTAATTGGCAATGCTATTTTAGCATTCTGACGGATCCATACGTGACGCATCGAATGTATAAGATTGACAAGCCATGCCTGAACCAAAGAACTGCGCAAATCGCGTCGGTTGGGCTGGCATGATCGGACGAGTTTTTAGACGCTCTTGGCCAGTCGCTATCGCCGTTGCTGCCTGCAGCTTTGCCCTTTACCAATTCGATTGGCGCAAAATGGCGGTTATCTTGCCTGCGGTACCCGTTGGCTGGCTTCTCTGCATGATGTCCATAGTGACGATCTTGGTATTTGCAGTTTGCGCCGCCCGCTGGATCGCCATCAGCCAGCTCCCCTGGATCTCGGCGGTGATCGGCCCCGTCTATTGCTACGTCGCTTTCGTGATCGGGGCATCGATTGTCACGCCCCTGCAGCTGGGAGAGCTGCTGAAAGTGAAGTTTGCGCATGAATCCGGCATCAACATAGGCAACTCGACCTTCAACGTCGCGCTTGAGCGCATCCTCGACCTAGCGACCATTGCCGCCATGGGGGTATCTGGCCTGATTTACGTCCGCTCCGGATCTACATTTCTGTCGCTGCTCGCGCTGATACTCATGTTTTTTGTCGGGCTCGCCATTCCGCTGGTCCTGCAGGCCTATGTTCGCCGACTAGCTGACACGTCGTTCGGACGGCGCATGAAAGTCTTTTCGGGGCGACCGATCCCCATATATCGCCTTGCGATCTTTGGGGTCACGACCATTCTTAAGTGGGGGCTGACTTTGGCAGCCTGGTTGCTCATCCTCAGCGCCGTCGATGTAAACCTGACCATTGGGCAAGGATCGCTACTGGTCGGCTCGGTCACGGCGATATCTATCTTGTCTATGATTCCGGGTGGACTTGGCGTTCAAGAGGTTTCGGTGCGAGCGATCCTCGTCGGAATGAATGTCGAGCCGAGTCATGCCGAGGCGGCGGCCATCGTTCTCAGGTTGTTCACGCCGGTTATGGTCGTCCTCGGTCTTGCCCATTTGCCTTTCCTCTATCGAATATCCAACTCTACGGGGCGAACAAAAAGCAATGTCTGAGAAACAGGGTATCTTTTCCATCTTGCGCCATCCGGTCGTATACGAGGTCGTCCAGCAGATCTTCCAAGCCGAACGAAATCGCAAATGGTTTGCCGACACCTATGTCCGCGCAAATCCCGGCGACCGCGTGTTGGACATAGGCTGCGGACCAGCAAACCTGCTGGAGCATCTTCCGAACGTCGATTATATCGGCTGGGAACCCAACCCCGCGTATATCGAAACAGCGAAAAAGAAGTATGGCACCCGCGGCGGCTTCAACGTAGGCTATTTCGGTGAAGCCGAGGCATCAACGCTGCCACCTGTGGACATCGCCATTGTCGGCGCCGTTCTGCATCACCTTGATGATGAGCAGGCTCGTCATCTCTATGCACTTTTGCGCAAGGTAGTGAAGCCGGGCGGACGCGTGGTGAGCCTCGATTGCGCCTATATTGAGCGTCAGAACCCTTTGGCCCGCCTTCTTGTGTCGCTTGATCGAGGCCAGCATGCTCGCCATCCAAACGCCTATACATCGCTTGCCGCGGCCTCATTTTCGGACGTGACCGGCGACCTCATCCGGCAGCGTTTCCCCCCTTATACCTTTTGGATAATGACGGCGCGCTAGAGTATCTTTACCGGGAGTTTCCAGTGACTACTTTGATGGACTATGACGCGATGGCAACCGTGCCACGCAGGCTTTGCCCCAAGTGCGGAGCTGCGGCAGTCGTCGACGACAATCAACCGATTTGGCCCATTAACTTCGCTTGTCTCAACTGCGGCCACGCGCCAACGGTCTGTGATGGAGTACCACTGTACGCACCCGATCTCGCGGATACGATCTCGGGTTTCGATCCGAAGTCCTTTGAGATGCTGGCCGAGATCGAGGATGAGCATTTCTGGTTCGTACCACGAAATAGAATGCTTGTGGGACTGATTGAAAAGTACTTTCCAACGGCGCGAAATGTTCTCGAAGTCGGCTGCGGAAACGGGGTCGTGCTGACAGCGCTCGCCAGAAAGGGCGCCAAGCAGCATTTGGTGGGCTCAGAACTACATCCGTCGGGGCTTGTCGTTGCGGCGCAGCGCATGGGAAAGAATGCCGAATTGGTGCAGATGGACGCGCGCCACATTATGGCGGAAAATGCGTTCGACGTCATCGGCGCTTTCGACGTGATCGAACATATCGCCGAGGACGAAGCGGTCTTACGCTCCGCGCATCGTGCGTTGCGCGCGGGGGGCGGCCTGGTCATCGCTGTCCCGCAGCATCCATGGCTATGGAGTACGGCCGATGAGATTGCGTATCACCAACGCCGTTATAAGCGCGGCGAACTGGAAGCGAAATTGGCCAGAAACGGTTTCGTCGTGGCCTATTCCACATCCTATTGCGCAATGCTCCTACCGATGATGATCATCAGCCGTGTTCTGGAACGGAGACGCAAGAAGAGTGTTGGTGAGCCGACGATGCCGGATCTAGAGGCAAAGCCGCCTCGTCTTATCAACGCCATCCTACGCTCGATCCTGAGCTTCGAGGTCTCCACGATCCTGGCGGGGATGCAGTACCCAGTGGGCGGATCGCGGATCGTTGTTGCTATCCGGAGCTAAACAGCCGTTGGATTCCAGTCGTGTACCGGATTAAGAAATAGTCGCGCAACCGAAGCCGGATTACAGTGAGCAAAGAAACCGGTAGATTGACTGGTGCGCCTCCTGGAATATGATGCTTTAGCTTTTCAAATCTCGTAGATCGTCGGAGGGAGAGCCGAAGCCGATTGACGCGATCTCCACTGCCATAGCGCGCCGGCGGTCTCCGCCGCTGCTGAATCATTAAGAAGCCGTGGTTGAGGCGTCTGCAGCCGGCTTTTCCGCGTTCGTCTACAAGGACCATTTCTATCCCGGCATAGCGCATACCAAGCTGCTTGAGATGATGCTGCCGCCCATTCCGCTGAGCGTGCTCGACGAGACGCCATCAGCCTAGTACTGCGCTCTCCGGCCAGGCAGGGACGTCATCGAAGCGGACGGCGTGGTGGTCGGGCTTACGCCAGGTATGGCGGTCACGGTGGAAATCAAAACGGGCTCCCGTCGCATCCTGGAATATGTGGTCTCTCCGCTTGTGGAGGTAGCCTCGCGAGCGATGGCGACGACGCTCGCCGTGGTCCAGAGCAGGGAAAGCGTCTGAGCCCGCATCGAAAATAGAAGGTCTGGATATTTGCTAGTTTGATATCTTATCACGGGTTGGATATCACCGTAATCACACGCGACCGTTGATCCGTCTATTGAAGGCTGGAGATCGTTTTACGGCGGCATCGTATGGCCAAGCTGCACCCCGTCATGTTCCTAGGGCACATTCGTCAAAGAGCTCACGAGGCAAGCCACATATATGGACGAGGGCAAGGGCCGCCAACCCCGGATAAAGGAGGCTCTATCGGAAGCTGCGGGTTTAATGCCGATGTATGAAATTGATGCATTCCAGCGAGACAAGAAGTTAAATTACCTCAATAACTTAGCGTTTGTCTGACCAACTGTTGCCGATGCGCCCGTAATCCCGCCCGCCTTGATCTGTGGTCAGCTTTCCCTGGACGAGCAACGGGCGCTTCTTCATGAAGATTACAGTGGTGGTTCTCTTGGCCGGGAAGTCCGCACGTGACTTCACCGGCGCTTGCCGGACGAGGTTAGGATGCAAATCGTTCGGCAGGAATCCGGCCTTGCTCTGGGGTGAATGAGGCCGCAGGGCGGCATGAGCTTTACCGAAATCCTTATCCGAGACATTGTGAAATTCGCAGCTCTGCCCCCACGGGTTGCAGACCCCTATTTCAACCTTTGAAACAGATGCCTCACTGCAATAGCCGAGGCTCTGCTTTCGTCTATGATCCATCTCCACCGGAACAAGAAGCATGAAGCGCCGATCCGGGTTGAGGGAGGAGAGACAATGCGCAGGATACTGACATCCATCGGTCTTGCCTTGCTGGCGTTCGCGGGTGTGAACGCAGCGAGCAGTGCCGGGCTGGCGGCGGAATGGCCGAAGGACAAGCCGGTCACTCTGGTTCACGCGTTTTCGGCAGGCAGCGATTATCTGGCGCGGCTGGTGGCCGCGGCGCTGGAAAAGGGCATCGGGCAAACGGTCATTGTCGAAAACAAGCCGGGGGCTGGCGGCGCGATCGGCACGGGCTACGTGGCTCGCCAGAAGCCGGACGGCTATACCCTGGTCACCGCCTATCCGGGACCGGCGGCCAATTTCACCAACACCATGCCCGGGCTGGCCTATAAGCCGCTGCAGGATTTCGAGCACATCATCCAGTTTTCCGTCGGCGACATGGTGCTGGTGGCCCGCAAGGATTTTCCGGCCAACAATTTCAGCGAGTTGATCACCTATGTGAAGGAGCACCCCTCGCAGGTGAGCGCCGGCAACAACGGCATCGGCTCCTACGGTCACATGATCGAGACCGCGATCATGGATATGGCCGGGATCGACATCAAGCTTGTCAGTTATAAGGGCAGCCCGCCGATCGTGACCGACATGCTGTCGGCGAGCCTGGATCTCTCCGTGGATTATCTCGGTGATGCCTATATCAAACACATCGAGGCGGGCACTCTAAAGCCGCTCGCGGTGATCTCCGCCAACCGGGTCAAGATACTGCCGAACGTTCCGACCCTGAAGGAGGCGGGGCTCGATCTCGTTGCCGTGCCGTGGGGAGGCATCATGGCGCCCAAGGGTACGCCCCCGGCGGTCGTCAAGAAGATCAACGACGTGCTCACGGAATATCTGAAGTCGGACGACGCCATCCGGAAATTCGCCGTTGCGGGCCAGGTCCCGGCGCCGACCACGCCAGAGGAGTTCCACAGGATCGTCGTCGATGAAGAAGCGCTGTGGCGGAACATCATCACCAAATACAAGATCCGGAGCGAATAGTCCTTCGGTCTCTCCGAAACAGAGAGCGACGGCCGGCAGATTGACGAAATCCGGGAGCGCATCCGATGTCGAGTGATACCCTTGTCCGGTCACATCGGCCCGCCGACGCGCCGCTGGTGGATGCGCATTTTCACATCTATACGGCGGACCTGCCGCTGGCGCCTGACGCCTGGCACCGACCGCCGGAAGATGCAGGCACCGAGCGGCTGATCAAGCTGCTCGACGACCATGGCATCTCGCTCGGGGTCGTGGCTGCCGCCAGCTTGCATGGCGAATACAACGACTACGTTCGTGATGCTTTGCGCAGATATCGCCGCCTGCGGGCAACGGCAATCGTCTCTCCGTCCATCGGCATCTACGAGCTGGAGCGGATGCGCGACGACGGCTTCGTCGGCATCCGGCTGATGTGGAGAACGCTTGCGGAGGCGCCGGATATCACCTCGCCGGACTATCGCCGGCTGTTGCGGCGGGTCGCCGATCTCGGCTGGCACGTGCACCTGATCGAAAGGGCGGATCGACTGCCGAAGATGATGCAGGAGATCGAGGCAGCAGGCGCGCGCGTGGTGATCGATCATATGGGCATGCCGGAAGCCGGCAAGGGTGTGGACGATCCCGGATTTCGCCTCGTCCTCAACGCGATCGATCGTGGCAATACCTGGGTCAAGCTTTCGGCGGGTTACCGGTTCAAGCCGCTCTCGACCGCCGTGGATTGCGCCCGGGAGTTGGTGAAGCGGACGGGCGGGGAGCGGCTGGTCTGGGCGAGCGACTGGCCCTTTGCCGCCTACGAAAACAACGTGACCTACGGAGAGACCGTGGCGGCGCTTTCCGAATGGGTGCCTGACCCGGTCATGCGGCAACGCATCGGCGGTCGAAATGCCCTCGAACTCTACTTCATGTAAAAGCTGGAACCGGAAATGGATGCACTCGCGGAATTGACTGCCAAGGCCGAAATCCTGTCCCTCGTCACCGAATACTGGAACGATGTCGACACCAATTGGGGTGCCGGTGCGCATATGATGTTCACCGAAGATGGCGTGTTCGGGTCAGGCCCTTCCGCTTTTGTCGGGAGGGGGCAGATAAAGGCGTTTTACGACTGGCGCCGCAGCCGGGGCGAACGCGTTGCGCGCCATCTGATCAACAACCCGATCGTTTCGATCGAGAGCCGAGATCGGGCGACGATCCGATATATCATGACCATCTATGCGGTCGATGGCTTGCCGGTCCAGCCCATCAATGGGCCAAACAGCATTTCGGACGTTCTCGAAGTCGTCGTGCGCGATTGGCCGGATGGTTGGAAGATCCAGTCGAAGGTGTTTACCCATTTGTTCAAGGGGCTGGAGCCGACGACGACGATGCCGGCAGATCTGCGGGAGGCCCTGCTGCCGGAGGGCAGCTCGCAGGCTCAGAGCTAATTTCCATATCGTACCGATCGAATGCCGTTGAGGAGGAAAACAGCATGGCCATCGCAACGCGACAGCACCGCCCGCTCAGTCGCCGAAATGTCACTTTCGCCGCCATTTTCGTAGGTTTCAGCGTGGCTGTCGGCATCTACGCTTATGAAACGTTGAAGATCGGCACGGCGGCCGAGATGGGGGCCGGGTTCTTTCCCGTCATGCTCTCGATCGTGCTCGGGTTCCTGTCCCTGGCCGTGGCTTTCACGCCGATCCCTCAGGGCGCCCAGCCGTTGCGGTTCGCCCCGGTCAAGGCGTCCATTCTGATCATGGGGTCCCCCCTGATCTTTGCGGCGTCCATCCAGTCGCTGGGTCTGGTGGCTGCAGTGGCGTTGACGATCTTCTTTTCCAGTTTTGCCAGCCGGTTTGCCACCCTGCGCCAATCCCTTCTGCTGTCCGTCGGTTTCACCGTCTTTTGCGTGGCGGTATTCCATTATCTCCTGAACCTGCCAATCGCCCTCTGGGGCGACCTGATCACGGGTTAGAAACGCCATGGATATCTTTGCCAATCTCGCGCTCGGCTTCGGGGCGGTTCTTGAGCCTTCCAATCTGATGTTCTGCTTCATCGGCTGCCTGCTCGGCACGGCCGTCGGTGTGCTGCCGGGCATCGGTCCACTCGGTACGATCGCCATCCTGCTGCCGGTGACGTTCGGCTTTGCGCCGGAGGCCTCGATGATCATGCTGGCCGGCATCTATTACGGCGCCCAATATGGCGGCTCCACCACCGCGATCCTCATCAACCTGCCTGGCGAGGCGACATCGGCGGTGACCGCCATCGACGGTTACCAGATGGCGCGCCAGGGCAGGGCAGGGGCAGCACTTGCCATCGCCGCGCTCGGCTCGTTCTTCGCCGGCTGCGTCGCGACGCTTGTCATCGCGCTGTTCGCGCTGCCGCTGACCTCGCTTGCTCTCAGCTTCGGTCCCTCGGACTATTTTGCGCTAATGGTGCTGGGGGTGGTGGCCTCGATTGCGCTGGCGCACGGTTCGGTACTGAAGGGACTTGTCATGATCGTGCTGGGCCTGCTGCTCGGCTGCGTCGGGACCGATGTCTATACCGGCAGCATGCGCCTGACGCTCGGCACGCTTGACCTTGCGGATGGCATTCCGATTATCGCCTTCGGTTCCGGCGTCTATGCGATCGCCGAAATCCTGCGTGGTCTCGAGGATGAAAAGGAGCAGGAGCGGGATGTGCTGACCACGCGCGTCACCGGCCTCATGCCCACCTGGGCGGATATCAAGGAGTCAGCCTGGCCTATCCTGCGGGGGACGGGGCTCGGTTGCATTCTCGGAATCCTGCCGGGTGGTGGCGCGATGCTGTCGTCCTTCACGTCTTATGCGCTGGAAAAGAAGATTTCCCGCCATCCCGAACGGTTCGGCCACGGCGCGATCGCCGGTGTTGCCGGTCCGGAATCGGCCAACAATGCCGGCGCCCAGAGCTCCTTCATCCCGATGCTGACGCTCGGTATCCCCTCGAACGCGATCATGGCGCTGATGATCGGCGCGCTGATGCTGCAAGGCGTGGCGCCGGGCCCCAATCTCGTCAATGAGAAGCCGGTTCTGTTCTGGGGTGTGATCGTCTCGATGTGGATCGGCAATCTGATGCTGGTGATCCTCAACCTGCCGCTTGTCGGGCTGTGGGTAAAGCTGCTCTCGGTGCGCAACCACTACCTTTTTCCGGCGATCATCGGTTTCTCGGCGATTGGCGTCTACAGTGTCGGCAACAATCCGTTCGATCTGGTCGTGATGGCGATTTTCGGAGTTATCGGCTACGGCCTTACCAAGCTCGATTGCGAACCCGCGCCCCTGCTGCTGGGCTTTGTGCTCGGACCGTTGCTGGAAGAATACCTGCGGCGCGCCATGCTGCTGGCGGACGGCAATCCGCTGGTGTTTTTCCAGCGGCCGCTCACCGCCGGCCTGCTGTTTGTCGCGGCAGTGACACTCTTTGCGGTGCTCTTTCCGGCGATCCGCAACCGCCGCAGGGTCGTTTTTGCGGAAGAGGATTGAGAGCTTCTCCATCGTTGCCGGGCGGATTTTACCACGTGTTATGGCGCGATCGTGTTTCATGTCGTGAAATCGCCGCGCGGCGAAGGTGGACCCCTCGACCGTCCGGGTTGTAACTCATCGAAATCCGGCAAACAGCCGGACAGCGTTTCCCACCCATCAACCAACCCCGATATTCACAGGTGAAACTTGCAATATCTGCTGAGTTTCCATTTTTCCGGCTGTGCTGATGAGCGCTGACAAGGTCGGACGCTACAACCCTCTGCTTGCCCTGAAGGACCCGCATTACCGCCGTTTCGCCATCGGGAGCATCGTCTCCGTCCTCGGCATGTGGATGCAGAAGATCGGCGTCGCATGGCTGGCATGGGAGCTGAGCAAGTCGCCATTCTGGCTCGGGTTGATTGCCGCCGCCGACATGCTGCCGTCGATCTTCCTCAGCAGCTTTGCCGGCTCGCTCGCCGACGCGCATGACAAGATCAAGGTGCTGCGTTCGGCGCAATCGGTCGCCATCCTGCAGTCCGCGGCGCTGGCCCTGCTCTCGTGGCTGGGGCTCACCACCGTCGAAGTGCTGCTCGGGCTCACCCTGATCCTTGGAATTTCCAGCAGTCTCGAACAGCCGGCGCGGTTGTCGCTCATTCGGGAAATCGTGCCTGCGGACTATCTGCATGCGGCAGTGGCGGTCAATGCGCTGAGTTTCAACCTCGCCCGGTTCGTTGGCCCGATCATCGCCGGGCTGTTGATCAGTAAAGTCAATGTCGGCGTCACCTTCGCGGCGAGTGCCGTGGCAATTGCCTTCTTCTCTTATGCACTGGCTATGATCCGGGTCCAGAAGGGTATCGATCGACCCTCAGACGCTGTTCAGCGATCGGGCACCGCCGATGGCTTTCGTTACGTGCGTCGCCACAAAAGCCTTCTGGCGACGCTGGGGCTGCTGGGAATGACCGGGATCAGCGTCAATGGGATATTGCAGATGCTTCCGGCAATCTCCGATGCCCTGTTCGCGAAAGGCATAGACGGGTTCGTGGAGCTGATGGCGGCTTCTGCCTTCGGCTCGGTGGTCTCAGGCACGATAACCCTGCTGCGGCCGCCGAGTGCGCGGGGCCTGCTTGGTATCGCGTTTGCCGCGATTTGCGCCACCGCCGCCCTTGCGGTGCTCGCGTTGACGCCGAGCTTTCACCTCGCGCTGATTGCGATCTTCTGCATGTCGTTCGCCAACATGTATGCGGGGATCGCCGGACAAGCCTTGCTGCAGCTGGAGAGTGAGCCCGGCAAACTGGGCCGCGTGATGGGAATCTACAGCATGATCATCCGTGGCGGTCCCGCGGTCGGTAGTTTCGTCATCGGAACCGCGGCGACGTTTGTCGGCATGGTCATTCCCATCGTCGGCGTCGCGGCGCTTGCCGCCTGTTATTCCGGCGCCATCGCGCTGGCCTTCCGCCGGCAGCAATCGTGACCGTTTTCATTTCATCTGCTGAAATGAAAAAAAGAAGCCTCTGGCCTCATCGCCCGGCGGGGACTACCGTTTGCTTAGGCATTGGTTGGGAGACCGGTGCAGAGGGAATTCTGGGAGGAGTTCTGGATGCTGGATAGCGAGCTTAAGGAGAGACCGGCCAGATCTCCGCAGCTGCCGAAATATAACGATCTTCATTGCAGGGCTAACTCATTGCGTGGCAGCGTCGACGAACACAAGGCGTCCTATGCTCCCGTCGAATCCGCCCGCCGGGTTCTGCTGCTGCTGCAGGCGCTCAATGCCCAGCGTATCGCCACCATCGGCTCGCTGCATCAGGTGACGGGCCTTTCCAAGTCGACGATCGTCAGAATGCTCGAAACCTTGATCAGCGAAGGATACGTCGTCCGCGACAATTTCGTCGGCGGCTATAGCGTGACCTCCAAGGTCGTCTCGCTTGCGTCCGGGTTCAGCGGCGCTCCGTTGCTGATCGAGGCGGCGCGGTCGCGGGCGGTGGCGTTGACCAATGATATCAAGTGGCCCGTGAGCCTCGGAACGCTGCGCGACGGCCACATCCTGGTCAGTTTTACCACGGCGCCGATCAGTCCCTGGTCCTATCCGTTTCCCGTGCTGCACCGGTTCCTGGATCTGGAACTGACCGCGATGGGGCAGTGTTACCTGGCGTTCTGCGATGACGAGGAGCGTGCGCTGCTTTTGAACGCACTGACCCAGCAGCGCCGCGGGCAGGGCAAGCCGTTCGATGCCGCGCGGGTGCTGAGGGACCTCAGGGCAACCCGCAAGCGCGGTTATGCCCGTGTCGGCGGACCGCGGCGGGTTTTCGATTTCGTGGCTGTCCCGATCCTCGACGGTCAGCGTTGCTCTGCCTGCATGGGGGTCGGCTTCTATCGCACCGCAGTTCCGTCCGATCGCATCGTGGAGAGCGTAATCCAGCCCATGCTCGAGACCGCATCCGCCATAAAAGTGGATATGCGCAACCTCAATAGCGCCGGCTACTGAGCCACAATCAACACTGATCCGCTGGGCGTGCTCGATCGGGGCAGGCCTCGCTGTGTCCAATCGTGACCAACCCAAAGAGGGATCCAATGAAGCGTAAGGTTGTGCTGACATGTGCCGTCACGGGCGGCAGTGCATTATCCAGGAACAGCCAATATGTACCGATTACGCCGGAGCAGATCGCCAATGAGGCGATTGCAGCCGCAAGGGCCGGTGCTGCCTCGGTGCATATCCATGTCCGCAATCCGCAGACGGGCGCCCCCTCGATGAAATTCGAACTTTATGAGGAGGTGATGCAGCGTATCGGACGCTCCGGAGTGGACGTGATCGTCAATCTGACCGCCGGTCCGGGTGCTGGCTACGCGCCGACACTGGACGAGACTGCCGTGCCGCCTGTCCTGTCTCCCACCGTTCGCACCGACCATGTTTCGCGCTTGCGCCCCGATATCTGCACGCTGGATGTGGCGACCATGAATTTCGGCGATCGGGCGATCGTCAACACGCCGCCGCATCTGATCGCCATGGCGAAATCCATCCAGGCGGCCGGTGTGAAGCCGGAGCTTGAAGTTTTCGATGTCGGCCATGTGGGCGTCGCGGTGCGGTTGCTCGAGGCCGGGCATCTGCCGCAACCGCCATTCTTCCAGTTCTGCCTTGGCATTCCGGGCGGCGCTCCGGCGACGACCGAGGCGATGCTTCTGATGCGCTCGCTGATACCGCCGGGCGCCATCTGGTCTGCCTTCGGCATTTCCCGCTTTCAGATGCCCATGGTCGCCCAGTCGGTCATCCTCGGCGGCCATTGCCGCGTCGGGTTGGAAGACAACCTTTACCTGGAACACGGTGTTCTGTCCGAAGGCAATGCGCCGCTGGTCAAACGCGCGATCGAGATTATCAGGGCACTTGGGGCAGAGCCCGCGACGCCGGCGGAAGCCCGCGAGATCCTGTCGCTCGAAGCGGCAAGGATGGCCGCCTGATGAATGGTCTCGAGCCGGTTTCCGAGACCGTCTTCGATCCTGCCGCGGCAGGCTGGACGAAGCGCCGGTCCAACCCTTTCTCCGATGTGGTCGGGCCCTTCTGGCAGAAGCAGGAGGATGGCCAGGTCCTCTTCGGACTACTCTGCACGCCGCAGACTCTGAACAACGCGCGCGTGATGCATGGAGGGGCGCTCGCAACCTTCTGCGATCAGGCATTGGGCGGCACGCTCCATGAAACCTTGTCGCGCGCTCAGGAACCTGATGCACCGCCGGTGCGGTCCGTCACGGTCCAGCTCAACGTGCAGTTCCTCGCGGCCGTGCGGCCGTTCGATTTCGTGATCGCCCGCTGTCGCGTCACCCGAAAAACGCGCACGCTGGTGTTCCTGGACGGGCTTGTGGAAGTGGGCAACGAGGCTGTCGCGTCGCTGCAGGCGGTGTTCAAGCTGGTCAAGCTGATCGGCTGAACAGGTCCGTCGGTTTGTATTTCAGTCATTGAAATGTCCCCACGCCGACCCTCGCCGAATGCCGCCAAACGCCGCAGAGTCACAGAAACAAAGCGGCCTCGGGGAGGAAAAGCATGCCACGGACGGAGTTTACGGCGCGTTTGAAGGCGTCTCAGCAACTGCTTGGCACATTCGTCAAGACACCCACCAGCCATGCCTCGGAAATCTTCGGCGGCGCGGGGTTCGATTTCGTGGTCATTGACGAAGAGCACGCGCCGATCGATCGTTTCACGACCGACCAGATCCTGCTGGGATGCCGGGCGAACGATATCGCCGGCCTCGTCCGGGTGCCCTCGTCGGCCCCGAGCGCCATCCAGTCGGTGCTCGATTGCGGCGCCAGCGGTGTGCTGGTCCCGCATGTAGCCTCGGTCGAGATCGCCCGCGCCGCGGTGGCCGCTAGCCGATATCGCGGCGGGGCCCGCGGTTTTTCCAATTCGCCGCGGGCCGGCGGTTACGGCGCGACCGGCATGTGGGCGCATATCGAGGCGCAGGACCGCGATATCGCCGTACTGGCGATGATCGAGGATCGCGAAGCGATCGATGTCATCGAGGCCATCGTGGCCGTCGACGGGCTTGACGGAATATTCATCGGTCGCGGTGACCTGACGGTTTCGCTGGGCGCCAAGTCGGCGAGCGAGCCGGTGGTCAAGAATGCTGTTGCGCGCATCATGGCGGCTGCCCGCAATGCCGGCAAACCCATCTGCATCATGGTCGGCTCGGTGGATGAGGTCGCGCCGTTCCGTGCGGACGGCGCAAGCGCCTTCATCGTTTCCTCCGACCAGGCCCTTTTGCGCGCCAGCGCCAACCGGATCCGCGCCGAGTTCAGCGCGGCCGTCAACTGAAACGATCACGTCAGGAATTGGACATGTACGCAGCAAACGACCCACGGGCGGCGCTCAATACTGCAACGGCCCGCAGCAATCCCGCTCCTGCCGCCTACAAGGGCGCGGAATATGCCCGCTTCTATGATGCCCCGCCGCAGGAGGTGACGGGCGGCAGCGAGACCTATTATGCGCGGGGCCAGAACCTTGTGGTCGCGCACACCAGGGGCAAAGCCGGCCTCGTGCTTTCCAGGACCAACCAGGTCGACGAATATGTGGTTCTGCTTCCCAACAAGGATACGCCGGTCGAGGTCCTCTGGAACGGTCAGAGCATTGTAGTTGGCGGCTATTGTCTCGTCGTCGTTCCGCCCGGAGACAGCGAGGTGCATCTGAAAGGCGACGGCGAGGTGATCCGGCTGATCACCACCCGCGCCGACGATCTCGTCGCCAAATGCTCGAACGCGGACTCCTATCTGAGCCCAGACCCGAACGTCCCGCCGTTCGAGCCCTGGCCCGACCCGGTCGGCGGCCACAAGCTGCGTCAATACAGCCTTGACGTACCGCCGGAACCCGGCCGCTTCGGCATCATCTTCCGCTGCTCGACGATCATGGTGAACTTCCTGCCCGGCAGTGGGCCGCGCGACATCACCAGGATGTCGCCGCACTTCCACGACGATTTCGAACAGTATTCGCTCTGCGTCGCGGGCGCCTACATCCATTACCTGCGCTGGCCCTGGATCAGCGATCTCAATGCCTGGAGGCCGGACGACGCGGAGCTTTGCGCAGCGCCCTCCGTCGCCGTCATTCCGCCCCCGGCCATCCACACGTCCCGGTCGATGGACCCGGTGAAGAACGTCCTGGTCGACATCTTCAGCCCGCCACGCGCCGATTTTTCCGCCAAACCCGGCTGGGTGCTGAATGCCAACGAATATCCCGCGCCAGGCAACACCGCACGCTGATCCGATTATCAGCCCTTAAGGGAGTACTTTGCATGACCGAAGCGTCCGCCGCCACCACTGACCGAAATGCCGAGATCGCCGATCTTCTTGTCGGCGCGGTCGATCTCCACTGCCATAGCGGGCCGGCGGTCTTCCCGCGGCTGCTGGATCACTACGAAGCCATGGTCGAGGCCTCCGCAGCCGGCTTTTCCGCCCTGGTCTACAAGGATCATTTCTACCCTGGCATGGCGCATGCCAAGCTGCTTGAGACGCTCTATCCGGATGCGGGCGTGCGCCTCTATTCCGGTGTCGCGCTCAACAATGCGAGCGGCGGTATCAATCCGCATGCGGTCGATCACGCGGTCAAGCTCGGCGGCAAGATCGTCTGGATGCCGACATTCGCGGCGGCGAACCATATCGACAAGAGCGCCAACGAGACCAAGAACTATCCAAAGAGCGCCGACCCGATGCTGCCGCCCATTCCGCTGAGCGTGCTCGACGAGAACGGCAAGCTTACCAAGGAAACCAATGAAGTTCTCGACGTGATCGCTGCCGGCGACATCATTCTTTCGAGCGGGCATCTCTCGGTGGACGAGCTGAAAGTGCTCTATCCGGAAGCCAAGCGGCGCGGGGTGAAGAAGATGATGATCAATCATCCCACCTATGTCATCGGTTGCTCGGACGACGATATCCGGGAACTGAGCCGGCTTGGCGTCTATATGGAACATTCCATCTGCATGTTCATCCCCAACGAGCGCGGTCCAGCCAGGTGGGACGCCACTGAATTGCGCCGCCTCGTGGATCTGGCGGGCGTGGAGATGACGATATTCGGCTCCGACCTCGGCCTCGTGAAGATGCCACGTCCGGTCGAAGGATACCGCGCCATCGTCAACGACCTGCTCGACCTGCAGGTGCCCAGGTCCGATATTCGCAAACTGGTGGGCGGCAATGCGGTGGAGCTGCTTTGAAAGGCACTTACCCCAAGAAGCACGTGCCGCAAGCGATCTGCAAACCGTGAACGTGCCTACCCAAAATGGCGGATGACCCCTACCAATATTAGGGGGCTTGTCACGGAGAACGGATAGGATGAATGGCCAAGGGATCCCTTGTATTATAGGTCAACTGGCCATGGGATCAGCCGCTCCTCATTTCCAGGAAACGACACGTTGCCGCCGCTGCGCTGAGAAGGGCAGGCAGATGTCTTTCGACCATGGTTGAGCTGTCAGAGGGGTGGTTGCACTCTCGGGGAAACCGGACGTTTCGGATCAACGCGACGGTCCTCCAATCCGAGAAAATGTAAAGGCTCGGCTTCAGTGCAACTCGTCAAGCCTCGTTTTTTAACGCTGTTTTGACGCTGCTTTGACAGCGGCGCGCTAGGGCAATTCCACGGTTTCCTGGGATGCTCTTCATGCTTCAATACGTTGATGGCCACAACGCTGGCATGCATTACCGAAGCACAAGTGCGCCTGTCGCGCTCTTGTCAAGGGACGCTTTTGTGTCAGACTGCCTGTCGGACGGGCGGCCTGGGTTCGATGATTTCATCGAAAGGGGCACAACACGAGTTGGACCGATGGATCGCATGGATGAAAAACATGCAGTGTTCCGGATGTACCTGCTTGGCCCATTCAGTCTTGTCGACAGCAAAGGGAAATCCGCCACACCCAAGTCCCAGAAGGCCCAGGCAATCCTTGCAATGCTTGCTCTGTCTGCGCGGGGATCACGTTCGCGGGTTTGGCTGAGAGACAAATTGTGGAGCGACCGCTCCGAGGATCAGGCGGCTGCCAGCCTGAGACAGGCCCTGCTGGATATTCATAAAGCCCTGGGTTCGTGTCGCGATCTCATCATCGCCGACAAGAACACGGTGTGGCTGGATATGGACAGCATCGCGCTCGACACCGATGACATGCTCCGCAGCGAGCGCCTGGCGGATCAGATCACCGATGAACTGCTCGAAGGCATGGATATCCGCGATCCTGAATTCGAAGACTGGCTGACCGTCGAGAGGCAGAACTGGTACCGACGCATCGAAGAAGGGCGCGTCGACGACGTGTTCGAACCTCGCCAGCAACCGCGCCGCGACGTCAGCACGCTATCGGCACTGCTGCCTTTGACAGGCTTGCCCGACCAGCGCCCCACCGATATTCCCCCGGCCACTGCAGGCAATGATCCGGACAAGCCGCCGTCCCCGGACAATATTCAGTGGACCATCGCTCTCCAGCCGCCGATTGTTGTTGGTGCCGGAGATGGCGGACAGATTGCGGCTTTGCAGTTTCAGAACCTGCTCGCCAAGGCGATCTTCGATGGATTGGGGCTCGGCATTACCGATCTCTCCTTCGATCCGCACCTTGGCCAACCGGATCGAAAAATGGGCCTGCCACTGTGTCTTCAACTGCGGCTGACGTACGATGGCAGTCAGGTGTTGGTAGAGCTGGCGATCAAGCATCTGCTGGACAACAGGATCATATGGCTTGGCAGCCGTATGATCGGACGCACCCAGATGGAGCGGTCCGAATACGGGATCGCCGCGGCGCTGATCAGCCAGGCGGTCGACCAGCTGTCGCTGTTTCAGGAGCTGAGCGCCGGCGACGGTCGCCTCGGCCGCGATGGTCTCTTCATCGATGCGGTCAACGCGATTTTTCGGCTTTCGAGAGGCGATCTCGAAAAAGCGGAAAGGCAGCTGCAGGAGCAGATTCAATATCAGCCGCGAGCCTCTGCCTTCGCCTGGTTGTCCTTCATCCGCACATTCCAGGTCGGCCAGCGCTTCAGCGTGCTGGATGCGCATCTGATCGAAGAGGCCCAGGCCTATGCGCGAAAGGCCCTTGAACTCGATCCGAACAATTCCGTCTCTTTGGCGCTGGTCGGACACGTTCATTCGTTCCTATTCCGGGAATACGACTACGCCGCCGGTCTGTTCGAGAAGTCGATCCGCCTCAACCCGGCCTTGCCACTGGGATGGGATCTCTATGCCATGCTGCACTGCTATGCGGGGCAGCCGGAGAAGGCCAGTGCAATGGCACGGTGGGTTCAGGAGCTTGGCGTCTACAGCGCCCATAAATATTACTTCGATACCACGAAATGCATCAGCGCCGGGTTGGCAGGAGACCACGCGGCAGCGATCGCGGCAGGCGAGGATGCGCTGCATTCCCGGCCGAACTTCAATAGCCTGTTGCGCTATCTCGCCTCCAGCCATGCCCACGCGGGCAATTTGGAGGTCGCGAACCAATATGTGGAACGGCTCGATAAGGTTGAAAACGGGTTTTCCATAACGTCGTTTCGCGGCACGGGCTATCCATTGCTCAGCACCGGCGGCGGAAAGCTGCTGCTCGACGGCTTGATCAAGGCCGGCGCCAGAATTCGCTAAGGCAACGTTCATGATGGTCTTATTTGAGGGGGCTGGGGCATGGTAGGGGAAGCAATTTTCGATGCGCAATCAAAGATTGCGCAGTTTATGAATTCATATAAATTTAAAGTTGAACCGGACACGGTTCTCCCATGCGAGCCGAGGCCTGTCGCTGCCCCCCTTCCGGAGGCGCTAGCACCGCCGCCCGCTGCGCCGGCTCCTTTGCCTGAGGAAGGTCCCCCCATAGACGAACCTCCGTTGATGATGGCGACAATGGCAGCTGCCTCGGTCCTCAACAAGAGCGTTGCGAACAAGTCGGTGCTCAACAAGGCCGCGCTCAATAAGAACAAGAATAAAAACAAAAATAAGAACAAAAACAAGTCGACGATGGATGGCGCAAGCCTCGGCGTATCGCAGCTCATTCCGGCGTTTGAATTGCGTCGATTGCACCAACAGCCGTCGCGCAACGCGTTTACGGCCGCGCGGCGCTTTACCTGGGAAATGCTCGACATCCTGCCGCCACCCGGCCCGGACTACACCAGACTGGAAGCAGCGGTGCTGCTTTCCATGCAGCGGCGCGATCGTGAGCGAGCGAGGCGATTGCCCGACATCCAGGCTGAGGCGACAATTTCCGTGTCGGAATTCACCCGCGCCTTGCATATCGAGGACATCGGCGGGTTCGAACAGACCGAGGGATTGTTTCAGGCGATCCTGACCGCCTGCGAATATGTCGGGCTTCTCTACAAAAGCCAGTTCAACAGGCTTCGGCCGAACCAGTTCGAATCCCTGTTGCGGCCGCTTCTGCCCGTGCCGGTGCACGAGTCCTATCCCAGCAACCATGCCTTCCAGTGCTTTTCGATCGTATTCGCTTTCTCGACGATCCTGCCTGAACATCCTGCAACGGACGACCTTGCCCGTATCGCGCAGAACGTCGCTGAAAATCGCGAATGGGCCGGATTGCATTATCCGAGCGATACGCAAGCTGGCCGGGATCTGGCGCGTCGCTTCGCCCCATACCTTCATGATGCGTTCGGGTCGCTTTTCCAGGCGGTCCACGACGAATGGGTTTGAGGCCGGTTTTTATTCTTTGGGGAGAACGAAGGTCATGACGTCCGCCGACATGGAAGCGCTGCAAGCTGTACCGATGGACTACTACTATCTCTGGCATCTGACGGCCTTGGGCGTCATCGATGCCGATTACGGTTCGCCGCCGATCGTACCGCCGGCCGAAAACGAGACCGCCGCGTCCCCAGTCCCTGACCCGGAGATCGCGGGAAGTGTCTGGGATACGATTGCGGCTGCCGGTCCTATCCATCCCGCCCGCGTCGCGCTGATCGATGTCGGAATAGCGCCCGATCATCCGAATTTGGCGACGCGGCTTGACCGGGAGGCCTCGATCGACCTCACGACCCATCGTTACGGCTCGCGCGTTGCCGAAATCCTCGATACGACCACCTCCTTCGATCGTGAAGAAAAGCAGTCGTTCTTCGCCGGGCTTGATATCACTCCGCTCGGAAATCTCGGCCTGTCCAACGATGATCGGGAATATATCGACGATATCGTCGCGGAATATGCGGCGTCGCAGGGCGTCGTCCGCCGGCTGTTCCGGCCGGAGTCGCTTTTTGCTTCCCATGGCACCTGCTGCGCCGGGCTGATCGTCGGCGAACCGGCCGCGGCGACGCAGGACGAGGTCCCGCCGGCTCTCCCCGAAGGCATATTCTACGGTGATGGCGGCACGCCATGCCCGAGCGCCAATCGCAATGTTCTTCCCTATTTCGGTGTCGATCCCTTCTCGCGGGTGATCTCGATCAGGACGTCTTTCGAGGACGATGTCCTGCAGTTCATCGCCGCGTTTCTCTACGCGTACCATCAGCGCGTCGACGTCATCGTCATGCCACGCGGCCTGCCGGACCCGAAACGCAGCCGGGTTATTCCGAAGAACGAATTGAAGGCCGATCTCGAACGCTGGAAAAATCAGGTCGCTGCCGATCTGTTCGCCCGTATTTCGCTGGCCGAACATGGTGGTGCCGAACTGGAGCCGAAAGCTGCGCAAAAGGGATCAAACCCTGATCGGGCGTGGCACATCCTCAAGAGGCTCATCGTCGCTATCAGCCACCATATTCCGATCGTTTGCGCGGCGGGAAACAGCGGTGAAAGCCAGTTGATCTATCCTGCCAGTCTGGCTGCCGATGACAACGGGGTCATCGCAGTCGGCGCGGTGACGGTCGAGGGCTACCGTTCAGGATACAGCAATTACGGCGAGGGGCTTACAGTCGTCTCGCCATCCGATGACGGCGAAGTTTTCAATCGTCATCAGTTGCGTATCGATCGTCTCTCTCCTTTCGCCGCGCAGCATGACTATCAGGCATTCGGACTGCGGGAATATCAGTATTCGCACTTCTCGTTGCTGACGACCGATCTTGCCGGCGCATTCGGCTACAACCGGGGCGCCGATCCATGGTCGTCGATTGTGCCATTCGGAGCCAATCCCGGAATTGGCGGAGGCTATTACACGACGTTCGGCGGCACGTCCGGAGCCTCCGCACAGGTGGGGGGCATCTGCGCCTTGATCCAGCGGGCACATAAAAGCCAGAATGATGGCGATGCGCGGCTCTCAGGCCCCGCAGTCAAGTCGATCCTTCAGGCCACTTCCCGCCTGGATGCGACCGTAGCGCCCGGAATGCGCGCTCTTACTCCCGATTGCATGAACGCCGATGGCGAAGATACTCTCGAGATGAGCTACTTCTTCGGGTTCGGCCTGCCCGACGTACCCGCAGCGATCGCCGCCGTCTTGGCTCCCTGACACCGGCTCTCGGCAAGGATCACCAGAATTGAAGCCCCCTGAAATGGGGGCTTTTTTGTCGGCGAAACGTCCTTTTAACGGAAGTTTAACGCAGTGCTGGCGTGCCGATGACGGGTCGGCAAGAAGCTCCTCTTATCGAAAGACCAGACGAGATCGTGGTTTCAAGCCGGATGGCCGTCGATGCGGCCGGTTCCGGCGGCAACTGATCTTCCCTGGAGTGGCGCGCCTCATGACGAGGTTTGAAAGCGTCCGGGGTGAGGAGAGCTTAAGATGTCTGCTTATCAAATCGAGCAGTTGGCGGATCAGGCCAGAGCCTTGCTCCAGCGTAATCCGCTCTTTTCGAGGTCCGGTTTCGTGAATGCGGCTGCAACGGGCAATATGCTGAAACAGCGACCTCGTTATGCCCGAATTCTTGCGGCCGCTTCCGAACTGCCGGAGAGCGTTGAAAGAGTAGAGGCCCTGGCCGCCTATTTCCCGGGCCTGTCCGATGGCGGATATCATGATGCCGACGCTTTCCTACCCACTCCAGCCTTCCTGCCTGTGCGAAGCGATCCTTACCGGTCTCCGGCTCTGGCTGCCTGGATGGATGAGCTTCAGCGGGCGCTGGAAAGCTACGTTGATGGCGCCAGTTCCGAGGTTGTGGACGACAACCTGCAGCCTCGTCTTGTGGCCGAGGACCTTGCGCTCGAGCGCCATCCGGTGCGCCGACTTGCCTGCGGTATCGGTCTTGTTCTGATCGACAGTCAGGAAGCGAGCCGCACCCTGGGCAAGCGCATCGCCCGTTGCCTGCCGGCCGATTCCGGCCTCGAACATGCCCAGACGAGCGACCGCGATATCGACCGGATCGCCGATCATCTCGCCGAGGCCATTACCTTGATCTCGACCGTCGATCCCGGCAGCTACCAACGGCTGACTGCAGGCCTTCATACCCTTTATATCGGCACCCGGCGCGGTGCGATAAGCTCGGTCTCCAGCTCCGGGGATCTGCCGGGGAGTGCCGTCGTGGTCCTGTCGCAGGAAAGACTGGACGCCGAAGACTATCCCGCCACCGCCGCGGAGCTTCTGCGCGAAGCGGGGCATGTCCTGCTGCGGCTATACACTGCGGCTGCGCCGTTATCGCTGCCCGCCGAGCTCCACTACGTCTCGCCATGCACACATAGTTTACAGACGCTCGAAAGCATCCTGCATATGGCCTACGCCATTCCCTGGGAGTGTGCCGTTCGCATCGCATGCTTGCCTTTCAGAGCACCGCCTGAGCACCGCGCGCGGGAAGCAGCTTTTGTTATTGCGTATGCTGCCCGCCTGATACCGCTCATCGATATCGCCCGCGAGGGGATCGAGCGTCTGGGCGGCGATGTTCTTCTCGACCTCCGGGACATCGCCGTCATTCCTTCCTGGGGCGCCGCAATCTTGGCGCTCGTCGACCGGCTCCTGGAACGGGAGCCGGTGGCCCGGCGCCAGGCTTATTACGCCCAGCGCCGGTGCGTCGTGGATCGTCAGGCCTGGGATCTCGGGCAGGTGATTCTGCGGGGAGAGCAGCCGATCGACCCAAGGATGGGCCGGCCGATGCTGCAGAGCAGCGGCGATGGTCTCAGCCTCTGGTATGATGGCCGGCTCCATACGATCCGCAAAGCCACCATCCGACCCCCCGATGCGCTTTCCATTAAAGATGTCGTGCTGGCGGGAACGTCAGGTTCGACCGTGATGGCGCATGCGTGACGGGTGAGCGCCGTTCTGTGAATTCGCAGCAGTCCTCGACTGGATCAAAGGTAAACGATCATGAAAGCCTTCGAATATCATGCCGATCTCTTTGTTGTCATTCACGACACGGATTTCGTAATTGTCGGATGTGGAGGCCTCGGCTCCCAGATCGCCTCCCAGCTTGCGGCACTCGGGGCTCGCAATTTCTTCCTCGTGGATGGCGACCGCATCGAAGAGAGCAGCCAAAACCGAAGAAGCCGGGCGACAGCGGAGGATACCGGTCGACTAAAGAGCGACCGGTTGGCAACCTATCTCGCCTCCCGCTTTTCTGCCGCCGTCGCGATCATGACCCAGTTCGCCGATGGAGCGGAAGCTGCCCGGCTTACCTTGGCCCGTACGCGTAAACCGTTCCTGATACTTGCAGAGGACGATGTTTCCCTGGCCCGCCAGTTCCTGGCGGAATATCACGCGACGGCGCCAGTGCCTCCACCTTACCTGCATGTCGGCCAACTCGGCCCGTTTTGTGTCGCCGGGCCGCTGGTGGCGCTGCCGGATGACGCCTGCCCCTTCTGTTGCTCGACATTGCCGGCATCGGTCGACACGGGGGTCGTAGCGCCGCCGTCGCCGGCCGACAACGCGCTGATTGCCTGCTTTGCGGTTTCGCAGATCGCCATCGAACGCCTTACCCACCGCAGTTCATTGCGCGGCCATCGCTGGCTCTTTGCTCCAGCCACGGGCCACGCCTCGCTGCATCCCGTTTCCAAGAGCCACGATTGCAAGGTGTGTCAACCATGAAGACCCTCTCTTCCCAGGACTACTATTTCTCGATCGTCGCAGCGCTGAAGCAGAAGAACGTGCCGCCTGGCGGCGAAGCAATGATGGAGGCGATACTTGCCGCCATCCCCAGCGGTTCGCGCAAGATCGTCGACTTCGGCTGCAATACCGGCTGGATCAGCCGGAGGGTTGCACTGGCTTTTCCGCAAGTCGAAGTGATCGGCGTGGACGAAAATCCGGCGATAATCGAGGTCGCGCGCGAGGTGGCGCGGCTGGAGGATTCGACAGCGGTATTTTCCCGCACCGACACGGTCGCGCTTCCCGACCTCATCTCGGAGGCGGACGTCATCATATGCGGAGGAAGCGCCGCCTTTTTCGACCGGCCGCTGGATCTCTACCGGATGGTGGCGCGATGCCTGAGGCCCGGCGGACTCCTGATGGATTGCCACTATGTCTACGACGCCGACGTGCCTCCTTTTCTTCGCCAGGAGGAGAAGGAAATGTTCGGCCTGGGGTGGATGCCTGACGGACTGAACGACATCGTGTCCGTCCACGAAGACGCAGGATTCAGCGTCGGAAAGATCAAGCGGCTGCCTCGGTTCCATTTTGAAGACAGTGCTGCAGCCCGGGTGGCGCGCCATATCCTGCACACGGTTCCGAAGATGCAGGAATTGGCGGAGGCGATGGCGAAACGCCGGCGGCTGATCAGCAAGCTGGCGCATCACCGACATCCCTATCTGCTGATAGCGCGCACCGGCGAACAGACCGTTGCCGAAGGCGTGACGCAACGCGAACGCACGGAAGTCCCGATGGCGTTCGACGCGATCACGTCCAATCGTCATGTTTCCGCGCGCCGCCCGATTGTCGTCCGGCGCAGCTTTTGGCGGGAGGCAGCAAGGGCGATTAGCCTGCATAGCGCATATCCGTAAAACCGGGACCGACATCAACTCAGATTGTCTCGTGGATTAATCAAAACCGCAGGCCTCGTTCAGATAAACGTTTGCTGCCGAGCCAGGCTTTTACGGGCCTGAATGCTGCGATGAAATTCGCGATTTCAGCCAGATCAGATTCTCCCCCAAACGCTCAGATGTTGAGATTTCCCCGGTCAGTCTTCGCAAGGCTGGCTGTTTGCTCGTCGCGATATTCGATTCTGTTGGCTTTTGTACCTTCGTTAGGGCGAGAGATTCGAAGTATTGAGATTCTCTTCATTGTTTTCCTGTTCACCGCGATTTTTTACGGAAATTTAACGCCGCGCTGGCGAGGCGATGACGGGTTCGAGAGAAAGTCTCATCACGAAAGACGGTGGAGACACAGTCCGGCTGGCCGAGATTGCCCGTTCCCGGCAGCACTCGACCGATAGGCAGAGGCCCACGCTCACAAACGCTTCAAGCCGGTGGGCAGATCCTCATGCCTGCTTTCGTTTCCGAAGGATGAAGAGCTCAAGGAGAGCTTCGGCAATACCGTTCAGCGGGCCGAGAGGAGATCCTCCAGTCATTCGGAAAATCGATGACGGCGACTGCTGTCTCGCCAGACTTAAAATCAAACACGACGTCCGCAGAAGCGGGTTTCGCCAAATAATGGAGTGAGAAATGACTGTGCCTATAGAGAAGATTGCCTTCCTCGTCGCCGCGGCCTGCATGGCTTCGTTTGCCGGACATGTCCTGGCCTATGACGGCCATCAGTCCGCTTCCGGAAACGAGGTTTCGTTCGCCACTCCGGTGGATGCCGCCAAAGCCGAGACAAAAGCCGATGTCGCACGCGACGTGGCGCAGGTCCGCGCCCCAACCCGTCGCGACAACCGGCTTGCCGGCGACGAACGGCAGTAGACTCCGGAAGCAAGCATCCAGACAGTTCATTCAAGACATCGATCGGCTGGGTCGCACCAGAAGCCGATCAGGCTAAACAAGGAACAACGATCATGAAAAACTCTGTCATCTCCACCGTCCTCGCCACCCTGGTGGTATCCACTTTTGCAGGCGGCAATGCCTTTGCGCAGGAAGGCGATTATTACGAGGGCGCCTCTCGCGACCGCGACAATCTGGCGGTCACGACGGATTCACCGGGCATCCCCTCGGTCACCCGTTACGGCTACCCGCTGTTGAAGCGTGATCAGCGTCTCAATGATCCTGCGTCTCCCATGATCGACAGCGGCGACTATTACGATGGCGCGGTGCGCGGTCGATAAACAGCCAGGATTGAAACTCGAGCGCCGGGATTTTCCGGCGCTCTCCTTCTGTAGCCGATGGCTCGTCCAAGATAGTCGAAACCTGAACGATCATCCTTCTTGGAACCAAGAGGCTGATGACCAGTGTTTCAACCAGTGGCGCAAATGACAAGCGGCATTTTATATCGCGCCTGCCGCCTTTTTGTTACTTCACCTTGAACCCCATGTGCCGCACGACGTCGAGAAGCGCATGCCGACCCTTCAGCGCCGCGGCGTCGGCGATGCGGTTGGCGATGACAGTCGTCCAGCCTCGGACAGCCATGGCTTGCCTGGTTTGGAAGGTGCGCATCGTATCGTCATAGGCAGTGAGATCCGCGTCGGAAGGTCTCGCCTGATAATGCTCGCGGTGCAGGACCAGTGATTGCGGCAGACGCGGCTTAACGTCGGTCTGGACGGCGGGATCGGGGTATCCGACCGTCATGCCAAATACCGCAAAGACCTCCGGCGGAAGACCAAGGACTTCACCCACTTCGGCGGGGTGATTGCGGATGCCGCCAATATAGCAGGTCCCAAGACCGAGCGATTCCAGCGCCGTGAGTGCATTCTGAGCGGCGAGCGACGCGTCAATCGCGCCCAGCAGGAAACTTTCCATATAGTCGAGGCCTTCGCCAGTCTTGCCGTGCTCGGCGGCGATTTTCCGGAGCCGAGACAGGTCGGCTAACCAGACGAGGAAAAGCGGCGCGGAGAGAATCTGCGGGTTGGGGGAAGCAAGTTCGGCAAGCCTTGCCCGGCGTTCCGGCTCCTCGACCGCGACAACACTCCACGCTTGCAAACTGGAGGATGTCGGGGCCGATTGCGCTGCGGCGACAGCCAATTGCAGAATGCCTTCCGGCACAGGCTTTGGCAGGTAGTTGCGGACGGAGCGGTGCGAAAGAATAGCCTCAAGAGCGTCGTTCCATTCCACAGTCTTTGCCGGCTGGTCTTTCCCGTAACGGCGGCGCAGGAAATCGGTTGCTGTTTTGCGCTGTGGAGGAGTGGCGAGGGGGTCGGCCGACATAGCGTGTCCTTGTTCATGGGTTTGGAACTTCGGTCGTCGCCAGCCTAGCACTTTGTCCTGGACGCGGCATGCCGGCCGCATCTTAAATAACCTGCGGAAAATGGGATTTTATTTCGTCTCGGTGGACCACAGCGCAACGCGCAGACAGCTCTGTGGAAGGTCTCCTCTCATCCCGGCGATTTTCGCGGAGGCCGGACCGAAGCCTGTTGTGCAAGTCGTCGGCAGGCGCGGACCGACAGCGCCATCACCGTCAGCGTCGTACCGGCGACCCCGCTCGTGGGGAAGGCGCTGGCATCGGTGACGAACAGGTTGGGAACGTCCCAGCTCTGGTTCCAGGAATTCAGAACCGATGTTTCAGCTGATGTTCCCATACGCACGCCGCCGCTTTCATGGATGGCGGCGCCCATCGACATGCTTCTGTGGAACATCCTTCGGAAGAGAAAGCGGCTAAGGGCATCGGCGTTGGGATAGGCGCCTTTGCCCATTTCCTTGAGGCCGAGGGGGGAGCCGATGAATTCCAGCTCGCCACCGGCCTGCTCGACGATCTCGATCAGTGTGTGTTCCTGCCGCCTGAGCAGGTCACGCTCCCCTGAACCCATGACGCATCGGATATGGGGAACCGGTATTTTCCACGCGTCCGTCTTGTTCGGGGCAAGTGTAACGCGATTGTCGGCATGCGGCAGCATCTGCCCATAGCCGAAGAACGCCATGCGGCCGGGAATACCGCCGGCGACAGGTCCTCTGCCGACGGTCCCCTGATAGGCGAAGTCGCTTCTCTTCTCGCCGCTGTCGAAGCCTTCGAAGCGCGGGATGAAGATGCCGCCGGATGCGGCATAGAATGGATCCGGCGGAGCAGACTCGTCCTTCGTCCAGCCTGGAACCGGGGGGAAGGCTCCGACAGCCAAACACGGCAGTTGATCCATGAAGTAGCGGCCCAACGTCCCCGAACTGTTGCCGAGACCGGCGGGATGTCCGGCTGACGCGGAATTCAAGAGCAGCCTGATGCTTTCGATCGGCGAGGCGCAGACGATGACGTTGGAGGCGTGCACCTTCTCGGTTTTGCCGGTCACGCCGTCCGTCACCTCCGCGCCGGTCGCCAAGCCGGTTTTGTCGTCCGTGGTGATACGGCGAACTACCGCGTTGTAGCGAATGGTCAGCCGGCCGCTTGCCTGCGCATCCCGAAGGGCGCGGGGAACACGCTTCGCTTCCGGAGCGACATAACGCCAGGAGACGATGCGCCGCTTGGGCCAGCGTCCTTCGACGGAGGCCTTGAACGCTTCTTCCGCCGGCGTCAGGTTGGAGCGATTGGCATAGACGCCATCGGGCATCGTCGAAACACGATCCTCCTGGCCATAGAGACCGAGATAGGATTCGACCTCGGAATAAAAGGGGGCGATCTCATCGTATGACAGGGGCCAGTCGACGCCTTCGCCGGTGCGGGTGTGCAGCCTGAAATCATCGTCGCTCCAGCGCACCAGAACCCGGCCGAACGTGTGCAGCCTGCCGCCGGCCTGGCGCCCTCGGATCCACAGGAACGGCGCATCCGCCGGCGTCGTGTAGGGGTTTTTGCGATCGTTGACAAAGAGGTGGCTCATCCACTCCTTGAAGAAGACGGCCCGCGCCTGGACGGCCTGCCCGTTGGCGGTGGCCATTGCCCGATCCCAGATTTTGATGTCCTTTTGAACCGCCGTCTTGCGCGCCGGGTCGAAGTCCTTTGGGCCGACCGCGGGCCCCGCCTCGAGAATAAGGACGGACAGGCCTTGGGCGGTGAGTTCTTTGGCCGCAAAAGACCCGGCCGCGCCGGACCCGACGACCAGTGCATCATAAGTGGCTTGAGACATCGCTTCTCGGTATCCTGCGCGGCAAATAAGTGTCCTGGAAGGCGGCGTTAAGGTGTTCGGGCCCTGATGGGTCTCGAAAGCTTCGTTTGCCGCCGGGCGTGGTCCCTAATGCGAGGGCCGCCGCAATTTCGAGAGCCATTCGGCGCTCGCCTTCGCGCATTCGAAGGGCGGCAGTGTCGGGAAATCGACCTCGGCGATCAGCCAGCCGTCGAAGTCACTGCCAAGGGCTGCAAGCATGCCGCCAAGATCGAGTTCACCCGAACCGGGTTCAGCCCAGAGACCGGAAACCACCGTCTCCTGATAGGTCTTGCCGGCGGCCTTGGCAGCATCACGCACCTGCAGCCGGCAGTCCTTGACGTGCATAACCCGGGTCCGGTCCCGATAATCCCTGATAAGGCCGATGACATCGGCGCCTGCCCATGAGAGATGGCCCGTATCGGGACCGAAGCCGAGCTGCTTCGCGCTGATATTGTCGAGGAGGCGGCGGGTTTCGGTTTCTGTCTCGATCCAGGTGCCGATATGCGGGTGGAGCGCCGCCTTGACGCCTTCTTCGCTCAGGATAGCCGAGGCCCGATCGACGAGATCGAATATCATCGCGAACCTGGCTTCGTCGAATTCCGCACCGACGCCGGGACGCATGACCCGCGGCGCATCCTTGGTCATCCGGGTAGCGATGAACATGTCGGTCAGGCCGAGCTCGGCCTGTTGAGCGGCGCTCGTGCGGGCCGTCTCCAGCGCCGCTTCTATCTCGACGCCGTGTTCCGGCAGCGCCATCGACAGGTAACCCGGGGCCGGCTTCAGGCCTGCATTCTGCAAGGCGCTCCTGTATTCCCCGATCGTCCATCCGGCTGGAACCTGCGCATGCACTGCATCAAAGCCGGACCGCGAGATTTCCTTCAGCAGCTCCTGTGGTGTCGGTCCCTTGGTCGGATCGAGCCAGCCGTCCGCCGTGGCGAACCACTGGATAGGATTGAGAGCAAATCTGTAGCCGCCGGGCGTGGAGAGAAAATCGGTCATGGATAGGGGTCGCTCCGTTTGAACGCGCCGCACGCCGCTCGGTTTGGGGCATGCCATCGCCGCGGCCGAACGGTTGCCCGAACGACGCGAGATGCCCTGCGGCATGTTTGGTGTTGGTTCGCCGCTCAAGATGTGCTGGCGGCGAGCATCCCAAGAGGTACATGAGCGCGTTCAACGAATAAAATAACTTCGGCTGGCGTAGGTATAACTGATCTTCATAGGGCAGCTATGCCACAGGAGGGGTTTCACCGATGCCGCTGGCCCGTTCAATTTCTCTCAGAAGCACCGAAACGGTCGGGCGGACTTCCCCTTTGCGGCGAAAGACCGCGTAGATATCGCGTGTGAGGGAAATCTCGTTGAAGTCGAGAGCGACCAATCCCAATCCGCTTCCCTGAAGGTTCGCTCGCGTCAAATACGCCAGATGATGGGTGCGAGAGATCATCGACGTCAGAAAATTGATCGACGTCGTTTCCACGGCCACGACAGGCTTCGGCAGGCCGGAGCTGCGAAAAAGCGATTCGAGCAGTAGCCGGTCGGTCTCGGGCAACGGTGGTAGAACCCAGCTGTATTCCGCAAGATCGGAGACCGACAGGTTCTTGCGTTGTGCAAGCGGATGCGATTGATGCGCAACGATTTTTACCGGCTCCCTCGCAACCAGCTTCCACTCGAAATCCTCGTTCAGGATATCACTCGGCTTGACCGTCAACACGACGTCGAGTTTGGCCGCGAAGAGTTGGGGGAGGAGGACTTCGTTGGTGCCTTCGTGCACCATGAGGGCAACATCAGGACGGGCGGCCGAAAAGCGGATCAACGCATCGGGAATAACTTGTCTGAGAGCCGCCGCCATGCTTCCGATCCGAAGCGAACCTCGACGTGCGCCCCGCAGTGCGTCTATTTCGTCGACGGCCTCGTTGGCCAAAGACAGCAGCAATTCGCTGTAGCCGATAAGTCGCTGCCCGAACAGCGTAACCTGAACTCCCGTCGGGCCTCGGTCGAGCAACCGGACGCCGAGCGCCTGCTCCAGGCTGCGAATGCTTTTGCTGAGGGCGGGCTGGGTGAGCCGCAGGTTCTCGGCCGCCATGCTGAAGCTACCCGTGTGCACGACGGCTATGAAGTGCCGGAGCTGTCGAAGGTCCAGTCGGTGCAGATTTTTGTTCATCGTGTCCGGTCGCGGGAGAGGCAGCTATGGTCCCAGTATGACCAAAGGTTATACCTCGGGCAATGTTAGTTGTTTGACTTCGAGCCCCCGCTGAACAGAGTGTGGTGTCATAAATGCCGGGCCGAACATTGCCTTTGCATCTCGCAGCGGGATCAACCTGCTGGGGCGATACGCATGGTGGAAGTGGCGGTCACGACAGGGGAACAGGATGATTACGCTGAATATTCCAAGGCCAAGAGGCGCAGCGTCATAGTCACGGAAGACGTGAGACGGCGGCTGGAGCCACCCTGGAGATTTGAACACGCCACCGAATTCTCTCAGCATCCGGAATGATGCGGAGAGCAGCCGTGCGCCCAGACGTAAGAATCCACGAACGGACCGTTCAAACAGGAGGTAAACGAATTATGGTGTCCCGAAAAATCGAAAAGGCGCGCGCGCCGACACTGCTGTCCACGTGTCTCGTGACGGCGCTGGCGCTGGCATCCCCCGACAGACTGGCGCATGCCCAGGCGGTTGAACTTCCCAAACCTCTGATCGACGCGGCCCAGGCCTATGCATCCAAACTGACGGGTGGGCAGAAGATCGGAGGGAAGGTCTCCATCCTCGGCGTCAATGGCGGTCGCGAACTCGAGATGCTGAAGGCAGCCTGGGCTCCCTTCCAGGCGGCGACCGGGATTGCCGTCGATTATACGGGAACGACCGACTTTGCCGCAGTGCTGCAGACCCGCGTCCAGGCAGGTGACCCACCGGATCTCGCGGGGTCTACCAACATCAACAACCTCGTGCGCCATGCGAAGCAAGGTGCTCTGAAGGATGTCGGCGCGATGGTCGGCGAAACTGCCATCAAGGGGAAGTTCGATCCCGGGCTCGTCGACGCCGCGAGCCTGAACGGCAAGATCTACGGGGTTTGGACCGAACTCAACAACTTCATGGTCTGGTACAATGTCCACAC
Source organism: Neorhizobium sp. SHOUNA12A (assembly GCF_023006505.1). Taxonomy (GTDB): domain Bacteria; phylum Pseudomonadota; class Alphaproteobacteria; order Rhizobiales; family Rhizobiaceae; genus Neorhizobium. Next base: position 36,840 of record NZ_JALBGV010000054.1, read on the forward strand.
CTACGACGGCCCGAAAGATGCCCCCACCTGGGAGCAGTTCGATGCCTGGGCCGTCAAGCGCGCCAACGCCGGCAAGACGCCCTGGTGCTATACCGACGAACGGGGCGCTTCCTCGGGGGCGCTTGCCGGCAATTGGATCCAGGCCTACATCCTGAAGAACTCCGGCCAGAAAACCCTCAAGGGTCTTGGCGATGGCTCGATTTCCTGGACCGCTCCGGAAGTGAAGGCCGCGTTCGAGGCGTTCGGTAAAATTGCCCACGATCCCAAGATGGTTCCCGGTGGCCCGGTCGCGGCCATGTCGACGCCTGCGGTCAAAGTCGGGGCGGGGCTTTTCTACGATCCCCCGCAGTGTTCGGTTCTTCTCTGGGGAACATATGCCGGCAGCCTCACCAATCTGATCTATCCCAAGGTCAAGCCGATCGAAGATATGGATTTCATGCCGGTGCCGGGCAAACCGGAAAATGCGGCCTATGAGACGTTCGGCGGAACGCTTTACCTGGCATTCAGGGACACGCCGCAGGTCAAGGCATTCTTGTCTTACCTCGTATCGGACGAAGCCCAGAAGCTCGTGGCGTCCGCCGGCAACTGGACCGTTGCCAGCCAGGCGGTTCAGCCGAGCGACTATTCCAATCCCGTGCTCAAGCGGGCTCGCGAGACGCTGCTCAAGCCGGGTGTCACGCTTGTTGCCCAGCCGACCCAGGTTGTCGATCCGCCGGTAATCCAGGCGTTGTGGAAGGGTGTCGTGCAATACGTGCTCGATCCCGACAGCCTGGATAACGTGCTGCAGGCGATCGACGCTGCGAGATAAGCCGGACGATCATTTCCAGGAGCAGCCGGGCTGCTCCTGGCACAGGATGGAATAAACGCCATGAGTAGTCAGATTCTGCAACTTATCCTGGGGCTCCTTTCCTTGCCCGCAGTGGCTCTGGTCATCATTCTGCCGGGCGAACTGGCTATCAGGAGGTTTCCGCAAAAGACGCAGAGCAGCATCCGCCCGTGGATTTGGCTCTCGCCGGTCCTGGCTCTGGTGGGTCTGGTCATAGCCTATCCCCTCGTCGCTTCGATCGTTTACAGTTTCCGTGACGCGACCGGCAGCAACTGGGTCGGATTTAGAAACTTCGTCTGGGCATTCGGGACCGCCATGCGCCCAGTTCTGTTCAACAATGTCCTCTGGATCGTTGTCTTTCCTCTGCTGACGGCGGTGCTTGCCCTGACCGCCGCAATCATGCTGGACCGGGTCAAGTACGAGCGGGTCGCGAGAACCTTCCTGATCCTGCCAACTGCGATGTCCTTCGTCGCCGGCGCCGTCATCTGGAAGATGATGTATACTTATGAGCCGCCGATGCAGCCGCAGACGGGTACGCTCAACGCCATCTGGACGGCTGTCACGGGTAATATGCCGATCGCCTGGCTGATCGACCGCAACGTCAACAACTATGCGCTGATCTTCGTCGCCGTGTGGATGAGCATCGGTGTTGCGACGCTCATTCTGTCGGCGGGCGTCAAGAACATCCCGCGCGAACTGGTCGAGGCCGCCAAGATCGACGGGGCTGGGGAGTGGGCGGTCTTCCGCTTCGTGACGCTTCCCTCGCTCTGGCCGACGATCCTCGTGGTCCTGACAACCCAGGCGATCTTCTCCCTCAAGGTCTTCGACATCGTCTACGTCATGACCAACGGGTCCTTCGGTACCGACGTGATCGCCAACAAGATGTATTCGGAGCTCTTCGTGAAGCAGAATCTCGGAACGGCCAGCGCCATCGCCATCCTGCTCCTCATCCTCGCGTCTCCCGTGATCTTCATGAACATCAAGCAGATCAGGTCGGAGGGAGGAGAGTGACGATGTCCGCAATCGAAAGCCGCAGGGCCACGCTCGTTTCCGTGCGGCCGACCTCCAAGCTCGCAAGCCGGTTGAAGCGGATCGCGCTCCATGGCGCTGTCCTTCTTCTCTGTGTGGTCTGGTTCACGCCCGTCCTGTCGCTCTTCGTGACGACATTCCGCTCGGAAAGCGACTCCTCCCAGACGGGCTGGTGGCACGCCTTCGTCGAATGGCGGCCGGTGCTGTCGAACTATGTCGAGGCGATGTACCTGACCGGCGTCGGTCGCAGCGTCGTCAATTCGATCGTCTTGACGGTTCCGACCGTGCTCGGGACCGTGCTCTTCTCGGCAATTGGCGCTTTTGCCCTGGCGCGCATGCGGTTTCGCGGGCGTATCGCGCTGTTTCTTGCCATGGTCGGTTTCCAGGTATTGCCGCCCCAACTCGTCCTGGTGCCGATGCTGAAGTTCTTCCTCGCGGTTGGCCTTACGGGGACGTTCATACCGGTCTGGGTCATCGAAATGGGCCTGACGGTGCCGTTCGGGATCTTTCTCCTCTACGGCTTCTTCTCCAGCATCCCCTCGGATCTCGTGGAGGCGGCGCGCATCGACGGCGCCTCCGAACCGCGTATCTTCTTCCAGATCATCCTGCCGCTGTCGGGTGCCGTTCTCGCGTCGCTGGCAATCCTGCAATTCATGATCGCCTGGAACCACCTGCTGATCCCGCTGATCTTCCTGGGATCCGGTTCGCTCTCGCCACTCACGGTGCAGGTCGCGAGCCTTGCCCAGACCAATGCGGGCGGCCTCAATACGCTCACCGCGGCGACCTTCATCTCGGTGATCGTACCGCTGGTGCTGATCGTCAGCCTGCAGAAATATTTCGTGCGCGGCGTGCTCGGCGGCGCCGTCAAAGGATGACCGTCAATGGTCTTGCGATCCGCCCGGTGCGCAAGACGAATATCGGAGCGTTCGACCGGAAGGTCCGGCGCCCAAGACGAGGAATGGAAACATGGCAAACGTAAATCTGCGCGATGTCAGAAAAGTCTATAACCAGACCCAGGTCATCCACGGCGTGAATGTCGATATCGACGACGGCGAGTTCGTGGTTCTGGTCGGGCCGTCCGGATGCGGGAAATCGACTTTGCTGCGCATGATCGCCGGGCTGGAGGAAATCAGCGACGGCCAGGTCCATATCGGCTCGACCGTCGTCAACGAAATGTCTCCGAAGGACCGGGATATCGCCATGGTCTTTCAGAGTTATGCGCTTTACCCGCACATGACGGTCGCCCAGAACATGGGCTTTTCCCTGCAGCTGCGCGGCGATGCAAAGCCGGAAATTCGCGCCAAGGTCGAAAAGGCGGCAAAGATCCTTAATCTCGAGGCCCTGCTGGAGCGTTATCCGCGGCAGTTGTCGGGCGGCCAGCGGCAGCGTGTCGCGATGGGACGGGCAATCGTGCGTAACCCGCAGGTGTTCCTGTTCGACGAGCCTTTGTCCAACCTGGATGCCAAGTTGCGCGTCACCATGCGCGGCGAGATCAAGGCGCTGCACCAGCGGCTCGGAAGCACAATGATCTATGTGACACATGACCAGATCGAAGCCATGACCATGGCCGACAAGATCGTCGTTATGCGGGATGGTTTCGTCGAGCAGGTCGGCTCGCCTCTGGCTCTCTACGATCGTCCCGCCAACCTCTTCGTGGCAGGCTTCATCGGTTCGCCTGGCATGAATTTCCTGTCCGGCCGTTATGCGCAGGGGAGGGTCTGGATCGGCGATATTGCGCTTCCGGTCGCCGGGCCTCCGTCGTCGGAAAACGAGGGGCGCCATGTGGTCTACGGCATCCGTCCGGAGAATCTGAGCATGGGCGGCGAAGCTGGCCAGCCCCTCATCGTCGAGGTCGTCGAGCCAACCGGCGCCGAAACGCATGTCGTCGGCCAGGTCGCCGGCCAGCGGGTCATCGGGGTATTCCGCGAGCGGGTCACGACGCGGCCGGGGGATGTTCTTCGCGTGGAGTTTGATTCCCGAAAGGTGCATCTCTTCGACCCGCAGAGCGAGCAGCGCATAAACTGACGGTGGGTCGGCCGGCGCCCAATAGCGTCGGCGTCGATCCCGTCAGAGTTCGTCGAGCCCTTCATTCAGCGTCTCGATGTGGCGGAGGCGCTTTCTTCCCTCGACGCCTGCCTTTTCCAGGCACCGGGTGATGAGCAGATGGCAGAGGGCCATGACTGCCGTATGGTTGAAGAGCGGGCCGGGCGCCAGGGTTTGGCATTGGAAATGCCAGGTTGCCGACGTCTCGAACGCGGCGCCCTCGTCGGTGATATAGAGGAGCTTCGCTTTAGACCGCCGAAGCTGGGCCAGAATGGCGTCCACCTGCGCGATCCTCCGGCGCATGGCAAAGAACACCACGACGTCGTCTTCGCGCAAACTGACAAGGTGTTCTCCAAGCGTCTGCCCCGCGCCGGGGATTGCGACGATATCCTCGATGACCTGCGTCAACTGCCATTGCAGGTAGGAGGCAAAGGGGTGGCTGCTCCGGAAACCAAGCACCCAGACCTTCCTGGCCGCAATCATTGCGTCCGTCACAGCCTCGATCTGGCCCTCGGAAATGGAAAGGAACGTTGCTTCAAGATTGGCGACCCCCTGGGCGACATGCGCCTGCATCGATTGGGCCGCCGCGGCGTCGGCAGCGGTCGTCAGGAAGAGCCGGGAGCCGGTCTGTTTTTCGGCCCGGGCATGCCGGCGGGCTTCCTCGTAGTTTTCGTAACCGAGGCGCTGGATGAAACGTGTCACCGTGGCCTTGGAGACATGCGCCAGCGCTGCAAGCTCCTGCGCCGAATAGCTGGCAAGCTCGCCGGGAAAATCACAGACGAATTCTCCCACGCGCTTTTCGGCGGGCCGCAGTTCGGGCAGGGCTTGCCTGACCCGATACAGGAATGATTTATCCTTCGGCATAGGAAACTCCGCCAAGACATCAGCGGGCGGACCTTCCGGCGGGGCGCCGCGACTTGCAACAGAAAAAACGGCACCTCCATGGCGTTGTTCAGGAGACGCCCTGATCATTTCGCCCTCGCTCCGGCTTCGGGAGGATGGGCGATCCGGGAAAGCAACAGTTCGACAGCGGAGCGGATCGGCGCAATCACCGGTGACGAGAGAGCCTGCTGAAGATCGTCCGCCGCCTGGCCCAGCGGGCCGCCGCCGATAATGACGGCTTCAGCGCCGTCCCTTTCGAAACATTCCCGAACCGCGATCTCAAGAGCCGCGTGTAAACGCGCGGGGTCGGATGCAAGAACCAGCGGATCGCCGCTGGTCAGCCGTGTCCCGGCAAAGAGGTGGGCAAGGCCCAGCGTTTCAGCCTTGGCGGCGAAACTCGCCACGAGGTCGGGAGTGACGGTCGCGATGCCGAAACGCCGGCCTCCGGCGGAGGCCTCGTGCATGCTCGCCTCGCAGATGCCGACGACCGGCAGGCCGGACAGGGCTTTCAGGCGTTCGAGTCCCGGATCACCGAATGCACTGACGATCAACCCGTCGCTCATTCCCGCCGCGGCCAATCCCATTTCGACGACGCCGCCGGCCGCTGCAGCAAGCTCCTCGCCATTCAGGATCATCGATACTCCTCTCGTGGCGGTGACCCCCTCCACCGAGAATTTTTCCGGCAGGTATTTCCGGGCGATCTCGGTCATCATAACCGTCGTCGCCTGGGACGTGTTCGGATTGATCAATGTGATATGCGTCATGTCCCGTTCCGCGCGCGATTGCACGGACGCCCTCCCTGCCTTGTTATCGTCTCTCGTCATCTTTGGTGTTCAGGCATATTGCACACAAGCGACGCTGCCGGCCCCGCCGATCGGCATCAAGGCCGGTACCTCCGCGCGGCAGAGATCGGAAACCTGGGCGCAGCGCGGCGCGAAGGCGCAACCGGGC
>NZ_JALBGV010000055.1 GCF_023006505.1 Neorhizobium sp. SHOUNA12A
CCCGGACCACTGTTCGGCTGGAACGCCGTGCCGCGCGGCACCGGGCGGATCAGAATCGGCGACGTGGCGACGGTGGTTGGCGAACGGGCGGAGGCCTGGGCGATCAAGCGGCGGGCCTGACACGACTGACGGAAATTGGTTGGCGGCGGAGGCTCTGGTTTGTCGAGGTGCCGCCCCTCATCCGCCTGCCGGCACCTTCTCCCCGCGCGCGGGGAGAAGGACTTTTGCCGCGCCCTCTCCGGTCCCCCTCGCCCCGCGTGCGGGGAGAGGGTCGCCGAGCGTAGCGGAGGCGGGGTGAGGGGCCGCCTCGCCCAAGAGATCACCTGAGGAGATCACTCCGCCGGGTTTAATACCCCCGCCGCCGGCACCGCTTGCCGATCCGGCCGGCTCAGCAAGCCATAACCGGAGAGCATCGTGGTGAGCGCCAGCGCGCCGCCGGCGACGGCGACCCAGAAGCCGTTGGAGGCGCCGTAGGCGTCGATCGTCCAGCCGGCGAGCGAGGAGCCGGCGGCAAAGCCGATGCTCATGCCGGTCATGGCATAGGTGATGCCTTCGGTAACCTGCGAGGAAGGAACGATGCGCTCGATCAGGGTCATGGCGCTGATGAAGGTCGGCGAGATCGCAGCGCCGGCAAGGAAGATGACCGCTGTCAGCCCCCAGAGGCTGCCGACGAAGGGCATGGGCAGCGTGGTGACGGCGGCAACCAGGCTTGCGAAGAGCAGCCGGCGGGCCAGCGACGACTTGAACTTGATGGCGCCGAAGACGATGCCGACCACGAAGGAGCCGGCGGCATAGGCCGACAGGATATAGCTGGCGGCGCCCTTGTTGCCCATCGCTTCCGAAAACGCGACGACCGAGACTTCCGCCGTGCCGAAAATGATACCCATGCCGGCGCAGAGCACCACTAGGAACCACATGGCAGGCAACCGCATGACCGAACCGCCGCCTTTCATCCGCTGCGGATCGACCTTCGGTTCGGTCGATTTCTGGACCACGAACAGTGCCGTGCCGACGGCGAGGAACGCGGCGGAGGCGAGCACGCCGGCTTCCGGGAAGAGCGCGACGCTGAGGCCGATGCCGAAGACCGGGCCGCAGATATAAACGAGCTCGTCGATGACAGATTCGAAGGCGAAGGCGGTGTGCAGTTCCGGCCGGTCGCGATAGATTTCCGACCAGCGGGCGCGCACCAGCGCCATCATGCTCGGCATCAGCCCGGCGACGAGGGCGAAGGCAAACAGCGTCCAGATCGGCCAGCGCATCCAGGCAGCGGTCGCAAGACCGATCAGCGCGAGGAAAGTGACGAACGTCGTCGGCACCAGCACGGCCGACTGCCCTTTCGCATCCACCCAGCGCGACACTTGCGGGGAAATGAAGGCGTTGGCGAGGGCAAACGTGGCCGAGACCGCGCCGGCCAGCCAATATTCGCCATGCGTCTGGGAAAGCATGGCGACGAGGCCGATCGTCGTCATCGGCAGCGGCAGCCGCGCCACGAAAGCGGCGGCGGAAAAACCTTTCGTACCCGGCCTCGCGAATATTTCGCGATAGGGATTGGGCATAACCTGCTCCTTGGGTTATTTTGAATGAGGACTTACATACGCCGCGTATGTGAGGTAAATAGCCGCATACGTTTCGTATGTCAATTCACATACGGAGCGTATGCGAATAATTCGGAGTCCGCATGGCTGAGAAGATGGCAGACAAGATCGTCACCGATATGGCTCCCGGCACGAGCCCGAGGAGCGCCGCCAGGCCGCGCAAGGAAATGATCGCCGAAACGAAGGCCAAGCTGATCGCCGCCGCAAGGCACGCCTTTGCGCGCCAGGGTTATGCCGAGGCCTCGATGGACGATTTTACCGCCGGTGCCGGGCTGACGCGCGGGGCCCTCTACCACCATTTCGGCGACAAGAAGGGCCTGCTGATGGCGGTCGTCATGCAGATCGACGCGGAAATATCAAACCGTCTCTGCGAGATCTCGAGCCGGGCCGACAATACCTGGCGCGGCTTCGTAGACGAATGCGTCGCCTATATCGAAATGTCGCTGGAGCCCGAAATCCAACGGATCATGCTGCTCGACGGCCCGGCGGTGCTCGGCGATCCGTCGCAATGGCCAAGCCAGAGCGCCTGCATCCGCACCACCACCGCAAGCATCCAGAAACTGATCGACGACGGTACGATCCGCCCCGTCGACGCCGAAGCCACCGCCCGCCTCGTCAACGGCGCCACCTTGAGTGCCGCACTCTGGATCGCCAGTGCCGAGGACCCGGAGGCGGTGTCGAAGAAGGCGGTGGAGGCGTTTCTGACGCTGGTTTCGGGGTTGTTGGTGGAGAGGTGAGGTGGGTGGGGCGAGTCCAGGCGGTACCGCTAGGCTCGACTTCAGAACTCAAGCCCTCCGAAAATTGCGGCAGTCGGATTAGGTTGCATCCCCTTCAGCCCAAAGTGGTCGAAGCCGATGGTATTCCGCCAAGTCAGTTCTCAATAAAACGATCCCCATCGGAAAAAACTAAGAGGTTATTCGACCTTTTGGATTATCACTTGGCCTTGTCAGGGGTCACCGCTTCATCAGTTACGCCTATGTTTGGGAAGAGCCCCCTTTCAAACGTACTTGACGCGCGAGGCTCAAGAAACGCAAGGAAAAGGAAGAGGTATGCTGCCCAAGAGAAATTCGCTATCCAGTTCAAGGCCTTCACAGGCCACCTCTCTAAGTAATAGCAAACGATTCACGTAAATCTTACAGAGCACAATGCTCAAAACGGCTATCGTAATCTGCCCCGCAAGTGGCGCCAACCATCCAGCGAAGCCCGATAGTTCAACGGCAAAATATCGAACCGCAGAGATCGCCGGCGTCGCCACAGCCGCGCCTAGAAGTACAGAAGCTGCAAACTTCCATTTTTCGCTGAGGATCTTACGTACAGCGACGCGCGCCTCATCCTCACTCTGTATTATTGCCAATTTGGCTCGGATATCCGCAAGCTCTGCATCGGTAGACAATTTCGCGGCCTCAGCACGCTCCTTCTCCGCGAGAGCCGCTATAAGTTGTGCCGAATTTTCCGCCTGCACGGTTTCTAGGCGGGTGACGCCTTGCCTCCGCTCACTCTCCATCAACTCCTGCACACGAATTAGATGCGACTTAGCGTCATTGGCTTCGCGCGTTTTCTCTGCCAGATGCTCTACAATCGCATCCTTAATAAGTGCAACCTCACCCGTCGTATCCTGACTTTCGCCAATCTTAGCGCGCAGAACCTTATTGCCCAGTATGGTGAGTATTGTTTCTTCACCTAGTTCATCGATATTTTCGTACATCGATAAGGTTCCCAGAATTTTCTGGGTAGCTTTTTCGTCCTCAATATCGAACTGCTCGAAAAGGAACGGCATCTGCATCAGCGCAAGAATTGTCCTCTCGAGATTTTCATCAGAAGGAATTACAATCTGCAACGCCTGCACAAGAGATGCAGGATGCACAAGTAACGGTATACCGGATCCGTGCCTTTTGTGATTATCAAATGCAATAAAACCAAAGTCTATAGTTACGCAAACCCATTCAGCATCAAAAATTGTGTCACTTATTTCTGGCCTCTTATCGAATATAAAATGCCACAATACCATATCGTGCCATATTCTATCGTAAGATTTCTCGCGTTTTCCTGCTACGTTCTTGCTGGCATAAAAAGACTTCTGATCTAACGCGTCGTCGATAGTTGATTGGTCGGTTGCATACTTTTTGTCTTCGCCATTCAATACGTGAACACCATAACTATTCAAAATTGCTTTGATGTCATTGAAATACGGATCAAAGTAATCCTTGGCAGTGATCTTGTATCCGCTTTCGCGGGCCTTCAAAAGAAAGGCCTCGATTACCCCTGAAACATTCGACTTCACCCCGGCAGAAACGATACCAGACGTAGGCCTAATGCGTTCAGCCACACCTTGATAGTAACTTATCGATCGGTGGAACTCGTCAATGGTGGACGGCAAGACATACATATCGACGGAAAACGGCTTGGGTACCCGAGATATCAGGTCCTGTAGCATCGATACCGCCTCATTGGAGGGATTGGAATGAAGCTTGAAGAGAGAAAATAAGAAATTGGTATCCAAGACCAGCCGCAGCCGCCTCTCCTGCCCAGGCTTCGCAAATGCCTTTTCGGTTACGAAGCGGGGGAGGCTGACAGCAGACTGAAAAAAATAACTATTGAGAAGTCTTAGGATGTACTTTCGGCAATCGCCATCGCTTTTATCCAGGGCGGACAAAATCATTGCTTCGAGTACAATTCTGCGCTCGTCGGTGAATTTTCCGAGAAAGTCCGAAATAAAAATGTTTTGCCGAACATTGGTATTCGCCCCGGTCATCAATTCATAGGCGCGAGCACCGAACTCCCGAATGAACGGCACGATAAACTCTTCGTGGAATCCGTCCCAAATCTTTCTTTCCCAATCGTCTCCCGTGGAGACACCTGTGTCTTGCGCAGCTTTCAATACCTTTTTACGAACGTGCGCTTCTACGTTTTCGGCTGTTGAGATTGATTTTTCGAGGCTTTCAATCTCCGCCTCAGCCAATTTGAATTTGTCGTTGCCGACTGGGAGTATGGCGTTCAAATCCAGAAGTTCATTTATCGCAGTTTCCGCTTGCTCCCTCGTCAACTTGTTAAGGCCGAGGTTTTCACGTTCGTTTAATATCATATTGATGTCGGCGGGTTCGCCGATCATCCAGATCAGGAACCGGACAGCTTTGCGGATTGCAGTGTTTACCCAGCCGCTTTCATTCAGCTCGATATGATGAACGAGCGCAATAATATCTGGGCCAACGTTACGACGTCCATTCATCAAAGCCTCCATTCGATGACTGAATATTGCAGTAAATTTCGCAGGCATGATCAATAATCGTCGTGACAGAGCGAAATATGCACAGCTACTTTGCAACTCTTGGTTCAAAGTGACAGATACAAGCTGTAGCACGCGTTCGCAGCCACGCCGGGCTTTGTAACGATGATGCTCTTGGCGCAAAGCGACAACTTTAGCTAAAGCCTCAACTCCACCCCACTCCCCCGCCCCACGCATGGCAGCTATTCGCAAAATCACGTTGTTCGGCCCCTTGCCGAACGATCAGAACGGGGTCATCACCATAAGCCGCCCTGCTTCCCATGCGCCGGCCGGATTTCCGTCCGGGCGGCACCCCGAAAGAGACTGCCTTCATGACCCCTCGGTCCACCGGCCTCATCTGCGCCATCGCGGCGGTGACGATCTTTTCGCTGCAGGACGGGATTTCCAAACATCTGGGCAGCGCCTATCCGCCGATCTTCATCACGATGATCCGCTACTGGGCATTCGCGGGCTTTGCGTTTGCGCTGGCGAGCCGGTCGTCGGGCGGCGTGAAGGTTGCGGCGAAAGCCGGCCGGCCCTGGCTGCAGATTGCCCGCGGCGCGCTTCTGGCGGTGCAGATCGTCATCTCGATCTTCTCCTTTTCGCATGTCGGGCTGGCGGCCAGCCACACGATGTTTGCGGCGACGCCGCTGGTGGTCGCCTGTCTTTCGGTGCCGTTTCTCGGCGAAAAGGTCGGCTGGCGGCGGTGGACGGCGATCGGCGTCGGCTTTATCGGCATCCTTCTGATCGTCAACCCGCTCAACGCCACCTTCGACGCCAGGATCGTCATTCCGATGGTCGCGACGCTGATGTTCGGGCTCTATTCCGTCATGACCCGGCTTGCCAGCCGCACCGACACGTCCGAAACGGCCTTTTTCTATACCGGCGTCGTCGGCGCGGTGACGATCACCTTTGTCGGTCCGTTCTACTGGACCCAGGTCACGCCTGTCGACTGGCTGTGGATGGTGGTGCTCTGCATCACCGGCATGAGCGGGCATTACCTTCTCATCCGCGCCTTCAACCTGCTCGATGCGGTGGTCGTGCAGCCGATGACCTATATCCAGTCGGTGCTGGTCTGCCTGATCGGCGTCTTCGTGTTCGGCGAGGTGATGACCGCCAACATGATCCTCGGCGTCGCAATCGTCATCGGCGCCGGCATTTTTACCATCTGGCGCGAGGCCCGGCTCGGGCGCGCGACCCCGCCGGCGATCGATCCGCCGGGCACGCCGTAAGGGGCGTACCATCAATCCCGGTGATGGATTGATTGAGCAAAAGTTGTTTTAACACCGCAAGCGCACGCGGTATGTTTTGCCCCTTGTGTTCGAGGAGGTCCGCATGCCCACGTCTGCATCGCCATCCGTGCGCCCCTCGGGGCAGAGGCCGGCTTCCATGCCCTGGCTGATCATCGTCGCCGGTGCCCTGATCGCCATGCTGACCTTCGGCCCGCGCTCGGCCATGGGTTTCTTCCAGCTGCCGATGCTCCACGATACCGGCTGGGACCGCTCCACCTTCGCGCTCGCCATGGCGATCCAGAACCTTGCCTGGGGGCTCGGCCAGCCATTGTTTGGGGCGCTTGCCGACAAATACGGCACCGGGCGGGTGCTGACCCTTTCCGGCCTGCTCTACGCCTGCGGCCTGATCCTGATGTCGACTGCCCATTCGGTCCCGGTGCTCTATCTCAGCGGCGGCGTGATGGTCGGGCTTGCGGTCGGTGCCGGCTCGTTCGGCACCATCCTGTCGGCCTTTGCCCGCAACGTGACGCCCGAACAGCGGTCGGTCGCCTTCGGCATCGGCACGGCTGCGGGTTCGGCCGGCATGTTCCTGTTTGCGCCGTTGAGCCAGGCGCTGATCAGCACCTACGGCTGGTCGGACAGCCTCGTCTACATCGCCTTGCTGATGCTGCTGGTGCCGGTGCTCGCCTATCCCCTGCGCGGCAATTCCAGCTCCGGCACCCAGTCGCAGTCCGAGATCAAGCAGACCGTCGGAGAGGCGCTACGCGAGGCCTTCGGCCACCAGAGCTATCTTCTCCTGACCTCCGGCTTTTTCGTCTGCGGTTTCCAGGTGGCGTTCATCACCGCGCATTTCCCCGCCTATCTCGGCGATATCGGCATCGCACCCGCTTACGCGGTGATCGCCATGGCGCTGATCGGCTTCTTCAACATCATCGGCTCGTTCGGCGCAGGCATGATCGGCCAACGTTATTCAAAACCCTATTTCCTCGCCTATATCTATGTCGCCCGGTCGATCGCGGTCACCGCCTTCCTCCTCCTGCCCCAGACGCCCGCCTCGGTGATCGTGTTTGCGATCGTCATGGGGCTTTTGTGGCTTTCCACCGTGCCGCCGACCAACGGGCTCGTCGCCATCATGTTCGGTACGCGCCATCTAGGGCTCTTGGGAGGCATCGTTTTCCTGTCGCACCAGGTCGGCTCGTTCCTCGGCGTGTGGATGGGCGGTTATCTCTACGACCGATTCGGCTCGTATGATCCGGTCTGGTGGCTCGGCGTGGCACTCGGCATCTTCGCCGCGATCGTGCACTGGCCGATCCAGGAAAAGCCGGTCGACCGCGGCTTGTTGCGGCCGCAGCCTGCGGAGTAACGCGGCTTCTTGCAGACGGTCACTCGAGCGCCGGCACCCAGGAATGCCGGTGCTGGTCGTAGACGGCCTGCGAGGGTGCCGGGAAGCCGGGATCGGCGAACGAGCCAACGCCGACCGCGATCACGTCGGGCCTGCGCTGCGGCTCCCAGAACACAGTCGAACCGCAGTTCGGACAGAAATGCAGGTTGACCGCAAAGCCGCTGTCCCCCAGGCGGGCATAGGCGGTGCTTCCCCCCTCGATGCGCACCTGGGCGCGGTCGAAGAAGGCGCCGATGCCATAGGTGCTGCCGGTCCGTTTCTGGCATTCGAGGCAATGGCAGAGCGAGACCTTGACCGACTCTCCTTTACAGATGGCCCGCAATTTGCCGCAGGCGCAGGTGGCTATCCGCTCCATGGGTTCCTCCTTCAGCTGGATTTCTCGTTCAACCGGTCTGGCGTTCCGTATCCTTCGAAAGCGCCTTCAGCGCCGCCTGGACGAAACCGTCACGGGCGGCGTTTTCCGTCAGGCCGCGGGGTTCGTAGACGTGGCGATGCAGGAAATAGCCGGTGAGCCGGAAGGCCTCCGCCATGCTGTCGCGGTCGGCGGCCGAAGCGGCGCCTTCGCTCAAGAACCCCGGCAGGGCCAGCATCCGGTCGGCATAGGGCATGCCTGCCTCGCGGGAAACGGCGCGGCCGGTTTTCGGCGAGACGTAAACGAGGTTTTCGCGTCCGCCGGTCGCCGCGCATTCGGTGAGGTCGAGGCCGAAACCAAGGTCGTTCAACACCGCGAGCTCGAAACGCACGAAAAGTTCGCCAGCATCGGAGGGGTCGTCGAAGGCGTCGAGGATGATGTCCAGCGCTTCGAAGAGATGCGGATGCGGATCACGCTCCGGCAGCAGGCGCAGCAGCGCGCCCATCGCCTGGACGCCGTAGACCGCGGTCGCCGTCTCCATCAGCTTGGCGGCGCGCAGGCGGATCGGTTCCAGCTTGAACTCGCCGAGATGTTCGTCGAGCCGCGCGCGCCAGACGGCCTCCACCCGGTTTCCGGCCTGCAGCACCGGCTGCATCACCCGCGAGCGGCCAGAGCGGACGAGGCCGAGATGCCGGCCGCGGTCACGGGTCATCAGCTCGGCGATGACGCTCGTCTCGCCGTGGCGCTTGACGCCTATGATGATCGCTTCGTCCTGCCACTGCATGTATCTGTTCAAGATCCTTCCGAGCCGATTCAACAATAGAGCATAAGTCCTTCGGACTGAATCGGTTTCTGCTTTCCCCGGTCGACGGCAAAGATGCAGGTGTCCATGGGCTTGCCTGGAACAAATCGGCCTCCATTTGGATTCCTGTGCGAAATTCGCACGTCAAATACGACCCTTGGGAGTCTCCATGAAACACGCCCTCTTTGCCGCCCTCCTGGCCGCCTCGCCTGTCGCCCTTGTCGCTCCCTCGCCCGCTGCGGCGCAATCGCCACAGCTCGAACAGGCCTGCATCTCGGTCGCCAAGAATTTCCTGCTGGTGCCCTCGCTGAAGACGGGTATCGTCCAGTCCTTCCCGGAACTGGACCCGCCGGGCGCGCGGCTGACCTATTCCACCCGCGAGGAGCCCAAGCCGACCGATTTCAGCAACGAGATCGAATGCGAGTTCGACAAGGGGCAGCCGCCCTTCCGCTTGCAGCGCTTCTGCATTTCCGACACCTGCTACGGCCCCAACGAACAGGACCAGGACCGTCGCCGCCGTTACCTGGAGGTCAGGGCGCTGATGGACCGGCAGAAGTGAGGCGGGGAACCTATTTGCCGAGCACGTTGAGCGCCGAGGTGAGATAGCGCGCGGCGAGCATCTGGCGGCGTTTGGTGGCAAGCCAGAGAGCGGCGCGGCAATGGTGCTCCAGCGGATCGGTCGCCGCAGCCGCCGTGGGCTGGATCATCACGGTGCCTGAATAGATATACGGGACACCCTCGGCATCGCGCAGACACCGACCATTCGCTGCGACGTCGATCCGGCGCCCGTCCGGATGGGTGACGCGGTAGTTTTCCTGGTATGCGAACCCTGTGACGATCGCATCGTGGATCGCCTTTGCGACCCGCTGCCTATCGCCCTCGTTGATGTAGCGGATGACCCTCTCGATCGGGGCGCCGGCAGCCAGTTCCTGATCCGAAACGCCGAATATGGAGGCAATCACCTGATCGCCATACACCTTGTTTTCCGGCACGATCCAACTGTAGAAGCCGACGGAATTCGGATCATCCGAGCCCGTGCCTTCATCTGCTGATCCGCCATCCGACATTCATGACTCTCCGCGCCATTTTGCCGATAAATTGGATCTTCGGCTCAACGTTAGCAAGTCATTATAATGATGGATAAAAATCGCTAACGAGATACTCCGTCCGTGGGTATCGCTCGCGGCGGTTGACGCCGCCACGTGGCGGCGCTGGCGGATGTGGCAGCGTTGGTTCAGGACTTCGGGAATTCCAGGCCCATCTCGCGAAAACGCTCGGGATCGTCGCCCCAGTTCTCGCGGACCTTGACGAACAGGAAGAGGTGGACCGGCTGTTCGAGGATTTCGGAGAGTTCCTTGCGGGACGCGGTGGAGATTGCCTTGATGGCGTCGCCGTTCTTGCCGAGCGCGATCTTCTTCTGGCTGTCGCGCTCCACGTAGATGACCTGTTCGATGCGCACCGAACCGTCCTTGCGCTCCTCCCATTTCTCCGTCTCGACATGGCTGGCGTAGGGGAGTTCCTGGTGGAGGCGCAGGAAGAGCTTTTCACGGGTGATCTCGGCGGCCAGTTGGCGCATCGGCAGGTCGGAGATCTGGTCTTCAGGGTAATACCAGGGGCCTTCCGGCAAGGTTTTGGCAAGGTAGTCCATCAGGTCGTCGCAGCCGGAGCCTGTGGTTGCCGAGACCATGAAGGTGCGCTCGAATGGCACCGCTTCGTTGGCGGCGGCGGCGAGCTTCAGCAGGTCCTCGTGGCGGACGCGGTCGATCTTGTTCAAGACCAGGATTTTCGGCTGATGGACTTCCTTCAAGCCTTCGAGGATTGCCTCGGCGTCGCCGCGGATGCCGCGTTCGCTGTCGATCAGGAGCAGGATCAGGTCGGCATCCTTGGCCCCGCCCCAGGCCGAGGTCACCATGGCGCGGTCGAGCCTACGGCGCGGCTTGAAGATGCCGGGCGTGTCCATGAAGACGATCTGGGCGTTGTCGTGGATGGCGATGCCGCGCACGATGGCGCGCGTCGTCTGCACCTTGTGGCTGACGATCGAGACCTTCGCGCCGACGAGCCGGTTGAGAAGCGTCGATTTGCCGGCATTGGTGGGGCCGATCAGCGCCACGAAGCCGGAATGGGTCGGGCCACCAGCCTGGGTTTTGCCGGCTTCGTTCTCTTCACCGGGAATGTTGTCGTTTTCGGTCATGGTGTCCAATTCATTGTTCGGCAGCGGGTTTCTGCCACACGCCTTCGCGCTCGAGCATCTTTGTGGCGGCCACCTGTTCGGCGGCGCGCTTGGAACGGTCCACGCCGGTTTCCGGCGCCACGCCGGTTACCTCGACGGTCACCGTGAAACGGGGATCATGATCCGGTCCGGAGCGTTCGTCGACCCTGTAGGCGGGCGTCAGGCCGAATTTCGCATGCGCCCATTCCTGCAGCTCCGTCTTGGCATCGCGCCGCGCGCCGTCGGCGCGGGTGGCGCGGGCTTCCCAATACCTGATGATGAAGCCGCGGGCAGCTTCCAGCCCGCCATCCAGATAGAGCGCGGCGATCAGGCTTTCGACCACGTCGGCACGCACGTTCATCATCCGCTTGCCGGTCAGCTTCTTGACGTCGGCGCCGGTGCGGATGAACCGATGCAGTTCCAGTTCGTCGGCAACAACGGCGCAGCTGTCAGCGCTGACAAGCTGGTTCAGACGCACGGAAAGCTCGCCTTCGGCGGCAGTGCGGAACGTTTTGAACAGCAGTTCGGCGACGCAGAGACCGAGCACGCGGTCGCCCAGGAATTCCAGCCGCTCGTAATTAGCACTCTTGGCGGACCCGGTGCTCGCATGGGTGAGCGCCC
Organism: Neorhizobium sp. SHOUNA12A; assembly: GCF_023006505.1. Classification (GTDB taxonomy): domain Bacteria; phylum Pseudomonadota; class Alphaproteobacteria; order Rhizobiales; family Rhizobiaceae; genus Neorhizobium. The sequence continues at coordinate 11,476 of NZ_JALBGV010000055.1, forward strand.
GGTCCAGCCATTGCTTGTCGGCGAATTCATGACCGATGGCTTTTTCAAGCTGGCCGCGTTCCTCCGCCGAAAGCGTCTTTGACTTCATCACCGGACGACCTTGAAAATCCGATCCCAGCGCATGTTGGTCGGCCATTTCCAGATTTCGCGGAACGAGGTGTCGTTGCCGAGCGAGAAGAAGATGACGCTGGCGCGGCCGACCAGATTTTCGGCGGGCACGTAACCAACGTCGAAACGGCTATCGAGCGAGTTGTCGCGGTTGTCGCCCATGAAGAAATAATGATCCGCCGGAACCACGAATTCCTGGGTGTTGTCGCCGCGCGAAACCGGTGAATGGTCGAGCGTGTCATAGGTGACACCGTTGTCGAGCGTTTCGCGGAAAACCGGCACGTCGGTGCCCGGATCGAGGCTGTAATCGGAGGTAAAGGCGCCGTCGCCCTGTTTGGGGACCGGCTTGCCGTTGACGAACAGCACGCCGTTGGTGACCTGGACGCGGTCGCCCGGCAGGCCGATCAGGCGCTTGATATAGTCGACATCCGGATGGCTCGGCAGGCGGAAAACGATGACGTCGCCACGCTTCGGCTGGTTGAATTCCAGGATACGGCCGGAGAACAGGTCAGGCGAGAACGGCAGCGAATATTTCGAATAACCATAGGCGAACTTGTTGACGAAGATATAGTCGCCGACGAGCAGGGTCGGCATCATCGAGCCGGACGGGATGGTGAAAGGCTGGAAGAGCACGGTGCGGATCACCATCGCCAGCAGCAGAGCCTGGATGATGACCTTGATGTTTTCCCAGAGGCTGTTCTGCGACTTCGTCTCGGCTTTGTCGGACACGTTTAACGTCTTTCTGTTCGGCGCGGCTGTTGCCAGCGGTTTTGCGTTCTCTAAACCCTTCGCAAAGCGGCGGCAATGGTCGATTAGGCTGCGAGGCGCGCTTCGATCACCACAAAGGCTTGCGCATAAGGGTATTCATCGGTGATCGTGATGTGAATAACCGCTTCGTGACCCGCCGGCATCATGCTCGCGAGACGTTCGGCGGCGCCATTGGTGAGCACCATGGTCGGCCGTCCGCCGGGCAGGTTGACGACGCCCATGTCCTTCCAGAACACGCCGTGGGCAATGCCGGTGCCGAGCGCCTTGGAGCAGGCTTCCTTGGCGGCGAAACGTTTGGCATAGGAGGCGGCGCGGTTCTGGCGGCGGTCGGATTTCGCCCGCTCGATCTCGGTGAAACAGCGATGGGTAAAACGCTCGCCAAACCTCTCGATGGATTTTTCCACGCGTCTTATGTCGATGAGGTCACTGCCCATGCCGATGATCATGAAATCTTCCTCACGGCGCCAGGCCGGTTCTCGTCAGTCTTTATACTGACTTGAGGGCTCCGGCCCGTGCCGTCAAGCGTTCCAGCCGCCGGTTGCGGAAACTGCGCACGCCCAGATAGGTGACCGCGTAGAAAACCAGGCCGCACAGGATACCCGGCGGCAGGGAGCCGATCAGCATCGGCTCGAGGATCGGCCGCCAGAGCTGCGAGAAATCGAGATGGTGGAACAGTCGGCCGAGATCGAGATGATCGTGGCCGGAGGCTTCGTTGCCGAGCAAGGTCTCGCCGATCTTCCAGGTGAGCGGCCAGATGATCGGACAGGTGACGGGATTGGCAAACGTGGTGCCGAGGGCTGCGGCGATCATGCTGCCGCCGAAGAGATAGGCGAGCGGGATGGCAAACAGGATGTGGAGGCCGAGGAAGGGCGTCCAGGCGCTGATCACGCCGATCGCGAGGCCTGCCGCGACTGCGTGCGGGGAGCCGCCGATGCGCATGACCTTCAGGCGATAATAATCGAGGACGCGGCGAAAGCCCTTGGGAGGCAGGACGGCACGGCGCAGTCTTTCACGAAATGCAAGCGGTGTACGGCGGCGAAACGGCATAGGGGCGCATCTGGTTCAGCAGCGGGATATTCATCCGTCGGCTGCGGGAATCTTCGATCGAACAGGCTTTAGCCCAAGCCGAAGATGATGGCGAAAATTTGCCCGTCTCGCATGAGACAAGGTTTTCGCGGAGGTGATCAGGCCTTCGGCCGCATCGAGGCAGCACGGGAAGACCCACATCTGCCGCGCGGCGATTTTCCGCGCGAACGGGTGGCTGATCGGAACGTGTCGCTTAGAAGGACGACTTGCGGAACATGCCGCGGTCGACCTGGCGCATGCGGAATTCAAGGTCGATCCGGTCCTTGGATTCGTTCAGATAGGCGACTTCACGGTCCTGGGTGGAGGGAACGCGGAAAGCGCGGGCGAACTTGCGTACTGAGTCAAACATGATGTTTTCTTTCTCTCTTATATTGCACTGCACCAATATATGACGCGGCATCGCGCTTTACCAACGCCGCAACTGCTGGTCAGCCCTGCGTGGGAAGCATGGCGGGTTAATCCGGATGCGCATGAAATAGGCGGACGCAGGAAGCCGTTGGGAGCCGGGCTTCATCACCTAGCGTGAATCGAGAAAGCTCTATCGGCGTATTGGTGTCTTTTCCACGCTGCTTTTCCTTGGCTAAATCACCTTTTGGATCGTCGGGCGTGACGGTCCGCAGAAATCAGGGAGGATGCCATGACTGATCAGAAGGTTTCGGTGAAGGAGATACGCCAGAACGAGAACCGCTTCCTGAGCTCCGATATCTTCGAATCGGGGCACTATGTCTTCCCGCGCCGCAACGGCGAAGGCGTTTTCCGGGAGGAGGCCCGCGACATTCCGGTCTATCATCGCTGCGACGTACTCGTCGTGGGCGGTGGGCCATCCGGAACCGCCGCAGCGCTTGCCGCCGCGCGAACCGGGGCGGAGGTCGTGGTGCTGGAGCGCTATAACCATCTCGGCGGGCTTTCCACCGGAGGCGTGGTGATCTGGATCGACCGGATGACCGACTGGGAGGGACGCCAGGTCATTCGCGGTTTTGCCGAGGAGGTTCTCGGCCGCCTTCCCCCTGAAGCCGTCGCCGGGCCGGACAGGAGCCTGTGGGGGCAGGGGGACGCGGATCTCGCAAAATACTGGCGGCTGCGCACCTCCGCCTTTCATGGGATCGTTACCTGGGCGCCTACGATCGACCCTGAAAGACTGAAGCTGATCTCGCAGGAAATGCTGATCGAGGCGGGCGTGCGGATCGTCTTCCATTCCTGGGCAGCGACCCCGGTGGTCGAGGACGGCGCGGTAAAAGGCGTCATCTTCGAAAGCAAGGAGGGACGCCAGGGGATCATGGCCAAGGTCGTGGTGGACTGCACCGGCGACGGCGATGTTTTTGCGCGCGCAGGAGCGAGTTTCGAGGCCGATATCGAGGAAGGCGACGTCCATCACTCGATGAATACCGGCTTCATGCTGGGCGGCGTGGACATGGAAACATGGCTGACATTCCGTGCCACCCAGGAGCAGGCCTTTGCCGACTTCAACACGCTCGGGCGCGAAGAGCTCGGCTTCTTCCAGACGCCCTACGTTTCCTGGCGCAACGACATCGCGCTGTTCCTCGGCCCGCGGCAATCGGGGCTTTCGGCGCTCAATGTCGACGATATGACCGAGGTCGAGATCCGCTCGCACCGGTTCATGCAGTCGCATTGCGAATTCTTCAGGAAACATGCGCCGGGATTCCAGGACGCCTACATGCTGCTCAGCGCGCCTCAACTCGGCGTCCGGCACACGCGGCGTCTGGCGGGCGCCGGCCGGGTCGAGCGCAGCCAGTGGCCGGTCGGTGCCGTTCTGCCGGATGAAATCGGCGTCAGTCCCTCGGTCTCGCCGAAGTTTCCGGTGATCTCAGTACCGTACGGAGCACTTGTGCCGGCAAGGCTGGATGGACTGCTGGCCGCCGGGCGACACATCTCCTGCGATGCCAACAGCCACGGTTTCATGCGCGAAATTCCGCAGTGCTGGCTGACCGGCCAGGCGGCGGGTGTCGCGGCGGGCATTGCGGCCAACCGTGGCGTGGCACCGCGGAATGTGGATATTGCCGAGCTGCAGTCGACCTTGCGGGCTCAAGGCGCCTTCGTGCGGGATGCGAGCGAGGCTGCTGCGATGGTGAGCCAGGCGGAGACGGTGCAGGACTGACCTCAGGTGAGTTCCTGGGCCAGTCCGATGAGAAGCCCGCCAGGCCCGCGGATGTAGCAGAGCCGGTACACGTCTTGATAGTCGACGACCTCGCCTACGAGCTCAGCGCCGCGCGCGCGGAGCCTTTCAAGCGTCTCGCCGATGTCGTCCACGGTGAACATGACGCGAAGGTAGCCGAGCGCGTTGACCGGGGCGTTCCGGTGATCTTCGACGATTGGCGGCGTGAGGAAGCGGGAGAGCTCGAACCGGCTGTGGCCATCCGGTGTGCGCATCATGGCAATCTCGACATGCTGATTGCCCAACCCGGTAACGCGTCCGGCCCATTCTCCTTCGATTGTCGCCCGCCCTTCGAGCTCAAGGCCGAGTTCGCGAAAGAAATCAATCGTCACGTCGAGATCCTCGACGACGATTCCTACATTGTCCATCCGCTTGAGCGCCATGTTTCCAATCTCCGATGGGTCGGTTCACTCTACAAGGTGTTCGCCTCGTCTGACAAAAGACGTTCGGGGCACACCAATACCGACAGCCATCCGCGCTGAATCGGCCGTTTCCACATCAGAAGCTTGAATGAGGGGCCGCCTCGAACCTACGGCCCCTTTTCAAACGGTCTCTCAGTCATACACCCGCTTGACGTTCGCCACGCAGTCGAGATCCTTCAGCTGGCTCAACAGCTGGTTCAGCTGGCGCAGGTCCCAGACCTCGACTTCCATGGTGATCTCGGAGAAGTCGGCGGCGCGGTTGCTGCCCATGGTCAGAGTGCGGATGTTGATGTCGAGATGAGCGATCGTCTGGGTGACGGTTGCGAGCGTGCCGGGCTCGTTCAGCGTGTTGACCTCGATGCGGGCGAGGAAGCGGGACTTGTTGGCCTCGTCGAGATCCCAGCGCACGTCGATCCAGCTTTCCGGCTGATCGTCGAACCGCTGCAGGGCGGACGCCTGGATCGGGTAAATGGTGATGCCCTTGTTCTTTTCCATGATGCCGACGATGCGGTCGCCGGGCACGGCGCCGCTCGGCGCGAAGCGTACCTGCAGATTGCCCGAAAGGCCGCGGATCGGCAGCGGATCGGGGCCTGCTTCCAGCTCCTCCGGCGAGACGCGCCGCTGGTTCGGCAGCTTGAAGATCATGCCCGAGGCGCTGCGCATGTTGAACCAGCCGTCGTCGGCGGCCGGCTTCACGGTGACGCGCTCGTCCTTGTAATCCGGGAAGACGGCGCGCAGCACGTCGAGCGACGAGAGTTCGCCGCGTCCGACCGCGGCGATCGCATCCTCGACATCCTTGTGGGCCAGTCGATGCAGCGCCGGCTTGAGCGTTTCGCGGGTGAAAACCTTGCCGGCGCGCTCGAAGGTGCGCTCCAGGATCCGGTGGCCGAGACCGGCATATTGCTTTCGGATCGCCATGCGGGTGGCGCGGCGGATCGCCGAGCGCGCCTTGCCAGTGACGACGATCTCCTCCCAGGCAGCGGGCGGCACCTGCACGCCGGAACGGATGATCTCCACCTCGTCGCCGTTGTTGAGCCTTGTGACCAGCGGCATGATCCGGCCGTTGATCTTGGCGCCGACCGTGGTGTTGCCGATATTGGTGTGGACCGCGTAGGCGAAGTCGATCGGCGTGGCGCCGCGCGGCAACGCAATCAGCTTGCCCTTTGGCGTGAAACAGAAGACCTGGTCCTGGAACAGTTCGAGCTTGGTATGCTCCAGGAACTCTTCCGGATTGTCGCCCTCGGCCAATGACTCGATGGTGTGCCGCAGCCAGGAATAGGCGTTGGATTCCTTCGGCAGCAGCTCTCCGCCCCTGCCGTCCTTGTAGAGCGCATGCGCGGCGATCCCGTATTCCGCGATTTCCTGCATCAGCTGGGTGCGGATCTGCAGCTCGATGCGCTGGCGGGAGGGGCCGACGATGGTGGTGTGGATCGAGCGGTAGTCGTTCTGCTTCGGGTTGGAGATATAATCCTTGAAGCGGCCGGGCACGACACGCCAGCGCGTATGGACAATGCCGAGCGCGCGGTAACAGGATGGAATGTCGCCGACCACGATGCGGAAACCGTAGACGTCCGAAAGCTGCTCGAAGGAGAGCGACTTCGACTGCATCTTGCGAAACACCGAATAAGGCTTCTTCTGGCGACCCTTGACGAAGGCATCCTTGAGGCCGTTGGCGATCAGCAGCTCACGCAGCTCGTCCTCGATCTTCTTGATCAGGCCCTCGTTGCGGGCCTCGAGATCGGCGAGCCGGCCGGTGACGGTGTCGTAGGCTTCGGGATTCATGTAGCGGAAGGACAGTTCCTCCAGCTCGTCGCGCATGTCCTGCATGCCCATGCGGCCGGCAAGCGGCGCATAGATGTCCATGGTCTCTTCGGAAATGCGCGCCTTCTGCTCGGCCTTCATGTGCTCGAGCGTGCGCATGTTGTGCAGCCGGTCGGCGAGCTTGACGAGCAGGACGCGCACGTCGTCGGAAATGGCCAGCAGCAGCTTGCGCAGGTTTTCCGCCTGCTTGGCTTTCTTGGAGACGAGGTCGAGGCGCTTCAACTTGGTGAGGCCTTCGACCAGCCGGCCGATATCCTCGCCGAACAGTTCGTCGATCTCGGCGCGGGTGGCAGTGGTGTCCTCGATCGTATCGTGCAGCAGGGCGACCGCGATGGTCGACTCGTCGAGATGCATGTCGGTGAGGATGGCTGCGACTTCCAGCGGGTGGGAAATATAGGGGTCGCCGCTGGCGCGCTTCTGCTGACCATGCTTCTGCATGGCGTAGACATAGGCTTTGTTGAGCAGAGCTTCGTTGGCTTCGGGTTTGTATTTCTGAACCCGCTCCACCAGCTCGTATTGCCGCATCATCCTGAAAAATGTCCTCGATACCGCTTCAGTGCCTGCGAATGGGCACCGGACGAAAAGAAAATGGCGCGCCAACCGGGAAGGTTGGCGCAGCCATCATAAAACATTCAAGCAGATTAGGGCGAGAGAATGAACGAAAACTTGCTAAGCAGGTGTTTCGCTTAGTAATCGTCACTCTTTTCCGGCGGCACGAGGCCTTCGATGCCGGCGAGCAGTTCTTCTTCCGACATCTGGTCGAAGGTGACGGTCTCCGGAGCGTCGTCTTCCTCGTCGCGATCGGAGGCGACGGCAACGCCGCCGGCAGCGATCAGCGAAGCCGGATCGGGCTCGGGCTCGTCGACTTCGACGTGCTTCTGCAGCGAATGGATGAGGTCTTCCTTGAGGTCGTCCGGCGAAAGCGTCTCGTCGGCGATTTCGCGAAGAGCGACGACAGGATTCTTGTCATTGTCGCGGTCGATGGTGATCGAAGCACCCTGCGAGATCTGGCGGGCGCGGTGGCTCGCGAGCAGGACCAGTTCGAACCGGTTGTCGACTTTGTCGATGCAATCTTCTACTGTGACACGGGCCATTGCCTGTCCTTTGATCAGTGATTTTCGGAATTGATACGCCCGATACAGGCATTGCGCGGCAAATTCAAGTTTTTCCTGATAATTGACTTTCGGCAAGTGAGGCCACGCCTTCTGGGGGTGCCGGCGAAATTCAACCCCAAGCTGCTTGGATTATTGCGAATCGTGCCATAAATGACAGTTATATGAATAGTTCGTAATGTAGTGGATTATTCCGGAGATTTGGCTCGGCTTATATTGACCAGGCCTCCACCTGCCAAGCAGGTTCATAAGAAAAGGGGATGGAGACCATATGTTTGACCCAAGGGAGAAGATTGCTCTCTTCATAGACGGCGCAAATCTTTACGCTGCTTCGAAAAGCCTCGGTTTTGACATCGATTACCGGAAATTGCTCAAGGCCTTTCAAAAGCGCGGTTATCTTCTTCGCGCCTATTATTACACCGCCCTGATTGAGGACCAGGAATATTCCTCCATCCGCCCGCTGATCGACTGGCTCGACTACAACGGATACAAGGTCGTCACCAAGCCGGCCAAGGAATTTACCGACAGCATGGGCCGCCGCAAGATCAAGGGCAACATGGATATCGAACTTGCGATCGATGCCATGGAGCAGTCGGAAACCGTCGACCATCTCGTGCTGTTTTCCGGCGACGGCGACTTCACCACGCTGGTGGAGGCCCTGCAGCGGAAAGGCCGGAAGGTTTCCGTGGTTTCGACCATGGCGACCCAGCCGCCGATGATCGCCGACGACCTGCGCCGGCAGGCCGACCATTTCATCGACCTGGTGTCGCTGAAGGCCGAAGTCGGCCGCGATCCGTCCGAACGCCCGCCCCGGCCGGCGGAATCGGCCGAAGCCGCCGACGCCTGATCACCCGGCATCCGCACCATTAAAAAGGAGAATAGGCGCCCGTTTTTCGGCGGCGCCTTTTTTCGTTCTGGGCTAAAACGGCTTCATGCTTTTCGAACGCCCCTCCGACGATCTTCTTTACGATGCGCTGGTCGCCCGCGACGCCTCCTATGAAGGCTTTGCCTGGGCTGCGGTGAAGACGACCGGCATTTTCTGCCGCCTGACCTGCCCGGTCCGCAAGCCGAAGCGCGAAAACACCAGTTTCTTTGAGACGATCGCGGAATGCCTGGAGGCCGGCTTCAGACCCTGCAGCCGCTGCCGACCGATGCTGAAACTTGGCGAGGCGGATCCGATGGTGACACGGCTGCTGACGGCGCTCGATACCGAGCCCTTCCGCCGCTGGAGCGAGGATGATGTCGTTTCTCTCGGCATCGATCCGTCGACCGCACGGCGTGCCTTCAAGCGGCAGTTCGGCATGAGTTTTCTCGAGATTGCCAGGCTCAGGCGTATGGGCAAGGCGGCAGAAACGCTGAGGCAAGGGGCAAGCGTTCTCGATGCGCAGCTCGATGCCGGTTACGAATCCGGCAGCGGCTTTCGCAGCGCCGTGACGAAGCTGTTCGGTGCGGCGCCCGCCAACCTGCGCGACAAGACGCTGCTGCGGGCCGACTGGATCGAAACGCCGATCGGGCCGATGATGGCGATCGCCGACCAGCATTCGCTGCACCTCCTCGAATTCGCCGAGCGCAAGGCGCTGCCAGCGGAAATCAAGAAACTGCAAAAATTCACCGGCAGTGGCATCGTCATGGGACGCCATCCGCCGATCGATCAGATCGAGGCGGAACTGAACGCCTATTTCGCCGGCGAGGACCGGGGGTTCAAGACCCGGATTGCCGGGCACGGATCGCCATTTCAACGCCAGGTCTGGGAGGCATTGCGGGCAATCCCGGCCGGCGTGTCCACGACCTATGGAGCGGTCGCTGCGGAACTCAACCTCCCCTCCTCCACCCGCGCGGTTGCGGGCGCAAACGGCGCCAATCAGATCGCCATCGTCATCCCCTGCCACCGCCTGATCGGCGCAGACGGCAGCCTCACCGGTTACGGCGGCGGGCTGTGGCGCAAGCGCTGGCTGCTGGAGCATGAGCGGCGGATGACGGTGAGGAACAGCTAGCTACGTTCGCGGTATTGCGGATGCGACCCCCCTCTGCCCTGCCGGGCATCTCCCCCACAAGGAGGGAGATTACAAGTGGGATGACCGCCACTCCCAAAGTTTCGTGGCAGAGGGTGAGACCTCAGAGAGAGCCGTGAGCACGCCGCCAGCCGATCTCCCCCCTTGAGGGGGAGATGCCCGGCAGGGCAGAGGGGGTGGCGGCGCCCACCAATCTCACGTCGATGCCGGCTCGCGCATCTGAAGCCCTTCCGCCGAAGACCGCTTCGCCTTCCGCGCCCGAAACACCGCCTCGACAACCAGCGACAGCGGCAGGCCGATGAAGAACGGGATAAAGAAATAGATGACCCGGAAGGCGACCAGCGAGCCGATCGAGGCCTGGTCCCCCATGACGTGGCGAACAGTCGCTTCCAGCACGCCAAGACCGCCCGGGGCGTGGGTGATCAATATCGCCAGGTTGGCGAGCACGAAGGCGGTCGCCGCCTTGAGATAGCTGACATCCGCCGTGGCGCCCATGACCTCGCGCAGGCAGGCGGAGACCATTGCGAAATTGATCGTGCCGATCACCACTTGGGCTATAGCGATCTTCAGCGTCGGCATCTCGAAGGTCCATGCGCGGATTTTGAGCGGCGTGCGGACGAAGGCGGCGAGCGCCAGGTAACCGGCTGTGGCGGCAAGGCAGGCAAAACCGATCGCGATGATCACGGTTTCGCTCAGGCCCAACACCGAAGCGGCATCCTTCGGATTGATGACCATAACGATGCCCGACAGCACGGCCATGCCGATACCGACGGTAACGCCCGACAGCAGAACGATCTTCGCCACGTCCTCGGCGCTCATGCCCCAATGCGCATAATAGCGGTAGCGTAGCGCGCCGCTGCTCAAGCCCGCAAGACCGACGCTCTGGCCGATCGACAGCGCGATGAACGAGGCAAGCCCGATCTTTGGATAGGCGAGGTCGTTCTTCACATAACGCACGCCGGCCCAATCGAAGCCCGAGAGGCAGAGATAGGAACCGAAGGCAAAAAGGAGTGCCATGAGGAGGTTGAAGGCGGGGATGGCGCGGACGGATTCGACGATGTCGGAGAGCGAGTATTCGCGAAAGGTGTGATACAGGAGATAACCGGCGGCACTGACGCCGATCACCAGCATGCCATAGGTCAAGATTTTCTTTCGCGTCATTGCCCCGTTGCCCATTGCCCGCTCGCGCTCAGAGATGAAAAACGAACGGGCGAAGGCGGATTTTGTTCCTAAGCCAAGATTTCACAGCCGCTCGATGATCCGGGAAAAGGCGGGATCGTTGGGATTATATCCGCGCGCAGGGCTGCGGAAGCCCGCCTCGGTCTCGGTCAGATCGCTGATATCGTCGACATGAAACAGACGCCACCCGGTACCCGTTCCGGCAATCTGCCAGGCGCTGAGAGCGAGCGCGCCCTCGCCGACATAACCGAGGATATGCGGCCGCACCCTGCGCTTTACGCCCTTGTAGCGGAGTTCGATGATCCGCCGCCGCTCGATCGCATCGATGATGATATCCGGATAGCTTGTCTTCCGCACGAGAACTCCCTGGTGTCTCCCTTAACGGCCGGGAGGCAGGGAAGTTCACGATCGATATATGCGAAAATGGCTTTGGCGGGAGCTGCGCGGTTGATCAGTTCGACTTCAACAGCCGCGACTTCTGGCGGTTCCAGTCGCGTTCCTTCTCGGTCTCGCGCTTGTCGTGCAGCTTCTTGCCCTTGGCGAGCGCGAGTTCGAGCTTGGCGCGGCCCTTTTCGTTGAAATAGATCTTTAGCGGCACCAGCGTCATGCCCTCACGATTGATGCCAACGCGCAGGCGGTTAATCTCGCGCTTCGACAGGAGAAGCTTGCGGCGGCGGCGCGGTTCGTGATTGAAACGGTTGGCCTGCAGGTATTCCGGCAGATGTGAATTGATCAGCCAAATTTCGTTGCCCTCGTCCGATGCGTAGGATTCGGCAATGTTGGCCTTGCCTTCGCGCAACGCCTTGACCTCGGTCCCGGTCAGGACCAGGCCGGCCTCATAGGTATCCAGGATTTCATAGTTGTAGCGGGCCTTGCGGTTCTCCGCGACAATCTTGTTGACCGTGCGCTGGCTGCCTTTGGGGGCCATGGGACTAACTTCCGTTCCGCCCTTTTTATCCGAAAACAAATCCCCGCCCATGGGCAATGAGCGGGGTTGGTTACCTATGTAATGCGGCGGATGCCGAAAGTGAAGCGGCGAGCGCTGACGTCTCTCAGTTCAGCAGCCCAGCATGGCGTAGCGCGGAGTCGATCGCCGCCTCGGTTGCCGGCTCCAGCGTCGAGACCAGCGGCGAGCGGACCGTGCGGTTCATGCCGCGGGTCCTGTTGAGGCCGTATTTGGCGCCGCAGAGGCCGGGTTCCAGGAAGATCGCCTTGTGCAGCGGCATCAGGCGGTCCTGGTATTCGAGCGCCTTGGCATAATCGCCGGCAAGCGTCGCCGCCTGGAATTCCGCACAGAGGCGCGGCGCGACATTGGCCGTCACCGAAATACAGCCGACGCCGCCATGGGCGTTGAAGCCGAGGGCTGTCGCATCCTCCCCCGAGAGCTGCACGAAATCCTTGCCGCAGGTGATGCGCTGTTCCGAGACACGCTCGATCTTGCCCGTCGCATCCTTGACGCCGACGATGTTCCGATGCGTCTTCACGAGCGCGCCCATCGTTTCCGGCGACATGTCGATGACCGAACGCGGCGGGATGTTGTAGATGATGATCGGCAGCTTTGTCGCTTGCGCGATCGCCGAGAAATGCGCGATCAGGCCCTTCTGGGTCGGCTTGTTGTAATAGGGCGTCACGACGAGGACGGCATCGGCGCCTGCCTTTTCGGCGTGCACGGCCAGCTCGACGGCTTCACGCGTGTTGTTGGAGCCGGCGCCGGCGATCACGGGAACCCGCTTTCTGGCCACTTCGATACAGAGTTCCACGACGCGCTTGTGCTCGTCATGGCTGAGCGTCGGCGATTCACCGGTGGTGCCGACCGGCACCAGTCCGCTGCTGCCTTCGACGATCTGCCAATCCACATGCGCGGCAAAAGCCTGCTCGTCCACTGCGCCATCGGCCGTGAACGGGGTAACTAGGGCGGGCATCGATCCCTTGAACATGCAATACTCCCAGTCGGCAACGTTCATTCTGCTGCCGCAATCCATGACTATGAGGGACGTTCAGGACATTTGGACGGGCAGCGACGCAGCCGATCTTTTCCAGAAAGCCTCTCAGGTCGCGCACCATAAAGCGGCGGGAAAGCGACGACAAGCGCAAGTGCCAGGGATTTCATATGGAATCTCATATAAGAAACCGCGCATTTTCATAAACGTGGTAAGCTTTCGTTAATGTGGCTGGCGGCTAATAAGGGGACGACATATTTTCGCGAGTTACCGGATGTACAGGCCTGTTCTGATCCTCGCAGCACTGGGGCTCGGCGCTGTGAGCATGCATGCATTTGCTGCATCGCTTCCCGAGAGCATGGCGCCCCTCCCCTATGTGAAGCCCGAAAACCCGGTCGCGATCACCATGCCCGCCGCGATGCCCGCGCCTGTTGCAACTCCCGTGCCTGACGTGACCGGCACGATCCCGAGAACCGATCCGCTGGTCGTTGCCCCGCAGTTGAAAGCCGGGCTCGACGCACTTGCAGGCAACGACATCGCCGCCGCCCTTGCCACACGGAATGGTCTCGCCGAAGGTTCGCTCGACCGTCATATCCTCACCTGGGCTATCGCCACATCCGGCGCGCCGGGCGTGCCGTCGGGCGAGATCGCGGCGGCGCAAACGGAACTGAAGGGATGGCCGGGGCTGAAGGGCCTGCGCGCCAACTCCGAACGGGCGCTTTATCGTGAAAACCCGCCTGCCCCGACCGTGCTTGCTGCCTTCGGCGCGACCCGGCCGGAAACCACCGAGGGCACGATCATCCTCGCCCGCGCGCTCGTCGCCTCCGGCAAACAGGCGGAGGCTGCACGTCCGCTGCGGCAGATCTGGCTCACCGACACACTCGACAAACCGACCGAGGACAAGATCCTCGCCGAGTTCTCGGCGCTTTTCACCGCCGCCGACCATAAGGCGCGCATGGACTTCCTGATGTACAAGGGGCGGGCAGCGCAGGCCAAGCGATTTGGCGATCTCGGCAAGGCGCAATCGCTCTACAAGGCCTGGGCTGCGGTCATCGGCAATGCCAAGAATGCCGAGGCGCTACTGAACGGCGTCGACGGCTCGCTGAAGGACGATGCGGGTTATCTCTTCGCCCGCGTCGAATATCTGCGCCGCCAGGACAAATATCAGGATGCGGCGGACCTGCTCGAAAAGGCGCCGCGCGAGGCGGCAAAACTGGTCAATACGACGGAATGGTGGAACGAGCGGCGTATCGTGGCGCGCGGTCTTGCCGACCAGGGCGAGTTCAAGCTGGCCTACCGGACCGCGGCCAATTATGTCGCCGCCTCCTCCACCGATATCGTCGATGCGGAATTCCACGCGGGCTGGTATGCGCTGCGGGCGCTGCATGAACCGGAAACTGCCGAAAAGCATTTCCGCAAGATCCTCGACACTTCGAACAAGCCGCTATCCGCTTCGCGCGCCCTCTACTGGCTCGGCCGCGCCGCCGAAGACGGCGGTCCGGGCAATGCCAAGGAGTTCTTCTCCAAGGCGGCGCATTTCTCCAGCACGTTCTACGGTCAGCTGGCCGCCGCGCGGCTGGACCTCAAGTCGCTCGACGTCACCTATCCGAACCCGAGCGGGGCCGACCGCCAGAATTTCGAAAGCCGCGAAGCCGTCCGGGCGATCGCAAGGCTCGAAGATGCCGGCCACGGCAAGCGCGCCGCGGTGCTCTATCGCGCGCTGGCGGAAGAAATGACCAGTCCCGGGGAACTGGCGATCCTTGCCGCCAGGGCAGAATCGGAAGACAATCACGCCCTGTCGCTGCAGATCGGCAAGACAGCCTTCAGCCGTGGCATCGATGTGGCCGCACTCGCCTTCCCGGTCGGCGTCATCCCGGCCGGCGCCGATATCGAAGGTTCCGGCAAGGCGCTCGCCTATGCGATCGCCCGGCAGGAAAGCGCCTTCAACCCGGGCGCGGTTTCGCCCGCCAATGCCCGCGGCCTCTTACAGATCCTGCCCGGCACGGCGCAGGGCGTCGCCAAGCGCCACGGCCTCACCTACGCGGCCGCGCGGCTGACCACGGATGCGGGCTACAACGCGACACTCGGCGCCCATTATCTCGGCGAACAGATCGATACGTTCGGCGGCTCCTACATCCTGACCTTCATCGCCTATAATGCCGGGCCGAAACGGGTGCCCGAATGGATCACCCGCTATGGCGACCCGCGCGGTAAGTCCCTCGATGAGGTGGTCGACTGGATCGAGCGCATCCCCTTCCCCGAAACCCGAAACTACGTGCAGCGGGTGATGGAGAACTATCAGGTCTACAAGACGAGGCTGGGGCAGAAGGCGGATATCGAGGCGGATCTGCGGTTCGGGCGGCAGTAGCAGGCTGCGGCTCGACCGAGATCATTCCTCTTTTCTTTTGAACAAGAGCCGGTCGCGTCTTCCAAGACGGTGTCGGGCTCATTGCGGCCGGCCTTGCTGTTGAAGGTCGCAGTCCCCCAAAGCAAAAAAGCCCGGCACGAGGCCGGGCTTCTGAACTCAACCTGATCAAGTCAGATTAGAAGTCGCGCTGCAGGCGGACGATGCCCTGTACCGTACCGTCGTTGTCGCCAACTTGCTGATAGTTGACAGCAACCTTGGCAGCGAAGTTTTCGACGATCTGGTAGTTGACGGTTACGCCAGCGCCCCAGGCATCGTCGCCGAAGAAGTCGCCGTCTGCATCAGCTTCCGTATTCCAGATGTACTGGGCTTCCGGAATGATTTCGAGCTTGTCGGTCGCCTTGAAGGAATAGGCAACGGCCACAGCTGCTTCACCAGCGGCGGTATCGGTTACGCCGTAGTAGGCATTGTCACCCGACGACCAAACGCCGGAGAGGTAGAAAGTGCCCGGACCGACGGCCACGGAGCCGATCGCACGGATCGCGCCGTCTTCAGCACCGAAGTCATAGGAACCGAGCAGTTCCAGCTTGGCCGGGCCGATTGCTGCCTGGATGATAGCCTCGATACCGACGTTCTGTCCGCCAACGCCCTGAAGACGCGACAGTTCGTCAACCTGAATGCCAGCCGTGAAGGCCGAGCCTGTATAGGTGTAGGAGATCGACTGCAGACGGTTCGAACCGAGATTGTCGAGCTCGCCCGGAAGGTCGTTCGCATCCCACCAGTTCAACCAGCGACCAACGCGGAAACCGCCGAGCTGGATGTAGGCTTCGTTGATGTAAGCCGTGGTAGAGCTCGTGTTGGAGGTGTAACCAACGTCCTGATTGGCTTCGAAGCGAACCGAGGCAACCGAGGTCAGCGTGCCGAGTTCGGTGTCGGACTTTGCCGTGAAGTCGAGCTGAGCGCGGCTGTACGAATCCCAGTCGCCGTCGTTGAAGCTATTCGTGCCGTCACCAAAGCCGACTTCGAAGCGGACATAGCCACCAACCTTGAGGCAGGTTTCAGTGCCCGGGATGTAGAAGTAACCAGTGCCGAACGCGTCGCAGACGCGGACGTATTCCATGGGCTCCGGTTCGGCAGCGACGATGGCGTCGGCAGCCTGAGCGCCGGAAACTGCCGCGAGAGCCGCTGCAGAACCGAGAAGAAGGCTCTTAATGTTCATTTTATTGACCTCCAGATCAATTTCTCTGAATGCTGATTCATGCCCGCCCTAATACTGGCAAACACGGAAAGGCCGCATAAGCAGCCATATCCCCCGGTCGTATCTCCCCATGCGGCGACCTTCAGGCCACTCTTTTTATGGAAGAAACTCCCCCGGCGAACCGGGGGAGTTCCATTATGATTAGAACGAGCGATCGAGACGGACGAAGCCATCCCAGAACTTGTTCTCGCGCGAAGTCAAACCGTCGACCTGGGTCTGGTTGTAGTTCGCGGTAACCTTTGCGGTGAAGCCCGGAACGATCGTGTAGTCGACCGTCAGACCAACGCGGTAAGCTTCGTCATTGCCGTAATCGCCAACGCCGTCAGCTGCATTCCAGATGTAGGAACCGCCGGGGGTGATGGTCAGCTTGTCGGAGACCTTGAAGGCGTAAGAAGCAGCCAGGGTCCATTCGCCACGGTTGTCGTAGGCATTTTCGCCGTTTGCATCACCAAGACCGCTCGACCAGATGGCGAGAGCCTGCAGGGTGCCCGGGCCGACCGGAGCCGAGACGAGAGCGCGAACGGCGCCTTCTTCTGCACCAAGGTCATAAGCACCGAGAAGGTCGAAAGCTACCGCGCCGAACTTGGCAGTTACGATCGCTTCGATACCGACGTTCTGGCCACCAACGCCCTGAAGACGCGACAGTTCGTCAACCTGGACACCGGCGGTGAAGGCGCTACCCGTGTAGAAATAGCCGACAGACTGCATGCGGGTCGTGCCGGAACCGGAGTTCCAATCGGACTCGCCGTTGATGCCCTTATCCCAAGGGTTCAACCAGCGACCAACCTTGAAGCCGCCAAGCTGGATGTAGGCTTCGTTGATGTAAGCGGGAGTGGAGCTGGTGTTGGACGTGTAGGAAACATCCTGGTTGGCTTCGAAACGAACCGAAGCAAGCGAGGTCAGCGTACCAAGCTCGGTGTCCGACTTCGCGGTGAAGTCGAGCTGAACGCGGCTGAACGCATCCCAGTCGGTGTCGTTGAACGAGTTCTGATCCTGGCCGATGCTAGTCTCGAAACGGACATAACCGCCGATCTTGAGGCAGGTTTCAGTGCCCGGGATGTAGAAGTAGCCGGTGCCGAAAGCGTCGCAAACGCGAACGTATTCCATGGGCTCCGGTTCAGCAGCTACGATGGCGTCAGCTGCCTGAGCGCCAGAGACTGCTGCGAGGGCAGCAGCGGAGCCGAGAAGAAGGCTCTTGATGTTCATTTTTGACCTCCAGTCAAAGTTTCGTATGGGTCTGGGTTCTTTTGGCTGAAGGACAGCGTTCCCTGCCCCATCCCCGTCGATTGCTAGAAGAAGGACGATCCACCGCCTCGCTTCCGGATTTGAAAATACAAGACGGGGAGGGTCATGCAATCTGGAACTTCAACCGGACGCCATTCCGGTACCCGCTTCCCAGAAGTCTGTTGCCGAAAGGACACAAAGCCAGGGACTGCCTTAGGTGGTATTTTACGCTTTGTTAAGAAAGGGCTTATCCGGCAGCCACTTAGCGCCGCGGAGAGGCCTCGTAGGGGAATCACCTCACCCGGTCAGGCGACGCAAGTGCACGGCCGTGCGAGCGGCTGGCAGAGGTCGATCAGATCGGCATCGGGATTCGGAATTGAGCGGGCGTTTAGAGCCTGGGATGGCGGAGAAGATGGGATTCGAACCCACGATACCCTCTCGGGTATACTCCCTTAGCAGGGGAGCGCCTTCGACCACTCGGCCACCTCTCCGGTCGGGCCTGATTATTGGGAAACGATATCGATGGCAAGGTCTTTTATGGAAATGTCATGCGATTCCCACCGGTCACGACACACGAATCGCAACAAGTGATTCCATTCCTGCCGCTTCGGTGATTCTCAGTAGGCCGAACGCTGCTTGCCGGTCCCGCCACCGCGACCGTAGCGACCGGCAAGCGATCGCAACGCGCCGGAAAACTCGGTGACATCGGCGCCGACCGCCACGAAGCTCGCGCCAAGATCGAGATAATGGCGGTTCAGGGATTCGCTGAAGGTGAGGATGCCGGCCGCCTTGCCGGACTTCACGATCGTGCCGATCGCCTTCTCGATCACTTCCTGGACCTCCGGCGCCTCCATGCGGCCGAGATAGCCCATGTCGGCGGAAAGGTCGGCCGGACCGATGAACACGCCGTCGACGCCATCCACGGCTGCAATGTTCTCCAGGTCGCGGATCGCGGCCATGGTTTCGGCCTGGACGATCAGGCAGATTTCGTCGGCGGCCGTCTCGGCATAGTCGGGAATGGCGTTGAAGGCGGAGGCGCGGGCAACGGCGGCACCGACGCCGCGCACGCCGCGCGGCGGATAACGCACGGCGCGGACGAGTTCCCTCGCCTGCTCCGCCGAATCGACCATCGGCACCAAAAGCGTACGGGCGCCGATGTCGAGCATCTGCTTGATGACCCAGGTCTCGCCGATCGGCGGCCGCACGACCACTTCCGAGGGCGAGGTGGCAAGCGCCTGTAATTGCGCCAGAATGCTGCGCAGGTCGTTCGGCCCGTGTTCGCCGTCGATCACCAGCCAGTCGAAACCGGCATGGCCGGCGATCTCGGCGGTCAGCGCCTCGCCCATGTTCAGCCAGAGGCCGATCTGCGGCAGGCGGGCCTTCAACGCCGCCTTGAAGTGATTCTTCGGAGACGGCATGGCGTTTCCCTTCAGGCGAGGAGCTGTTTCAGGTCGGCGGTGGGATCGGCGAGGATGGCGCGGCTCGGTTCGATGCCGGCGTCGAGCAGCTTCTTGCCGCTCACATAAGCCTTGGCATCGTTGATCGCGTCGACGGCGATGAACCGTCCCTCGCGGAAATACCAGATCGACAGGCTGCCCTCGCGGACGCCCTTGCGCACCAGCGTCTCGTCGTAACCGAGGTTGAAACCGGCGATCTGCAGCTTGACGTCGTATTGGTCGGACCAGAACCAGGGCTTTGCGTCATAGGGTGCAGTGCCGCCGGCAAGGATCGCTGCGGCGGCTTCCGCCTGGTCGACGGCGTTCTGTACCGATTCGAGACGGATGCGCTTGCCCTTCCAGGGCAGCATGGCGCAGTCGCCCATGGCAAAAATCGACGGATCGGAGGAGCGGGCGAATTCGTCGACGATCACGCCGTTGCCGACTTCGAGGCCGCATTCCTGCGCCAGTTCGTCGTTTGGTTTGACGCCGATGCCGACGATGACGAAATCGACCTCGATCGTGCTGCCGTCGGAAAGCTCGGCGGCGCGCACGTGATTCCCTTCCGGGCCGCCTCCGCCGATCAGCCGATGCAGGCCGGTCTTTTCGCGGATGACCACGCCGTGGCTGTCGTGGATGGCGCGCATCACGTCGGCGGTCTCTTTTGCCGCGACGCGCTGCAGGATGCGGTCGGCCATTTCGATCAGCGTCACTTCGAGGCCGAGATGACGGGCGACGGCAGCGGCTTCGAGGCCGATATAACCGCCGCCTATAATAAGGAGCCGGCGGCCCGGCTTCATTTCGCCGGCTAGAAGATCGGCATCGCGCTTGTCGCGAACGGTGAAGACGCCGTCGAGATCGCCGCCGACACTTGCCGGCAGCGTGCGCGGCGTCGAGCCGGTGGCGAGCGCCAAGGTGTCGTATTCGATGACCGCGCCATCCTGCATACGGACGGACTTTGCCTTGCGGTCGATCTCCTCGACATAGGTCGAGAGCAGAAGCTCGACATCGTTCTCGGCAAACCAGCTTTCAGGCCGGAAGGTCAGCCGCTCGAATTCCATTTCACCGAGCAGATATTTCTTGGAGAGCGGCGGGCGTTGGTAAGGAATCACGTTCTCCGAACCGATGATCGTGATCGGCCGCGCATCCTTCAGGGCCCGGAGTTTTGCGGCAAGTGCGAAACCCGCCTGGCCCGCGCCAATAATCACCAACCTGCCCGTCACGTCTCGCTCCCCACGCCGATCATGGTTTCGTTGATAGCACCACTCGTCCGACCGCAAGGGGTATCCCCGCGACACCGGCCCGTCAACAACGCGACATGGCCGATTACAGGCTTTGAGTTCACAGCTGTCCCACACGAAAGGGAAAAACCGCCTCCGAGGCACTTAAACGCCGGATTTTTGGCGATATTCCCGCTATCCGTCGCATTTTACCATTCCGTTTCAGAATGTGTCAGCGGACGAGGAATATAGTCACATCCTAGGAGCGCAACAGGAGGGTGTCATGCCCTTGAACATGGACCACGACCCAAAAACAGACGGCTCACGCGAGCACGCTTTCGAGAAGTTCTCGATCGATCGGCCGGGCAAGATCATCTTCGTCGGGCATCATCTCAGCACCAAGACGAGCTTCCGCTGCCTGATCCGCAGCATCTCCCTTCACGGCGCGGAACTCGAGGTCAGCCCACACCTACCGGTGCCCAACAATTTCTTCCTCGAAATCCTCGGCATCCATGACGACATCGGCTGCACGGTGATCCGCCGCGAGGAAGAGAAGGTCACCGTCGGCTTCAACATGCTGATCGACGCCGAATTTCTGCATCACGTGATCCGGCTGAACTTCGAGACCAGCCACTGACCGGCTGATAGTCTCGCGGCCGGCGGGCTTTCCTCTCCCGCCGCTTGTGGTTGCCGTTCGTCAGCCGCGACAAAAGCGGCACCGCCCATAACAGCCCGCACCATTCGGCGCCCTCCAGAGGATCAGCGAGCGGATCCCGCCGCCCGTTCCGGCAGCGCCCGTTCTTCTCCTTGTTCAGTTGTTTCCAAAACCTCACCCGGTTGAGAAACATGGCAGTCACTCCATCTATGATGTGATGCCATCGAGCTAGTGGTTTGCGGCACGGCTTGTAGACGCGCCGGCGAACGCCGTTTTTCATCCATGAACGATGGGACGATCACCGGTGAAACAATAAGGTGTCTCGCATGACAGACGCGGGCTGGGATGATCTCAAACTGTTCCTGCATGTGGCAAGCGAAGGTGCCTTGAGTGGCGCCGCCGCCCGCACGGGCCTCAGCGCGCCGACGATCGGCCGGCGGATGCTGGCGCTGGAACGGACGACGGGCCGGACCCTTTTCGTGCGCAGCCAGCAGGGTTATCGGCTGGCGCCCGACGGAGAGACGCTGCTCGAACATGTCCGTGCCATGCAGAAGACGGCCGACAGCATCGCCGACTGGAAGGCGCAGGCCTTCGCGCTGCCGATCGTTTCGATCGGCGCCGATGCCTGGCTTTCCGGTTTCGTCAGCGATCATACGTCCGAGATCAGAGGCAAGGAGGACCGGTTCCGGCTCTGCTGCAAGTCGCTGCACAAGGGGCTCGATTTCACCTATCGCGAGGCGGATGTCGGGATCGTCGGCCGAAGGCCCGAATCCGGCAATGTGGCGATCCGCCGATCGGTCGCTGTCGCACACTCTATATATAGAGCGTATAGCCTTGCCGAAGACGAGACCATGCCGTGGGTTTCGATCGGCACCGAAAGCTCCCATTCGCCGGCCGACAAATGGGTGTTTCAGCATCACGAGGCCGATATCCGCACCTGGACCAATTCGCCGGAACTGCTGCTGCGGCTGATTGCCGGCGGCAACGGGCGCGGCGTGCTGCCATGCTTCATCGGCGACGAGGTCCCTGGCCTGGTGCGCGAGGGCGGCATCATCGAAGAACTCACCTATACGATGTGGATCGTCGCCAATGACGACGACCGGCACCGGCCGGAGGTGCGCCAGGTGATCGAAGGCCTTGGAGCGCTTTTCAAAGGCCACGAGAGAAGATTCATCGGCGAGAGGGCGCAATCGGCAGCAAGCAGACTTGCATGCCGGTAAATCGATCCTATTGTGTGCCGTTTTAAAGAACCGGAACTGAAATCCATGCCTGCATTCTCGCGCTTTACACCGCTGATCAGCGCCCTTCCCGCCACCGTCCCCTTCGTTGGACCCGAGGCCATCGAGCGCAATCGTGGCCTCATGGTGAAAGCTCGGATCGGCGCCAATGAAAACGGCTTCGGCCCTGCGCCTTCCGTCATCGAAGCGATCAGCGCCGCAGCGGCAAGCACCTGGAAATATGCGGATCCGGAAAATTTTGAACTGAAGCAGGCGCTCGCCGCGCATCTCGGCTGTCAGATCAACAACATTGCCGTCGGCGAAGGCATAGACAGCCTGCTCGGGCTGATCGTCCGGATGGTGATCGAACCGGGCATGCCGGTCGTCACCTCCTTCGGTGCCTATCCGACCTTCAACTTCCATGTGGCAGGCCACGGCGGCCGGCTGGTGACGGTGCCTTATGTCGGCGACCGCGAACATCTCGACGGGCTGATGGAAGCCGTTCGCCGCGAAAACGCGCCACTCGTCTATTTCGCCAATCCCGACAATCCGATGGGAAGCTGGTGGGATGCCGACAGCATCGTCGCGTTTGCCAAGGCGCTGCCGGAAACCTGCCTGATGATTCTCGACGAGGCCTATTGCGAGACGGGGCCAGCCGGCGCGACGCCCGATATCGCCGCCCTGATCGACCGGCCGAACATCATCCGCACTCGAACCTTCTCGAAGGCCTATGGCATGGCCGGCTCGCGGGTGGGTTATGCGATCTCGACGCCGGGCACGGCGGAGGCCTTCGACAAGATCCGCAATCATTTCGGCATGAACCGGATCGGCGTCGCCTCGGCGTTCGCGGCACTGAAAGACCAGGCCTACCTCTCCCAGGTGATCGGGCAGATCAAGGCCTCGCGGGAACGGATCGCCGCCATCGCTCAAACCAACGGCCTGAAGCCGTTGGCGTCTGCCACCAATTTCGTGGCGATCGACTGCGGCCGCGACGGCGCCTATGCGCGCTCGATCGTCGATGGGCTGATGGAGCACGGGGTTTTCATCCGCATGCCGGGTGTCGCACCGCTCAACCGCTGCATCCGCGTGAGCACGGGACCGGAGCCGGACATGGCGTTGCTTGAAGAAGCGCTGCCGAAGGTGCTGAAGAGCTTATAGGCCAAAAGAAAATGACCGCGCCGGCCTTGTTCCTGCCGGTCGCGGTCTCAATTTCAGGCGTCGTCCCCGTCCAGACCCGACCGCCCTGTCTCCCGATCCCCTTTTGGGTTGATGTCTTTTGGATTGTTCTCCCGCCGGCCCTCTTGCGGGGCCGGTCAAATTCTTCGACCAGAGCTCTTTCAAGAGCTCAGTGCATGGTCATCCATTCGCGTGCGGCGCGAAGGGCTGCGGCCAGCTGCATCTTGCTCATCGTCTGCGCCAGGTCGGCGCGCAGTTCGGCTGCGCGGTCGGAGCCTTTGATCGCGGCGATGTTGAGCCATTTGTGAGCGGAAACGAGATCGACGTCGCAACCACGGCCGGTCGCGTACATCAGGCCCATTTCGCAGAAAGTGTCGGCGCGGGTTTCGCCACCCATGGTGGCCATTCCGGAATTGTTCATTTCAAAGCGTGCCATCGGTTTGATCCCTGTTAAAGCCTGTTGTTCGTCGTCTGCCCTGTTTTTGCCCTTTCGGGCTCCGTCCGGATCGCCGTCTTAAAGCGGCTGTTTCGATCCTTCCGGCCGGCGGTTTTTCCCGCTCGTTTGATGACTTCACTATGCGCCCAACCTTCCAAAAGACGCCTAAAAAGCATGATTAATTCAACGAAAACAAAGTACAAACGCTTGGTAAACTTGGCTTTTTGTTAAACATGGGATGCCTTGCATTTTAAGGAATTTGCGGAGATTTTTACGAAAAATTTAGAAACGGATTTAAACTGATCGCTAACTACGAATCCGGGTCGCATCGAGGATCTGTGGAAAAACCTGGCCCTCCCCGACGCTGTAAATCCCCGTTTTCCAGCCAATCCGATATTTACCTTTACGTATGGGTAAGATAAATTTCGAACCGGGTTCGCGCAAAGGGTGCGAATTGGAGGAAACCGCGCCGTCTATCGCTTGAGAAGGTCTGACGGCGGAAGCAAAGGAGGAAACAATCATGATGCGCAGACTGATGCTTGCCGCCGCGCTGACACTTGCCGCAGCTGGGGCACAGACCGCCGAGCCGATCGAAGGCAATTGGAAAACCGCCAGCGGCGAGACCGCAGCGATCGGCAAATGCGACACCGCCTATTGCGTGACGCTGAAGACCGGCAAACATTCCGGCAAGCAGATCGGCAAGCTCTCCGGCAAGGACGGCGAATACAGCGGCGAGATCACCGACCCGGCGGACGATAAGACCTATAGCGGCTCAGGCTCGGTCAGCGGCAATTCGCTGAAGATGAGGGGCTGCGTCCTCGCGATCTTTTGCAAATCGCAGACCTGGACACGCCTCTAAGGTCGGCCCGCCCATATTCCTTATATAAGAAGTGCAGAAATGGTCGCGCCGGCAAAGGCCGCGGCCATTTTTCGTCTCGCGACGTCAAGGACTGCCTGATTTTTTTGCTGCGCCGCACCAACAAAAGGCAGCATGATCACGGAAACGGCATCGGATTTGACCACCAAGTCCGGCGGATTTTTGGATGTCACAGTTTTGTGAAAAGCTTGAATAGGCCTTGAACGCAATTTATGCCGCACAAAAGTCCCAAAAAAGCCTTATTCGGCCAAAACGCACACGCAGGCGATGCAAATTCTGTCCGACCTGTCTATGCTATTGATATTAATCGATAATTATCTTACCAAATTGTAACTTAATCGGTTTATTTACGGCAATCTCAAAAAAATTAGCTTGCTTAGCACTTTTAACGTGCATTTTTAAAAGCCGATTTTGGCTGTCAACGTTTCGTTGACAACAGTCGCCAAAAGTGGGGCTTTCGGATCGAACCGATCGGTCCGATATCAGCATCGCAAACAGAAATTCACTCTGGTTCGACCCAAGACCGAACCGAACATACTCCAAGGATAAAGACAATGACCAAGATCACTTCCGCATTCGCCGCAGCCCTTATCGCTTCGGCTTCTTTCGCTTCCGTCGCCCTCGCTGAAGGCGACTATTATGAAGGCGCCTCCAAGGCCTCCGCGACTGTCGACCATGTTCAGACCGGCAGCATTGCAAAGGATCAACAGGCTGCCAACCAGATCCAGGCTCCGATCGGCCGCGGCGACTATTATGAAGGTGCAAACCGCCCGAACTAACCGCAGCTCATTCAAAACACCGAAACAACAATCCGCAGGCCAGGTCGCAAACTCATGAGCCGCGGAACACTCTGAAGGGACTACCACAATGACCAAGATCACTTCCGCAATTGCCGCAGCCCTCATCGCTTCGGCTTCCTTCGCCTCCGTCGCCCTCGCTGAAGGCGATTATTACGAAGGCGCCTCCAAGGCTTCCGCCACGACCGACCAGGTCCAGACAGGCAGCATCGGTCAGAAGGCCGAAGCCCAGAAGGCAGACGTCAACAGCGGCGACTATTTCGACGGCGCGAACCGCCCGAACTAACCGCAGACGTTCAAGACACAGAAACAACAATCCGCAGGCCAGGTCGCAAACTCATGAGCCGCGGAACGCTCTGAAGGGACTAACATCATGACCAAGATCACTTCCGCTATCGCCGCAGCCCTTATCGCTTCGGCTTCCTTCGCCTCCGTCGCCCTCGCTGAAGGCGATTATTACGAAGGCGCTTCCAAGGTTTCCGCCACGACCGACCAGGTCCAGACCGGCAGTATCGGTCAGAAGGCCGAAGCCCAGAAGGCAGACGTCAACAGCGGCGACTATTTCGACGGCGCGAACCGCCCGAACTAACCGCAGACGTTCAAAACACCGAAACAATTTCCGCAGGCCAGGTCGCAAACTCATGAGCCTCGGAACACTCTGAAAGGACTACCATCATGACCAAGATCACTTCCGCAATTGCCGCAGCCCTGATCGCTTCGGCTTCCTTCGCCACCGCCGCTCTTGCCGATGAAGGCGACTATTACGAAGGCGCACAGCCTACAGAACAGGCTCAGGCCGTTCAGGGCGCTCGCGTCGACAACTTCGGCTACACCGGTTCTATCGGTCGCGCCAAGGCTTCGGCCCAGTCGAACCAGTCCTTCGACGGCACGGTCACCCTGAACCACGGCGATTATTATGAAGGCGCAGTTCGTCCGAACTAACCGCCCTCAATCAACCGAAACAACACATCCGCAGGCCAGGTCGCAAACTTTGAAGCCGCGGATCACTCTGAAAAGGAATAGGATCATGTCTAAGATCACTTCGACGATCGCTGCTACGCTGATCGCTACCGCTTCCTTCGCCACGGCCGCCCTTGCCAGCGGCGGCACCTATTACGAAGGCGCCGTCGAACCGGCTCCCAGCCAGCCGGTTGCCTCCAGCCATCAGGCCGCTCCCAAGGCCCAGCATCCGCGGGTCAGCTACGGCTACACGGGCTCGGTCTCGCACGCCACTGGCTCCGATCAGTCCGGCAAGGGCTTCGACGGCACGGTGATCCTCAACCGTGGCGACTACTACGAAGGCGCAGTTCGTCCGAACTAACCGCCGTTATTCAAGATACTGAACATATGTCCGCAGGCCGGGTCGCAAACTCACTGCCGCGGGCAACTCTGAAAGGCATAAGACAATGACCAAGATAACTTCCGCACTCGCCGCAGCCCTGATCGCTTCGGTTTCGTTCGCCGGTGCAGCACTTGCTGAAGGCGACTATTACCAGGGCGTTCAGAAGACTGCGCCTTCCGTTTCCACCTCCATCGATCGCACCAACACCGGCAGCATCGATCGCCAGGACGGCAAGCTTCCGTTCAACAATGGCGGCGGACGGGATAACCGTATCTCCGATCTGGACAGCGGCGACTACTACAGCGGCGCAAATCGCCCGAACTAATTCTTAAGTTCGCTCGCGATCGATAGCCGCACGGAGCCTCGGCCAGTGCGGGATCGGACAGACAGAAAATATACGGAAAAAATGAAATACCAGCCGCTTGCGCGGCTGGTATTCGCAGTTCATTCAAGACACCGATTGGAAAGACGGGTCGCAATCGTCTTTCCGGTGCGTGGATGGCAGGACTCTGAAACCCGCCACCGTATTCAAGATTAAGTGAAGCTTTTCCACGAATCAATCACGTTGATGC
The DNA here is from genome assembly GCF_023006505.1 of Neorhizobium sp. SHOUNA12A. Lineage (GTDB taxonomy): Bacteria > Pseudomonadota > Alphaproteobacteria > Rhizobiales > Rhizobiaceae > Neorhizobium. The sequence goes on from NZ_JALBGV010000055.1 coordinate 38,672, forward strand.
TCTTCTTCGTGAGATTCCTGCATTTGGCAGCGGACCGCCCGTTTTTCGCGGTATTCCAGGCTTTTTCGCCGCTCAGAGAAAAAACCGTTAGTGGCAAGTCCGCTCCATTTCCATTGGAACGATCCGTCCTTCCAGGGATTTCTATCTTCGGCGGAGCGATGCGACTATCGCTTCGCACCATAAGAACAGATGGAAAGGACAGGACAATGAAAACCTATCTGACTTCCGGTATTGCCGCTCTTATCATTACGGCAGGTTATACTGGTGCCGCCATGGCACAGGATGCCGTCTATCCTGACCCGAATGGCCTGCCGCAATCGCCGCCGACCATCCAGCAGGACCGCGGCCGGGATCGTGGCCAGGGCGTTGATACCATGTCGACCGGCAGCATCTATCCGGGCACCGGCTACATGTACAACAACAACACCAGCGGCAATGCCGACCTGGACGGTGGACAGGACGAAGGCGACTACTATGACGGAACGTTGCGTCCGCATAACTAAGCAGTTGCTTCAAGATACCGCATCTCGCGCAGGTCGCAACCAGCGCACGGAATGACCTCTCCACCGATAGAACCAATTTTAAAGCCGGCCCCCAGGGGTCGGCTTTTTCGCGATCGGCATGGCTTCGAAGATGCACGGCGACATCCGATCACCTCGTGCCTGCGCCGGACCATGTTTCGGCAGGGACGCAGTCATGTGCGGCTCTTCAAGCGTCCGTTCTGTTCGGCCGGCGTTAACCATTCTGAACCCAGGATGAAGCCCTCTCTCAGGACGCATTCAGCCCCGCGCCTTTATTCTGCCGCCATTGGCTTTGGGGAGAGAACCATGACCGTCCTCGCACGTCGCCTGACAATCGTAACGCTGATCATGACCATTTTCGCATTTGCCTTTGCCGCGCTTGTCGCAGCTCCGGCACGCAACGATCTGCGCGTGCATCTCGGCACGACCGTGCCCTGTTACCATCCCGCGACGCCAAACTGCGTCGCCGCGCTTTGAAAACTCATGGATCAACCGGCAGGAGTCTTCCGACGTCGTTTGATTGTTATTGAGTTCCCACTATAATAGCGCATGAACACACGAATCTTTTCCCTATCCCCGCTTTCCTTCATCAGCCCGAGCCCGGTCGAGCCGCGCGCCTTCGACAATCCGGTCGAGGCGGTCGATGCCCTGACCGAGCTCTACGAGCGCAACACGCGGTTCCTGATCGAGGCGTTCGGAGCGCTTGCCGACGGCGCCGCCGTGACCGGCCGCTACCGCGCCTGCTACCCGCAGGTCAGCATCGAGACGACCTCATTCGGACACGCCGACTCGCGCCTCTCCTACGGCCATGTGTCGTCCCCCGGCGTCTATACGACGACCATCACCCGGCCAAAACTGTTCCGGCATTACCTCAAGGAACAGCTCGGCCTGCTGATGCGCAACCACAGCGTTCCGGTGACGATTTCCGAATCGACCACGCCGATCCCGCTGCATTTCGCTTTCGGCGAAGGTGCGCATGTGGAAGCGTCGGCGACCAGTTCGCTCGCCGACATCTCGCTGCGCGATCTCTTCGACACGCCGGATCTCAACAATACCGACGACCTGATCGCCAATGGGGAATACGACCAGGTGCCTGGCGAGCCGGCGCCGCTTGCGCCGTTCACCGCCCAGCGCATCGACTATTCGCTGGCGCGGCTCAGCCACTACACGGCGACCAGCGCCGATCATTTCCAGAACTTCGTGCTGTTCACCAACTACCAGTTCTACATCGACGAATTCGCGGCCTGGGCCCGGGAGATGATGGCAAAGGGCGGCGATGGCTACACGGCCTTCGTGGAGCCCGGAAATATCGTCACGCTTGCCGGCAGCGACAAGCCGGAAACCGATGCGATCGTCCGCCTGCCCCAGATGCCTGCCTATCACCTGAAGAAGAAGGGCCATGCGGGCATCACGCTCGTCAATATCGGCGTCGGGCCTTCCAACGCCAAGACGATCACCGACCATATCGCCGTGCTGCGTCCGCATGCCTGGCTGATGGTCGGCCACTGCGCCGGCCTGCGCAACAGCCAGCGCTTGGGTGACTATGTGCTGGCGCATGCCTATGTGCGCGAAGACCATGTGCTCGACGACGACCTGCCGGTGTGGATCCCGATCCCGGCGCTTGCCGAGGTGCAGCAGGCGCTGGAGAGCGCGGTTGAAGAAGTCACCGGCTACCAGGGCTTCGAGCTCAAGCGGATCATGCGCACTGGTACAGTCGCGACGATCGACAACCGCAACTGGGAACTGCGCGACCAGCGCGGGCCGGTGAAGCGGCTTTCCCAGTCGCGCGCCATCGCGCTGGACATGGAATCGGCGACCATCGCCGCCAACGGTTTCCGCTTCCGCGTGCCCTATGGGACGCTGCTCTGCGTATCCGACCGGCCGCTGCACGGCGAACTGAAACTGCCCGGCATGGCAACCGCCTTCTACCGCACCCAGGTCAGTCAGCACCTGCAGATCGGCATCCGCGCCGTGCAGAAGCTTGCGGCTATGCCGACCGAGACACTGCATTCGCGCAAGCTGAGAAGCTTTTACGAGACGGCGTTTCAGTGATGTTGTAAGGCCAGCCACCTTGGTGTATAATTTTCGGAATTCATACACACGAGGTGGCTATGCGCACCAATATCGAACTCGATGATGAACTGATCACCGAAGCAATGGAACTGACCGGCCTGCCGACGAAGAAGGCGACGGTGGAGCAGGCATTGAAGGATCTCGTTCGTATCCGCAGGCAGATGCGCGCGGTCGACAATCTCGAAGGCATCGGCTGGGATGGCGATCTCGATGACATGCGGAAAGACTCCTTGCGCTTTGCCGATTGGGGCTTAGAGGGCCGCGAATGATCGTCGCCGACAGCTCAGTCTGGATTTCGTTATTTCGAAAAGACGATGTCGATGTCGCGGGTAGACTGCGCTCCTTCATAGCCCAGGGCACTGTTCTTGTCGGCGATATCATCATGCTCGAAGTGCTCCAGGGCGCTCGCGATTACCATCAAGCCCGTTGGATCGAACAAAACTTCCGCGACTTTCCCGCTGCTCAAATGCTGTCGCCCTCACTTGCAGTAAAGGCGGCGACCAATTACCGGCTTCTTCGGGATCGAGGCGTCACCGTGCGGAAGACGATAGATATGATTATCGGCACCTATTGCATCGAGCGCGGCCACCGCTTGTTGCATAGGGACAAGGATTACCTGCCGATGGTCGAACATCTCGGACTACAGATCGCCTGATCACTCCGCATTTGTCGGCCTCGCCACCAGCAAGGACAGCGCCGTCCCCACCAGCGACGAGATGATCACCAGCAGGTGCGTGTTGACCGCAGCTTGGCCGAGTTCCGCCAGGGGCAGCCCGGCCGTGCCGGCGCCGAAGGCGATGGCGCCGGCGGTGATGCCGGCGGGAT
>NZ_JALBGV010000056.1 GCF_023006505.1 Neorhizobium sp. SHOUNA12A
CGTCTTCTGGTTGATCCCATACCGCTTCGAAAGCGCTCTCAGGCTCTCTTCACTATTCTGTATTGCTCGACGGACTGCCTCTGTCGTCGTGGCGCTCCCATGTAAAACCTGGCCCATAGTGCTTCCCTCCATGCCAAGGAAAATGATGCACCATCAAATGCCGGGATCAAACAGCTAGCGACATCCATTTGGAGCTCGTTCTGGAACATCGGCTGGCGGATTTCAGCGAGGGCATCGACCTGGCAATCCGTTGCGGCAAGGGGCCATGGGCCGGCGTGCGCAGCCTGCCGCTCTGGCAGGAGAAGCTGGTGCCGATCGCCGCTCCGGTCATCGCCGAACGTCTCCGTGGGAGGTCAGATGCAAAATCTCTGCTGGAGCTGCCGATCCTGCACGATTCCAATGTCGAGGCCTGGCGGCGCTGGCTGGCCGTCGAAAATCTCGATTACGTGCCGCGCGGGCAGGACCGGCGGTTCGAGGATTATAACCTGGTGATCGACGCCTGCGCGCATGGCCTCGGCATCGCGCTCGCCCGGCCGCCGCTCGCGGACGCAGCACTTGCCTCCGGCCGGGTCGTCGTCGTATCCGAGAGAGCCATCGACCACCACGTCGCCTTCCACCTGATCCGCCCGAACGACGCGATGAAAGCTTCCGCTGCCGAGTTTTCCCAGCGCTTCCTGCTGGAGGCCGGATTAGACGAGGCGGCCATCGCCGCCTTCATCGCGCCTGGGCGGGGAAGGGGTTAGCGCGGCCCCATTGGCAAATGCTGCTCCGGCTCTAGTTGCTCCGAAAATTGGATATGAGAAGCATCCCAGATATGAGGAGCATCCCATGAGCACAAAGGCGACGATTGCGAGGATCTGGCGGGGGCGTACACGCACCACAATTGCCGACGAATACGAGGCTTATCTACTCGAAACAGGCATTCCACCGCTCGTCAAGACCGCGCTTGCGGTCCAGCTCTTCCGAGAGGACCTCGGCGACGAAACGGAGTTCGTGACGACATCCTACTGGCCGGACTTCCAATCCATGGCGGCGTTCACCGGCGGCGATCCGAACAAGGTGCATCATCTCGACCGAGATCCGCATTATCTCGTTGAACTGCCCGAGCGGGTGGCGATCATGAAAATCCTCATCGATCGGAACTAAGGGATCAGCGGACCCACTGGAACCCGTCGATCTGGATGTCCTGACCCGTCAGGAAGTTCGGTTCGGATGTTGCGAGGAAGGTGACGACGCTTGCGACGTCCTGCGGCGTTCCGACTCGCTTCAGCGTGATGCCGGCTGCGAGTTGCGCCTCGCGGGCTTCGATCATCGCGTTCGAGCGCTCGGTCTTGATGACGCCGGGGCAGATCGCGTTGACGACGATCTCCGGGCCGAGTTCCTTGGCGAGTGCCTTTGTCATGCCGAGAATGCCGGCCTTGGCTGCCGTATAGGAAAACTTGCTGACCGCACTGGTGACGCCGCCGGTATGGGCGTTCATCGATGACATGTTGACGATCCGTCCGCCGCCGTTGCGGCGCATGACGGGCACCGTCGGCTGGATATAGTTGAAGGCGCCCTTGAGGTTGATGCCGATCGTCGCGTCGAATTCCTCCTCGGAAATCTCCTCGATGCCTTTCGCCATAGACCGGCCGGCATTGTTGAACAGGACGTCGATCCGGCCCCATTTCTCATCCACCTCGCGTACGATTTCCGCCGCGCGCTTATGGTCACGGACATCGGCGATGAATGTCAGGACGTCGCAGGAGAGGTCGCGGATTTCGTGCGCCGTGCGGGCAAGGTCTTCTTCGATCAGGTCGACGAGGACGATATCGAAGCCGTGACGGGCAAGATCAAGCGCGCAGCCCCGTCCGATCCCGCGTCCGCCGCCGGTTATCAGAGCAACCTTGCGGGACACATCACGCACCACCATTCTCCTTCGCGAAACGGGCGATATCCGCATGGGTGCCGAACCAGACGCCCTCGTGGGCCTGGATATGCTTGATCAGCTCCTCCAGCACGAAGATGCGCGAGCGGTAACCGGACACGTGCGGGTGCATGGTCAGAAGGAACAGCCCGCCCTCGATATAGGCGCGGTCGAATTCCCGCTTGAAGATATCGAGCACCGAGGTCGGCGGGGTATAGGGGCGCAGCGCGGTAAACCGGTTCATGTTGAAATAGACCGCGTCGTCGCGGATCCATTCGACCGGCAGTTCGACCAGACCGGTCGGCTCGCCGTCCTCGACCAGTTCGTACGGATCGTCGTCGGCCATCAGCGAGGAATCGTAGATCAGCCCGAGTTCACGCTCGATCTTCAGCGTCTCGTAGGAAAAGTCCCAGGAGGGCGTGCGCATGCCGACGGGGCGGATGCCGGTGATCTTTTCGAGCGTATCGGCGGCGCGGAAATGCAACTCGCGTTCCTTGTCGGCGGGCACCTTGGTGTTCACCTCGTGAATCCAGCCGTGCAGGCCGATCTCGTGGCCCTCGGCGATGACGCGCCGCTGTTCGTCGGGATAGAGGAGGGCCGCGACCGCCGGCACGAAGAAGGTCGCCCGGACATCGGCATTCTTCAGCGTTTCGAGGATGCGCGGCACGCCCATGCGGTTGCCGTATTGCCCCTGGGACATGCGGCCGATCGATTCGCCGCCGTCGCGAAGTTCGTTGGTCTCATGGTCGCTGTCGAAGGAAAGGGCGACCGCGCAGCGCGCGCCGTCCTTCCAGGCTTTCGGCTTCAGCGAGCGGCCGGCGCGCACCTTGTTGACCTTGCCGCGCCAGGTGGCCTCGTCCCACTCCCAGGGTTCCATATCCCGTTCTCCCTTTTTATTCGGCCGCCTCCGGCAGGACCGGCACGGCGGCGAGCAGCCGCTTGGTATAATCGTGCTGCGGATCGGCATAGATCGTAGAGGCCACGCCTTCCTCGACGATTTTGCCGCGATACATGATCGCGACGCGGTCGCAGAGATGCCGGACGACGGACAGGTCATGGCTGATGAAGATCAGCGAAAGGTCGAGCTCGGCGCGCAGGCGGATCAACAGGTTGATGATCTGCGCCTGGATCGACACGTCGAGCGACGCAACCGGCTCGTCACAGACGACCACATCCGGCTGCATGGCGAGAGCACGGGCGATCGCGATGCGCTGCCGCTGGCCACCGGAGAACTGGTGCGGGAAACGGTTGGCAAAGGTGGGATCGAGCCCGACCGCTGCCAGCCATTCCTTGACGTAGACCGACGCTTCGGCTCGCGTCACCAGCTTATGGGCGAGCGGACCTTCGGCGATGATATCGCCGATCCGCATGCGGCCGTTGAGCGAGGCGAACGGATCCTGAAAGATCGTCTGGATGCGGGTGGTGATTTTTCGCGCATTGCGGCCGTCACTCATGACCGGCTTGCCGTTCAGACGGATCGTGCCGGAGGTTGGAATCGTGATGCCTGCCGCCATGCGGCCGAGTGTCGATTTTCCGGAACCGGATTCGCCGACGAGGCCGAGCACCTCGCCGCGCTTCAGCGTGATCGAGACGCCGTCGACCGCCTGGACGACCGGCATCGGCTGGGAAATGCCGGACTTGATCGCGAGGTTTCTAAAAAGGCCCGTTGGTTTTTCGAAGCGCTTCATCGCGTTGTCGATGACCAGATAAGGGCTTCCGAGCGGCGGCAGGTTCAACGTCGCCGACTTGCGCGGCGGCGGGGCCGCATCCGCAATGCCGCTGCCGCGCAGCAGCAACTGGCCGGGCTTGGCGCGCGACGGCAGCGCGTCGAGCAGCGCCTTGGTGTAGTCGTGCTGCGGGCGGGTGAGCACGCCGAGCGCCGGGCCGATTTCGACGATATTACCGAACCTCATCACCGCGACGCGGTCGGCGATCGACGAGACGATCGCGAGATCATGGCTGATCCAGATCAGCGCGGTGCCGAGTTCGGCCACCAATTCCTTCATCTCGGCAAGGATTTCCGCCTGGATCGACACGTCGAGCGCCGTCGTCGGTTCGTCGCAAATGATGAGTTTCGGCCGGTGCAGCAGGGCGATGGCGATCGCCACGCGCTGGCGCATGCCTCCGGAAAACTGGTGCGGGAAAAAATCCACCTTGCGTTCCGGCTCGCTGATCCGGACCTGGGCGAGCGCCTTGATCGCTCGTTCCCGCGCATCCGATGCGCTGATGTTTTCATGCGCTTCGAGCGCCAGCCTGATCTGGGTGCCGATGCTCAGGACAGGGTTGAGGGTCATCATCGGGTCCTGGAACACCATCGAAATGGTCTTGCCGCGGATGGCGCGCAGTTCATGAGCGGGCAGGCCGATGAGTTCGCGGCCTTCGAGCTTGATCGACCCTTCGACGATGCGGCCGGGTTCGTCGATCAGGCCGATGATCGAGAAGCCGGTGATCGACTTGCCGGAACCGGATTCGCCGACCAGACCGAGGACTTCGCCCGGCGTCAGCGAGAACGAGACGCCGTCGACCGCCTTGATTTCACCGCGGCCGCTCGGAAACCAGGTCCTGAGGTTGGTGACTTCGAGAAGCGGAGCACTCGTCGTTTCGGTCATCGGCGGAGCCTCGGGTTGAGCTGGTCGCGGATCTGGTCGCCGACGAGGTTGAGCGAAACGATGAACAGGATCAGCGCCACGCCGGGATAGATCGAGATCCAGTAGCGGCCGGAGAGTAGGTACTGGAACCCGTTGGCGATCAGCATGCCGAGCGACGGTTCGGTCGGCGGCAGACCGACGCCCAGGAAGGAGAGGGTGGCTTCGAGCGAAATAGCGCTCGCCACCTGCACCGTTGCAACGACGATCAGCGGTGGCAGCGAGTTCGGCAGGATGTGCTTGACCACGACGCGCCAGGGCGACAGCGGTATGGAGAGCGCGGCCTCGACATAATCCTTCTGCCGTTCGGCTGACGCCGCGCCATGAGCGGTGCGGGCGAAATAGGCATACTGCGCGAAGATCAGTGCCATGATCAGCTGGTAACGCCCTTGTCCGAGAAGGGCTGCGATCACGAAGGCGAGCAGGATTGCCGGGAAGGACAGCTGCAGGTCGACGATGCGCATCACCAGACTTTCGAACCGGCCGCCGATATAGGCCGCCGAGCAGCCGACCACCGCGCCGATGACGAAGGCGATACCGCCGGCAATCACGCCCATCTGCAGCGAGATGCGCAGGCCGTAGATGATCGCCGACAGGAGGTCGCGGCCTTGCGAATCCGTGCCGAGCCAATGGGTGTAGCCGCCGATGCCGACATAACCCGGCGCACGCCGGGCATCGCGCAGCACCAGGCTGGTCAGGTCATACGGGTCCTGCGGGGTGACTAGCGGCGCGATGATCGCGGTCAGGACGATCAGGAAAACGACGATCGCGGCGCCCGTCGCGATCTTGTTGCGAAAAAATTCCTCGAGGAAGCGGCCAAGCAGAGTGTCGCGCATCAGGCACGTCCCTTTCGCAGGCGCGGATCGAGCAGCGCGTAGGTGAGATCGACGATCAGGTTGATGACGATGAACAGGAAGGCGACGAGCATCAGGTAGGCGACCATGACCGGCCGGTCGAGCGAGGTGATGCTGTCGATGATCAGCTTGCCGAGGCCGGGCCAGGAAAAGATGGTTTCGGTGACGACCGCAAAGGCGAGCGTCGAGCCGAGTTCCAGACCGAAGACGGTGACGAGCGGAATGGAGATCAGCCGCAGCACATGCCGGCTCAGCACCGTGAATTCCGACAGGCCGGCGGCGCGGGCGAATTTCACCGTGTCGCTCAGCATCAGTTCGCGGGTACCGGCACGGGCGAGCCGGATCATCAGCGAGAACTTGAAAAGTGCGAGGTTCAGCGCCGGCAGCACGAGATGCGAAAGCCCGTCGCCGGTGAGGAAACTGAAATCGACGCCGAACAGGCTCACCGTCTCGCCGCGTCCGCCGGCCGGCATGCAGCCGCATTGCACGGCAAACACCATGATCAGCATCAGGCCGAACCAGAAGGTCGGCACCGAGAAGCCGAGGATCGAGATCGCCATGATGGCACGGGAAACCAGGCTGTGCGGCCGGTAGCCGGCATACATGCCGATCGGGATGCCGACGAGGCTGGCAAAAAGAACGGCTGCGAGCGTCAGTTCCAGCGTCGCCGGCAGGCGGGTGAGGATGAGCTGGCTGACCGGCATGCTGTAGACGAGCGAGCGGCCGAAATCGCCTTCGATCAGCCTGCCGAGAAAGGCGAAATATTGACGCCAGAGCGGCTGGTCCAGCCCGTATTGGGCGATCACCGCGGCGCGAATATCCTGCGTCGCATCCGGAGAGATCAGCACGTCGATGGGATTGCCGACGGCATAGACGCCGCAGAAGACCAGCGCCGACATGGCGATGACCACGATCGCCGCCTGCCACACACGCTGCAAGATGAAACCTAACATATGTTCCCCGTCTTATCCCTCTGTCCCGTCTTCTGCGGGTTTCGTGGAGCCAAGCGCCGAAGGGCCTGGACGTCAGTGCCAGTCGTTTTCGAGAAGTTCGCGGGTTTCCGCGACGGCCACGTCCCAGATCGCCAGCATGTCCTCGTCGGGCCGCTGATAGAGGCCGTGATAGTTTCCGTCGCCGAGGAGTGCGCGCTTGCGGGCCGCGTCGACGCGGGCGAGGCCGGCGAAATCCACCTTCGGTTTGGCGTTGGTCGGCTGACGCTGGTCGGTCGTGCGCGTCCAGGGGAAATTTTCCATCCAGGAGGCGTGCGAGGCGGCCGGATCGATTTCCTGCACCTTTGCCCAGGTTTTGGGCGCCCGCCACCAGTCATGGAGTTTCACAGAGGCATCAGGATGCGCATTCAGCCATTCGGAGATGACGGCTGTCACTGGGGTATTGCCGCCATGGCCATTGACGATCAGGATGCGGCGGAAGCCGGAGCGATGGATGCTGTCCATCAGGTCGCGGATCACGCCGATATAAGTGGAGAGCGTCAGCGTCAGCGTGCCGGGAAAGGTCGCAAACGACGAGGCGAGGCCGTAGGGGAGGACCGGGAAAACCGGAATGCCGAGCGGGGCTGCCGCATCGAGCGAGACCTTTTCGGCAAGGATCATGTCTGTCGCGAGGCTGAGATAGGCGTGCTGCTCGACGCTGCCGATCGGAAGTATGCAGCGGTCATCCTCGACCGTCCGTTCCTCCACCTGCATCCAGTTCATGTCCGCGATCTTCATAAATTTCCACCTGCATCCCTACTGCGCAAAATTTGACCAAGATCTCACGCTTGCGCACAAAAAATGTGCCTTGACAGGCGCTGCGCCGATCAAGTGCAAAGTTCCATACGGAACTAAAAAAAGAGATTGACAGCCAAATAAGCTATCGTCAAGTTCCATACGGAACAAAATCCGGGTAGGATTTCTTCAGGAGCTGACGGCATTGCAATTGGAAATCTCATCCTTCGATGCGCTCCTCAGGCAGGGTGGCAAGGCCGCGGCCGGCAGTCACGGCGTCGATGATCTGGTATCCGTGAAGCTGTGGCAGAACCCCTGCTGGCTTTCCTTCCGCATCAATTTCCTGGCGCTGCTGTTCAACGAGCCGATCTATCGCTGGATCGAAAAAGAGTACGGGCTCGCCCGGCCGGAATTCGTGGTTCTCTATTCGCTCGGCCTTTCCGACGGACTGACGGCAAGCGCCATCAGCAGCTCCTCCGGTTTCCCCAAGAATACGATGAGCCGGGCGATCCAGAAGCTCGTCGACAAGAACATCATCCGGCGCGAGGTCGATGCGGCGGATCTTCGAAGCTTCGTCCTTTACATCACCGACGAAGGAAAGCGCATTGTCGACGAAACCATGCAGCCGATGGTGGAGCGCGAAAAGGTCATGCTGTCAGGGCTGACGCCTGCCGAAAAGCTGATGCTCTCCGAACTGCTGGCGAAAGTCGTCGTGGACTCACCCAACTGGCCCCCAATGATAAATATAGAGGAGAACGAACAATGACGATTTTGAAGACATTCCGCACGGCGGCTCTCGCCGCCGTATTGCTCGGCAGCGTTTCGGGTGCGGCACTTGCCGCCGACCTGACGATCGGTGTGCGCGCCGGCCCATTGTCGGTCGACCCGCATTTCACTGCGGCCGGCACCCATGCCGAAGCGGTCAAGCATATCTACGACTCGCTGGTGAAATCCGGCAACAACCTCGAACTCGAGCCGGGCCTTGCAACCAGCTGGACGGCCGTCGACAGCACGACCTGGGAGTTCAAGCTTCGCCCGGGCGTCAAATTCCATGACGGTTCCGATTTCACGGCCGAGGACGTGAAATTCTCGATCGAGCGTATTCCGGCCGTTACCGGCCCGAACCCGACCACCATCTATGTCCGCCGCGTGCGGGGCATCGAGATCGTCGACCCGCTGACGATCCGGATCAAGACAGACGGTCCTGCGCCAAACCTGCCGAACGATTTCATTCGCCTCTTCATCGTGTCGCACACGGCTGCCAAGGATTTTTCCGCCAACGCCGACAAGGCTTCGGAAGGCTTCAATTCCGGCAAGGCGGCGATTGGGACCGGCCCCTACAAGTTCGTCTCCTGGACGCCGAAAGAACAGCTCGTGCTGCAGAAGTTCGACGGCTACTGGGGCGAGAAGGAACCCTGGGACAAGGTCACCCGCAAGGAGATCCCGAACGATGCGGCCCGCGTTGCGCAGCTGAAAGCCGGCCAGGTCGACCTGATCTCGCGCATCCCTGCCTCCGACGTCCCGACGCTGGAAAAGGATTCCAAGCTCACAGTCGTGCGCCAGAACAGCGTCTACCTCTTCAATATCGCCTTCGACTTTCGTGAGAAGCCGCCGCAGGTGAGCGCCAAGGACGGCTCGCCGCTGCCGAAGAACCCCTTCCTCGATCCCAAGGTGCGCGAAGCCTTCGATCTTGCGATCGACCGCGAAACGATCACCGAGATCGCCATGGAGGGCATGGGCACCGTCCAGTCCCAACTCGTGACGCCGAACATCTTCGGCTGGAACCCGGCCGTCAAATCCACCAAGGCCGATCCGGCAAAGGCTAAGAAGCTGCTGGCCGAAGCGGGTTATCCGAACGGTTTCAAGGTGACCTTCTCGTTCACCAACGACCGCCTGCCGGGCGACAAGGATGTCGGCACGACGATCGCCCAGATGCTGACCGCAGTCGGCATCCAGGTGGAAGCGAACTCTCAGCCGGGCGCCGTGTTCTTCCCGGCCAACACACGCGGCGACTACTCAATGACCATGTCGGGCTGGGGCACGCTGACGGGTGAATCGAACTACACGCTGTCGTCGCTCGCCCATAGCAACGACCCGAATACAAAGCTTGGTGCCTTCAATCTGCGCGGTTATGCCAACAAGACGATGGACAAGCTGATCGAAGACGCCGCCGTCGAGATGGACCCAAAGAAGCGTGAAAAGTTCCTGATGGATGCCAATGCGCTGGTATCGACCGATCGGCCCTACCTGGCTATCGCCTCGACCGTCTCGGCCTGGGGCATGAAGAAGGGCATTACCATCGTTCCCCGTTCCGACGAGGACACGCTGGCGATGAACATCCGCCCGGCGAAATAAGCCATCCCAATCTGCGAGCTACCGGCCGGGCCTCTCGCCCGGCCGTTTTTCTGAAAGCCTTCAAGTTCAGACGGGGAGAAGGATCGATGGGAAAGATTGCGCTGGCGATCCACGGCGGCTGCGGCGTCATGGCGAAGCTCGACCTGAGCGACGAGGAATGGGCGGCGGCCCGGGTCGATCTCGGACGGTCGCTGAAAGCCGGCTGGGCAATCCTGACCGCAGGTGGCGCGGCGCTCGACGCGGTGCAGGCGGCTGTGGTTGTCATGGAAGATTCGCCGCATTTCAACGCCGGTTATGGCGCGGCCCTCAACACCAACGGCAAGCATGAACTCGACGCTTCGATCATGGATGGCCGCACGCTCGAGGCCGGCGCGGTGACGCTGGTGCGACGCATCCGCAATCCGATCAAGGCGGCGCGCAAGATCATGGAAAAGGGCGATGCGATCCTGCTCGGCGGCGAAGCGGCCGACGATTTCGCCCGCGAGGCGGGGCTCGATATGGTCGAGCCGGACTATTTCACCACCGAGCGCCGCGTCAAGGCGCTGGCGGCGATGAAGGTGCATGCCGCTGCGGGCACGGCGGCGAAAGCCAGCGAGTCTGAAAAGCACGGCACCGTCGGTGCCGTGGCGCTCGACGGGGCCGGGCATCTGGCGGCGGCGACCTCGACCGGCGGCTATAACAACAAGCCGGAAGGCCGCATTGGGGACACGCCGATCATCGGCGCCGGAACTTACGCACGGGACGGGGCCTGCGCCGTTTCCGGCACCGGCAAGGGCGAATATTTCATGCGTTACGCCGTCGGCCATGAAGTGGCGGCCCGCGTCTCCTATCTCGGCGAGAGCCTTGAGAAGGCGGCCGCAAAGGTCATCCAGGAGGACCTGAAGCAGCACGATATCGGGGCTGGTCTGGTGGCGGTCGGCGCCGACGGCTCGATCACCGCGCCTTACAATACGGACGGCATGTTCCGCGGCTGGGTGACGCCGGAAGGCGAATTCTACGTTGCCACCCATGGCGAGGTTTTCCCGATCAATCCCTGAACCGGCAGAGCTTCTGGCACGAGGAGCCCGGCAGAATGACCGCCGGGCTTTCGCACCCTCTGGAACTGCTCTTGTTATTCGGCAGCTTGCTGCGGCTTCAGGACGCCGCGGCGGATCTGGTCTTCCTCGATGGATTCGAACAGGGCGCGGAAATTGCCTTCGCCAAACCCTTCGTCGCCCTTGCGCTGGATGAATTCGAAGAAGATCGGGCCGATCACCGTTTTCGAGAAGATCTGCAGCAGGATCTTGGTCATGCCGCCATCGACCACGCCTTCGCCATCGATCAGGATGCCGTGTTTCTTCATGCGGTCGATGGGTTCGTCATGGCCGTGCACGCGGGCGCCGGACTTTTCATAGTAGGTATCCGGCGGGCCGGGCATGAATTTGAGCCCGTTTTCGGCGAGCTTGTCGGTCGCTTCGTAGATGCCGTCGGTGCCGACCGCGATGTGCTGGATGCCTTCGCCCTTGTACTTCTTCAGGAATTCCTCGATCTGGCTAGTCTCGTCCTTCGACTCGTTCAGCGGGATGCGGATCTTGCCGCAGGGCGAGGTGATCGCCCGGCTGACGAGGCCGGTGATGCGGCCGTCGATGTTGAAGAAGTGGATCTGCTTGAAATTGAAGAGTTCGCGGTAGAAATCCCACCACTTGTCCATGTTGCCGCGATAGACGTTGTGGGTCAGGTGGTCGAGATAATAGAAACCGACGCCTTCGGGCCTGGGATTGCGTTCGCCCAGCCACTCGAATTCGGCCTCATAGGCCGACCCCTTCTCGCCATAGGTTTCGATGAAATAGAGCAGCGAACCGCCGATGCCGACGATGGCCGGCACGTCGAGCGTCTTGTCCTTCCCCTCATAAGGCGTGGCACCCTTGGCGACCGCGTGGTCGAAGGCGTGTTTGGCATCGACGACGCGCCAGGCCATCGCCGGCGCGCAGGGGCCGTGCTCATCGACGAAGCGCATGGCGTGGCTGCCCGGCTCGGCATTGACGATGTAATTGATGTCGCCCTGGCGCCAGACGGTGATGTTCTTCGTCCTGTGTTTCGCCACCGGCCTGTAGCCCATGCGGGTGAACAGCTCTTCCAGCTTCTGCGGTTCGGGATGGGCGAATTCGACGAATTCGAAACCGTCGGTGCCGGCCGGGTTATCGGCGGTAATCTGCGAAACCGGTGCGTCGTGCGGGAAAGGACCCATGGCAAACTCCTCCTGTCATTCGATCATCATGATGATGCAGGACGGACGCATTGTGCTTGCAATCTTGGCGATGTTCTGCTCGATTTGTGCATGAAGTGTGCGGATTTGAGGAGTTGCATGCACGATGGACGCGCTGGACGGATATGACCTGAAGATCTTGAGCCATCTGCAGACTGATGGGCGGCTGACCAATAACGAATTGTCGGAACTCGTCGCGCTGTCGCCGTCGCAATGTTCGCGCCGCCGGGCGCGGCTCGAGGGCGAGGGGTTCATCCAGACCTATCGTGCACACCTAAACCGCCAGAAACTCGGCCTGGACCTTCTGGTCGTGATCGCCGTGACGCTCGCCACCCATAACCGGGACAATGCCAAGCGGTTCGCGCGCCTTGTCGAGGACCTGCCGGAAGTGCTCGAATGTTTCTCGCTGACCGGCGAGATGGACTATCACCTGAAGGTGGTGACGCGCGATCTGGCGGGCCTCTCCCATTTCGTCAACGACATATTGTTGCCGCACGAGAGCGTGCAGCATGTCAAAACATCGATCGTTCTCAGCGTGTTGAAGGATTTTGGTGGGATTCCGATTCAAAAGCCCGCCAAGTCTTAAAGATCGTCCGGCTCCGACGGCTTTCCCTTGCCCGAGCGGCGGATGACCTGCTCGATTGCGGCAAGGCCGTTCGACAAAGCCTCGATGCCGCTCTCGCCGAATTCCGCCTCCAGTTCGGTCTGATAGCGGCGGGCGAGCTCGATCAGCTCCCGATAGGCTTGCTGCCCGGCGGCGGTCAGTTCCAGATGCTCGACCCGCCGGTCTGCATCGTCCTGACTGCGCTTCAGCCAGCGGCGTTGTTCGAGCGCGAAGACGGCGCGGCTGACCTTGGTTTTGTGCATGGAGGAATGACTGCCGACAGCTTTCGAGGTCATGCGGCCCGAACTGCCGAGTGCTGCAAGCGTGCGCCATTCCGGCCGAGTCATGCCGTATTTCGCTTTGTAATGGGCGGCAAAACGCAGGCCGACGAATTCGGCGGCGCGGTTGAGCCTGTAGGGGAGAAACTGTTCGAGGGCGAAACTATCAGTCGTCATGACGTTGATCGGGCGTTGATGGTTACAAAAATAATGGTTACGTTTGCAACCATATCGTCATCATGGGAGGAAACAAGCCATGCTGGACAAGATCGATC
This sequence comes from Neorhizobium sp. SHOUNA12A, assembly GCF_023006505.1. Classification (GTDB taxonomy): domain Bacteria; phylum Pseudomonadota; class Alphaproteobacteria; order Rhizobiales; family Rhizobiaceae; genus Neorhizobium. Next base: position 12,887 of record NZ_JALBGV010000056.1, read on the forward strand.
CGAACGCCACGCAATTCACCGGGGCGAATGTCGAAACGCTCGCCTATATGCCCGGCTTCGGCAACGATTTCGAAACCGAGAGCCTGCCCGGTGCCCTGCCGCAGGGGCAGAACAGCCCGCAAAAATGCAATTACGGGCTTTACGCGGAACAGCTCTCCGGTTCGCCTTTCACCGCGCCGCGCGGCACCAACGAGCGTTCCTGGCTCTATCGCATCCGCCCGAGCGTGCGCCATACCGGCCGGTTCAGGAAGATCGACTATCCGTTGTGGAAGACGGCACCTCACATCGCGGAACATTCGCTGGCGCTCGGCCAGCTTCGCTGGAGCCCTGTGCCGGCGCCGACGGAGACGCTGAACTTCCTCGAAGGTATCCGCACGATGACGACGGCGGGCGATGCGCTCTCCCAGTCAGGCATGGCGGCGCATGTCTATGTCTTCAACACCGACATGGTGGACGATTATTTCTTCAATGCCGACGGCGAAATGATGATCGTGCCGGAGACGGGGTCGATCCGCGTTTTCACCGAACTCGGCAAGATGGACCTGGAGCCTTCGGAGATCTGCATCATCCCACGGGGCACGATGTTCAAGGTGACCCGGCTCGGTGAGGAAAAAGTCTGGCGCGGGTATATCTGCGAGAATTACGGCGCCAAGTTCACACTGCCGGATCGTGGGCCGATCGGCGCCAATTGCCTTGCCAATCCGCGTGATTTCAAGACGCCGGTGGCGGCCTACGAGGACAAGGAAACGCCCTGCCGGGTGCATGTAAAATGGTGTGCCTCCTTCCATGTCACCGAAATCGGCCATTCGCCGCTCGACGTGGTGGCCTGGCACGGCAATTACACGCCTTACAAATACGACCTGCGCACCTTTTCGCCGGTCGGCGCTATTCTCTTCGACCATCCCGATCCGTCGATCTTCACGGTTCTCACAGCACCCTCTGGAGAAGAGGGCACAGCTAATGTGGACTTCGTGATTTTCCCGCCGCGCTGGCTGGTAGCCGAGCACACGTTCCGACCGCCCTGGTATCACCGCAACATCATGAGTGAGTTCATGGGCCTGATCTATGGCCGTTATGACGCCAAGGAGGAGGGGTTCGTGCCCGGCGGGATGAGCCTGCACAACATGATGCTGCCGCACGGACCGGATTTCACCGGCTTCGAAAAGGCCTCGAACGGCGAGCTGAAACCCGTCAAGCTTGAGAATACCATGGCCTTCATGTTCGAGACCCGTTTCCCGCAGCAGCTCACCAAATTCGCAGCCGAACTGGAGACGCTGCAGGACAATTACGTGGATTGCTGGTCCGGGCTTGAACGAAAGTTCGACGGTACGCCGGGGATCAAGTGAGGCGGCGCGACATTACGGTTGCCTTCTTGCGCGATCTGCTCACATTCTGGGAGCAATACCAACGATAAAACGGGAAACACTCATTCATGAAGCTCGCGACAATGAAGGATTCCACCCGCGATGGCCGTCTGGTCGTCGTCTCGAAAGACCTCACCCAGTGCTCGGAGGTCGGTCACATCGCCCGGACCCTCCAGGCGGCACTCGACGACTGGGCGTATGTCGGTCCCCGGCTCGAACGGGTGGCGGACGGTATCGAGACCGGTGCGCAGCCGACCATCCGTTTCCATGAACATGATGTGGCATCGCCGCTGCCGCGCGCCTATCAATGGGCGGACGGATCGGCTTACGTCAATCACGTCGAGCTGGTACGCCGGGCGCGCAATGCCGACATGCCGGAGAACTTCTGGACCGATCCGCTGATCTACCAGGGCGGATCCGACAGTTTTCTCGGGCCGCGCGATCCGATCCCGCTCGGTGACGAGGCCTGGGGCGCCGATATGGAAGGCGAGATCGCGGTGATCGTCGGCGACGTGCCGATGGGGGCTTCCCTGGATGAAGCGCGGGAGGCGATCCGTCTCGTGCTCCTCGTCAATGACGTGTCTCTGCGCGGGCTCATCCCCTCCGAACTCGCCAAGGGTTTCGGCTTCTTCCAGTCGAAACCGTCTTCCGCCTTCTCGCCGGTCGCGGTCTCTCCGGACGAGCTGGGTTCCGCCTGGGATGGCAGCAAGCTTTCGCTACCGCTCAAGGTCGACCTGAATGGCAAGCCGTTCGGCCGGGCCAATGCCGGCGTCGATATGACGTTCGATTTCCCGCAGCTTATCGTCCATGCGGCCAAGACACGGCCGTTGGTCGCCGGCACGATCATCGGTTCGGGCACGGTCTCCAACAAGCTCGATGGAGGACCCGGCAGGCCGGTCGCCGATGGCGGCGCCGGTTATTCCTGCATCGCCGAGATCCGCACCATCGAAACGATCAACCTCGGCGTTCCAAAGACGCCGTTCCTGCATTTCGGGGATACGGTGCGGATCGAGATGAAGGACGACAAGGGTCATTCGATCTTCGGTGCAATCGAGCAGACCGTGACGAAATACGAGAAGGCGGGATGAGCGATACGGTTCTCTACGATTACTGGCGGTCCTCGGCGAGCTATCGGCTGAGGATCGCCCTCAATATGGTCGCCGAAATATTCCGCACCGTCCCGGTCGATATCATCGCCAAAGAGCACCGAGCCGAGAAGCATCTCGCCCGCAATCCGCAGGGGCTGGTGCCGGTTCTGGAGATCGACGGGCATACATTCACCCAGTCGCTGGCGGTGATCGAATATCTCGACGAAACGCGCGGCGGCGCCTTCCTGCCGGGTGATTCTGTCGGCCGGCAGCGGGTGAGGGCGCTTTCCTATGTCATCGCCATGGAAATCCACCCCGTCTGCAATTCGCATGTCGGCGCCCATGTCATGTCGATCACCGGCGGCGGAGAAGAGGCACGCGTTGCCTGGATGCGGAAGTTCATCGGCGAGGGACTGGCGGCGTTCGAAGTGTTGCTCGACTCACCCTCGACCGGCGCGTTCTGTCATGGCGACCGGCCGAGCATGGCGGATATCTGTCTCGTGCCGCAGGTCTACAACGCGCGGCGATGGGGCGTCGATCTCTCTGCCTGCCCCAGGCTCGTCGCGATCGCCGATCGCTGCGTCGAATTGAAGCCCTTCGCAAAAGCCCATCCGGACCAGGCTAAGCCTTCAGGTAGCTGATCACCGCGTCGGCGATCATGCCCTTGTGGCGCTCCATGGTCGCTGGCTCCGAAAGGTCTCGGCGGAAGATGGTGCCGAACGTGTAGCGGTTGGAGACGCGGAAGAAGCAGAAGGCGCTGATCAACATGTGAATGTCGATCGGGTCGGCCGTGCGAGCAAAGACACCCCCCGTAACGCCCCGCGCCAGGATCGCGGCAATCGTCTCGATGACCGAGACGTTCAGGTCGCGGATCGCGTCCGAGCGCAGCATGTGGGCGGCGTGGTGGATGTTCTCGATGCTGACCAGCCGGACGAAATCCGGGTTGGCTTCGTCATGGTCGAACGTGGTCGAGATCAGCACGCGCAGCGCCTGTTCCGGCGGCAGGTTGGAAAGCTGCAGGTCCTCTTCGAGCGTGCGGATCTTGCGGTAGGCGCGTTCGAGGACGGCAAGGTAAAGCCCTTCCTTGCTGCCGAAATAATAATAGATCATCCGCTTCGAGGTGCGGGTCTTCTCCGCGATCGCGTCGACGCGGCCGCCGGCAAGCCCGTGAGTCGCAAACTCCTCCGTCGCCACGTCCAGGATGTTTTCCTGGGTGCGCTGCGGATCGTTTTTCCTGCCGTTTTCGCGTTTCGCCGCCATCCTCAAAGCCGCCTTTGCCGTTGCGTACTGCCCGTGCTTAGAGAAGCGGGCATTGTGGACGCTCGATCGTTCACATCGAATTTCCGCATTTTTTCCAAAGTCATAACGGGCTTGCGCGTCGCTTTCAATAGATCGCGCTTGACATACTCACTAGTTCGTACATTTTATTGTTCTGCCGATCGATCCCTGAGGAGGCGGTCCCGGCGGAGGCTATCTTGTCAAACGAATTGGACGGGTGACTGTATTTGCAGTCGCTACCGTCGCTATCCGATGACGGAGCCTGGGGAGGACTGGAAATGACACGGATCATCGATTTCTTATTCCTTGTGCTGAAGGTCGTCATAGCCCTGCTTCTGGCAGGCATGGTGGTGCTGGTCTTCGGCAATGTCGTACTGCGTTATGCCTTCAATCAGGGCATTACCGTTTCAGAAGAGCTGTCGCGGGTCTTCTTCATCTGGCTTACCTTCCTTGGTGGGGTTGTCGCGATGCGCGAACATGGCCATCTCGGCGTCGATTCGCTTCTGAAGCGGTTACCGCCGACAGGTGCCAGGATTGCAGTACTGATGGGGCAGGGGCTGATGCTCGTCGCCACCTGGCTGATGATCAGCGGAAGCTGGACGCAGACGCTGATCAACCTGCCAGCGACCATGCCGGCGACCGGCATTTCGATGGGCTGGTTCTACGGCGCCGGCCTCGCGTTCGGGGTTCCGACCTTCCTCATCATTCTCTGGGATGCCTTCCAGGTGGCGACCGGCCGCATCGATATCGCAACCGCTCAGCTGGTGCGCGACAGCGAGGAGGAAGTGGCTCTCGACAATCATCCGGAAGCCGCGGTCGCCGCCGGCATCACCAAGGCCTGAGGAGAGACCGATGACGCTCACCATTTTCCTCGGCGCCCTTCTCGGCCCCATGGCGCTCGGCGTGCCGATTGCCTTCGCGCTCATCCTCAGCGGCGTTGCGCTGATGATGTACATGGACATTTTCGACGCCCAGATCGTCGCCCAGAACGTGCTGAACGGCGCCGACAGCTTTCCGCTGATGGCGGTTCCCTTCTTCCTGCTGGCCGGCGAGGTGATGAATACCGGCGGCCTTTCGAAGCGTATCGTCAATCTCGCCATGGCGCTGGTCGGCCATGTGCGCGGCGGTCTCGGTTTCGTGGCGATCTTCGCCGCCTGCGTGTTGTCGAGCCTGTCCGGCTCGGCAGTGGCGGATGCGGCCGCACTTGGCGCGCTTCTCTATCCGATGATGATCAAATCGGGCCATGACCCGGCACGGACCGGCGGTCTTCTGGCATCGGCTTCGGTCATCGGCCCGATCATTCCGCCGTCGATCGGTTTCATCCTCTACGGCGTCGTCGGCGGCGTCTCGATCACCAAGCTCTTCCTCGCCGGTATCGTTCCGGGGCTGCTGATCGCGGTGGCACTCTGCATCGCCTGGCTGATCGTCGCCCGCAAGGAGCAGTTCGAACTGCCGAAGCGCCAGAGTCGCGAACTCCGAATGAAGGCCTTCGTCGACAGCATCTGGGCGCTGATGCTGCCTGTCATCATCATCGTCGGCCTGAAGTTCGGTGTGTTCACGCCGACCGAAGCGGGCGTCGTGGCTGCCGTCTATTCGCTGTTCGTATCGATGGTCGTCTATCGCGAACTGGCGCCATCCGAACTCTTCAACGTCTTCGTGGCGGCAGCGAAGATCACCGCGGTGGTGATGTTCTTGGTCGCATGCGCGGCGGTCTCCGCCTGGCTGATCACGGTTGCCGACGTGCCCGGCGATCTCGTCAAGCTCATCGAACCGCTGATGGACAACCAAACGCTGCTGCTGCTTGCCATCATGGTGCTGATCGTCGTCGTCGGCACCGCCATGGACATGACGCCGACCATTCTGGTGATGACGCCAGTGCTGATGCCGATTATCAAGCAGGCCGGTATCGACCCGGTCTATTTCGGCGTGCTGTTCATCATCAACAACTCGATCGGCCTGATCACGCCGCCGGTCGGCACCGTCCTCAACGTCATCTGCGGCGTCTCCAAGCTGTCGATGGAAGACCTGATGAAGGGCGTGATGCCCTTCATGATCGCCGAGCTGATCGTTCTCTTCCTTCTCGTCCTCTTCCCGCAACTGGTGACCGTGCCGGTCGCCTGGTTCGGGCATTGAGGCCGGGGAGTTTCTGCCAAGTGCATATCAACCGGCCGTGGGGGACCCGGCCATCCAGTGGGAGGAAAACATGTTCAACACGATGATGAAACTGGCGCTCGGGATCGCCCTGCCAGTGATGCTGTTTGCCGGCACGGCATCCGCCGAAGTCCGTGCGCATACGCTGAAATTCGCGGCGGCCAACAACAAGGGCCATCCGCAGGTCACCGGCATGGAAAAATTCGCCGAGATCGTCAAGGCGAAGAGCGGCGGCAAGATCGAGATCAAGTTGTTTCCCGGCGGCGTGCTCGGCGGCGACGTGCAGACCGTCTCCGCCCTGCAGGGCGGCGTGGTCGAGATGCTGGTGCTGAACGCGGGCATCCTGTCGAGCAACGTCAAGGCGTTCGGTGCGGTCGACCTGCCGTTCCTGTTCAACAGCGGCGAGGAAGCCGACAAGGTGATGGATGGTGCCTTCGGCAAGAGCCTTTCCGACAAGCTGCCGGCGACAGGCCTCGTCGGTCTCGCCTATTGGGAACTCGGCTTCCGCAACCTCACCAACAACCGCCGCCCGGTCACCAAGCTCGAAGACATCAAGGGCTTGAAAATCCGTACGCTGCAGTCGCCGATCCCGATCGAGCTGTTCAACAGCCTCGGTGCCAATGCCGTGCCGCTGCCCTACACGGAACTCTATACCGCGCTTGAGACCGGCACGGTCGATGGGCAGGAAAATCCGTTCGCCAACATCATCAACGCCAAGTTCTACGAAGTGCAGAAGTACCTGACGGTCACCCGTCATCAGTACAATCCTCAGATCGTGCTGATCAGCAAGAAGTTCTGGGACGGCCTCAACGATGAGGAGAAGGGCATTCTGCAGTCGGCTGCGACGGAAGCACGCGATTTCCAACGCAAGGTTTCCCGCGAAGCGGATGCCAAAGCGCTCGACGAGATCAAGAAGACCGGCATGCAGGTCACCGAGCTCAACGCCGCTGAAACCCAGAAGATCCGCGATGCCGTGAAGCCGCTGATCGACAAGTTCAGCGCCGACGTGGGTGCCGATACCGTGTCGCTGCTCTTCAAGGAACTGGACGCCGCCCGCAAGAAGTAACATGCCTGCCGGTCCGTCTTTCAGGCGGACCGGCTTTTCCATCCAATGAGGCGTTACACCCATGGCCGAGACATTGCTGAAACCCTTGAAGGCCGGGCTGATCGGCGCCGGCATCCAGGCCTCGCTGACGCCGGCCATGCATATGAAGGAAGGTGCAGCTCAAGGCTTCCGCTACGAGTATGAGCTGATCGATCTCAATCTGCTCGGCCTGACGCCCAGCAGCCTGCCTGATCTCCTGGACGATGCGGAAGCGCGCGGGCTGATTGGTCTGAACATCACCCATCCCTGCAAGCAGGTGGTCATTCCCTATCTCGACGAACTCTCCGACGAGGCGCGGGCGCTCGGCGCCGTCAACACGGTGGTGCTGAAGGACGGCAAGCGGTTTGGCCACAATACCGACTGGTGGGGATTTGCGGAAAGTTTCCGGCGCGGCCTGCCGGGCGCCGATCTGAGTGCGGCGGTTCAGATCGGCGCCGGGGGCGCGGGCGTTGCGACGGCTTATGCGATCCTGTCGCTTGGCCTCACGGCGCTCACGGTGTTCGACCGCGAGCCCGATCGGGCGGAGCAGCTTGTGCAAACGATGTCGGTTCTTTTTCCGGAGGCATCCATAACGGCGTCACCGGATATTGCTTCGGCGATGCGGGATGTCTCGGGCATCATCCATGCGACGCCGACTGGAATGGCCAAATATCCAGGTGTGCCGCTGCCGCCGGAGCTTCTCCAGCCGCATCACTGGGTCGCGGAGATCGTCTATTTCCCGCTCGATACCGAGCTTTTGAAAGTGGCCAGGGAGCGGGGCTGCCGGGTGCTGAATGGCGGCGGCATGGCCGTCTTCCAGGCGGTCGGCGCTTTTCAGCTGTTCACCGGCCGGGAACCGGATGCGGCCCGCATGCTCCAGCATTTCAAGGCACTGACGGCCTGAGCGAAATCCTCAAAGCCTGCTCGTCACATAGTCGCGCGCGACGATACGCCGTTCGGTCCCGGATTTGGGATCGAGGTGCCTCTTTTTAGGCGCCTGCGATTTTTGCCGGTTATCCCGGCAACGGGTCTGGCGATCCTGGCTTGGCCGACTATAGTGGCCGGGCCGCACCTTCTGCGGCATCACCCCCGCCTGCCGAAGAACGCCCAAGGTAATTTCTCATGACGCTTGCCATTTCCGCCAAAGACATCGACGACAAGGCTCTTATCGACGAGCTGAAGCAGTGGGTCGAGATCGAGACGCCGACGCTCGATGCGGTTGCGGTCAATGTATTGGCGGATCGGGTCGAGGCAATCGGCAAGGCGGCTGGTCTGGAGACTGAACGGCTGCCGGGCACGCTCGGTTTCGGCGATATCCTGGCGATCCGCTCGCCGCGCCCGGCCGGCAGTAACGAAAAGACCGTTTTGATACTGGCGCATCTCGACACCGTGCATGCGGTCGGCGTGATCGACAATCAGTTGCCGCTGCGTCAGGAGGGGGACAGATTCTATGGCCCCGGCATCTACGACATGAAGTCCGGCGCGCTGATGGCGCTCGAGGCGATGAAGCTCGCCGTCAGGCACGGCAGCAAGATGCCGATCGACCTGATCTTCGTTCCGGACGAGGAGATGGGCAGCCTGTCGTCGCGCGCGTTCATGGAAGAGGCGGCGAAAAGCGCCGGTTACACGCTGGTGGTCGAGCCCGCCCGCGACGGCGGCAAGATCGTCGTCGCCCGCAAAGGGGTCGCCATGTACGATGTCACCGTGCGGGGGCATGCTTCACACGCCGGAACGAGGCCGCAGGATGGCCGCAGTGCCATTCGCGCAGCTGCCCGGCTGGTTCTGGAGCTTGAGGCGCTCAACGATACCGAACGCGGCGTCACCGTCACGGTCGGGACGATAGCGGGTGGAACCGGCCGCAACACGGTGCCGGCGGAATGCCGTCTGCAGGTTGACGTTCGTGTTCCCGACGACGTGATCGCCAGGGAGATCACGGGCAAGATTGAGGCGATGAAACCTGTCGATCCGGACATCACTTTCGAAATCGATGGCCGGATGAACCGTCCGCCGTTCGCGCAGTCCGACGAGGGCAAGCGCCTTTTCGATGTTGCCGCTGAGATCGCCGACGGCCTCGGCATCAAGCTCGAAGGAATGGCGACGGGCGGCGGCTCGGACGGCAATTTCACCGCAGCGCTCGGTGTGCCGACGCTCGACGGGCTCGGTGCAGACGGTGCCGGCGCCCATACGTTCAACGAGCATATCTTCGTCAGCAGCGTTGCGCCGCGCACCGCCCTGCTCGCCAACCTGATGATCTCGCTCGAAGCGAGATAACCTATCTCAGGCCGGCAAGGTCACTTCGAACGAGTTGGCGATGCGGACCTTGCCGACCTCGATGACGTGCCGCATGGCGGAGATCGCCCTGTCAGGATCACGCGAGGCGACCGCATGGGCGATCCGCAGGTGGTTGGTGGCGACCTCATCGATCTTTTCCGGCGAGGCGGCGGGCGAGGAGAGCTGGAAGGAGATGGCAAGCGCCGCCTCGATCAGCGCGCTTGCCGAGCGCATGAACGGATTGCCCGACATCCGGGCGATAGCAAGGTGGAATTCCAGGTCCACCTTGGCGATGGTTTCCGGCGTGTGGGACAGGTCGTCGAATTTCGCGGCGATCGCGTAGAGCGCGACGATATCATCGCTGGAGGCACGTAGCGCGGCGGCGGCTGCTGCTGCCGGTTCCAACGCCATGCGCATTTCCGCCAGATGCTCGATGAATTCGTAATCCAGCCCTGATTCGAAGCGCCAGCCGAGCACGTCCGAATCGAAGAAGTTCCAGCTGGCCTTGTCGAGCACGCGGGTGCCGACTTTGGCCTTGGCTTCGACCAGTCTCTTGGCCGAGAGCGTCTTCATGGATTCGCGCAACACCGTGCGGGAGACGCCGAAACGGGCGGAGAGCTCGGTATCGCCAGGCAGCAGGGAACCTTCCGGGATCTTGCCGGAAACGATCCCCCGGCCGAGCTCCGCCACCACATGCGCGTGGTTGCTGCGGCGCTTTCGCCCACTGATCGTCGTTTCCAGAAGTCCCACTCAGATCTCCTTCAGCCGGCTCTCGGCCAGTCGCCGGTTTGAATACCAGATGATTCCGCGCTGCAATACAATGAAGACGAAGAGCAGGATGCCGATGACGATTTTCGTCCACCAGGACGACAGCGTACCGTCGAAGACGATGTAGGTCTGGATCAGCCCCTGGATCAAAATGCCGATGAACGTTCCCGCGACCAGGCCGACGCCGCCGGTGAGCAGCGTGCCGCCGATGACGACGGCTGCGATCGCATCGAGCTCGACGCCGACCGTCGCCAGCGAATAGCCGGACGAGGTGTAGAGCGTGTAGGCAATGCCCGCGAGGCCCGAGAGGAAGCCGGACAGCGCATAGATGCCGACCGTCGTGGAGCCGACCGGAACCCCCATCAGCTCGGCGGATTGCTGGCTGCCGCCGATGGCATAGACATTGGCGCCGAAGCGGGTGCGGCCAGCGATGAAAGCTCCGACGATGAACACCAGCAGCATCAGCAGGGCAAGCGCGGTCAGCCTGCCGCCACCCGGGAAGCGGAAATAGAAGCCCTGGATCGTGTCGATCATCTGGTGGCTGATCGGCACGGATTCCGTCGAGATCAGATAGGCAGCGCCTCGGGCCAGGAACATGCCGGCAAGCGTCACCACGAAGGGCGGTATGCCCAGATAGCGGATCATGGCGCCCATCAGACTGCCGAACAATGTCGAGACGACCAGCACTGCAGCGAAAGCGACGAGCGGGTGGATACCGAGCGAGCCGACCAGGACGGCGACGAAGACGCTGGTAAAGGCGATCACCGAGCCGATCGACAGGTCGATACCACCCGACAGGATGACGAAGGTCATGCCGACCGCGGCGATGCCGAGAAAGGCGTTGTCGGTCAAAAGGTTGCCGATCACCCGGGTCGACAGCATGTTCGGGAACTGCAGAACGCAGAGGGCATAGGCGATGACGAAGATGCCGAGCGTGGTGACGAAGGGCAGGTTGCGGGTGTGGATCATCGGACCGTTCCCTCCGCCTTGTGGGATGTCTCGCGGGATGCAGTTTCGTCGCGGCGCCGTGGAGCCTTGACGAAGCCGAGCAACGCCATGATCGCCGGCGACTGCAGGGTCAGAACGATCATGATGATGCCGGCCTTGATGATCAGGTTGAATTCCGGCGGGAAGCCGGAAACGAGGATTCCGGTGTTGATCGACTGGATGATCAGCGCGCCGATCAGCGATGCGGTGATCGAGAAACGCCCGCCGTTCAGCGAGGTGCCGCCGATGACGACGGCGAGGATGGCGTCGAGTTCAAGCCAGAGGCCGGCGTTGTTGGCATCTGCGCCGCGGATATCGGCGGTGACGATCAGGCCGGCGATGGCGGCGCAGAGGCCGGAGATCGCATAGACGAAGAACAGCAGGAAGCGGGCGCGTACGCCGGCAAGGGTCGCAGCGCGGCGGTTGATGCCGGTTGCCTCGATCAGGAAGCCGAGCGCCGAGCGGCGGACCAGCAGACCGATGATCAGGGCGGCGCAGACCCAGATAAGGATCGGGATCGGAATGCCGCCGAGCGAACCGGAACCGAGCGCTGCAAAGCTGTCATTGTTGAAGGTGAGGATGACGCCTTCGGTGATCAGCTGGGCGATGCCGCGGCCGGCGACCATCAGGATCAGCGTGGCGATGATCGGCTGGATGTCGAGCAGGGCGACCAGCACGCCGTTCCAGAGGCCGCAGGCGAGGCCGACGCCGAGCGAGATCAGGATCACGACCGGCAGCGGATATTCGTGTGCGATCAGCGTCGCGGCGACTGCACCGCAGATGGCGATCACCGCACCGATCGAGAGATCGATGCCGCGAGTGGCGATGACCAGCGTCATGCCAATCGTCAGCAGCGCGACGGGGGCGGCGCGCACCAGGATATCGATCAAACTGCCGTAGAGCCGGCCGTTCTGGAACGAAACGTTGAGGAAGCCGGGTGCGACTGCCGTGATAAGGGCAAGGATGACTGCAAGCGCGACGATCTGGGGTGCCAGCCGTTTCAGCCGGCGGGTGAAGCGGTCCATCATGCGGCCTCCGTGTGGGCCGGCGCTGCGATCGCCTGCATGATGTTGTCGGCAGTCACCCGATCGCCCTTGAGTTCGGCGATATGTTTGCGATCGGAGAGCACGATGACGCGATGGGCGATGGCGGTCAGTTCCTCCAGTTCCGAGGAGATGACCACCAGCGACATGCCTTCGGCACAGAGTTTTTCGATCATTTTCAGGATTTCCGCATGCGCGCCAATATCGATGCCGCGCGTCGGTTCGTCTAATATCAGCAGACGGGGTTCGGTCGCCAGCCAGCGGGCGAGGATCGCCTTCTGCTGATTGCCGCCGGAGAGGAATTTCATCTGCCTGTTGGGGTCGGCCGGCCGGATGTCCAGCGACTTGATGAAGTTTTCCGCGAGCGCTGCCTTTTCCCGCGAGGAGATCGGCTTTGCCCAGCCCTGCCGGGCCTGGACGGCGAGCGCGATGTTATCGGCGACCGAAAAATCGCCGATAATGCCGTCGGTCTTGCGTTCTTCCGGGCAGAAGCCGAAGCCGCTGGCAATCGCCGCTTCCGGGGAGGAGAGGGCGACCTGCTGGTTGTCGACGGTCGCGGTGCCGCTGTCGGCACGGTCGATGCCGAAAAGCAGGAAGGCGGTCTCGGTGCGGCCGGAGCCGAGCAGGCCCGCGACGCCGACCACTTCGCCGGGTCGGATGTCCAGATCGAAAGGTGCGACGCTGCCGCGCTTGCCGTAGCCCGAGAAGCGGATCGGCGCTTCGGCGGTCGAGGCGATGGTTTCTTCCTGCGCCTGATGCTCGCGGGTGATGTGCTGCAGCTCGCGGCCGAGCATCATCGAGATCAGCTCCAGCCGCGGCAGTTCGGCGAGCTTGCGGGTACCGACGAGCCGGCCGTTGCGCAAGACCGTGACACGGTCGGCGACCGCATAAACCTGGTTGAGAAAATGGGTGATGATGATGATGCCGAGGCCTTCCTCGCGCAGCCGGCGAAGGACGGTAAACAGCATCTCCACCTCGTGGCCATCGAGGCTGGCGGTCGGTTCGTCGAGCACCAGAACCTTGCCTGACAGGTCGACGGCGCGGGCGATGGCGACAAGCTGGCGGATGGCAACGGAATAGGACGAGAGCAGGGCGTCGACATCGATGTCGAGGCCGTAACGCTCCAGAAGCGCCTTCGACCGGCGGCGCATTTCGCGGCGGTCGATCAGACCGAACCGGCGCGGCTGGCGGCCCAGGAAAAGGTTCTCCGCGACCGTCAGGTTTTCGAGGAGGTTGACTTCCTGATAAACGGTGCCGATACCGAGGCCTTGTGCTTCCGCGACGCTCGACGGGGTCACCTCGGCGCCATCGAGGCGCATGGTGCCGTGATCGCGGCTATAGACCCCGGTCAGAATCTTGATCAACGTTGATTTACCGGCGCCGTTTTCGCCGAGGAGAGCATGAATCTCGCCGCGTTCGAGGGTGAAATCCACGCCCTCGAGCGCCGTGATGCCGAGGAAGGCCTTGCCGATGCCCCGGGCTTCCAAAAGTGAATTCGTATCCGACATGCCTAAAGTCCCGCATCTATCGAAGAACCGGAGCGGCGAGGTGCACCGCTCCGGTTGCTGCAGTCGCCCGGCTCTAAGGGGTAAGGGTAGAGCCGGGCGGCGGGAGGTCAGTAACCGAGGCCCTTCTTGGCTTCGTAGACCTTCATCGGGTCATCCTTGGCGGTATAGAGTTTCGATTCCGTCTGAATCCACTTCGGCGGAGCCTTCTTATCCTTGAGATAGGCATTGAGGGCTTCGAAGGCGGGGCCGGCCATGTTCGGGGTCAGCTCGACCGTCGCATTGGCTTCGCCCTTGGCCATCGCCTGGAAGATGTCCGGCACGGCGTCGATCGAGACGACCTTGATGTCGGAACCGGGCTTCAAGCCGGCTTCCTTGATCGCCTGGATGGCGCCGACCGCCATGTCGTCGTTATGGGCATAGACCGCGCAGATGTCCTTGCCGCCGCCCTCGGCCTTGATGAAGCTTTCCATGACTTCCTTGCCCTTGGTGCGGGTGAAGTCGCCGGTCTGCGAGCGGGCGATCTTGATGTTGGAATGTCCGGCGATCGCCTGTTCAAAACCCTTCTTGCGGTTGATGGCGGGCGAAGAGCCGGTCGTGCCCTGAAGTTCCACGACCTTGCAGTTCTTGGAACCGATTTCCTTGACCAGCCAATCGCCGGCGACCTTGCCTTCGAACACCTGGTCGGACGTGACGGCGGTCAGATAGAGGTCCTTCGGCGATTCGATGTCGCGGTCGAGCAGGATGACCGGGATTTTCTCTTCCTTGGCTTCCTTGAGAACCGCATCCCAGCCGGTGGCGACCACCGGTGCGATGAAGATCGCGTCGACCTTTTGGGCGATGAAGCCACGGATCGCCTTGATCTGGTTTTCCTGCTTCTGCTGGGCGTCGGCGAATTTCAGGGTGACGCCGCGTTTTTCGGCTTCCTGCTTGGTGACCGTGGTTTCGGCGGCACGCCAGCCGGACTCCGAACCGATTTGCGAGAAACCGATCGTTAGAGACGCGGCGGAAACGCCGGATGCCAAAGACAGGGTGAGAGCGGCTGCAGCTGCCGCGAGAGCTCTTTTCATCTTAAATCCTCCCAGAGATGAGAAAGCGAACTGACGCTGCAAGGTTTGGCATATAATATTACTTTTTCAAGCGCTATTTTCGAACGAATTTTGAAAAGAGCGACGTCCCCTCTACCTTTGAGGGAAACAATCGTTTGAATCTGCAGGATAAATGGGGTTTCTGAAAAATATCGGAATTGGCGAACGCGCTTTTTCTTATCCTTGACAAGCCCGCCGCCAATCCAATAGTCGTATTAATGACTACATCGGGCCAGACGGTTCTGATGGGAGGAGTGGCATGGCGACAGGAGACGCCATGTTGATATTGGAAGCATTTGGGTGATGAAATCGATGTTGCGGGTTCTTCAGGTCGTGAATGGCGCTGGTGCGTCTATTGTCGTCGCATGGGATGGCGAAGGTGCTGCCCGTGCGGTCAACGGCGTTTCGTCAACCTATGACCTCGCCTCCCAGGCGATTGCCGCCGGCCAGACCTTGGCTCAGCGTATCGACGCGGTCGGTCTCGGCGATGTCGTCGATCTTGAAAAGGCTGCGGGCGAAGGTCGCCTTGGCCTGCCGATCACCCATCCGGACCCGGCGCATTTCATCGTTGCCGGCACCGGATTGACCCATCTCGGCTCGGCCGATGGTCGTGACAAGATGCACAAGGCGGCGCAGGCGTCGGAAAAGCCGACCGATTCCATGCGCATGTTCCTGATGGGCGTCGAAGGCGGCAAGCCGAAACCCGGCGAGGCCGGCGTGCAGCCGGAATGGTTCTATAAGGGCAACGGCTCACAGCTTCGCGCCACCGGCAGCGATCTCGTGTCGCCGGCCTTCGCGCTCGACGGCGGCGAGGAGCCGGAACTGGCGGGCATCTATCTGATCGGCCCGGACGGCACGCCCTTCCGGCTGGGCTTCTGTCTCGCCAACGAATTTTCCGACCATGTGACCGAGAAGGGCAACTATCTCTGGCTCGCCCATTCCAAGCTGCGCCAGGCGGCCCTCGGCGCGGAACTTCTGGTCGGCGACCTGCCGGACCACGTGGAAGGCACATCACGCGTGCGGCGCGGCGACGAGGTGATCTTCGAAAAGCCGTTCCTGTCCGGCGAGGCGAACATGTCGCACACGATCGCCAATCTTGAGCATCATAATTTCAAATACGACATCTTCCGTCAGCCGGGCGATCTGCATGTGCATTTCTTCGGCACGGCGACGCTGTCGTTCTCGGAAGGGATCAAGACGGAGCCCGGCGACGTTTTCGAGATTTCCGCTGCTCCCTTCAAGCTGCCGGTCGTCAACCGGCTGACCGTCGCGGCGGATGCGCCCGTGACGATCAAGAAGCTCTGAGGCGGCCATGGCTCCCATTCGCGTCGCCATTGTCGGGCTTGGAAAGATCGCAAGGGATCAGCATCTCGGCGCGATCGAAGCGACCGACGGCATCGAGCTCGTCGCCGTCGCCAGCCGTCACGCAAAACTCGATGACATCGCCTGTTTCCACGAAATCGGCGACCTGCTCGCCTCGGACGTCGAGTTCGATGCCGTCTCTCTCTGTACGCCGCCCGTGGGCCGTTTCGAGCAGGCAAAGGCAGCACTCGATGCCGGCAAGCATGTGATGCTCGAAAAGCCGCCGGGTGCGACGCTTTCTGAGGTCTACGCGCTGGAAAAACTCGCTAAGGCGAAGGGTGTTTCGCTGTTCTCGACCTGGCATTCGCGCGCGGCCGCAGCTGTCGAGCCGGCACGGGCGCTGCTTGCCAAACGCAGGATTCGCAGCGTTGCGGTGGAATGGAAGGAAGATGTCCGCCACTGGCATCCGGGCCAGGCCTGGATCTGGGAGCCGGGCGGCCTCGGCGTCTTCGACCCCGGCATCAACGCGCTGTCGATCGTCACGCGCATCCTGCCGGAGAGCTTTCATCTCACCCGTTCCGAATTGACCTTCCCGGCCAACAGGGCGGCGCCGATTGCGGCAAGCCTGTCTTTCGAAACGGATGGCGGCGTGCCGGTTTCGGCTGAATTCGACTGGCGCCAGACCGGACCGCAGACCTGGGATATCCGTGCGGAGACCGACGAGGGTCCGATCGTTCTGACCCATGGCGGCAGTCGTCTTTTCGTCGATGGCAAAAGCGCGATCGTTGAAGAAGACCGTGAATACCGCAATCTCTATCGTGATTTCGTCGCGCTGGTGGCCGAAAGCCGCAGCGATGCCGATTTCTCGCCGCTGGTGCATGTCGCCGATGCCTTTATGCTGGGCCGGCGCATTGAAACAGACGTATTTGAGGACTGATGATGACCAATTCGGAAAACGTAACTTCGAACGAGATCGCCGAAACCGGCAAGGGTGGCCAGGTGGCCAGAAAGCTCCGCTCTCGCGCGTGGTTCGACAACCCGTCGAATGTCGATATGACGGCGCTCTATCTTGAGCGCTACATGAATTTCGGTCTCAGCCAGGCGGAACTGCAGTCCGACCGACCGATCATCGGTATCGCCCAGACGGGTTCCGACCTTTCGCCGTGCAATCGGCACCATCTGGAGCTGGCACATCGTCTGCGCGAGGGCATTCGCGAAGCAGGCGGGATTGCCATCGAATTCCCGGTCCATCCCATCCAAGAAACGGGCAAGCGCCCGACCGCCGGCCTTGACCGCAACCTTGCCTATCTTGGCCTCGTGGAAGTGCTTTACGGTTATCCGCTCGATGGCGTCGTGCTGACGATCGGCTGTGACAAGACCACCCCGGCCTGTCTCATGGCGGCGGCAACCGTCAACATTCCAGCGATCGCGCTCTCCGTCGGCCCGATGCTGAACGGCTGGTTCCGCGGCGAGCGCACGGGCTCCGGTACCATCGTCTGGAAGGCACGCGAACTGCTGGCCAAGGGCGAGATCGATTATGCGGGCTTCGTGAAGCTCGTTGCCTCCTCGGCGCCGTCCACCGGCTATTGCAACACGATGGGCACCGCGACGACGATGAATTCGCTCGCCGAAGCGCTCGGCATGCAGCTTCCGGGCTCTGCCGCGATCCCGGCGCCTTATCGCGACCGGCAGGAGGTCTCCTATCTGACCGGGCTTCGCATCGTCGAGATGGTCAAGGAAGACCTGAAGCCTTCCGAAATCCTGACCAAGGAAGCCTTCATCAACGCCATTCGCGTCAATTCGGCGATCGGCGGCTCGACCAACGCGCCGATCCATCTGAACGCGCTCGCCCGGCATATCGGCGTGGAGCTCACCGTCGACGACTGGCAGACCTATGGCGAGGAAGTGCCGCTGCTCGTCAACCTGCAGCCGGCCGGCGAATATCTCGGCGAGGACTATTATCATGCAGGTGGCGTCCCGGCGGTTGTCAACCAGCTGATGACCCAGGGCCTCATCCATGAGGATGCCATGACGGTCAACGGCAAGACGATCGGCGAGAACTGCCGTGGCGCGATCATCGAGGACGAGAAGGTCATCCGCCGCTATGACGAGCCTTTGAAGCCCCATGCCGGTTTCCGGGTGCTGCGCGGCAATCTGTTCTCTTCGGCGATCATGAAGACCAGCGTCATCTCGCCGGAATTCCGTCAGCGTTATCTCTCCAACCCGAACGATCCGGAAGCCTTCGAAGGCAGGGCGGTCGTGTTCGACGGGCCGGAGGATTATCATCACCGGATCGACGATCCGTCCCTCAAGATCGACGCGCATACGGTCCTGTTCATGCGCGGCGCCGGCCCGATCGGGTATCCGGGTGCGGCGGAAGTCGTCAACATGCGCGCTCCGGATTATCTTCTGAAGCAGGGCATCTCGTCGCTCGCCTGCATCGGCGACGGCCGCCAGTCGGGAACCTCGGGCAGCCCGTCGATCCTCAATGCCTCGCCGGAAGCCGCCGCCGGTGGTGGTCTCGCGATCCTGCGGACCGGCGATCGCGTGCGCATCGACGTCGGTCGCGGCACCGCGGACATTCTGATCTCCGACGAGGAGATGGCCGAGCGCCGCAAGGCTTTGGAAGCCGACGGGGGATACCGTTATCCGGAGCATCAGACGCCCTGGCAGGAAATCCAGCGCCACTATGTCGGCCAGCTCGAAACCGGCGCAGTGCTGGAGCCGGCCGTCAAATACCAGCGGATTGCCCAGACCAATGGCATTCCGCGCGACAATCACTGACCGTTTCGGTTCTCAGGGCGGCGAGGGGCCGCCCTTCAACAAGATTGGCGGCTCGAAGGGAGCCGCTCCAAAGGAGGAGTAATCCATGCGAATGTTCAAATATCTCGCGACAGCGGCCATGTTGGCCGGTCTGGTCGTCGCGGCTCCGGCCAGTGCCCAGGAAAAGGGCCTCGTCGGCGTCGCCATGCCGACCAAGTCTTCCGCCCGCTGGATCGCCGACGGCGACAACATGGTCAAGGTTCTGAAAGAGCGCGGTTACAAGACCGATCTTCAGTACGCTGAAGACGATATCCCGAACCAGCTCTCGCAGATCGAGAACATGATCACCAAGGGCGCCAAGGTGCTGGTGATTGCCTCGATCGACGGCACGACGCTGACCGACGTGCTGCAGCAGGCTGCCGACAAGAAGATCAAGGTCATCGCCTATGACCGCCTGATCCGCAACAGCGCCAACGTCGACTACTACGCCACGTTCGACAACTTCCAGGTCGGCGTCCAGCAGGCTACCTCGCTGGTGAAGGGCCTCAAGGCAGACACCGAGAAGGGCCCGTTCAACATCGAGCTCTTCGGCGGCTCGCCGGACGACAACAACGCCTTCTTCTTCTACAACGGCGCGATGAGCGTTCTGCAGCCGCTGATCGACAAGGGCGTGCTGAAGGTCGGCAGCGGACAGGTCGGCATGGACAAGGTCGCAACGCTTCGCTGGGACGGCGCAACCGCCCAGGCCCGTATGGACGCGATCCTCTCCTCCACCTATTCCAACAAGAAGCTGGATGCAGTCCTGTCGCCTTATGACGGCATCTCGATCGGTATCCTTTCGTCCCTGAAGGGCGTCGGCTACGGAAGCGGCAACATGGCGATGCCGCTCGTGAGCGGCCAGGATGCCGAAGTGCCTTCGGTCAAGTCGATCCTTGCCGGCGAACAGTATTCCACCATCTTCAAGGATACTCGTGATCTTGCCAAGGTGACTGTCGATATGGTTGATGCGGCCATGAGCGGCAAGGAGCCGACCGTGAACGATACCAAGACCTATGATAACGGCAAGAAGGTCGTTCCTTCCTACCTGCTGAAGCCAGTCGTGGTTGACAAGTCCAACTGGAAACAGGTTCTGGTCGACAGCGGTTACTACAAGGAATCGCAGATCAAGTAAGTCTTTCCACCCGCGCGGCGGCAACCCCGCCGCGCGGTCCTGTTATCCGGAGTCATTATGCTCGATCCTGTCTCTCTTCCCGAAAAGCCGCCCATTCTAGAAATGCGGGGCATTTCGAAGAGCTTTGGCGCCATCAAGGCGCTTTCCGATGTCAGCTTCACCGTCAAGGAAGGTGAGATCCACGCGCTCGTCGGCGAAAACGGTGCCGGCAAGTCGACGCTGATGAAGGTCCTGTCGGGTGTGTATCCGCACGGCTCCTATGAAGGCTCGATCCTTTTCGCGGGTGAAGAACGCCACTTCCGCGACATCAACGGTTCCGAGAAGCTCGGCATCATCATCATCCATCAGGAACTGGCGCTTATTCCGCTGATGTCGATCGCGGAGAACATTTTCCTCACCAATCCGCCGGCGCGTTACGGCGTCATCGAGCGGCATGAGCGGCACGAGCGCACCAAGACGCTGCTCGCCAAGGTGGGCCTTACCGAACGGCCAGATACGCTGATCACCAATATCGGCGTCGGCAAGCAGCAGCTCGTCGAGATCGCCAAGGCGCTTTCGAAGGATGTGCGGCTGCTCATTCTCGACGAGCCGACCGCGTCGCTCAACGAGACGGACAGTGCCGCGCTCCTCGAACTCCTGAAGGAGTTTCGTGCGCATGGCATCACGTCGATCCTGATTTCCCACAAGCTCAACGAAATCTCCGCCGTCGCCGACCGCATCACGGTGCTGCGCGACGGCCGTACGGTGGGCACCCTCGATTGCCATGCCGGGCCCGTCGAAGAAGACGAGATCATCCGCCGCATGGTCGATCGCGACCTTGAAAGCCGCTATCCGAAGCGCGAGCCGAAGATCGGCGAGGTGATTTTCGAGATCGACAACTGGTCGGTCTACCACCCGCTGCATTCGGATCGTCAGGTGGTCAAGAACGTGTCGCTGAAGGCCCGCGCTGGCGAGATCGTCGGCATTTCGGGCCTGATGGGCGCAGGCCGCACCGAGTTCGCGATGAGTGTTTTTGGCCGCTCCTGGGGTCGCGACATCACCGGCACCGCAAAACTGCACGGCAAGGAAGTGGACCTTTCCAACGTGCATCGCGCGATCAAGGCCAAACTTGCGTATGTCACCGAAGACCGCAAGCAGCTCGGCCTCATCCTGCCGGAGGACATCCGCAAGAACGTCTCGCTCGCCCATCTCGGCGGGGTTTCCTCGCGCGGGGTGATCGACGACATCGCCGAGATGAAGGTGGCTCAGGAATTCCGCACCCGCATGCGCATCCGCAGCCATAACGTCTATCAGGAAACCGGAAAGCTCTCGGGCGGCAACCAGCAGAAAGTGGTATTGTCGAAGTGGCTGTTCACCGAGCCTGACGTGCTGATCCTCGACGAACCGACGCGCGGCATCGATGTCGGCGCGAAATACGAAATCTATACGATCATCAACGAGCTCGCCAATGCGGGCAAGGCTGTGATCGTCATCTCGTCGGAAATGCCTGAGCTGATCGGCATTTGCGACCGTATCGTGGTCATGCACGAAGGTGCGTTCGTCGGCGAAGTCGCCGGCGAAGAGGCCACGCAGGAAAATATCATGCGCGCCATCATGCGGCGCAAAGGGAGAGAAGTATGAGCACCCCCCAGGAAACAATCGCGGTGCCGCAGAGCGCGGCCGGTTTTCTGAAGGACAACCTGCGCGATTTCGGCATGCTGATCTCGCTGGTCGTCATCGTCATCTTCTTCCAGGTCGCCACCGGCGGCGTTCTTCTGATGCCGCTCAACATCACCAACGTGGTGCTGCAGAACAGCTATATCGTCATCATGGCGCTTGGCATGCTGATGGTGATCGTCACCGGCCATATCGACCTGTCGGTCGGTTCGGTGGCCGGCTTCATCGGGGCGGTCGCCGCGGTGCTGATGGTTCAGTATGACGTCAACTTCATTGTCGCGACAATCCTGTGCCTGGCACTCGGTGGGTTGATCGGAGCCGTTCAGGGATATTGGGTCGCGTATTTCAAGATCCCGTCCTTCATCGTAACGCTTGCGGGCATGCTCGTGTTCAAGGGCCTGATGATTTCGGTGCTTGACGGACGCTCGATCGGGCCGTTCCCGCCGATCTTCCAGAAGCTGTCGTCCGGCTATATCGTCGAGCTCATCTCTTCGGCCGGCGGTCTCTACATCACTTCGCTCCTGCTCGGCCTCGTTCTTGCGGTGATCCTCATCGTGCAGAATATCGCGAGCCGCAAGCGCCGCATTTCGCATGGCGTCGAGACGGAGCCCTTCGGTTTCTTCATCGCCAAGAACCTGCTGATCTTCGCCGGCGTCGGCTACGTCGCCTTCCTGATCTCCTCGCATCGCGGCATGCCGAACGTGCTGATCATCATGGCGGTGCTCATTGCGGCCTACGGCTTCCTGACCAACCGCACGATCATCGGCCGGCAGATCTATGCCGTCGGCGGCAATATCCGCGCCGCCGAACTTTCGGGCATCAAGACGACGCGGCTGACCTTCTGGACATTTGTCAACATGGGCGTTCTGGCGGCGCTGGGCGGTCTCATCGTCGCAGCCCGTCTCAACACGGCGCAACCAAAGGCAGGCATCGGCTTCGAACTCGACGTCATCGCCGCCTGCTTCATCGGCGGCGCCTCGGCCTATGGCGGCGTCGGCAAGGTGACGGGTGCCGTCATCGGCGCCTTCATCATGGGCGTGATGAACAACGGCATGTCGATCCTCGGCATCGGCATCGACTACCAGCAGGTGATCAAGGGCCTGGTCCTACTCGGCGCCGTCTGCGTCGATGTCTATAACCAGCGCCGCTGAGGCGCCGCTTTCCTTCAAGATTGCCTGATGAAACTTTGAAAAGCCCGGAGGCGTCAGACGCCTCCGGGCTTTTTTGTGGGCTGCTCTGGTGTCGCGTCGGCTTCAGGCGCGACGGGTGGAACGGTCCAAACCGGCTTCACGTCGCCTGCTCGGTCACCGCCTCTTCGATCACATCCTCGGGGATATCATCGAAGGACGAGTAGTTAAGATTGTAGAGTTTCGAATAGAGCTTTTTGTTCTTCATCAGCTCGCGGTGATTGCCGCTCTCGATCAGCTCGCCGTTCTGCAGCACGATGATGCGGTCGGCCTCTCGGATCGTTGCCAGGCGATGGGCGATGACGAGGCCGGTGCGGCCTTCGAGCAGCTTCACCAAAGCCTTCTGGATCAGCATTTCGGTATAGCTGTCTATATTGGCGGTCGCCTCGTCGAGCACCAGGATTTTCGCATCCGCCACAAGCGCGCGGGCAAAGCTCAGAAGTTGGCGCTGGCCGAGCGAGAGATTGCCGCCGCGCTGGCCGAGAATGCTTTCGTAACCATCCTGCATGCGCATGATGAAATCATGGGCGCCGACTGCCTTGGCCGCCTCGATCACCTGTTCGCGGGTCGCGTCCGTCTTGTGGTAGCGGATGTTCTCGAACACCGTTCCGGTGAACAGGAACGGCTCCTGCAATACCATGGCGATCTGCCGGCCGAGCGATTCCTGGGTCAGGTCGCGCACGTCGTGACCGCCGACCAGAACCTGGCCCTGCTGCACGTCGTAGAAACGATGGATCAGCGACATACAGCTGGATTTGCCCGAGCCCGTTGGGCCGACCAGCGCGACCGTTTCGCCCGGGTTCACCTTGAAGCTCACATGTTTCAGGACCGGGTGCTTGGGATTGTAGCCGAACACCACGTCCTTGAATTCGACCGAGCCGTCCATGTCCGATGTGAGGACATTGGCGTTCGGCGCATCCTGGACATCGACCGGTACATCCAGCACTTCGGTCAGGCGCTGGCCGGATGCCATGGCGCGCTGCATCACCGAATATTGCAGCGTCAGCGACCGAATCGGGTCGAAGAAGCGCTGGATGTAGAACAGGAAGGCGACCATGACGCCGACGTCGAGCGCCTGGTTGAGCACGCGGGCGCCGCCGACCACGACGACCAGCGCCATCGCAAGGCCGGTCAACGAGTCGACGATCGGCACCATGACCTGGGCGTATTTGGCCGCATTCAGATGCGTGTTGAGGTTGGCGCGGGCCTTGTCGTCATAGAGTGTGAAGTTGACGCTCTGGCGGTCCATGCTCTGGACGGCGCGCACGCCGTGGATGGCTTCGGCAAGCGCGCCGTTGGCGATCGAGTTGGTCTCATGCGCGGCCATGAACGATTTTCGCGCCCGTGGCAGCCAGAACAGGCGGACGACGAAGAGGACGGGCAGGGCGCAGAGCGTCAGCAGGCCGAGCTTGAAATCGAGCGTCAGCATCACGAAGACGATACCGAACAGCAGCGTGATATCGCCGACCGAGAGAACTGAGGTTTCGAGGAATTCCTGCATGGAATTGACGTCGCCCTGCAGGCGCGACATTAGGCGGCCAACCTCCGTCTTGTCCATCCAGGAGAGCGAGACGCGTTGCAGATGGGTGAACATCGCCCTGCGGATATCGAAGAGCACGTCTTCGGCCACGCCGCCAACCAGCGTTTCCTGCGCATAGCTGGCCCCGAAATTGATGAGGATCGCCACAAGAAAGGCAACCATCGACCAGATTAAGATCGACTGGCTGTCGCTGCCAGCCTGCATGCCATGGTCGATCGCGTAGCGGATGATCAGCGGGATGAGGAGCTGCATGGCCGTGAAGGTCAGCACCGCAAGCACGGCCCAATAGATCTTGGTGCGATAAGGCCGCACGAAGCCCCAGATGCGCCTGACGATGTCGCTGTCGAAGACCTTACCGAAGATTTCCTCTTCGATGCGATGCGAGCCGACCACCGCGCGGGGCGGGCGCCTGCCGTCGTCACGAACGTCGGAGCGTTCGGTTTCCAGTTCCTCGGCCATGTATCCTCCCTCAGGCGCTGAGCGCGTCGTCGCCCGGACGTACCTGCAGATCGTAAAGCGCCTTGTAGCGGCCGCCGAGCGCCAGCAGCTCGTCATGCGTGCCGCTTTCGACGATGCGGCCCTCTTCCATGAACAGGATCCGGTCGGCATGCATCAGCGAGCTCAGGCGATGGGCGACGATGATCGTCACCCGGTCGGCTGCATATCTGCGCATGGCAGTACGAATGCGCTGTTCGGTGCCGGCATCGATCGCCGCGGTCGAATCGTCGAACACCATCACTGCCGGGCGCAACATCAGCGCGCGGGCGATCGACAGGCGCTGCCGCTGGCCGCCGGAGAGCGAGACGCCGCGTTCGCCGACGACCGTGCCGTAACCGGTCGGCAGGCCGAGCACGTAGTTATGCAGCTGGGCGCTTTCGCTGGCACGCTCGATGCGGCCTTCCTTGGCCCACGGGTCGCCATAGGCGATGTTGTTTTCGATCGTCGTCGTGAACAGAAAACTGTCCTGCTGGACCACGGCCACCGACCGGCGCAGCGATTGCAGCGTGGCGCTGTGGATATCCTGGCCGTCGATTGTGATCCTGCCGCCCGTCGCATCATAGAAACGCGGTATCAGGTGGGCCATGGTCGATTTGCCGCTGCCGGGCGGGCCAACGATGCCGATCGTTTCGCCGCGCTTGGCCTCGAAGGAAACGCCGGTCAGGACCTGATGTTTCTCTGCTCCGGGATAGGCGAAGTCGACATTTTCGAACCGCAGCGTGCCGTCGGTGACCTTCAGCTCCTTGGCGCCCTTCTCGTCCTTGATGGCAATATCGAGGTCGAGCAGTTCGAACAGGCGCGCGCCGCAGGTGGAGGCGCGGGCAAAGGCGTTGACCATCAGGCCGAGCTGGCGAACCGGCATCTGCAGGATGGTCATGAAGGTGAGGAAGGAGGTGAGCGTGCCGACGGTCATCTCACCGGCCATCACCTTGGTGCCGCCGACCCAGAGAACCAGGCCCATGGAGGCGAAGAAGGACAGTGTCATGGCGCTGGTATTTGCGACCCGGATGCCGACGCGCTGATGTGCCAGGGATACGGCGCTCTTCGACGCCACCTCGAACTTGTCGAGCTCGTGATCCTGCGCGGCAAAGGCGCGCACGACGCGGATGCCGCCGAGGTTTTCCTCCATCACGCGGGTCAGAACCGAAAGCCGTTCCTGGAGGTCGAGCCAGGTGGCGCGCAGCCGCAGTTGCGTCACCGACGACCGCCAGCCGACGAACGGCACGAAGCTCAAGGCCAGCAGGCCGAGCACCACGTCGGTCGACAGCAGAAGATAGGCACCGATACCGATCAGCACGGTCAGGAGAACCATGCGCACCAGCGCGGTCGAGAAATACATGCGCACGCCTTCGAGATCGAGAAGCCCGACGGTGATCAGGTCGCCCGAATGCATGCTGTCGTGAAAGCTGAAGGAGAGCCGCTGGATCTTCTCGTAACAGGCCAGCCGGAGGCGGTAGCCCATATGATGGCCGACCGCCTCGCTGAAATAGTTCTGGAACAGGGTGAAGATGCCGCGCAGCACGCTGGCGCCGAGCAGGAGCAGTGCTGTCGT
Source organism: Neorhizobium sp. SHOUNA12A (assembly GCF_023006505.1). Taxonomy (GTDB): domain Bacteria; phylum Pseudomonadota; class Alphaproteobacteria; order Rhizobiales; family Rhizobiaceae; genus Neorhizobium. The sequence goes on from NZ_JALBGV010000056.1 coordinate 39,183, forward strand.
CAACAGCGCATCCTGTGCCGCCTGGCCGGCATCGCCGCCGGTCAGCGCCACCTGCGTGTGGTCCACCGCCTGACCGAGCAGCCGCGGGATCATCAGCTGAAAGCTGGAGGCGATCAGGGTCGCGCCGATCGCGAAGCTCGATTGCCACGGATGACGGAAGGCCATGACGGTAATGCGGGTCAGTATCGAGAAGCCTTTGCCCCAACCTGCCGCATTCACCAGCGCCAACGAAGCCGACGGCTTCGCAGCGCGAACTGTTGCATCGCTGCTCACGGTTTTATTCCAAAATGAATTACAGAGCCGGAAAAATATCCGGAAAGACGGCCATTATGAGATGAAGATTCGGGACCTTTATCTAGCCTGCATACTGACGCTGATCAGTCAACCGATTTGGACCGAAAACGGAGCCGCCTGTGATGATTTTTTGACCTGTGTGTCGCCTGAATTTTCGGCAACGAGCCTGTCGGTATTCCAATGCCTGAGCATGCGGATGCGGGAGGGAGAATGCCCATCAGGATGTTGACCGCGCTTTCTTTTGTCTCCGTGCATATCGCAAGGTCAGTTCCTGCCTGATATCGTCGCGCCATAACTGACAAGAAAGGTTTGGCTTTCGCATGACCAGCGGCCTGCATCACATCACCGCCATCACCCGCAAGATCCAGGCGAATGTCGATTTCTACACGGGCTTTCTGGGCCTGCGGCTCGTCAAGCGGACGGCCGGCTTCGAGGACGCTCGCCAGCTGCATCTGTTCTATGGAGACGGTGCGGCGACACCGGGCTCGCTGGTGACTTTCCTCGCCTGGGAAGATGGCTCGCTTGGGCGCGTTGGGCATGGTGCGCCGAGCGAGATCAGTTTTGCGATTGCGCCCGAGGCAATCGGCTTCTGGTTGACGCGGGCGCTACAGTTCAATGTCAAGCTTGCCGGCCCGGCCCAGGAGTTCGGCGAGCCGGTGCTGCGGCTGACCGACCCGGACGGGATCATCGTCAAGCTCGTCGGCGTCGAGGAGACGACGCCCTGGGTCTGGTGGAGCGGCGGCGGCATAAGCGAGGCGGATGCGATCCGAAAACTCCATGGGGCGACGATCCTTTCCGAAAAGCCGGAGCAGACCGCGGCGTTTCTGACACGGCATATGGGGCTTCGGCTCGGGCCGAAGGACGGCAATATCCAGCGGCTGGTGTCTGATGCGCGAGATATCGTCGACGTCCACGATGCGGGCGGTTTCTGGACTGCGGCACCCGGCACCGGCACGATCGACCATATCGCGTTTCGCGCCGTCGATCGGCCCGAGGTCGAGGCGGTGCATGCGGGATTGTTGGCGGAAGACGCCGGCGAGATGAACATGCATGACCGGCATTATTTCCACTCGCTCTACGTCCGCGAGCCGTCCGGTACGCTGATCGAACTGGCGACGGACGGGCCGGGTTTCATGGCGGACGAGCCGATTGAAACGCTGGGGTCCGAGCTGTTTATCCCGACGCATTTCAAGGAAGACCACGATGTCCTGCGGGTCATGCTGCCGCAGTTCGGCCTGCCGGGAGAGGAGCGCATCATCTATCGCGACCTGCCTTTCGTGCACCGCATCCACATGCCGGAGAGTTGGGACGGTTCGACGCTAGTGCTGCTGCACGGCAGCGGCGGCAATGAGACGACCATGCTGCCCTTCGGCCGCAAGGCGGCTCCGAACGCCATGCTGATCGGGGTGCGCGGGCGGTCCACGGACGAGGGGCATCCGCGATATTTTCGTCGTTTCACGGAGATGACGTTCGATCAGAAGGAGATCGTCTCGGAAGCGGAGGCCTTCGTCGCCTTCGTGGAGGAACTTGGTCCGGCCTATGGCGTCGATCCGGCGCGGACGGCATTTGCCGGCTGGTCCAACGGCGGCAACATGATCGGCGCGGTGATGCAGCTTCATCCGGACCTGATCCGCAAAGCGGTGCTGCTGCGGTCGATGAACTGCCTGGAAGCTCGGCCGGCAGTCGATCTTTCCGGTACGCATGTCCTGTCGCTCAGCGCGACCGACGATTTTTACGGTTCGCTGGCCCGGGAACTCGAAGAGCGGCTTATCGCTGACGGAGCGGAACTTACCGCCAGGACGCTCGATGCCAACCACGGGATCGGCACCGAGGACGAGATGATCGCCCGTGACTGGCTGATCGAAAATGGCTTCTAACTAGTCGCCGTAATGCAGAGCGATGACATCGACGGCGGCGGATATGTCTGCCTTGAACCCACGCCTTCGAAGCGCCATGCCATAGGCCGTCAGGTTGCCGAGCACGATATCGAAACGGGCGCGCTGGCCTGTATGGGTGCCTCAAGCGCTCGTCAGGTCCGGAAAGGTTCAAAGACGTGTTCAAAGACTAAAAAATGAGGTTCGCCTCAACCAGCTTCTCACAATGTTGCGC
>NZ_JALBGV010000057.1 GCF_023006505.1 Neorhizobium sp. SHOUNA12A
AGCAGCCCCCGGGGCAGCAGGCGCAACCGCCCGGCAATGTGCGTGAAAACCACGGCGCATGGTCGATCATCTGCGACCGCCCGGCCGGCGCTTCCGCCGACCAATGCGCGCTGATGCAGAACGTCATTGCCGAGGACCGGCCGGAAGTCGGCCTGTCGGTGGTGGTACTGAAGACCGCCGACCGCAAGGCGCGCATCCTGCGCATCCTCGCGCCGCTCGGCGTGCTCCTGAAGGATGGCATGGAACTCTATGTCGACAACAACAATATCGGCCGCGCCTATTTCACCCGCTGCTTCTCCGAGGGCTGCTATGTGGAAGTGGAGATCGACGAGGAACTGATGCGCATCCTCCGGGCCGGCAAGGCCGCCGTCTTTGCACTGCGCGAATCCGCCGATCAGGACCGGGTCGGTATTCCGATCGAGCTGACCGGCTTCGGCGAAGGTTACGACGCACTTCCGTGATCACGTTATTATAAAGAAACGATCGTTCATGGAGCTTCGCGGCAGCCATACCTTTCCCGTCCATTTCGACGACGAGGTCGTGCGCGATGCGGTGCGCGTGTTCGTCATAGAGCGCACGATGCGCGAGCAGAAGGGGAAGTGGGCGGCGGCGGGGCTGGTGGTCGTCGCCGGCGTCGTCCTCCTGTTCCAGGGCAACTTCACCCTCGCGCTGCTGGCGTTCCTCGTCGCCTGTTTCCCGGCGATTTTCAGCGCCGTGGTCTGGCGCGCGCATTCCGCCAGCGCCTTTGGCCGCTACAGGCGCATGACCGATCGCAGCGCCGAAGTGACCATCGACCCGGATGGGTTCGGCATCGCCTCCAACCTCGGCGACGGGCGGCTCAACTGGCCCAATGTCACCGAGATCTGGGAAAGGCCGCTTTCGTTCATGCTGTTCAGCGGCACATCGGCCTTCAATATCCTGCCGCGAAAGGCCATGCCGCAGGAGGTGCAGGCCTTCCTCAGCGCAAAAGCCATCTGAAGACAGGCTTGCTTCGGTCCCTCTCCGGACCTACATCGGTTGGAACAGAGCGCGTCTTCCAGTGGCAGCGCAGAAGGAGCATCCCATGAATACCGACCTTCTCAACCTTTTCGACTGCGACGAGACCAAGCTGCGCTCGATCCTCTCCGAGGCGCTTACCGGCGCCGATGACGGCGAGCTTTTCGTGGAACATGCCCAGGCGGAATCGCTGACCTTCGACAATGGTCGCCTGAAGGGCGGTTCGTTCAACACAGACCAGGGTTTTGGCCTGCGCTCGGTCGCCGGCGAAGCGGTCGGTTACGCGCATGCGGGCGAGCTTTCCGCCGCAGCGCTGTCCCGTGCCTCGGATGCGGTGCGGGCAGTGACCTCCGGTTATTCCGGCTCCTACGCGGCCGCCCCCCAGCGCACCAACAAGAAATATTACGGCGACGAGAACCCGATCGGCAGCCCCAGCTTCGAAGAGAAGGTCAAGCTGCTCACCGAGATCGACGCCTATCTGCGCTCCAAGGACGACAAGGTGCGGCAGGTGACGGCAACGGTCTCCGCAAGCTGGCAGGTGGTCGACATCCTGCGCGCCGATGGCCACCGGGTGCACGACATCCGCCCGATGACCCGCATCAACATTTCCGTCGTCGTCGGTGACGGCGACCGGCAAGAATCGGGTTCGTTCGGCACCGGCGGCCGCATCGGCTTCGGCGATTTCGTCACGGAAGGCAACTGGCAGACCGGCGCCGACGAGGCGCTGCGCCAGGCGCTCGTCAACCTTTCCGCAATCGACGCGCCGGCCGGCACCATGGATGTCGTGCTCGGCTCCGGCTGGCCGGGCGTGATGCTCCACGAGGCGGTCGGCCACGGGCTGGAAGGCGATTTCAACCGCAAGAAGACCTCGGCCTTTGCCGGTCTTTTGGGGGAAATGGTCGCGGCTCCGGGCGTCACCGTCGTCGACGACGGCACGATCGACAACCGCCGCGGCTCGATTACGATAGACGACGAAGGCACGCCTTCTGCCTACAACGTGCTGATCGAGAACGGCAAGCTTGTCGGCTACATGCAGGACCGCCAGAATGCCCGGCTGATGGGCGTCAGCCCGACCGGCAACGGCCGCCGGCAGGGTTATGCCTATACGCCGATGCCGCGGATGACCAATACCTACATGCTCGGCGGCGACAAATCGCCCGAAGAGATCATCGCCTCAGTAAAGAAGGGCATCTACGCCGTCTCCTTCGGCGGCGGCCAGGTGGACATCACCTCCGGCAAGTTCGTGTTCGGCTGCACCGAGGCCTACATGATCGAGGACGGTAAAATCGGCCCGGCCATCAAGGGAGCCATGCTGATCGGCAACGGCCCGGATGCGATGCGCCGCGTCTCGATGGTCGGCAACGACATGAAGCTCGACACCGGTATCGGCAATTGCGGCAAGGGCGGCCAATGGGTCCCCGTCGGCGTCGGCCAGCCGCATCTGCGCATGGACCAGGTAACGGTGGGTGGGACCAAGGCGTAAGGCGCAGCAATTTGCCTGGCGATAGAAACGCTGAGGTTTCTATCGCCAAATCCCAATGCCGGCGTATGAGCCTCAAACTCACCCCTCATCCGGCCTGAACAGCCATTTCCGCTCGATCGCCGATACAAGATCGATCCGGTTGTTGTGGGCAAACAGCAGGACGTGGCCGAGAAGATCGGCCGTCTCGTCGGCAAGGTCGCGGCTGAGATCCGCGTCGCTCCTGCCCTTTTTCCGTCCGCGGCCGGTGGCGCGGTTCCAGGCCTGGGTCAGCTCGCCCATCTCCTCCTGCAGCTTCAGGAGAAACCAGTCGGGATCGCGGATCATTCCGTGGGTTTCGGCATAAGTTGCGGATGCGGCCTCGAATTGTTCGGTAAGTTTGCCCAGCATAACGTTCTCCTTTTGTATCCACAGGAGAATGCCGATTCCAGCGCCGTGTCCAGAGGGTTTGCTTGACACCCTCACCCAAATCCCGGCAGGTGCGGGCCATCCGATCTCATCCGCATCACGGCATTCCATGGACTCCGCCAATCCGATTTCCGCCTTGCTGGACGCATGGGTTCCGGGCCACGGGGCGGCGCAGCTCGTCTTTCTTTTCCTCTCGGCGCTGATCGCCGGACTGGCACGCGGGTTTTCCGGGTTCGGCGGAGCGCTGATCTTTGTTCCGCTTGCAGGTGCTGCCGTCGGCCCGAAGATCGCCCCGGCCCTGCTGCTCGTCATCGACGGGGTGACGACGCTCGGCATGCTGCCGGATGGCTGGAGGCGGGCGAACCGGCGGGAAGTGGGCACGATGCTGATCGGTACGCTGGTCGGCGTGCCGGCGGGTACGACGCTGCTGGCCCTGATCGATCCAACGGCGTTGCGCTGGCTGATCTCGGTCGTCGTGCTCTGCCTGCTGATCTTCCTGATTTCCGGCTGGCGTTACCACGGCAAGCCGAAGACGCCGCTGACCATCGGCGTCGGGGCGCTTGCCGGCCTGTTCGGCGGCGCCGCGCAACTCTCCGGTCCGCCGGTCGTCGCCTACTGGCTCGGCGGCGCCATTCCGCCGCTTACCGTGCGCGCCAATCTCATCCTTTATTTCGCGCTTTCGACGGTGATCTCGGCCACCGCCTATGTCATCGGGCACCTTTTGACGCTCGACGTCATTGCCCTCGCGCTGATCGCCGGCCCGGGTTACGGCCTCGGGGTGACCGCCGGTTCGAAACTGTTCGGATTTGCCTCCGAAGGCACCTTTCGGCGCATCTGCTTTCTGCTGATCGCCATGGCGGCGATCGTCAGCCTGCCGCTTTTCGATGCGCTGCGGCCCTGAGCAGGATTCAGCACGGATTATTCAGCAAGACTTAACCCGTCCAAGAGTAGGGTCGGCCTCACCGAAGTAACGTGGGCGTGATCGCGGTGGGGAACACGAAGGAGAGGTTTCAGGCGCTTTGGCGCCGGGATGTCAAACGCCGGCTTGTCGCCGGTGGCCTCGACATGGCCGCAGCGCTTGCACGTGCCGGAATGATGCCCAATGCCCGCGGCCATGGCGCCATCTTCACGCTCCATCACGTGCGGCCAAAACAGAGCCGTCCGCTGAAACCGAGCGGCCATCTCGAAGTGACGCCGGATTTCCTTGGCGAAGCGATCGAGCGGCTTTCGGCGGAGGGTTACGAGTTCATCCCCTTGAGCGACGTGCCGGCACGGCTTGCCGCGCCGACCAAGCAGCCGTTCGCCGCCTTCACGCTCGACGACGGCTACCGCAACAATGCCGAATACGCACTGCCCGTTTTTGCCCGCTACGGCGTGCCGTTCACCATTTTCGTCACCCGCGGATTTGCCGAGCGGACCCATTCGCTCTGGTGGGAGACGGTTGCCGAACTGCTCGGACGCGAACGCGAGGTGACGTTCGACTTCGGCGGCGGGTCCGAGGTCCTCGACCTCACCTCCGAGGCCCGAAAATTCGATGCCTTCGACCGGTTCTCCAGCTATGTCCTCGAAGTCGAAGAATCGACCGCCGTCTCGCGGATCGATGCGCTGGCGAGAAAACACGGCGTCAACCCGCTGAAGATCACTGCCGATCTCACCATGAATGCCGAGGAACTGCGCTCGGTCGCCACCCATCCGCTGGCTTCGCTCGGTGCCCATACAACAAGCCACCGGGCCGTCGCCCGGCTTTCGGCGGAAGACGCCCGTGCGGAGATGAAGCAGTCAGCCGACTGGATCGAGGCTTTGACCGGCGAACGTCCGCAAACGATCGCCTATCCCTATGGCAGCCGCGCCGCGGTTTCCGAGCGCGACTATGCGATTGCCAAGGAACTCGGCTTTTCGGTGGCGGTGACGACGCAGCCGGGCACGCTCTGCGCCAAATATGTCAACAGGCTCACCGGCCTGCCGCGCATCTCGCTCAACGGTTATTACCAGCAGCCGCGCTACGTCTCGGCCCTCGCGTCAGGCATCCCGTTCGCGATCGGGCGGTGAGAGCATGGTGAAGTCCTTTGAATTCGTGAATTCTTCCGCGAAAAAGGCCTTCCAGGAACTTCCAAAAGATATCCAGATCCAATTCGCCAACGACCTTCAGCGCGTCCAGGAAGGACTACAGCCTCTCTCGGACTTCAAGCACCTGAAGGGCATCGGTAACGGCGTCATCGAGCTCATAGAGAACGGTAGCCCGGCCTATCGCACCGTCTATTGTGCCAAATACCTCGATACGGTTTTCATTCTCCATGCCTTCACCAAAACGACCAACGGCGTCGACCGCAAGGCGATGGACACGGTCCACGATCGCCACAAGTCGATGCTGCAAATCGTCAAGAGCCGCAGATAAGTCAGGCCGCCTCGACCACTTCACAGATTACCTTATGCTCGGCGCTGAACGATGGCTTCAGGCGCACACCGAGCTTTGCAAGATAACCAATCAGCTTGTCCGCCGAGAAAAGCTGAATCTTGCCGCGCATCAATTCGCTGACGCGGGGTTGGGAAACATCGAGAGCCTTGGCGATATCCCCCTGCTTCCACTTCCTGTCTTCGAAGATGGCAACCAGGGTGGTAAGCAGATCCGAGCGAAACCGCAGATCGGCAGCCTCGATCGGATCCTCCGTGACGACGTCAAAGATATTTTCAAAGACCAGGCGTTCCATCTTCGGCCTCGTTATACGGTTTTCCGTATAATCTAGATATAAATACATGCCTGGTCAATGATAGCTCACGGATACATCCGCACCTTTTCCCACGGGCCGTCGGCGACGGGGCGGCGGAATTCGATGCGGTCGTGCAGCCGGAACTGGCGGTCGTGCCAGAACTCGATCGATACCGGCTTGATGCGGAAACCGGACCAGTAGGGCGGGCGCGGAATGTCGCCGATCGCGTATCTTGCGGTGTATTCGGCAACCGATTTCTCGAGCGCGAAACGGGTTTCGAGCGGGCGGGACTGTTTCGACGCCCAGGCGCCGATGCGGCTGCCGCGGGCGCGAGAGGCGTAATAGGCATCCGCCTCCGCGTCGCTCACTACTTCCACCTCGCCCCGCAGGCGAACCTGGCGACGCAGCGATTTCCAGTGGAAACACATGGCCGCCTTCTTCTGGCCGAGAATCTCGCGGCCCTTCTGGCTTTCGAAATTTGTGTAGAAGACGAAACCGTTCTCGTCATACCCCTTCAACAGGACCATGCGAACGTTCGGCATGCCGTTTTCGTCGACGGTGGCAACCGCAACGGCATTCGGATCGTTGGGTTCAGAGGCCTCGGCATCCTTCAGCCAGGCACCGAAAAGCGCGAAAGGCTCGTTCTCGGCGGTGAAGTCACCAGTTGTTAACCCGCTCTCAGACATATTGACTAAAATACTCCCAATCTCATGAAAAATGCCCGAGTTTTTCAGTCGGACAGGACGCACGGTGGTAGTGATAGCAAAGTCGAAGAGCCGCACAAAGAGGTCGTTTCTCCTCGGCAGACGGGCAGCCGCCCTCTGCCTTGCCGGGTTTTCGCTTGCCGGTTGTACCAGCAGCCTCGATCTCTTCGGAAGTTCCCCGAAAGTCGACCGCTCGATCGCGACCGGCACCGTGCCGGGCACACAGCCGCACACCGGCGCTACGCTTTCCGACGAGGCGACGGTGCGCAATGCGGTCTCCTCGGCCGATCTTGCAAAGGTCGGCGCAGCCTCGGTTCCGTGGGCGAATACCGCCACCGGCAGCGCCGGCGTCGTCTCGCAGATCCGCGAGGCCCGCAACGGCGAGCAGATCTGCCGCGCCTTCACCACCACGCGTCATTCCTACGAGGGTATCGCGATGTTTTCCGGCCAGACCTGCCTCACCGGCAGCGGCGATTGGATGCTGACGGCCTTCGACCGCCAGTAGTCGCCGTCATCCCTGCCCCACACCCGATGCGGCTGCAAGGAAACGGTTTTCGCGCGTTTGCGTAATTCGTGCTGGAAACGATTCGTTTACCTTAACGAGTGCCGCCGGCGGCTGTGTAACAACTGATTCACAAGTCCTAACATAGGCTCTCCGGACGTAAGCAGTAATCTGTCCGGGACATGAGGAACCGGCGGACGACTGTCGGAGTTGTGACGAATAATGGAGGGGTCCAAGGATCAAGCGGGGACCCGCCGTTTCAGGTAACCGGTGGTCCCACGATGCGTGATCCCTATTCTCTTCTCGGCGTGAAGCGCAATGCCGAGCCCGACGAAATCAAGGCAGCCTGGCGCGCCAAGGCCAAGACCGTTCATCCCGACCAGAATCAGGACGATCCGTCTGCGACGAGCCGTTTCGCAGAGATCGGCCAGGCCTACGAGGTCCTGAAGGATCCCGAGCGCCGCAAGCGATACGACAGGGCCGCCGAGATGCACCAGACCATCATGCAGCAGCGCAATGCCGCCCGCGAAGCCGCCGAACGCGCCAAGGTCGCAAAGGCCAACGCCGAAAAGGTCATGGAAGAGCTCGCCAAGACCAATGCGCAAAACGCCAAGTCCCAGGCGCAACCGCAGGCACAGGCTCGCGGCCAATCGCAAACCCAATCACATTCCCAATCTCAGGCCCAATCTCAGGCCCATCCCCAGAATCAGTCCGGCCCTGCAGGCGAAACGCCGGAGGACATGATCGAGCGTATCTTCGGCGCCGCGGCGGCCGAGCAGGCAAAAGCTCAAGCGGGCAGCACGCCGGGCGGCTCAGCGCAGGCGAGCGGCGATTCGGTCGAAACGGCCAAGGCAGATCCGTCCGGGGGCGAACGACCGCCGCTTCCAGCCCTTGCCATCGACCTGATCGCCTCCATCGTGCGCCGTTTCCGCGGCACGACGCCGGCTCCTGAAAAGGCACCGGATATCTCCGTCGAAGCCACGGTGACCGTCGAGGATCTCCTGAAGCTCAACACGATCACGTTGAAAATGGCCGACGACCGCGAAGTGCGCCTTGCCCTGGAAAGGGGCATGACCGAAGGCCATGTGGCGCGCCTCAAGGGCCAGGGCCTCAAGCTCACCGGCATGAAATCCGGCGACCTGCTCGCCTCGATCAAGATTGCCCGCGACAGCCGTTTCCGGGTCGAGGGTTTCGATCTCCACACGACCTTGTCGATCTCGCTCGAGGATGCGGTGCTCGGCGGCGACGCATCGGTCGAGACGCTGGACGGCAATCGCAGCATCAGCATTCCGGCCTGGTCCGGTTCCGACCAGACGATCCGGCTGGAGGGCCTCGGCCTCCATGACGATGCCGGCGGCCGCGGCGATCTCGTCGTCGAGCTGCGCGTCGTCCTGTGGGAAAAGCCGAACGAAAAGGTCACCGACCTGATGCGGCACATGCGCCACGGACTGTATGTCTGACGGGCCTTGCCCAGTATGACAGTTTTGCGTCGGTATTCACCGCTGCGCACCCTTTGTTACGGCTACTAACACGAGATGATCCAACTCAGCTTGAACCCTTGAGCCGCCTATGTCATAGGCAGCGTTCATCTAAGGTATCAGGGGACTATGAATGGTTCAGGCTTCCGGCCTCATGGCAGGCAAACGCGGTCTCATCATGGGCGTTGCCAATAATCGTTCGATCGCGTGGGGCATTGCCAAGGCCATCCACAGCCAAGGCGGGGAAGTTGCATTCACCTACCAGGGCGATGCACTCAAGAAGCGGGTTGAGCCGCTGGCCGCAGAACTGGGCGCCTACATGGCCGGCCATTGCGACGTCGGCGACGAATCGACCATCGACGAGGTCTTCGCAAATCTCGAAAAGCACTGGGGCAAGATCGACTTCCTCGTGCATGCAATCGGCTTTTCCGACAAGGACGAGTTGACCGGCCGTTACGTCGACACCTCGGCGGACAACTTCGCCAAGACGATGCAGATCTCGGTCTATTCCTTTACGTCGGTCGCAAGGCGGGCGGAAAAGCTGATGACCGACGGCGGTTCGATGCTGACCCTCACCTATTATGGTGCGGAAAAGGTCATGCCGAACTATAATGTCATGGGCGTCGCCAAGGCGGCACTCGAAGCCAGCGTCAAATATCTCGCCGTCGATCTCGGCCCGAAGAACATCCGCGTCAACGCGATCTCGGCCGGGCCGATCAAGACGCTTGCCGCTTCCGGCATCGGCGACTTCCGCTACATCCTCAAGTGGAACGAGTACAATGCGCCGCTGCGCCGTACCGTTACCATCGAGGAAGTGGGCGATGTCGGCCTCTACATGCTGTCCGACCTGTCGCGGTCCGTCACCGGCGAAACCCATCACGCCGACAGCGGCTACCATGTCGTCGGCATGAAGGCCGTCGATGCACCGGACATTTCGGTCATCAAGGACTGATGCTCTTCCAGGGACGTCTGCCGTGCTCATCTATATGATCCGCCACGGGCAGACGGACTGGAATGCCGAAGGCCGGCTTCAGGGCCAGCAGGACATTCCGCTCAATGCGCTCGGCCGTTCTCAGGCAACGCGGAACGGCGAGCGGCTGCGCGAGATGATCGGCGCGGCCGAAGGTTTCTCCTTCGTTGCCAGCCCGCTGTCGCGGACCCGCGAAACAATGGAACGGCTGCGCACCGCCATGGGGCTGGATCCCCTCGCCTACCGGACCGACGAGCGGCTGATCGAAGTCTCCTTCGGCGACTGGGAAGGCCATACGCTCGAGGAGATCAGCCGGATTTCTCCGGACCGACTCGCCGCCCGGGCCGAGCAGAAGTGGAGCTTCATTCCGCCGGGCATCTCTGCCGAAAGCTATGAGATTCTCTGCTGGCGGATCGGCGCCTGGCTGCAGTCCATTGACGGTCCGACCGTGTGCATCAGCCACGGCGGGGTGATCCGCTCGCTCTTCCGGCTGATCGGCAATCTCGACGAAGACGAGGCGGCCACCGTTCCGACCCCACAGGACCGCATCCTGATGATCGATACCGACCTCAGCCGGATGGCATGGCTCTGATCGGATTATCCGCAGCGCAGCGGATATTCTAAATTATACTTCGCTAATTCTACGGTATTACTGAACGACCTGGAGATCGTCGACGACGCGGTTGCCATCGACGACCGTGTAGAAGACCAGCACTTTCACGCCGGCCTTCAAGCCCTCGAAATTGAATTCCTCGGGCACTTTATAGGTCTTTCCGTCGTCGAGCGTTAAGTTGAGCGCCTTCGCATCCACGGCCTTGATCGTGGCTTCGACGTCGGCACTTTGAGCCCAGCTGTTGAGGGGCGAAAAGATGCTGGCAGTGGCAAGCAGAGCAGCAATCAGGATGCGCATGGTCGGAAGCCTTGATGAGGTCGATGATGTCTTGTTCCGACGCACAGATAGCCTCCCGATTGTGGCAAAAATCGCCCGTTACCGTGACATTTTCCGTATAAGTAATGACCTGATTGTTAACGCTTTTCAAGGGCGGGATACCGCCCTGTGACGGGGTCCGGCGGCATTTGCGAAACCAATCCCAAGTATTCCCTTACAATAAATCGGACCAAAGTTTGTAGGGTGCCGTGAAAGCGTAAATTAACCCCCGCCCCATAGGCTCGACCGTCTGCCACAGGGGTTAATGAGAAGGTTCGCGCACGTGAAATTCTGGCCGTCGTCCGGTTCCAAATCACTGCGCTTCGCACGCAGCACCAAGACCCCGACGACAATCGCGTTCGTTATCACCCTTGCGGTCATCTCGATCGGCGTCATCATCGACCAACGTTACACCGAAGGCTTTCGCAGCGACCTGCGGGCAACGACGGAAAAAGTCGGCGGCCTGTTGGCGCGGCGCCTCATCGTACGCGTAGAGACCGACATCGCCGCCACCGATCATCTGGTTCACGTGCTGAGGGACGATTTCAGCGGATCGGCGGATACATTCAAGCGCCATGTCGAAAAGCAACTTGGCGAAGTCACGCATTTTTCGGGCGTCGCGGTCGCACCCAATTTCGAGCTTGCCCAGGTCATCACGCGCGACGGCATTGTCGGCGGCGGGGCGGGCAAGATCGGCAAAATCGATCTGCTGCGCCTTGCAAACGACCTGAAATCCGTGAGCGGCCGCAACCGCGTATCTCTGCTGAGCGGCACCCAGGAAGGAGATCTGACGCTCGTCGTACCGGTATCGAAGGAAGAGGACGGTGGGGACCTTTGGGGCGCGATCGCCGTGCTGATCGATAAGCAGGGCCTGATGGAGGCATCCGGCGTCACCTTCTCCCCTGCCGCGGCAAGGAAACCGAACCTGATCAATCTCGACTGGCTGAACGTCGTTCTGCGGGACGACGACAGGCCGCAATATTTCGCCTTCTTCGGCAATGATTCCATCGAAAACCAATCTCCGATGAAATGGACGGTGCCCATCAACGGCGCCAACTGGACGCTGCTTGCCGCTCCCCGTTCCGGTTGGGACATCGTGCCGCCCAACCAGCTCGGGTTCCGCCTCGCCATCGTGCTTGCCGCACTCGGGGTGATCGTGCCGATCTTCATCGCCACCTCGCTGATTTCCGAACGCAACCGCAATATCGAGGCGCTGAAGGCCCGTGAGCTTAATCTCATCGAGCTGTCGCAGCGCTTCAACCTTGCCATGGAAGCCTCCAATATCGGCATCTGGGAGGTGACGGGCAACGGCAACAGTCTGTTCTGGGACAAGCGGGCCGCGGGGCTGCACGACAAGCCGGCAGCCAGCGAGGGCAACCGTCTCTACGACTGGCTCGGATCGATCTATCCGCCGGACCGGACGGCAGCGGAGACACATTTCGCCGACTGCGCCTCCTGCAACACGCCCTGTAGCGAAACCTACCGGGTGCAGTTGCCGGACGGCACGCTGCGATACCTGAAATCGGCAGGCGCGAACTATCGCAATGCCGACGGCACCCTGCGCACCACCGGCATTGTCTGGGACGTCACCGGCGACGTGGTGATGACGCAGACGCTGCGCAACGCCAAGGAAAATACCGACATCAAGAATGCCGAACTGGAACTGGCGCTCGATGAACTGTCGAACCGCGAGCAGGACCTGGAAGAGCTGTCGAGCCGCCTCGATCTGGCGCTTGATTCCTACAATTGCGGCATATGGGAATCCAATCCGGTCACGCATATCGAAACCTGGGACGCCCGGATGTGCCAGTTGCACGGCATCCCCTTTACCGACGGCTTCATCCGGGTCGACACCTGGATCGAGCTCATCCATCCCGACGACCGGGAGCACGCCAAGCGCAGCTCCTACAATTTCACCGAGAACTTCCTGGCGGGTCCGCTGGTCGTGCGCGTGCCCCAACCGGATGGTTCGATCCGCTATATCCGCTCCATCGGCAAGGTGCATACGATGCGCGACGGATCCCAGAAGGTGGTGGGCATTGCCTTCGACGTTACCCAGGACGCGATCCTGACCCGGGAACTGAAAGCCGCCAAGGACGAGGCCGACGCCAAGAACGCCGAACTCGAACTCGCCAAGAGCCGCATCGAGCACAATTCGTTGCATGACCCGCTGACCCTGCTCGCCAACCGCCGCAAGCTCGACATGGAGCTCGACCGGCTCTCGCGCTCCAGCCACAACGAGCGCCAGAAATTCTCGATCCTGCATCTCGATCTCGACCGCTTCAAGCAGATCAACGACACGCTCGGCCATGCAGCGGGCGACGCGATGCTCGTACACGCCTCACGCATCCTGTCGCGCAACGTCCGCGGCAGCGATATCGTCGCGCGTATCGGCGGCGACGAATTCGTCATCCTCGCCACCGACAATTCGAGCACCGAGGAGGTAAGTCAGCTCGCTCAGCGCATCATCGCCGAATTCCACCAGCCGATCGACTTTGAAGGTTTCGCTTGCCGCTGCGGCGTATCCATCGGCATCGCCCAGGCAAGCGGCATGAATGTCGATGCACGCCGCACGCTCGTCAATGCCGATATCGCGCTCTACCGGGCGAAGGGCATGGGCCGCAACCGCTACGAATTCTTTACGCAGAACCTGCAGGCCGAGATCGTCAGCCACAAGCGCACCGCCGACGAGGTTCTGACCGGCATCGACAATGACGAATTCATCACCTTCTACCAACCGCAGTTCGATGCCCGCACCAACCAATTGACGGGCGTCGAGGCACTGATCCGCTGGAACCATCCGCATCATGGAATTCTTGCGCCCGACCGGTTCCTCAAGATTGCCGAGGATTTAAACGTCTCGGCAGCACTCGACCACATCGTGCTCCAGACGGTGCTGAAGGACAAGATGCGCTGGGCTGCACTCGGCGTCCGGGTGCCGAAGGTTTCCGTCAACGTCTCCTCAAAACGCCTCAATGACGAAGCCCTGATCGACACGCTGCAGACGCTGGCGATCGTGCCCGGCGAGATTTCCTTCGAACTGGTGGAATCGATCTTCCTCGACGAGAGCGAAGCGGCCGCGACCAGCAATCTCGAACGCATCAAGGAACTCGGCATCGACATCGAGATCGACGATTTCGGCACCGGCCATACCTCGATCGTCAGCCTTTTGAAGCTGAAGCCGAAACGGCTGAAGATCGACCGGCAGCTCGTCATGCCGATCCTGACCTCGCCGCAGGAACGCGCGCTGGTGCGCTCGATCATCGACATTGCCCGTTCGCTCGGCGTCGAAACGGTGGCGGAAGGCGTCGAGACCATGCAGCATGCGAGCCTTCTGCGCGAACTCGGCTGCGACCTGCTGCAGGGTTATGCCTTCGCCCGGCCGCTTTCCTTCGACGATTTCACCGCAGCCGCGCATGCGGGCTGGCGCAGGGCCGCCGCCTAGAACCATCATTGTTCACCATTTCCGGCGCGACAGTTCTGCCAAGAAAGACTTGTCGCCCGGCAACCTTTTCCATATGACAACCGCGTCAGAAGTTGGCGAAAGGCCAGCTCCGCCACAGCTGGTCCTGTAACGCCATGTCGCACAACACTTTCGGTCACCTTTTCCGTGTCACCACCTGGGGCGAAAGCCATGGCCCGGCGCTCGGCTGCGTGGTCGACGGCTGCCCGCCCGGCATCCGCTTCACGCTGGCGGAAATCCAGGCCTGGATGGACAAGCGCAAGCCCGGACAGTCGCGCTTCGTGACGCAGCGGCGCGAGGACGATATCGTCAAGGTGCTCTCCGGCGTGATGATGGATGCCGACGGCGAGACGATGATCTCGACCGGTACGCCAATCTCCATGCTGATCGAGAATACCGACCAGCGCTCCAAGGACTACGGCGAGATCGCCCGCCGCTACCGTCCCGGCCATGCGGACTATACCTATGACGTCAAATACGGCATCCGCGACTATCGCGGCGGCGGCCGCTCCTCGGCCCGCGAAACGGCAGCCCGCGTTGCCGCCGGGGCGCTCGCCCGCAGGATCGTGCCGGGCGTCCAAGTCCGCGCCGCGCTGATCCAGATCGGCAAGCACAGAATAAACCGCGCCAACTGGGACTGGGATCAGGTCGGCCAGAACCCGTTCTTCTGCCCCGACGCGGCGATGGTGCCCGTCTGGGAAGACTATCTCGACGGCATCCGCAAAGCCGGCTCCTCGATCGGCGCCGTGGTGGAGGTGATCGCCGAAGGCGTGCCCGCGGGCCTCGGTGCACCGGTCTATGGCAAGCTCGATCAGGATATCGCCAGCCTTCTGATGTCGATCAACGCCGTCAAGGGCGTCGAGATCGGCGACGGTTTCGGTGTCGCCGAACTTTCCGGCGAGGAAGACGCCGACGAGATGCGCATGGGCAATGACGGAAAGCGCATTTTCCTCTCCAACCATGCAGGCGGCATTCTCGGCGGCATCTCGACCGGCGAGGCGGTTGTCGCCCGCTTCGCGATCAAGCCCACTTCCTCCATTCTCACCGAGCAGCGCTCGATCGACGTCGACGGCAACAATGTCGAAGTCCGCACCAAGGGCCGCCACGACCCCTGCGTCGGCATCCGCGCCGTGCCGATCGGCGAGGCGATGGTTGCATGCGCGATTGCCGATCACTATCTCCGCGACCGGGCCCAGATTGGCTCCAGTATTACCGGGCGAAATCTCTAGGAAACAACATCCATGGCCTATGATCAGAAGCGCGTCGTCGACGCCCTCCGCGCCTTCGAAGCCGGCGAAATCGTCGTCGTCACCGATGACGATGATCGCGAAAACGAAGGCGACCTTATCGTCGCCGCAGTCCATTGCACGCCGGACAAGATGGCCTTCATCGTGCGCCACACGTCGGGCATCGTCTGCGCGCCGATGCCGCGCGAGGAGGCCAAACGGCTCAACCTCAATGCCATGGTGGCGGAAAACGACAGCGCCCATACGACCGCCTTCACCGTTACCGTCGACTTCAAGCACGGCACGACGACCGGCATTTCGGCCGAGGACCGGACGCTGACCGTCCGCAATCTCGCCAATCCGAATGTCGGCGCGAGCGATTTCGTGCGGCCCGGCCACATTTTCCCGCTGATCGCCCGCGAAGGCGGCGTGCTGATGCGCTCCGGCCATACGGAAGCGGCCGTCGACCTCTGCAGGCTCGCCGGCCTTCCGCCGATCGGCGTCATCTGCGAACTCGTCAACGACGACGGCACCGTGACGCGCGGCCAGCAAGTTACCGATTTTGCCGCCAAACATGGCTTGAAGCAGGTTTCCGTCGCCGACCTAATCGCCTACCGCCAGCGCAAGGAAACGCTGATCGAGCTGCAGACGTCGTTCGACGTCGAGACACCGCATGGCAAGGCGAAGGCACATGCCTATTCGCTGCCCTGGGACCCGATGCAGCATGTAGCGGTGATTTTCGGCGACATCCGCGACGGCGTCGATATCCCCGTCCGCCTGCATCTCGAAAACGTCACCCGCGACGTATTCGGCACGCAGCGCTCGGTCGACCGTTACATGGCGAAAATCGAGGAAGAGGGTCGCGGCGTGATCATCTACCTGCGCGAAGGTTCGGTCGGCGTCGGCCAGAAGGACCATGGCCGCAAGCTGCGCCAGGACCAGGAGGGTCATGCCGAAGCCCAGGCCCGCGAGAGCGAATGGCTGGAAATCGGCCTCGGCGCACAGATATTAAAGGATCTCGGCGTCACCTCCATCAAGCTTCTTACCCGCAGCGAGCGCCACTATGTCGGCCTCGAAGGTTTCGGCATCAAGATCGCCGAAACGGTGATCTGCTGACCTCCCTCAATCCTTAGGGTTGTAAAAGGTTTCGTACCGTTCCATCGTCGCTCGTTGTCGGGCGGCGATTTTTCGTGTACGGATAATAGTTGAAGATTATTTGGGACGAGACGAAGCGGATTGTGAATCTCGAGAAGCACGGTCTCGATTTCGGTGATCTTTATTTCGAGTTCTTCGCGACGGCGGTTACCACTCCTGCCAGAAAGGCGAGATCCAAAGCTGTTGGCCGCCTCAAGGATGGAACGATCGTCGTGATATTCCTGGCGCTTGGCTCGGAAGCAATCTCGGTTATTTCGATGCGCCCTGCCCGAAAAGATGAGAAGAGCATGGTCGAATGAATATCAAGCACGAAAAACAGAAAGAATTTCGCCCTGGTCGCGGATACACCAAAGAGGACTGGGACGCGGTCGACAGTCCACCGCTAACTGCCGAAGAGATGGCAAGCATGCGGCCGTTCCGGGAAGTGTTTCCCGAAATGGCCGCAAAAATGGAACAGGCGATCGCCGCTCGCGGCCGGCCGAAGGTCGAGGCGCCGAAGGTGGCCGTCACGCTGAGGCTCGACCCGGACGTGCTCGAAAAATACAAGGCGTCCGGCAAGGACTGGCGAGCCAAAATGGCCGAGGAACTGCGCAAGGCAGCCGGCCTCTGAGACGGTCTACCGGCCAGCAGCCAGAATCTGCTCGATGAAACGGTGGGCCTTGAGCGCATCCTCGCCGGTGACGCGCAGCGGTGCGCCCTTGCGGATCGCATCGATGAAATTCCCGATCAGAGCCCGGTGCATTTCATGGCCGAAGGCCATCGGGTTGGCCCCTGCCCCGCTGCCGGTTTTCTCGCCGCCTTCCGTGATGCTGGTGCCGTCCATGAAGGCGGCCTTCAGCGTATCGCCGGTCAGGACTGCCGTACCATGGGTGCCGAGCAGCTCGATGCGTTCCGGCAGGCCGGGATAGGCGCAGGTGGTGGCGTTGAGCGTCCCGATCGCGCCGTTTTCAAATGCGAAGGTCGCCGTCACCAAGTCTTCGGTCTCCATCGAATGGATCGGGCTGGTGCGGACGAAGGACGAGACGTCTTTCGGAGTGCCGGCATAACTCAGCAGCAGGTCGACCGTGTGGATGCCCTGAGTCAGCAGCACGCCGCCGCCGTCGCGTGCCATCGTGCCGCGGCCCTCGACGTCGTAATAGCTCTGCGGTCGCCAGTTGCGGATCGCGACAGACGCCTCGATCAGTTGCCCCAACCGCTCGGACTTGACGATCTCGTCGAGTTTCAGCGCCGCTGCACGAAAACGGTTCTGCAGCACCATGGCCAGCAGCACACCCGCTTGCCTCGCAGCACGGACGATCGCCTCCGAGCGCTCGAACGAGATATCGAGCGGCTTTTCCAGCAGGATATGCTTTTTCGCCGCCGCGCAGCGCTCTACGAGTTCCAGATGGCTGCTCGGCGGGGTGAGGATCAGCACCGCCTCGATCGATGTGTCAGCGAAGATGGCGTCGAGATCGCCGGTCGTAGGGATCGTGGGGTATTGGGCGGCGAAGGTTTCCCGGCGGGCTGCGGTCTGGCTGTAGGCGGCGACGCATTCGATGCGGTCCGACAGGTCGAGCAAGGAGCGAGCATGGTGCCCTGCTGCCATGCCGAGCCCGATGATTGCTACTTTCAATTTCGTCATATTATCCTCCCCCTCAAGATCTGCTGTCAGCCGAGAACCTCGAGCGTGCGCATGATGCCGAGCAGCTCCGCCAGTCCTTTCAGTCGCCCGATGCAGGAATAACCGGGATTGACGCGTCTGCCTATGTCGTCGACGATCGCGTGTCCGTGGTCCGGTCGCATCGGGATCTGCCAGTCCACCCTGCCCTCGGCCTTGCGGCGCTTCTCTTCAGCCATCAGCGCCATGGTGACCCGCACCATGTCCGTATCCCCGTCCAGATGCTCTGCCTCGTGGAAGGAGCCGTCGCCTTCCTTGGTGACGTTGCGCAAGTGGGCGAAATGAATGTCGGGACCAAATTCCCCGGCCATCGCCACCAGATCGTTCTCCGGATTGGCGCCGTAGGAGCCGGTGCAGAGCGTGATGCCGTTCGATGGCGACTTAACCGCGGCGAGCAGTGCACGTGCGTCGGAAGCCTTGCAGACGACGCGCGGCAGGCCGAACAGCGGGAACGGCGGATCGTCCGGATGGATCGCCATCCTGACGCCAGCCTCTTCGGCGACGGGGATGATCTCATCTAAGAACATGAAGAGGTTTTCGCGGAAGCCGGCCTCCGACAGTTCCCTATAGATGTCCAGCATGCGGTTGAGGCTCTGCCGGTCGTAGACGAATTCTCGGGCCGGCACCCATTCGATCAGGTTGCGTTCCAGCCGGGCGAGATCGCTTTCGCTCGCCGTCTTCAACCAGTCTTGAGCCTTGGCGACGCGGTCGGCCGGATGATCGGCTTCGGCGCCGGGACGCTTCAGCATGAAGACGTCGTAGGCGCAGAACTCGACCACATCGAAGCGCAGCGCGGTGCCGCCATGCGGCATCTCGTATTCGAGATCTGTGCGCGTCCAGTCGGTGATCGCCATGAAATTATAGCAGACCGTCTTGATGCCGGCCTTGGCGACGGCGCGGATCGAGGCCTTGTAGTTGTCGATCAGCTCGCGGTAACGGCCGGTGCGGGTCTTGATGTCTTCGTGAACGATGATGCTTTCGACCACCGACCAGGTGAGCCCCGCCTCCTCGATGATCGCCTTGCGCTTTAAAATCTCGTTGTCCGGCCAGATGCGGCCGTCATTCAAGTGATGCAGCGCACTGACGATGCCTGTCGCGCCCGCCTGTTTCACATGCGAAAGCTTGACCGTGTCGTCCGGCCCGAACCAGCGCCAAGTCTGTTCCATCCTATTGCTACCTTATGCTTGTCAGCCGAGCCGCATGCCGGTGGCGGCATCGAAGACGTGGCTGTTGGTGGGCGCGAGCGCCAGATTGAGCACTTCGCCGGTCTTGATGAAAAGCCGCTCGCGCAGCTGCGCCGAAAATTTCTGGCCGTCGACGGTGCCCTGCACGAAGGTTTCCGAACCGGTCGGCTCGATATTCGTCACGGTCATCGGAATGCCCTCGTTCCCGGAGGCGATGGCGAGATGTTCGGGGCGGATGCCGTAGCTGACAGCGGTGCCGGGGGGCGTGGAAGCCTCCGGGCCGAGCGGCAGGCGGACGCCGTTTTCAGTCAGCACGGACTTACGATCCTCAGCCACCGTGCCGGAGAGGAAATTCATCGAGGGCGAGCCGATGAAGCTGGCGACGAAGGTGTTGACCGGCTTGTCGTAAAGCTCCAGCGGCGCGCCGACCTGCTCGACGATGCCATCCCGCATCACCACGATCCGGTCGGCCATGGTCATCGCCTCGATCTGGTCGTGGGTAACGTAGACGGTGGTCGTCTTGATGCGGGCGTGAATATACTTCAGCTCTGCGCGCATCTGCACGCGCAGCTTGGCGTCGAGGTTGGAAAGCGGCTCGTCGAACAGGAACACCTTGGGATTGCGAACGATGGCGCGGCCCATGGCGACACGCTGGCGCTGACCGCCGGAGAGCTGTTTCGGGTAACGCTTGAGGTAATCGGTAAGCCCCAGGATACGCGCCGCGTCGGTGACCCGCTCGGCGATCTCGTCCTTGGATTTCTTGGCGAGCCGCAGCGAGAAACCCATGTTCTCGGCGATCGTCATATGCGGGTAGAGCGCATAGTTCTGGAAGACCATGGCGATGTCGCGGTTCTTCGGCTCGACCTCGTTGATGACGCGGCCATCGATGCGGATCGTGCCGCCGGAGATATCTTCGAGCCCGGCGATCATCCGCAGCAGCGTGGACTTGCCGCAGCCGGAGGGGCCGACGAGGACGACGAAGGCGCCATCCGGCACATCGACCGACACGCCCTTGATGGTCTCGAAGTCGCCATAGGCCTTGCGGACGTTCTGGATTTCAACGGAAGCCATTTTTCACCTTGGGAATTTATCCTGAAACTGTTCTGGTTTGAGGCTTCAGCCGATCTGCGGCGTGAATGGCTGCGAGCAGGCTGAGGCCGGTGTGGTAGCCGGGATCGAGATCCGGCGTGGCCGGCACGAAATCGACGGGGCCGTCCTTCGTTTTGGTCTGGTAGGCGATCGGCGGCGTGCCGCGCCAGTAGCGCTCGAAGAAAGCTGCGTGCGCCGCCTTCCAGACGTCCAGACTGTCGGCACTGCCGGTGCGCTCGTGGGCGAGAGCCGCCGAGCGGATCGTTTCCGGCAGCGACCACCAGGGGCAATAGGGGCTCTGCGCGTTGCCGGTCTTGATCGACACGGTAAGGGTGATACCGGGACCGACAAAGCCTTTCTTGAAGGATGAAACGTGGATGCGCTCCAGTTTGTCGATCAGGGCCGGGTCGGCGGTGTCGTCGAGATAGTCGAGCGCGAAGCCGACGAACTCGATTCCGTGTCCGACATTGCAGTTGTCCTCGCCTGGTACGTTGCGCAGCAGACCGGTTGCGGCGTCATAGTGCCTGTCGATGACATGGGCGATGAAGCGGTCGGCAAAGGCGAGATGCGCCGTGTGGCCGGCGCGTTTCAGCATGCCGGCTGCACCGAGCAGGATCATCCGCGGGCCGAAATCGTCGGATTGCGCGGCGAGGCTGTCGAGCGACAGCGGCCGGCGTTCGTCCATCTGGAAACGGCCGGTTTCGATGGCAGTGATCACCCTGTCGAAATAAACGAGGTGGTCGGCGATTTCCGGCAGACCGTAACGGCTGGCGGCGGCGACCAGCCCCTTGGCCACGAAGGCGTCGGAATAGGTGTAGATCAGCGCCGGTTTTTCCTGAACATGGAGAACGTTGGACTGATCCGTATAAACGGCCTGCATGTCGCGGTCGTAGCAGAAATAGGCGTGGCCATCCGGCTTCTGCAAGGCGGCCAGTAGTTCGTAGAGACGGCGGCCGGCGGCATCGAGCTTTTTGGCGAGCGGCGGCAGCTCGTCTTCAAAGAACTCCGCATGTCCGACCAAGGCCTCCAGCCCGCGGCCCTGGATCCAGCCATAGGTGTAGTCAGGCCCACGGACGCCGTCCTCCGCGCCATAATCCTTCAGCGTCAGGCTGTTCTGCTTGGTGTTCAGAAACCCGCCGCCGAGCATCGGCCGCTGCAGCATCCAGTAGAGCGTGCCAGCGTTGGCTGCGGCATAGGTGGTGCGGGCTTCCGCGAAAAAATCCAGCGCCATGGTCACTCCTTGAGGCCGGTGCTGGCGACACCCTGCACGAAGTTGCGGCGCAGGACGACGAAGAGCAGGATGGATGGAATGAGGACCGTGGCGGAGGCGGCGCTGAGGCGGCCGAGATCGACCGTGAAGCCGGTCTGGAACAGCGCCAGCCCGACCTCGATCGTATAGCTGGTGCGGGTCGTGGTAACGATCATCGGCCAGGCGAAGGCGGTCCAGGCCTGGAAGAAGGCGAGCACGGCGAGTGCGCCGAGCGCACCGCGCAAAAGCGGCAGCACGATATGTAGGAAAATCCAGAACTCGCCGGCGCCGTCGATGCGGGCGGCTTCCAGCAATTCGTCGGGGATCGAGTGGATGACGTTCTGGCGGATCAGGAAGATGCCGAAACTCATCACCAGATAACCGAGCAGCAGGCCCCAGACAGAATTGAGGATGCCGAGGCTCTTGGCCTGGAAATAGAGCGGGATCATATAGACCTCGAACGGCACGATGGCGGTGGCGAGGAAAAGCGCGAAGAGGATGTTCAGTGTCCGGAAGCGGAACTTGCCGAAGATGTAACCGGCGATCGCGGACGTCGCGACGATGGCGATCGTCGACATCACCGCAAAGGCGATGCTGTTGCCGATCCAGCGCAGGAGTGGCGTTTCACCAAGCACGGCGGAGAAGTTGGCGATCGTCGGGTCGCGCGGGATGATGGTCGGCGGCCAGCTGAGCATTTCCGCCGGTGTCTTGAAGGCGTTCGCCACTAGGAAGACCAGCGGCAGCAGCATCAGGATCGAGACGATGATCAGGAACACGTCGATCGCGAAGTTCGTCATCCGCTTCTTGCGGCGCAGGCGCACGCCCTCGGCAAGCTCCTCGGTGGTGGGTTCGATATAGGTGACGGGATTGACGGTCATACCTTGCCCCTTTCCCGCAGCATCGAGAACTGGATGAGCGTCAGCCCCAGCACGATGACCAGAAGCACGACGGCTTCGGAGGCTGCGTAGCCGACGCGGTAATTGCGAAAACTGTTTTCCAGCATGTCGAGAACCAGAACCCGCACCTGCCGTCCGGGCGCCCCTTGCGCATCGGAGGCGAGCACGAAGGCCTGGGCATAGACGTTGAAACCGGAGACCAGCGTCACGACCGAGACGTAGAGGGTGATCGGTTTCAGCATCGGGATCGACAGGTACCAGAAGCTCTGCGGGCCGGAGGCACCATCGAGCTTGGCGGCTTCATAAAGCGAGACCGGCAGGTTCTTGAAGCCGACGATATAGATCAGCACCGCATAACCCAGCGCCTGCCAGGAGCAGAGAATGATGATGCAGATGACCGACAGGACAGGATCGAACAGCCAGGATTGTGCCGGGATGCCAAAGAAGGTCAAAAGCGCATTCAGCGGCCCGAGGCGAGCGTCAAAAATCCATTTCCAGGCCATGGCGGCGGGGACCAGCGACACGACATGCGGAATGAAGACCGCGGTCTCGTAAAAACCGGCCATCCGAGAACGGGTGCGGTGGAAGATCAGCGCGGCGATGATCAGCGCCATCGGGATGGTCAGGATCAGAACGCCGAAGGCGATGATCGTGGTGTTGACCAGCGCATCGATGAACAGGTGGTCGCCTGTCAGCTCGCGGAAATTCGCGAGGCCGACGAAGGGCTTGTTCTTCGACAGGATGTCCCACTTGAAAAGGCTGAGCCTCAGCGTGTCGGCGATCGGATAAAGCCGGACATAGGCAAAGAGTGCCAGGGTCGGCAAAATCGCAAGGATCGCAAAAATCCATCTTTTGCGCTTCAGCATAAAATTTGGCCTGTAGACAGCAGGGTTCGGCCGCGGCGCGGGTCGGACCCTGGATCCCCGTTTAAGTGCCCGGAGCAATGATGCCCCGGGCCCATGCGATTGGCGAGTGGTGCCGGCGATTATTTCGCAGCCAGGCCTTCGCGGGCGAGGATGGTGTTCACTTCGTCGCTGGTCTTCTTGAGGAAGGCGTCGATCTTTGCATCGTCGCCGGCCATGGACGCGTCGCCGAAGGCAACGACGAGCTGGGCAGCAACGCGGGTCAGGATCTCTTCGATCGGGCCGATCGACGGCAGCGTGAAGAACTCGTAGCCTTTCGGATAATCGACGAAGGCGGCAAAGGCTGGCTGCTTGGACGTGACGGCCGAATAATCGACACCCGAACGGTTCGGCAGCCAGCCGACGTTCTGGAGCAGCCAGACGAGGTTGTCCGGCGAATTGGCCGCCTTGGCGAATTCCCAGCCGACCTTGGCATCGGCGCCCTTGCCGGCAACATAGAGGTTGGTCGGCAGCGCGATCGAACCCTTCGGCAGCGGCGCGGTGGCGTATTTCAGATCGGGCGCCTTCTTGGCGATATCGCCGATCACCCAGGATTCGCGGATGAACATGGCAGTCTGGCCGCGCTCGAAGGCATCGGCGTCAGCCGGCATTTCCGGGGTGACCGTCTTGGTGGTGAAGATGTTGGTGAGATACTGTTTCAGCGCCTTGCGGCCAGCTTCATTGGCGAAATTGGGCTTCCACTTGCCGTCGCCTGCGGGAACCAGGATGGCGCCACCATATTGATGCATGTTGATCCAGAATTTCTCGGCAATGCCCTGGCCACCGCCCGAGAGACGCATGCTCCAGCCCGACACCGTCGCTTTGCCGGAGGCATCGCGCTTGGTCAGCTTCTCGGCATAGGCCGAATATTCCTCCATGGTCTTTGGCGCGGCAGTCAGCCCCGCAGCCTTGAACATGTCGGTGTTATAATAAAGCGCACCCTGGCCGCGGAAGAGCGGCACGCCATAGATCTTGCCGCCCTGGCCTGCGGTATCGCTGAAGAACTTGTCGAAGTTCTTCGGGTCCTTCACGAAGGTCGAGATATCGGCCGGCGCTTCCGGCAGAAGATCGTTTTCGAGGTAACGGGTGGCGGTCGAGCCGGAGAGCTCGATAACCGTCGTGCCGTCCTGGCCGCCGGTGAGGCCGAGCGCGACGCGCTTTTCATGTTCGCGAAGGGCGATCGCCTCGACCTTTACCTCGAGTTTCGGATAGGCGGCCTTCATGCCCTGCGCGACATGTTCGTAGAACGGCGCCATTTCCGGATAACCGCTCCAGACCGTCAGCGTTTCAGCCGAAACGGTGGACACGCCCGAGAGAAGTGCGGCGCCGAATGCCGCGCTCACAAGCAGCGCGCGGGTCGAAATCCTGGTCTTTGCTGATCTGTTTTTCATGTCCCTGTTCCCTTGTTGTTGTTAACAAAAAGCTCTCATGCAACCGGTTGCGTGTCAAGCATCGGATCGTTTCTCACCGCCCATCGGCTCATGCTGCCCCGCTTCCACTGGAGGTGGCTTTTGCGAGTTCGATGGCGCGGGCCGCCAGCGCTTCCGCCGAGCCCGGCGCGAAGGTCGCGGCGAGGCCGTAATAGCGATGCGCCTCGTCGACTTCGTAGCCGCCGAACTGGAATTCGCTGGCCGGCGGGATGTAGCCCGGATTGTCGTCGGCAAAACCGATGACGAAGGCTGGCTTGTCCAGGCCAAGTGCGGCTCGGATCGTCAGCGCCGTCTCCGCAAAGATCTCGCCCGGCAGCGCGACGATCGGCACGCCGCCCCAATCGAGCACGGTCACGCGGGCTGCAAGCGGCTCGGGCTTTCGAGGCGCAATGTCGCGCGCCCAATCGGCCCAGTAGCCAAGCAAGCTTTTGCGGGCGGGTTCGGCGCTCAGAGCCTCTTCCCGCCAGCGGTTTTCGAGAAAGTCGGGGGCTTCGGTCTCGCGGCGCGCGAAGACGAGACTGACAGTGCCGTTGCGGGCGTTTAATGTCTCCGAGACCGGCTGTTCCTCAGCGCCAAGCGCCGCCTCGGCGATCTTGCGGCCGATCCGTTCGGCAGAAGCAAAGCTGCGATCCGGGTTTGCGGCAAGCGAGATCGAGGCATGCGCCGAATGGCCGGTATTGGCGTCCCCGACGCAGCCGGTCATGAACAGGGCAACCGCGTCCGGATAGGCTTCTTCCAGCGCCTGCCGCACGAAATGCGGATAATCGGCCGTCCAGAGGAGATTGTCGGCCGCCAGCACC
The DNA here is from genome assembly GCF_023006505.1 of Neorhizobium sp. SHOUNA12A. Lineage (GTDB taxonomy): Bacteria > Pseudomonadota > Alphaproteobacteria > Rhizobiales > Rhizobiaceae > Neorhizobium. Next base: position 25,226 of record NZ_JALBGV010000057.1, read on the forward strand.
ACCGGATGGCAGGCATAGGCGGTGACGACGGCGATCATGCTGCCATCCGCAGCGCGGATGCGAAGGAGTGGCAGAGAAGTGTCCACGGGTCCGCCGGGATGGCGCCGATTGCGCGCAATCCCCGGATCACTTCCCTTCCCCACAGTGATGGTTGCCGGCCGACGCGCGGCGGCGGCCTTGTCGATGGCGGCGATGCAGGCGTCTTCCAGCCGCTCCAGATAGGCGGGATCGGCGGCGATGCTGAGCCGGCCGGCCATGGAAACCGGACCGCCGTGATTGTGGAGTGCTGCGACCACCACGTTATCCGCCGGCAGGATGCAGCGCTTGCGGATCCGGGCGCTCGTCGCGGCGTCGATGCCGATGACGTCGGCCATAACGACTGCCGTATCGCCAACCACCACGGCGCGCGCCGTCAGGGCATCATGGGCGCCTTTGGCCGGCAGTGTGCGGGCCGCAAAGCCGGACATCGCAAGACCGGGCGGCGGGGTGATATCGACAATGGCGGCTCCGGCCTGGATCATGCGCAATAAGCCTTCTCGCCGCCGACCCAGGTTTCGCGAATATATAATTCCCGCTCGCCTTCCGACCATTCGAAACGGACGAGATCGGCCCGCGCGCCGACTTCCAGCCGTCCTCGCCCCCCAACGAAACGGCCCGGATTTGCCGTAGCGAGCAGAAGCGTATCGGCGAGCGGAAGACCTGCCATCTCAGATGCAATCGCGACATTCGCCGAAAGCGGCAGGCTGGCACCGGCGAGATAGGGCGTGCCGGCAACGCTGATCCGGCCTTCGGCAGATACCTCGACGCGGCCGCCGACCGGCTGGTCGTAAATGCCGGCGGGCATGCCGGCGAGCGCGACCATATCAGAGACGAGGATCGCCCGCTCCAAACCCTTGGCGCGCAGCATGGCCTTGAACGTATCGGCCGGCAGGTGCCAGCCATCGGCGATGAAGCTTGCCGTCAGCCGGTCGTCAGCAAGCTGCGCCCAGATGAAATTCGGATGGCGCGGCAGCATGGCGGCCGCGCCGTTGCCGAGATGGGTGGAGAGGACCGCACCCGCCTCCACCGCCGCATGGATCTGCTCCGGCGTCGCGGCGGTGTGACCGAGCGCCACGTGAACGCCGCGGGCCGTAAGAGCGCGGACGTAATCGACGCTGCCCTCATGTTCCGGCGCAAGCGTCACCATCGAGACCAGATTGCCGGATGCGCGCTGCCAGCGGTCGAACTCTTCGATCGACGGCGGGCGGACATGCGCCAGCGGATGTGCGCCGCGCGGGCCGTCCTTGTCGGAGATGGAGGGCCCCTCGACATGGATGCCCGGCACCATTTCAGCGATCAGCCGGTGGCTGGCGCGGATTTTTGCGATATCGGCGAGCGCCTGAAGAATGGAGGCCTCGGAGGCGGTAATGATGGTCGGCAGAAAGGTGGTGACGCCGACGCTCAGCAGTTCCTCGCAGAGCGAGAGGAGGATGTTGGGAGTGATTTCGCCATTGTTCAGGTCGAAGCCGCAATAACCGTTGACCTGCAGGTCGATCAGCCCGGCGGAGAGATAAAATGGACTGGTATTTTCCGCCGGGCGGATGGCGGCAATCTTGCCCTCGGCGATTTCGATCGCAAAACCTTTGCCGGTGCGGGGATCGATACCGTCGACGACCATGGTCAGAGCGCCCTCACCCGGCCTTGGAAATTGACGATGAAGCGGCCGTTCGCCTCGTCGCCTCCCGGCGCATTGCCGCTGCGCCAGACCGGCGGCTCAATGCCGCGCTCGACAAGCTTCGCCACCGTGCGGATCACCAGGCAGTTCAGCGTGAAGGCGTTGGCGAAGGTGGAGATCGCCGCGATGTTTTCGCCCATGCCGGGGACCTTCACCACCGCATCGCCGATCGGCACCTTGCAGTCGATGGCGATGTCGACGATGTCGTGGAGGTTCTGCCGGGTCGGATGGCGAGCCGGATGATCGGGCGAGGTTTTCGAGGCATGTTCGCGCGAGCTGACGCCGATCAGGAAGGCGCCGCGGCGTTTGGCTTCCAGCGCCGCATCGATCAGCGCGGCGTTGATGCCGTAGGCGTTGACGAGGATCAGCAGGTCGGTGTCGCCGAGCCGCTGGTTTGATATCACCACCTTGCCGTAACCGGGCGTACGCTCGATCGCCATGGAGCGGAGCGCGCCATTCGACAGCAGCGTACCCTCGTCGAGAATGGCGCTGATATGCATGAGGCCGCCGGCACGGAAGAAGACCTCCTGCGAGGCGAGGTTGGAATGGCCGCCGGGACCATAGATATGCACCAGCCGGTCGGCGGCGATCTGGTCGGCGAGTTTTGCCGCGGCCTGGTCGAGCGAGGTCTTTTCCTCCTCCAGAACCCGCCGCATCAAGGCTTGAGTGGAGGCGAAATAACCTTCGCAGAGCGCATCCGCATCGATGACGGGGTGATCAGGCATCGGGGTCCGAATCCTTGTCGATATAAAGGGTGCAGGCGGCGTGGAAGCGCAGGACGCTTGCCGGGCATTCGGTGGTCAGCGGGCCGTAAAGCGTCTTCGAAACAGCGTCGCGCTTGACGGCGCCCGGCACGACGCAGAACATCCGGTCGGCTCTAAGCAGGCGCGGCACCGTCAGCGTGATCGCCTCGTTGGGGACGGACGCGAGATCGGCGAAACAGTCGTCATCGACCTGCTGCTGGCGGCAGATGTCGTCCAGTTCGACGATCTTGACGTCCAGCGGGTCGTTGAAATCGGCTACCGGCGGATCGTTGAAGGCGATATGGCCATTGACGCCGATGCCGAGGCAGACGAAATCGATCGGCGCCTCGTTCAGCAAGTCGGAATAACGGCGCACTTCGGCGCCGGCATCCGGCTCGGGCGTGATGCGGTGCACGGCGGCGAACGGCAGCTTGCCGAACACATGCTCGTTCAGCCAGTTCACGAACCGCGCCGGCGAGGATGGCGGCAGGCCGATATATTCATCCATGTGGAAGGCGGTGACGCGGCCCCAGTCGATGCCCGGCACGGCGCAGAGCGCCTTCAGCATGTCGGCCTGGCTGGGGGCGGCAGCGAAGATCATTCTGACACCGGCCTGACTTGCGAGGCGCTCGGTCAAGGCGGCGGCAATGTCGGCGGCCGCAGCGGCGCCCATCTCGGCCCGTGTTGCAAAGCTTTCGACCGACAGGCGGTCGAAAGTCCGCCGCGTTTGCGGCGAAGGACGATGGGCGGTGGCGATGGTCAACGCGGTCTCCATGTCTGCAGGGTCGCACCGGCAGGCGGGCTTCGTCTCGCCGCATCCGTTGCAGGTCCCTTATCTGTGGCGAAAGACTTCCATGCAACCGGTTGCATGTCAAGTGGAGGAATGTCAGTCTGCAAGTCGAATTGCGGGCAGAATTGATAGCGCCGCGGACTTCATGCTAAGTGCCAGGCCAAACGGGCGAGTTCTCAACTTTCATGATTAAGCGGACCAAGGGCGTCACCATCAGCCAGGTCGCGGATGCGGCAGGCGTCGCGCGTTCGAGCGTCTCGCGCGCCTTCACGCGGCCGGACATGCTCTCCCCGGAAACAGTGACCCGCATCATGAAGGCCGCAGAAGCGCTCGGTTATGTGCCGAACCACACGGCGCGGGCGCTCAGCACCGGGCGGCACGGCAATGTCGGGCTGATCGTGCCGGATATCGCCAACCCGTTCTTTCCGCCGCTGATCCAGGCGGCTCAACTGGAGGCGGACCGTTCCGATTTCTGCATCTTCCTCGGCAATACCGAGGAGAACCCGACGCAGGAGGACAAGCTGGTCGGCCGGTTCGCCGGCCAGGTGGAAGGCTTGGTGCTCGCCTCCTCCCGCCTTTCGGACGAGCGCATCCGCGCCCATGCAAACCTGCTGCCGCTGGTGCTGATAAACCGCGATATCGACGGTATTCCGCGGGTGCTGATCGACAGCGGGTCGGGCGTCCGCGAGGCGGTCGAACATCTCGCCAGGCTCGGTCACCGCCGGATCGTCTATGTCAGCGGCCCGTCGAATTCCTGGTCAAACAAGCAGCGCCGTACCGCCATCAAGGCCGCCGCATCAAAGCTGGATATCGTGGTCGAAACCGTGCCCGCGGTGCTGGCGAGCTATAATTCCGGCCGCAATGCGGTGAGCGCGATCCTTGCTACCGGCGCCACGGCGGCCGTCGCCTTCGACGACCTGACGGCGCAGGGCGTGCTGGCCGGGCTTTCCGAAAAGCGGGTCTCGGTGCCCGGCGATTTCAGCCTGATCGGCTGCGACGACGTGCTTGGCGCCGTCACCTACCCGGCGCTGACATCCGTCTCCAACCGCTCGACGGAGGCCGGCCGGGTGGCGGTCTCGCTGCTCCTCGACATGCTGCAATCGCGCGCCATCCGCGACGTGCGCTACGTGCTGGAAACCCATCTCGTGGTGCGCAATACGACGGCTGCGGCACGATAGGCGGGAACCTTGCCGCCTGCGGCAGGTTGGATGGGGACCCAACCTTTCCACGGGAGATTTCCATGCCCAAGAAGAACAAGAAGAAATGGTCGCAGGACGTGACTGAACATAGCGATGCGATGGACCTGAAGGATGGCGTGTTCAAATCGCGCAGCCCGAAGAAGATCGCCGACTCCCTCCAGCATTCAGCCGAGGAGAGCCATCGCCGCAAGTCGAGCCCGTTCCAATCGGCGATGTCGATGCTGAATTTCTACATCAACCGCGCCGGTGGCCAGCTTTCGAACTCGCGCCGCGCGACGCTGGAAAAGGCCAAGGATGAGCTTCGCAAGGATTTCGGCCGTGAACCGAAGCATTAAGATCACCCCGCCGAGCCTCGATGCCATGACCTCCACCGCCGATACCACCCTCGAAACCATTGTCTTCGAACCCAGCGCCTGGGTGCCGAACAATCCCGAACTGCCGGTGCTGGTCTATCGTAACGTCATTCCGGCGGAAGGCGAGGTGGCGCCGAAGTTCGAAAGCCGGTTCCGAGAGAATGGCTGGGAGGGGATCTGGCGCAATGGCGTCTTCGACTATCAGCATTATCACACCGGCGCACACGAAGTGCTGGGCATCGCCGGCGGCCGGGCACGGCTGCTGATCGGCGGGCCGGACGGCACGGAACTCAGCGTCCATACCGGCGACTGCCTGATCCTGCCCGCCGGCACCGGCCATATGCGGATCGACGCCAGTCGGGACTTTCTGGTCGTCGGCGCCTACCCGCCCGGGCAGAAGGCGGATATCCAGACGGGGCCGGCGAGCGAGGCGCAGTTCGCCAGGATCGCCAACCTGCCGCTTCCAAAGACCGATCCTGTCGGAGGCGCCGCCGGCGCCCTTCTCCGCGCCTGGCCGCCACGCCGATCCTAAAGCCTCCTCACACTCCAGCTGTCGGGCGGAATGACGGTCTTCAGCTCGGCTTCTGGAGTGGCGAGATCTCGTGTTTTGAGCCTCGAAATCGCCCAAAAATCAGGTCTCGAGCCGCCGCGGCATAAGCGCGGCCATCGCGCCCATTAGATTTTGACCGGAAGCCACTTTCGCACCGGCAGGGCATTTGACGGTCCCCAAAATGTATGGCTACCTTATATTTTAGCGCGAGCGGGAGGAGACTGTTCGCGTTATCACATTCCGGCCTCGCCTACGATGTTCCGGACTGACTCTAGGAGGAGAGTGCAGTGAAGAAATTTTTAGCAGGCGCCCTGGCGCTGGTGTTTTCCGCGTACATTCCGGGAGGTACGGCCACCGCCGGCGACGACAATTACCCAAGCCGGCAGATCACGCTAATCGCCGGCTTCCCGGCCGGCAGCGGCGCGGACGTCTATGCCCGCTTCTTTGCAAAGAAACTCGAAGAGCAGCTCAAGCAGACCGTCATCGTCGATAACAAGCCAGGCGGCCTCGGCAGCCTTTCGGTGGTGGCGCTGAAGAACGCCAAGCCGGACGGTTATACGATGCTGATCGGCTCGGCCGACCAGTTCACGGCGGCGCCTTTCGTGTTCAACGCGCCGCCGTATGATCCGCTCAAGGACTTCGACTATGTCGCGCCGGTGTTCAGCCAGGCCTTCATGATGCTGGTCAACGCCAAGTCGCCCTACCAGAAGATTTCCGACCTGACCAAGGCGATGAAGGAAAAGGGCGCCAAGGGCTCCTACGCCACCTCGAACTTTCCGTCGGTGATCCTGGCCGAAATGTACAAGGCCAATACCGGCGTGCCGGACACGCTTCAGGTGCGCTACAAGACCAGTGCCGACTCGCTCAACGACTTTGCAAGCGGCGCGATCGACTACATGGTCGGAGATCCGGTCTTCGGTCTTGCCCGCTCGCGTGATGGAACGCTGCGGGTGCTGGCCGTCAGCACGGCGAAGCGCATTTCCTCCGTCCCGGATATCCCGACTTTCGCGGAAGAAGGCGTGCCGAATGTCGACGTCCGCATCTGGTGGGTTCTCGCCGCGCCCAAAGGCACGCCGAAGGATATTGTCGACAAGATGCACAAGGTGATGACGCAGGTCACCACCAGCGAGGAAGCCCGCAAGTTCGTCGGCACCAATGGCGGCGAGCCGATGACGCTCGACAGCCCGCAGGCGACCCTCGATTATGCGACGATGGACACCAAGCGCTGGGAAGAGTGGGCCAAGATCGGCAAGATCGAAAAGCAGTAAGGCTTCCGGAAACCTGACCACACCAGCAAGGCCGGAGCGATCTCCGGCCTTTTCATTGAGCTTGTCCGAAAATAAGGCTTATGAGACGCGCTTGGGGACAACTACGGATTGATCATCCGCTTCAATGACTTCCGCGGGGATGTATGTCCGAAGGGCGTGAAAACTGGCGGGTCTCGGGACTTTTATCGGAACAACCGCCGCCGTCCGACAGTTAGACCGCAAATTCGACGGCTCTAATCTGCGGCGAGGCAAAACCGATGAACACGCGCCCCCAATTCATCGCCGGGACATCCCTCGCACACCTCCCCCCACAGATCTATTACGTTCATCCGCTGATGCTGAGAGGGCTCGACGCCTGGCGGGAGGTTTTCGCGCATGCCAGGGATCTCGGTTTCGATACGGTGCTGACGGCGCCGCTTTTCGAACGCGGCCACAATGCCAGCGTCTTCGTCACGAAGAATTTCGATCGCCTCGACTCGGAGCTTCGGCTCGGTTCCTCCGTCGAGGACGGCATCAAGGCGCTCATCCAGGCGGCCGGTGAAAGCAAGGTCAAGCTGATGCTCGACCTCGTGGTCGACCGGGTCGCGGTGGATGCGGAACATGCAGGACCGATCCTTGCCGATCCGCGTGTCGCGCCGCGCGATAGCTGCAGCCGCGGCATCGATTTCATGAGCGAAGCCCGTCATGTCGAGGACTGGCGCAACCGCATGGCGCGGCTTGCCGGCCTTGGGGTTGCCGGTTTTCGCTGCCTCGGCATCGGCCGGCTGGCGCCGGAGGCCTGGTACGACCTGATCGTTTCGACCCGCAAGACGACGCCGGAAACCACCTTTCTGGCATCGACGCCAGGCACCTCTTTCGAGGATCGGAGGGCGCTTGAGGGCGCCGGTTTCGATGGCAGCTTCTCGTCGCTTGCCTGGTGGAACCTGGAGGAGCGCTGGATCCTCGACGAATACCAGATCCAGCGCCAGCTCGGATATCAGGTCACGTTTCCGGAAGCGCCTTTCGGCAAACGCATCGCCCACGGCACCGACAGTTGCGAAGTGCTGCAGAGGAAAGCGGTCCGGTCGCTGAAGCTCGCCTCGACCTTCGCGAGCGGGCTGATGATCCCGATGGGGTTCGAATTCGGCGCTTCAACGCCGCTCGACCCGCTGCACGGCGACGGGATGGGGCTCAGGGGCCTGCGCGAACAGGGCTCGTTCGATCTCTCGATCGATATACGCAGCGTCAACGCCGGTACCAACAAGACCGCTGCCGGCTTCGCCCGCCAGCCGCTGCGTCTCATCTCCACCAGCCAGACGCCGGCGGTGGCGCTCATGCAGACGGACCGGGAGGACGTGCGTTCGGCGCAGAAGGTGCGCGTCGTGGTTTTGAACCGCGATCTGCGCCGTGCCGTGGCTGCTCCCTTCAACGCGCTCCGCGAGGCTGCCTCACCGTTCCTGCCGCTCGAAGCGCCGGAGGCAGATGGCGAAGCCTTTGCCGCACAGCTCAAGCTGAAACCCGGCGAGATCAGGATATTCGAGGGCCGGTCGTCGGTGCCGGTCGTCGATGCCGTGCCGGTGCCTTCGGTGGACAAGGCGACCGCTTCCCCCCGGCTGGCGATCGAGAAGATCACGCCTTCGGTCGACGACGGCCGTTTCGTGGTCAAACGCGTCGTCGGCGAAACCGTGACGGTCGAGGCTGACATTTTCGGCGACGGCCATGATCCGTTGGCGGCCGCGCTGCTGTGGCGCGCGGTCGACGAGACGGAATGGACCGAGGAGCGCATGCAGCTCGTTCTGAACGATCGCTGGAACGCGGAATTCACACTGAAGCGGATGGGACGTCACGAGTTCCTCATCGAAGCCTGGCGTAATCCCTTTGCGATATTCCGCTACGAATTCGTCAAGAAGCACGAGGCCCGGCTCGATCTGCGGCTCGAAATCCAGGAGGGCATCAACCTCGTCCTCGATGCGCTGGACAACTCGTCGGGCAGGATCAAGACACGGCTCAAAACCCTGTTCGACAAGCTGACCGAGGTGCAGGACCCGCAGCGCACCGAAATCCTGCTGGCGCCCGAGACGGCCGAACTGATGGCGGAGGCCGACCGTCGGCCGTTCAAGGTCCGCTCACAAGCAATCCCGGTCGACGCGGAACGTATCGCTGCCGGTTTCGCCAGTTGGTACCAGATCTTTCCCCGCTCGCAGAGTGGCGATCCGAACCGGCACGGCACCTTCGAAGACGTCATCAAGCGGCTGCCCGCCATCCGCGACATGGGTTTCGACGTTCTCTATTTCCCGCCCATCCACCCGATCGGCAAGACCAACCGCAAGGGCAAGAACAATACGCTGAATCCCGCACCGGAGGATCCGGGCAGCCCTTATGCGATCGGCTCGGAGGAAGGCGGCCATGACGCGATCCATCCCGAGCTCGGTACGTTCGAGGATTTCCGCCGGCTGGTGGATGCCGCCAAGGACGAGGGCCTCGAAATCGCACTCGACCTGGCAATCCAGGCTTCGCCCGACCATCCATGGCTGAAATCGCATCCCGGCTGGTTCGACTGGCGGCCGGACGGGACGATCCGTTATGCGGAAAACCCGCCGAAGAAATACGAGGACATCGTCAACGTCGATTTCTACGCCCATGACGCGATCCCCTCGCTCTGGGTCGAGCTCCGCGATGTCGTGCAGAAGTGGGTCGACAACGGCGTAAAACTGTTCCGTGTCGACAATCCGCACACCAAACCCTTCCCGTTCTGGGAGTGGCTGATTGCCGACATTCGGGCGCGGCATCCGGATGTGGTCTTCCTGTCAGAGGCCTTCACCAAGCCGAAGGTGATGTACCGGCTCGCCAAGGTCGGTTTCTCGCAGTCCTATACCTATTTCACCTGGCGCAATGCCAAGTGGGAGCTCGAGCAATATATGCGCGAGATCACCACCGAGGAGCCGAAGGAGTTCTTCCGGCCGCATTTCTTCGTCAACACCCATGACATCAACCCGGACTTCCTGCAGAACGCGCCGCGTCCCGCCTATCTGGTCCGTGCCGCACTTGCCGCAACGCTGTCCGGCCTCTGGGGCGTCTACAACGGCTTCGAACTCTGCGAGGGCCGGCCGGACGCCAAGCGCAAGGAATATGCGGATTCGGAGAAATACGAGATCCGTGCCTGGGACTATGACCGCCCGGGCAATATCAAGGGCGAGATCACGCTTCTCAACCGGCTCCGCCGGGAGAACCCCGCACTGCATTCGCATCTCGGCCTGCAGCTTCTCACCGCCTGGAACGACAATATCATGTTCTTCGAGAAGGCGAGCGCCGGTCGCGAGAACGTCCTCCTGATCGCGATCAACCTCGATCCCCACAATGTCCACGAGGCGGATGTCGAAATACCGCTCTGGTCATGGAACCTCCCGGACCATGGCGCACTTGACGTCGAAGACCTGATCACCGGCCACAAATTCACCTGGGCCGGCAAGCTGCAGAGGCTGCGTCTCGATCCCCATTGGGGCCTGCCTTTCGGAATCTGGCGCGTGCGATAGGGAGGAAAGCAAAATGGACATGACGAGCGCGAACCGGAGCCAGGGGCAGAACCACGCTCAGATGAATGAGGACGATCCGCTATGGTACAAGGACGCGATCATCTATCAGCTCCACATCAAATCGTTCTTCGATGCCAATGGCGACGGGATCGGTGATTTTCAGGGCCTGCACGAAAAGCTCGACCATATCGCCTCGCTCGGCGCCAACGCGATCTGGCTGCTGCCCTTCTTCCCCTCGCCGCGCCGGGACGACGGCTACGACATTGCCGATTACGGCAGCGTCAGCCCCGATTACGGCACGGTCGACGAGTTCAAGGCTTTTGTCGAAGCGGCGCACCAGCGCGGCATCCGGGTCATCATCGAGCTGGTCATCAACCACACGTCCGACCAGCATCCCTGGTTCCAGCGGGCGCGCCATGCGCCGGCCGGCTCTCCCGAACGGGACTTCTACGTCTGGTCGGATACGGATCAGAAATTCCCGGAAACCCGGATCATCTTCCTCGACACGGAAAAATCGAACTGGACCTGGGACCCCGGCGCCGGCGCCTATTACTGGCATCGTTTCTATTCCCATCAGCCGGACCTCAACTTCGACAATCCGCAGGTGTTGGAAGAACTGCTCGGCGTGATGCGCTTCTGGGCCGATACCGGCATCGACGGGTTTCGGCTGGATGCGATCCCCTACCTCGTCGAGCGCGAGGGCACGAACAACGAGAACCTGCCCGAGACCCACGACGTCCTGAAGAAGATCCGCGCTTCGCTCGATTCCACCCATCCCGGCAAGATGCTGCTCGCCGAGGCCAATCAATGGCCGGAGGACACGAGTGAATATTTCGGCAATGGCGACGAATGCAACATGGCATTCCATTTCCCGCTGATGCCGCGGATGTACATGGCGATCGCCAAGGAGGACCGTTTCCCGATCACCGACATCATGCGGCAGACGCCGGAAATCCCGGAAAACTGTCAATGGGCGATCTTCCTTCGCAATCACGACGAGCTGACGCTCGAAATGGTGACCGACGAGGAACGCGATTACCTCTGGAACATCTATGCCGCCGACCGCCGCGCCCGCATCAACCTCGGCATTCGCCGCCGCCTCGCACCCCTGATGGAGCGCGACCGCCGCCGCATCGAGCTGATGAACGCACTGCTTCTCTCCATGCCAGGAACGCCGGTTCTCTATTACGGCGACGAGATCGGCATGGGCGACAACATCTATCTCGGCGACCGCGACGGGGTGCGCACGCCGATGCAATGGTCGCCGGACCGAAACGGCGGGTTCTCCAAGGCCGACCCGGCGCGGCTGGTGCTGCCGCCGATAATGGATCCGCTCTATGGATATGAAGCGCTCAATGTCGAGGCGCAGGGGGCCGATGCCCATTCGTTGCTCAACTGGACGCGGCGGATGCTGGCATTGCGCAACAAACATTTCGCATTCGGCCGTGGTTCGCTGAAGTTCCTGTCGCCGGGCAACCGCAAGATCCTTGCCTATCTGCGCGAATACAATGGCGACACGATCCTCTGTGTCGCCAATCTCTCACGCCTGCCGCAGGCGGTAGAACTCGACCTGGCCCAGTTCTCCGGCCGTGTGCCGATCGAGCTTTCCGGCATGTCGCCCTTTCCGCCGATCGGGCAGCTGACCTATCTGCTCACCCTGCAGCCCTACGGTTTCTTCTGGTTCAATCTGGTAGCGGAAGCGGACGGTCCGGTCTGGCGCAAGGAGCCGCCGGAGCAGATGCAGGACATGGTGACCATGGTCACTCGCCGCGACCTGCAGGAACTGGTCGATCAGCCGAGGCTTGCGACTACGCTGTCGAACGAGGTCCTGCCCGCCTACCTCGGCAAACGCCGCTGGTTCGGTTTGAAGGGCGAAATCCTGACCGGTGCTTCGCTGGTTGCCGCAACGCCGATCGCGTTTGCCAACAACATCCTGCTTGGCGAACTCGAAGCCGAGGTGGACGGCCGCAAAGATACATACCTGCTGCCGCTCGCCGTTTCCTGGGACGATGCCCAGCCGACGGCGCTCGCCCAGCAGCTGGCGCTCGCCCGCATCCGCCAGGGCCGCCGCGTCGGCTTCCTGACTGACGGGTTCGCGATGGAAGGACTGGCGCGCGGGGTGATCCGCGGCCTCTGCGAGCGGTCGGTGATATCAGGCCGCGCCGGTACGCTGGAATTTATCGGCACCGACAAGCTCGACTGCCTGACCATCAACGACGACATGGCCGTCCGCTGGCTGTCGGCCGAACAATCCAACAGTTCGCTTATTCTGGGCGACATGGCGATGGTGAAGCTCATCCGCCACGTCTTCCCCGGCATGCATCCCGAGGTCGAGATGACCCGGTACCTGACCAATGTCGGCTATCAGAACACCGCGCAATTGCTCGGCGAGGTCGCCCGCACGGCGCCGGATGGCAGTCGCTACACGCTGATCATCGTGCAGAGTGCGATCCGCAATCAAGGCGATGCCTGGAACTGGATGCTCAGCAACCTGCGCCGCGCCATCGACGAAATCGTGGTGACCGGCCTTCAGGGCGAGGTGGTGGACGAGCATTTCAAGCCGCTCGTCAATTTTGTCGCGACAATCGGCAAGCGGCTGGGCGAACTGCATGTGGCGCTCGCCCAGCCGACCGACGATCCGGACTTTCAGCCGGTCCGGGCAAAGGCGGCCGATGCCGAAAAATGGCGCGAGGCTGTCACGGGCCAAATCTCCCGCAGCCTCTCGATCCTCGAAAAGACCGTCGAGGACCTGGATTCGGATATTGCCCGCGAGGCAAAAATACTACTAGGCCGCCGTGACGATCTTCTCGGCCTCGCCGCGCATCTTGCGAGCGCGGTGGAAGGCACGCTGATGACCCGCAACCACGGCGATTTCCATCTCGGCCAGATCCTGGTCTCGGAGGGCGACGCCTATATCATCGATTTCGAAGGCGAACCGACCCGCGACCTTTCCGAACGCCGCGCCAAGACCAATCCCTTGCGCGACGCCGCCGGGCTGCTGCGGTCGCTGAGCTATCTTGCGGCCTCGGCCGACCTCGACCGGGAAATCGTCAGCGAGGTTGAAGACACCCGCCATAAAGAACTGGTCACACGTTTCATGGAGATGGCGGAGCCGGCCTTCCTCGATACCTATTTCGAAGTGACCGGGAATTCCGAGGAATTGCGCATCTCGCCGGAGGCCCGTGGCCGCATTCTCGATCTCTTCCTGCTCGAAAAGGCTGCCTACGAGATCGCCTACGAAGTGCGCAGCCGCCCGCATTGGCTTCCCCTCCCGCTTGCCGGCTTCTCGGCGATCGCATCCCGACTTCTGGAGAATGTCTCATGAGATACGAGCGCACCGATTTGATGATCGGCACCGTCCAGGAAGGTCTGCAGGCCCTGATCGAAGGGCGGCACGGAGACCCGTTCTCGATCCTCGGACGCCATCAATACGGCAATCTCACCGTGGTCCGGGCGCTGCTGCCGGGCGCGCTGTCGGTCGAGGTGGTGGAGACCGATACCGGCAAGATGCTGGCCGAACTCGAGACCATCCATGAGGGCGGGCTGTTTGCCGGGGTGACCGGCAGCACGGCGCCATATTTCTTCCGGATCCGCTGGCCGGACGCCATCCAGGAGATGGAGGATCCCTACTCCTTCCCGCTGCTGCTCGGCGATCTCGATCTGCACCTGATCGGCCAGGGCACCCATTACGATCTTGGCCGGGCGCTCGGCGCCATTCCGATGGAGGTCGAAGGGGTCGAGGGCGTGCGCTTTTCCGTCTGGGCGCCGAATGCCCGGCGCGTCTCTGTGGTCGGCGATTTCAATTCCTGGGATGGGCGACGTTATCCGATGCGGCTGCGTCCGCAGGCGGGCATATGGGAACTGTTCATCCCCCGCCTGACCCACGGGGAACGCTACAAGTTCGAGATTCTCGACGGCAACGGCAACCTGCTGCCGCAAAAGGCCGATCCGGTTGCTCGCGCCAGCGAGGCTGCCCCATCGACGGCCTCGATCGTCGCCTCCTCGAAACCGTTCCGCTGGAGCGACGAGGACTGGATGCGTCGGCAGCGTGCCGATCGCACCCGCGAAGGTGCGATGTCGATCTACGAGGTGCATCTCGGCTCGTGGCTCAGGATCGCCGAGGAAGGCAACCGGATGCTCGACTGGGTCGAACTCAGTCAGCGGCTGATCCCCTACGTGCAGAACCTCGGCTTCACCCATATCGAGATGCTGCCGATCATGGAGCATCCGTTCGGCGGTTCCTGGGGTTATCAGCCGCTCGGGCTGTTCGCCCCGACCGGACGTCACGGTACGCCGGAAGATTTCGCCTATTTCATCGATCGCTGCCATCAGGCGGGTATCGGCGTCATCCTCGACTGGGTGCCGGCGCATTTCCCGACCGACGTCTGGGGGCTCGCCAAATTCGACGGGACGCCGCTCTACGAGCATGCCGATCCGCGCGAAGGTTTCCACGGGGACTGGAACACGCTGATCTACAATCTCGGCCGCAACGAGGTGAAAGGGTTCCTGATCGCCTCGGCACTCGAATGGCTGGAGCATTACCATGTCGATGCTTTGCGCGTCGATGCTGTCGCCTCGATGCTCTACCGGGACTACAGCCGCAACGAAGGCGAATGGATTCCGAACCAGTATGGCGGGCGCGAAAACCTTGAGGCGGTCGAGTTCTTCAAGCATCTGAACAGCATCATCCATGACCGTTGCCCGCATGCCTTTACCGCGGCGGAGGAATCGACCGCCTGGCCGGGCGTCACCAGGAAAATCGAAGAGGGTGGCCTCGGTTTCGATTTCAAGTGGAACATGGGTTGGATGCACGACACGCTGCATTACATGCAGGACGACCCGGTCTATCGCAAATACCACCATGGAGCCATGAGCTTCGGGATGATCTATGCCTATTCCGAGCGCTTCATCCTGCCGCTCTCCCATGACGAAGTGGTGCACGGCAAGGGCTCGCTGATGGCCAAGATGCCGGGCGACCGCTGGCAGAAACTTGCGAACCTTCGCGCCTATTACGGCTTCATGTGGGGCCATCCCGGCAAGAAGCTCCTGTTCATGGGCGGCGAACTGGCGCAGCAGAGCGAATGGAACCATGACGGCTCGGTGGTCTGGGACCTGCTCGACAGCCCCGACCACGCGGGCGTCCAGCGGCTCGTCCGCGACCTGAACACGCTTTACGCCCGGGAACCGGCGCTGCAGTTCGGCGACCTGCATCACGAGGGGTTCGAGTGGGCGGTGACGGATGATGCGGAAAATTCCGTCTACGGCATGATGCGCTCGTCGCCGGATCGCTCGTCGCATATCCTGGTCGCCTCGAATCTGACGCCGATGCCGCGGCACGGGTATCGCATCGGAGTTCCGGCAGAGGGCCGCTGGGAGGTGGTGCTGAACACCGATGCGGCGCTTTACGGCGGGTCCAATCTGGGACAGACGGAAGCTTGGACGGAGCGCCAGGCGGCGCACGGGAAGGAATTTTCCATCTCCGCGGTATTGCCGCCGCTGGCGACTGTGTTCCTGCGGTGGCGGGGGTAGGTTTCATCGGCGCAAGTTGCCGCGAATAATCATTCTGAAGCGTTCCGTGGGATACCCCCCTCTGCCCTGCCGGGCATCTCCCCCACAAGGGGGGAGATTGGATGGAGTTAATGCCCTGCCCAAATGACAGCAGGAGATCGAGCCAAGAGCCTAGTTGTTTGATCCCGGCATTTGATGGTGCATCATTTTCCTTGGCATGGAGGGAAGCACTATGGGCCAGGTTTTACATGGGAGCGCCACGACGACAGAGGCAGTCCGTCGAGCAA
>NZ_JALBGV010000058.1 GCF_023006505.1 Neorhizobium sp. SHOUNA12A
CCGCCGATAATCGCGCCGGTGACGGCGCCGCCTGCGGCTCCGTTGACGGTGCCTTGCTGGGCGGAAGCAGCAGGTGCGAGGGCGCCAAGGGCCACGGCGGAAAGAACGATGATCTGGGTCTTCATGATAGTCTCCTTCTACATGTTGTGAGCGGGCGGGTGATTTGCGCCGCGCCCTTCGAACGGGATCGAGGCCGTCTATCGCGTGACTGGTGCAGGCGGCTCGATCTTCGGCAGGGTGACGCCGATATCGACGTCATGGTTTCCGAGATAACCAGCTTCGAAGAGGAAGAACCCACCTGCGATGACGGCCACCAGCAGGATGACGGCAACGGCCCAGCCGCCGCTGCCGCTCGTACGGATCACTATCGGTTCTCGGTCACTCATGGTTTTCTCCTGTGTTCAGCGCTCAGCCGACCAGGATGTAAACAACCTCGTGGGTCGAGGGATCGACGATGATGATCCGCCCATCCGCCAGGACGAAGTATTCGTAACCGCGATAGGCGGGCACGATCTCGACGATGCGCGGCGGCAACGGATGCAGTCTCACGGTCGTCGGAACGGCGACGCCGACATTGACGTCGAAATTGACATCGGCGGGCTCGACCTTGTTCTGGACGAGAATGTTGCGCACCTCGGTCTTCTGTTCGGCCGAGATATTGATGCTGCCCGTGGTCTCGTTGGAAGGTTTATTGGTGGTGGCCTGGTTCGAACCCGGCTGCTGCACACCATTGTTCTGTCGGGCAGTGTCATCGGTTGCCGGTTTGCGCGCATCAGTTCCCGAGCCTGAACCGGAATTGGCGGTCGTCGAACTGTCGTTCTGGCCGGCAGGCTTCTGCTGCGCCGTATTGTCCTTGGCGCCTGGCTGTGCATCGCCCGTTTGTGCCTTCAGGGAATCGGTCGATTTTCCCTGAGCAGCGTTGTCACCGTTCTTGGGCTTCAGGGGCTTCAGGCGCTGCTGGTCGCCGCTTTGGGCCTGGGCGCTCGTTTTGTCATTGCCGCCGGCCGAGCCCTGTGGCTGTTGTGTCGCCGCGCCCATATTCTGCTGCGGCTGAGCCTGTTTGGCGCCGGACGAATTGTCCGAGCCTGGCTTGACCTTGCGGGGCAAGACTTGATTGCTGCCGTCCTGTCCGGTCTGATTATCCTGGGTTTGAGCGATTGCCGGCGCTACCGAAAGGGTCGATCCGGCGAGAACCGCAATCGCGAGCGTCTGTTTCATCGAGAGTTTCATGATGTTTCCTCCATTTTCTGGTTCACCGGCGAGCCCGCTGATGGGCCGCACTCACACCTCGAACTGCGGCTGCCACGGCTCGTTCCGGGTTTTGGGCTTCAGTCTGACGCGGCCGGACTTCAGGCCGACCCTTTTTGGGCCTTTGGTCTGATGGGGCAGGCTAAAGGTCCAAGGGGGGATGAAATCGAGGAATTGCGCTGTTAAGGTGCCGTTGATCCTGGAGGTTTTTCAGGAGGTTCCGTCATCGACAGCAGCGTTTCCCAGGCCAGATGGCTATTGATCCCCGTCGCAGGGCTTTTTATCTTCACCGCCACTTTGGAAGCGCGCTTGCCGTCTGACGGATGCAGACCCCGGTTCCTGCGCGATCATCGGTCCTTTTCAGCGCAGAACCTTGCCCGCCGACCGCCGTGTTTACGGGTCGGCGGGCTCTTTGACCGGCGACAGGGCGCGGAACCATCAGGGGGGCGTCCGGTTTAGACCTTGCAAAACAGTTCGAAAATGCCTCACGCAGGAGATGGCTAGCCCAGGAGCGAGAGATGCCGACGCGTAGAATGCTTGTCCTGAGCGGAGCGCTCACCGCAGTCATTGCAGCGGTGCTGCCGTGGAAGGTTGTCGCCGGCGCGGACGGCCTGCCGCGTATCGCTCTGTCGACCGTTGCCGCTAAGGACGGCAATGGTGATGGTGGCAGCGGAAACGGCGGCGGCAGCTCCAGCGGGAATGGCAGCGATAATGGCGGCAGTTCCGGCAATGGTTCCAGCAACGGCAATAGCGGCGGTAACGGCAACGGTAACGCCGGTGGAACCGATACCGGCAGCGGCAGTACCGGCTCGGGAGCCGGTCCTGGTCCCGGAGCGGGATCGGCTCCGGCAGGCGAAGTTGCAAATCCCGGCAAGGCCGCCGCGTCCCCAGCCCAGCCCGCAGCCCCGGCACCTTCGGTCCCGGCGGCTCCCTCGAAAGCCGGCGTCGAGGTCGATGTTCGCGGAACGTCGATAACAGTCAGACATCACAACGGCGCGACGGAACGAATCTCTCAAGGGCGTTACGAGATGCGGGATTCGCAATCCCGCACCATCGTCAATCGGACCGCAACCCCCTCGGATGCGTCAAGACTGCGATCGTTCGGCCGTTGACCGCTGGTCGGTCGCATCACGAAGGGCGAGTGCCGCCTCCGTCCGGTTGGTCACCTTCAGCTTCGAGAGGATGCGGGTCATGTGATGCTTGACGGTCTTCTCGTGAAGATCGAGCTGCCGCGCCACCCGCTTGTTGCTGAGCCCGGATGCAACGAGGCTCAGCACCTCCTGTTCGCGGTCCGTCAGTTCCGACAAGAGGTCGGGCTTTGCCTGGACCTCGGTGGGAGCGGATAGGCCGGCAATCAACCGCGCCGAGAGGCTGGGCGAAACATAGCTCTCGCCGGACGCCACCGTTCTGACCACGTCTGCCAGGCCTCTCGAACCGACGCCCTTGAGAACATAGCCTTTGGCGCCCAGTTTCAGGGCGGCGGCGATGTCTTCGCTCGCCTCCGAAACGGTCAGCATGACGATCTTGAGGTCAGGGCAAAAATCGAGCGCTTCGGTTATGGCCTCGAGGCCGTTGCCGGGCATCGAAATATCCATCAGCATCACGTCCGGGCACAATTCCCGCACGATGCGCAATGCGTCCTCCCGGGAACCGCCTTCGCCGACCATTTCGAAATCCTCGATCTCCCCCAAGCTGCGCGTCACTCCCTCCCGGAACAACGGATGATCGTCGACAACCGCTATCTTTATTCCTGCCATCAAGCCTGCTCCATTTCATGCGTGTTCAGCGACATCCTGACCGTGGTGCCGTCTTTCGATGAGGTGATTGCAAATGTGCCGCCGAGGCTTTCGATGCGCTCTCTCAAACCTGCCAGCCCGAGACCTTCCGGGCGTATGCGCTGGGGATCGAAACCCGGCCCACGATCGCCGACTTCAACGACGACATTGCCGTTGTCAAAGCTCTGGCGAACGCTCTGATCCAGGCCGCCGCCATGCCGGAAGCCGTTGTTGAGCGCTTCCTGGACGAAACGATAGATGCAGATCTTGGCCGAAGGCGAAAGCGGCCTCGATCGGCTCGACGTCTTGAGCGCAACATCGACGCCGGTCCGCTGCCGATGGGCATTGACGGCCCGCCGCAGTACGTCGGGCAGTTCGGCGGCCTCGATCTGCGGCAGGACAAGACCGCTGCAGATGCTGCGAATCTCGTCCATCGCCTCGTCGAGCCGGGCCTTGATGGTGGTGACCTCCTCTTCGCGCGCGGTCGGCGACGTCGCAGGATCGGTCAGGAGCCGGCTGTCCACCCGAAGCGCGGCATAGGCCACGAGTTGGGCTGGCCCGTCATGCAGGTCGGCGCCGAGCCGGCGCAGATAACTCTCGTTAAGGGCAGTGGCGCGCCGCGAGGCCCGCTGCGCCCGCGCGTGAAGAGCCTCGTTCTGCGACAGCAGATCGGACAGTTCCGCCACCCGCTGCGTCAGCGCCTGTCGCTGGTGGTCGATCGTCCGGCTGCCGCGGAAAACGATCGCCGAGAGGATCAGGAAGAATGCGAGCGTGACGCCGGCGACCGCCCCCCAGCTTCGAAGCTGGGCTTGATAGAGGCTGCGCTGGAAATCGCCCGCGACCTCGTAGAACTCCGAGACCGCGACGACCTCTCCCGACCAGGGCTGCAGGATCGGATTGTAGATTTCGAGAAGCGGCATGCCGGTCGACCGCTCAAAATTGCTTTCGGGGTCTTCGGCAGGCCCGAACCGTGCCACCATCTGTCCGGAAAATGCGGTTCTGAGATTGTCGCTCGGCCCATATTTCTGCCCGATCATGCTTTTGTCGGTCGCATAAAGGACCGTGCCGTCGCGGCGCCAGAGTTTGAAGGATATGACCTGCCCCCCGAGAGCACCCTGGCCGAAGGTCTCGTCGAGCGCGCGCGTGGTGACGTCATCAAGCGTCTGGTTGGTCTTCATGTCGGGAAGCAGCGGGGCGATGATACTGTCGACATAAAGGGCCGTGGACGCGGCGGAGTTGCGGGTGACCGTCGCCTCGATCACGCTCGTCACATAGGCGCCGACCAAAAGCATCGCCGCGAAAGCGACCAGCCCACCCGCGAGCAGAAACTGCCGGGCGAGGGATTGGTCGTTCCAGCGATCAAGAATTCCGCCGAGCCGCATCAGCATGCCGTTCCGATAACCCGCACAACGCGAGCCGATGCCCCGCAACGCATAAGGGGGGCGATCCGTTGCATTCGGAGTGGGTTAAAACCTCACGAGAGCAAGGACCTTTGACACGCGGATCTTTCTCGATTGCCACCTACAGCAAGGCTTCGAAAGCCCGGTATGTGTCGCCGTCGATCCTCCGTAGCCTGGAGGCTCATGTCCTCGCACGCATCGGTCACTTTGCCCAAGCTGTCGGATACGAACTCAGAGCAATCAACGAATCGAAAACACTGCATGCTGGAGGCGAGATCAGAACAGAAAACGCCGCATCGTATCTGTCCAAGCTGCCGAGCAAGTCATCCGATTTAACAAGGGAAGCCCTCGGCGCCGGCTATATTTGTGCAAGCTGCAATTTTGCTGTGCCCGTCCTGCATTGTATCCCTCTTTTCGCTCCGGAACTTGATGCTGGCCACGGACAGGTGCACCGGCTCATGGGTGCGCGACCGGCACCCCTTCCATCCGCGCCGGCCCTCATCCGCAGCTTGCCGGGGTACGGTCCCCTGGTCCGTGCAGCTCAATCAACGTCACGTTGATGTCGAACGATTGGCTGTGAAAGGTGGATCTGTCGGCGACGTTGCAGCTAACGCCGGCATTGCGCAGCGAGTCGATTGCCGCTTGCAGTTTGGCTTTGTCCTGGTCGATGAAGACGACGGTCACAGAGGCGTTCATCAGGAAGGGCGCTGATTCCAGGGATTGATCCGGCTTCAATTCCGGTAGGAGTAGCGAACGATGCCACAACCGAAGCGATGCAAGCGTATCGTAGAGCGTCAGCACGAATTCCGAGTCGCCGAAGCGCAGGGTGCGCGCAAGCTCTCTGTTGCGCCCATCACGGGCAGCAAATTCGTCTCGCTGAAACCAGAAAAGCGGTGTCCGTCCCGTCGGCACGCCTGACTTGAGCAGGTCGCGAACGAAGGCGGCGGCTCGAAAGTACTCCAAGTTGTCAATAGTCCCGGCCGTCTTATAGAGCTGCCTGCTGTCTCTATTCATTGCCAGCGACAGGCCGCAAATAATCACGATCGCCACCAGTGCCGCGGTCCTGACGGATTGAGCCTTTTGCAACGGCGTCAACAAAACCAGACCGATGATCATGCCGCAGGCAGTGAGCACGAATAGGTCAACATTGAGTCCCGATGTCGACAAGGAAACGAAAATTGCCGGTGCGAACCAGCTCGTCACGATGAAAAACAGGGCAATGAGAACCGCAAGCAAAGGGCGCAGATTGCCCGCCTGCGGCAGAAGAATTGCGCTCATGGAAGCAGTGCCGATTACCAATGCCGGTACTGCCAATCCGGCATAAAAGATGGTCTGCATCATGACGCCCTTGAGGCCGAGATCATAGGCCGGAAACAAGGCTGCGCCGGCGAACGCGACGACGGCCGCCGCGACTTCGATGCGTCGGAACCCCGCCGAGCGCCGAGCTAGCAGAAGGAGAATCAGTGTCAGGGAGACGACAATGCCGGGCGCATGACGCGTCGTAACTGGCAACCAGTCCATTAGTCGATGACGATAGTTGGCGCCGAACCCGGTAAGAGAGGCGTTTACGATCCAACTCAGCGCAGAAAATGCGCTGATGCCGAAATGGATTTTATGGAGCGCTACCACAAAAAACAGCCAGGTCAGAAGACTGCCGGCCAACCCGCCCAGCACAAAACGAAACGGCCGACGAATAATGTCTTCCCATCGCAGGATCAGGAAGAAAAGAATGACAAGCCCCACCGCGGTAACCGCAAGCGTATGGGCGAGGATAGCGAGCATTGCGAAGATGCCGGCGACAACCAGCCAGAACGTTTGGCGACTCACACTCCAGTGCCCAAGCGCGGCGAAAAGGCAGAGCACATAGGCGAGATAAGCGCCATCGACGTAGCCGGCCGTATTGGCCAGCAGATAGACAGGACTATAGGCAAGGAAAGACGTCGTGACGACGGCAGGCATACGCCCCCAAAGAATGCGGATGCCGTCATAGAGCGCAAAAAGGCCAACCAGGTAGAAAGCGAGAACGACGATCAACCGTGCCGGTATCGGCGGCATGAGCATGTTTGCGAGCACATTCGGCAACACGAACGATACACGCAGCGAATGATAGTCCCAGCCATATGTTTTGACTATGTCAAAATAATCCATGGAGAGACCGAAATAGATCCCAGGATCGACCCATCCGGCCGGCATGAAACGCTGTATCGGCGCAAAAAGCAGAAATAGCGCCGGGAGCAGGCTGGCGAATGCGACGTCGAACAGCCAGCCTGAAGCGCTGTAGACAGTTGCTTCTGATGCGGCCCTATCGTTCTGATCTCTTTCCTCGATAAACTGTGAGTGCATGTCGCGCCGCTTCTCCGGTAAATATCTCATCTGGGGGGCAGACAGAGGTCGGATTTGAGAAAATAGACATGGATTATTGCCACCGCGCGACTTCCTTACAGCAAACGTCGTGATCAAAAAACCTTGAAATCGGTCTTATTAAATCTGTCTTTCAAGGACGGGAAACAACTGTCGCTTATTTCGTTTGAGGGATTTGCAGAGCACAGGGAAAGTTTGCTAGTGACGGAATATTAATCCGACTAGGCAGCGAATCCAGGGACGTGCCTTTTTCAGGAGTTTATACATGGCAGGCGATTCAGGCCAAAGCAGATCGAGACCCCAGATAAGTGTGGTGGTGCCGTGCTTTGGCTGCACCGGCACTCTTGTCCCCCTTCACGAACGCCTGACAAGCGTGCTCGAACGGCTGGTCGACAGCCATGAAATCGTGTTCGTTGACGACCGCGGACCTCAGGATCAATGGCCCGTGCTCTCAAAGATTGCGGCGCGCGACGGACGCGTTCGGGTAATCCGCATGTCGCGCAATTTCGGCCAGCAGATTGCTATCACCGCGGGATTGGCAGAATGCAACGGAGATTATGCGGTCATCATGGATTGCGATCTTCAGGATCCGCCCGAATTCATTCCCAATCTTCTCGATGCCGCTCGAAAGGGCTTTGATATTGTTTATGCCAGCCGGCAGATGGGCGATCCCACAGGCCGGCGCCTTGCCAACCGAATATATTTCTGGCTGATGAACAAGGTCGCCGGCTCTGGAGCCGATCCGAGCCATGGATCATTCAGCCTGATTTCGCGTCAAGTGATCGATGCCTATCTCCGCTTTAAAGAACATGAGCGTCATTATCTCTTCATCCTGCGCTGGCTCGGGTTCGATTCCGTATCGCTGATCTACGAGCGCCATTCACGACAGATTGGGAAATCTAGCTACACCCTTAAGACGTTGCTGAAACACTCTATCCGGGGGTTCTTCTTCCAGTCCACTGCGCCTCTAATGTGGATTTTGTGGCTCGGCTTGGCATGCGCCGTCTTCAGCGCTGGGCTCGGCATCGTCTTCATCGTCATGGCCTTCGTGGGAAATCCCCCGCAAGGCTTTACCGCACTGATGACCGTCAACCTGATAATGGGCAGCATCATCCTGACCTGCATCGGCGGTATGGGTCTCTACATCGCGCGGATCTTTGATACCGTCAAAGAACGTCCACTATACATGATCGACAAATCCGATCCGCCGCAGACGTGAAACCCGGCAACACTGAATCTCAGGCTTGCTTTCAGGTGAAGGCTTCGGCGCAGAACACCGAAGCCCATTTGATCAGCAGCTATTTCTTTCGGGTGGCGTAATAACCCTCGACGCTGTCGGGTACCTGAAAATTGTAGCCTAGCAAGGTGCGCGCCGCGGCGTCGTGAATGAAGTCGTCACCGAGTGCCGTCGGCAACGATATCTGCTGCTTGATGAGCGGTATCGTATAAACATGGTTCACGGCGCGGCGCGGCTTTTCAGTGCGGTTGACGCCGCCAGCGTGATAAAGCATGCAATCGAGCACGATGAACGAACCGGCCGGTGCCGTCACCTGAATTTGCAAATCACCGACGCTGAGATCGGAGGGGAATTCCTCCTGCTTGTGCGAAGCGGGCACCACAAAGGTTGCACCGTTCTCGGTCGTGAATTGGTCAACGCAGAACAGAGCGTTGATCGCCAGCGGCCGCGTCGACGTAAAATGTTGATGTGGTAGATCGCGGTGGTAGGCGCCCTGATTGTAACGTTCTCCCAGCGGCGGATTGATAACACCGTTCTGCTGGTTCAGCATCACCGTTCCGCCGATCAGGCGCCGGCATATGTCGAGGATGTTCTTGTTCATGGCCAGCTCAAGGAAGAGTGGATTCATCTGCATTAGGACGCGGATAGTGTTGTGCTCATCGATTGCGGCGAGCTCGTCGCGACCGTATTTTGCGAAGAGTTTTTCTCTGGCATTGTCGAAGGCGAGCGAAAATCGTGCCATCTGCTCTGCATCATAGCCACTGGCAACGACCGCATATCCTAGCAGTCTCAGCGACTCGCAAGCTTTGTCGATTGCAGATTCGGACCGAACCTGCTCGCGGACGCCATACCGCGGAATGGGTGACGTTTCATTCATGGGTGAGCCCTCCGATTTCTTATACAGCAACCTCTACCACCAGAGAATAAATCGCGCCAAGCCAAAACTGGTTGGCTGACGTCAAGATTACGGACGCCTGGGTGAACGCAGCAAAGCGTGACTTTGGCAATCAACTCTTCGTCCGCTTAGGCGAAGGGTAATTCTGATCTTGCTAGCGGCAGGGTGTTACGCGACGGGGAATGGAGAGTTGACGGGTCGTCGGCGGGGTAATACAGCTAGCGATAGTGGTGAGGACGAACTACCTATGAAGCCTGTTATTGTTTTTGGTGCCGGCGACATCGCTGAGGTTGTCGACTACCTCTTTCATAAGACGATCGGCCGCACGGTTGCCGCCTTCACGGTCGACGGCGATTACGTCAAGAGCGATACCGCGTTCGGCAAGCCCCTTGTCGCGTTCGAAGAGGTTACCGCCCGATTCCCGTCCGCCGATTATGATGCGTTCGTCGCCCTGTCGTACAACAAAATGAACGTGTTGCGCGCGCAGAAGGTCGAGGCCATGCGCTCTGCCGGATATAATCTGACGAGCTATGTGAGCCCGCGTGCGACCGTGATGACCGACAGGATCGGGGAGAACTGCCTGATTTTCGAAGACAATACGTTGCAACCCTTCTGCCGGATTGGAAACAATGTGACGCTCTGGAGCGGTAACCATATTGGGCACCATTCCGTTATAGAAGATAATGTCTTCATCTCGTCGCATGTAGTGATCTCCGGTGGCGTCAAAGTGGGTCGTAACAGCTTCATCGGTGTGAACACGACGGTCGTGGACCATATCGATATCGCGCCTTTTACACTGCTGGGCGCCGGTTGCCTGGTGCAGCAGAGCACGGACGCGGAGGGCGTTTATGCGCCGACGGCTACGATTGAGAAGCGGAAGGTTCCATCCACCAGGCTGCGCAATATTTGATGGTAATGGGGAACGAATCGAAACAGGTTTGGCGTCGACTTGGTCGTGTCGTCGAACCCGGGGGTGGCTCGGACTGGTGGGTGAGCCATGCAAGCTATCCAACCGTCCTGGTCGGAGCTGACGAAAGCGTCAGCATTTTCTACTCGGTCCGCGATGCAGACAACAAATCGTCCCTTGCCCGCGTCGACATCTTCATTGACGGGGACCGGTTCGAAACAGGCGAAATCCGGGGACCGCTTTTTCGGCCAGGCCCGCGCGGCGCATTTGATGCCGATGGTGTAACCGTCACATCCCTCATTCGGCGCGGTGAACGTCTGTTTGCCTACTATCTGGGCTGGACGATTGGAGTGCATGTTCCCTTCACCAACTTCATCGGCTTGGCTGAAATGCTTGAGGACGGCACGCTGGAACGATTGAACCCCGCTCCGGTCGTCGGCAGAAGTCGAGAAAATCCATTCACGCTCGGATATCCCTGGGTCATGGAAATGGCCGGCGAATACAGAATGTGGTTTGGAAGCCACCTTTTTTGGGGCGGCAGCGGCTTGGAGATGAATCATGTCATCAAGCAAGCGCGGTCGCTGGACGGTGTCGAGTGGGAGCAGATGCCTGGCGTGGTTCTGCCTCTAGCGGGCCAGTTAGATCCTTCCGAGTTCGCGGTTTCTCGCCCAAGTGTGCTGCAGGAAGCGAATGGTATCCTTTCTATGTGGTATGCACGCCGCAATCCGAACTACTGTCTCGGCCATGCAGTCTCCGTCAACGGAGGGAAGAGCTGGCAGCGTATGGACGACCGCGTAAAAATGGAAGGGCAACCAGATCCCTGGGAACGCACCGAAATAACCTATCCGTGC
The DNA here is from genome assembly GCF_023006505.1 of Neorhizobium sp. SHOUNA12A. Taxonomy (GTDB): domain Bacteria; phylum Pseudomonadota; class Alphaproteobacteria; order Rhizobiales; family Rhizobiaceae; genus Neorhizobium. The sequence continues at coordinate 10,675 of NZ_JALBGV010000058.1, forward strand.
GTATTCGATTTGAAGGGGAACAGGTACATGCTTTATAATGGAGATGGTTACGGGAGGACGGGCTTCGGCTTAGCCCGACTTCAAACGTCGCCATAACATCAGGCGTAAATAGGTTGACGTCTGCAAAGCAAATCGCTCAAAGGCCCAAGCAAGACTAAGTTCAGGGCTTCTGTCCCCTCAGGCAATGCGTCATCCCGAGATGGCGCGGCGGTTGAACAGGCCCCTTATCCGGGAGCGTTAAGGTTGTACGCCGGAGTCGTTCCACTTCGACCTGCGCTCCTTGTCGTGGGGGCAGCGGGCAGGAACGTCAACGGAGCGGTAGTTTGAGATCTTCAGTCGCGTCACCCGCGGCCGAGTTGAAATCGCCTTTACGGGGAGATGGACCTCCAACTCCGCAACAAGGTTCCCAAGCGTTGTGAAGGCGAAGCTGGGGCCGACGGTACGAAAGCGACTCATTCCAACCATGTCTGGGCCATGGACTTCGTTGACGACCAGTTGGCCAAAGGCCGCAGTTGGCCAAAGGCCGCAAAATTCGGGCGCTGACAGTCGCCGATACCTTCTCCCGCTTCTCGCCTGCTGTTGATGCTCGCTTCAACTGCCGAGGCGATGATGTGGTTCCGACGCTCGAGCGATATGCAGGCATCGGGTATCCATCCTCAATCCTTCTCAACAACGTCTTATGTGACGAAGCAGGAGTGGGAATAGGCCAACACGTCTCCATGCGTCGACTTTTGCCGGTACAGTTATATACTTTCTCCAGATGGTTTCCGCCGTCAACAGGACCGTTCCCTGCTATAGCAAACACAGGATCTACCGGCATGTAACCGTGGCCCTCATGGTCCTTAAAAAGGAATACGTGCCCAGGTGGAGGATCCGAATATTACCACAGGGTCGCACTCGCGCCCTCACGGCACTTGCAGAGAGGGGGCCTCAGACCTGGTCCCGGGTGGTTTACGAACGGCCGGTATTCTGCCTGTGCCTTGATGACAGCGGGAGCAACGCGCGCCATCCTGGCAGTAGAGTTATCATAACCTCTCCTCACTGGAGCCACGCTTGCCCGTTAAGGCTTGCGTGGGGTGACGGAATTGCGTTATGGCGGTCTGCTGGCGAGCATTTGCGGGGAACTTCGCTTGAAGGAATATATTTTTAAGTGCCCCGCATGCGGGTCGGTAGATTGTCGGGATTTACCTGTTCCCCATGCATCTCGTTCGATGGTTAGTGATGGCAAGGTTATCTCAAATCCCCTTAGGCGGGGTTCTTGTAACGACTGCGGCCATGGCTTCCACGCCCAGAATTTTTCAGAAGAGCAAATAAAAGAGATCTATAGCGCCGATTACTCGATCGGCTTACGAGACGCGGTGGCGGAGGCTGCGCGCTCCGCCGAATATGGTCGACAGATAGAAGCTTTCTTGACGCATCATCTGGGCAAGGGAGGCAACTTTTCCAAAATCATCGAATTTGGATGCGGTAGCGGTACGTTACTCAATGATCTGACCAACCGTCTTGGCGCCCAAGTCGCCACTGGAGTGGAGCCTAGTTCCAGAGTAGCCGCGTATGCGCGCTCGATAGCGGGAGGTCGGATTTCCATCCACGAGGGCTTTGCCGAGCAGTTCGAGGAGAGCGCCCACAGTTATAATCTTTGCCTCTCCGTCAACGTCATTGAGCACACGCGTAATCCCCACGGTTTTCTCCAAGCATGCCGACGAGTCATTGATAATACGGGAAATATCATAGTCGTATGTCCCGATGGAGAGATAGCAGGATCGGAATTACTCTTTTACGATCATCTATCCAACTTTACGTCCGCTTCGTTGGCTATGATTGTAGCTGGTGTAAACCTCCGGATGATTGCGAACTCTCCTTTGACGGGCGGCCTGCAGGGCTTTCGGATTCACCTTTTGCGGTCGGGCGGCGGCGCCCTTGACAACCAGAGCCGCGCCTTCGGGTTTCTTTCTCAACAGCGCGCAGAATATGTGAATACCTGGAGCAGAATGCAAGATGCGGCTGATAGGGTGCTCAAAGGCTGGAAGTATGGTATCTTCGGCACGGGTGAGTATTCGGATCTTCTTCACGCCTATAGCCCCTCCGTCATCGAAAACGCCGAATTTTTTGTAAGGGATCAGCCGGTAGAGACCAATTTCTATAGTAAGCCTGTGATATCAACCAAAGATTTCCTGAGCTTTCCAAAAATGCCCCTCATCGCAGCTGTGCATGAGCGAAGTTGGCCCCTTGTTCGAGATCGTTTTAGATCGGAAGATGTCCCGATTTTTCATTCTTTGGAAATTGCAAGGCAGGATGCGATGCCATGACAGAAATTGCTCGCTACGGAGTTATTGCGACAACCGAAGCAAACGATATCTATGACGTCCTCGCGGAGGAGGTCAGGTCACTAGGTTACACAACGCTAAATTCCGGATTGACCGGCGCTCAGTTCGATGAACTCTCGCAATTGTTCAATAGATCAGAAGTACAGTACGAAATCGAGGTGTCAACCCAAGGTTATGAGCTAAGGGAGATTAATGAGCGCGATACAATCCGCCTTCTTCCAATAGTCTGCCCGAATTTCTGGAGAGTCGTTTTTCACCCGCCACTTTATCAGTTGCTGTCGCGGCTCCTCGCCAACTACTTCGTTCTGAACCAGGTGAACTGCCTGATAAACCGCGGTAACCTTAGCAAATATCATCAAGCGCAGTACCACAGAGATTTGCCGTATCAACATTTCACGAGCTCGCGCCCGCTCGCCATCAACGCACTCTTTGCGTTGGACGACTTTACTTTACTATCGAAAATGGTGCCACGCGCGTGATCCGGAGAACTCATCATCGCGAAGCGTTTCCCCTTGACGAAGTTGTTCGCCGGTTCGAAACCCGCGTTACCGTCAAGCGGGGAACGGTCATCGTCTTGAACTGCATGGTTTACCACGCTGGCAGCACAAATAGGACCGATGAAAATCGGCGCGCCATCAATCACGTCTTCACGATTCCGACGCTGCGTCAGCAGTTCCACGTTCCTTCTGTGTTGTGGGAACCTCCAGATTTTACAGACCGGCAGAAGAAAATACTTGGCTATGGGCTGGAGGAATTTCCTTCGGTGATCGATTGGCTCAAGTCGCGGTCACCGAAAGTTGCATGATTCCCATGACCCGCAAACTTTCTATCGTCACCACCTTATACCGGTCCATGGGCACGATCGAGGAGTTCATCCAACGCGCCTTGGCTGCGGGAGAGGCGGTGTCGGATGACATCGAAATTGTGATTGTCGATGATGGTAGTCCGGACGGCTCGGTGAGCATCGTTCGAAGATGGGTCGAGCTCGACCCTCGGATATCGCTGGTGTGCCTCAGCAGAAACTTCGGCCATCATAGAGCGATGTTGGTGGGGTTGGAACATGCTCAGGGTGATCTGATATTCCTGATTGACAGCGATCTCGAGGAACCACCAGAATTGCTTTCGGAAATGTCGTGTGTTTTGCGGGAAAAAGCAGTCGACTGCGTCTACGGACTGCAGGAAAGCCGGAAAGGCGGCCGGCTCGAGCGGATATCCGGACGTATATTCTATTGGCTTTTCTCTGTATTGAGCGAAGTCCGCATACCCGAAAACGTATCGACAATGCGATTGATGACCCGCCGTTATGTGGCCACCCTGCTTAATTTCCGCGACAAGAACCCGGTTTTCGTTCCACTGAGCATTCTTGCTGGTTATCCTCAGGCATCCTTCACTTTTGTCAAAGCCAGCACTTCGGATACGACCTACTCGTTGGGGCGACGGGTCGCTCTAACTGCTCTTGCTATAACGACGTTCTCCGCAAAGCCCTTGATGTTAATGCTGTGCTTTAGTCTGATAATGGCTTTCCTGGGTATTGTTTACGGCGCCTTTGTGGTTTTCCATGCGATGACTGGTCCAATTCAAGACGGATGGTCATCACTTATGGCAGTCGTCGTATTCTTCTTCAGTCTGAATGCTGTCTTTACCGGATTGATGGGCCTTTACGTGAAGCAGATATTGGAGGAGGTGAAGGATCGGCCTCGAACGATTGTTCAAGAAATTTATTCTCGACGTCATTCACAGGACTAAGCGATCATTTTGCATACTATACCTATAACAACTTATGGGGGCGGAGGCTCCTTCAGATGCGCCCTCCGCACACGATGCAAATGGGAGGAGACACGTTTTGGCTGAAGCGAGGGATGACATCCTGAAGGATGTGGCGAATTATTACGCCGGAAGGATCGCCGAACATGGCCAGACCGCAGCAGGCGTGGATTGGAACAGCCAAGCCGGCCAGTTCATGCGGTTCAATCAATTACTTAAGGTGGTCGACGCCTCGCAACCTTATTCCATCGCCGATATAGGATGTGGCTACGGTGCATTGCTGGACCACCTTGCGCAGCTAGGCCACGCTACCCGTTACGTGGGCGTTGATATCGCTCTGCCGATGATTGAAGCAGCGCGTTCGCGCTTCGCCGCATCACCGGATGTCACATTCAGGTTGGGCAAGTCGCCAGGCGAGGTCGTTGATTATTCCGTAGCGTCGGGGATTTTCAATGTGCGGCTCGGGCGAGCCGACGAGGAGTGGCTTGGGTATTTGATTGAAGCGCTGGACATGATGAACGCGACGAGCCGAAAGGGGTTTTCCTTCAATTGTTTGACGTCCTATTCAGACGCAGACCGGATGCGGAGCGATCTATATTATGCCAATCCGCTGGATCTATTTGATCTTTGCAAGCGCCGTTATTCCCGACAGGTGGCGTTGTTGCATGACTATGAGCTATACGAGTTTACGATCATCGTGAGGAAGCAGCTATGATGCTGAAGCTCGTCGTTTATGCGGCTCGTGAGATCGCCCAGCTCGTGCATTGCTATTTTGACAATGATAGCGAGTATGATGTGGTCGCATTCTGTGGGGGGAGACACGAGTGAAAGCGATTGTTCTTGCTGGCGGCGCGGGTTCGCGCCTGTATCCTCTGACGCAGGTTTCCAGTAAACAGCTACAGGCTGTTTTCGACAAGCCTATGATTTATTACCCCCTGACCGTTCTGATTGCGTCAGGCGTGAAGGAATTCTGCCTCATTGCGACGCCGCACGACCTGCCTCGCTATCAGAATTTGCTTGGACACGGTGATCAATGGGGAGTGGCAATCCAGTATCGAGCGCAGCCGAGACCGGAAGGGATAGCACAGGCGTTTTTGATCGCGGCAGATTTCGTCGGCTCCGATGATGTGATCCTGATGCTGGGCGACAATATTTTTTCGGGCGGCGACGATTTCCCTCGGGCGGTCTCCAGTTTCACGGATGGTGCAACCATTTTCGCCTACCACGTCAAGGACCCCGAGCGCTACGGCGTGGTGGAATTCGACCAGAACGGAAAGGCGATCTCCATTGAAGAGAAGCCTCGACATCCTAAAAGCAACTATGCCGTCCCTGGCGTGTATCTCTACGATAATAGCGTGCTGGACATCGCAAAGGCCGTAAAGCCGTCTGTTCGGGGCGAATTGGAGATTACGGACATCAATCTGGAATACCTGAGGCTTGGCAAGCTGCAGGTGCGGCGACTGAGCCGCGGTTTTGCCTGGCTTGACGCCGGCACCAGTACCGCGCTCCACGAAGCTTCTTCCTACATCGAGGCGATTGAGCGACGGCAAGGCGTGAAAATCGGTTGTCCGGAGGAGGCGGCCCTGGTGAGAGAGTTCCTCAGCATCGCCCAGTTCGAAAAATTGATTGAGCGCATGCCGGCATGCGAATACAGCGATTATCTGCGCGGCGTTGCCGACGAGTGGCACAGGCTTCAGGGGATAGGTGGTGAGTAAGAAAATTCAGTTCAACCGGCCGTTCATGACCGGTAAAGAGCTATTCTATATCGCGGAAGCCAAGTTCGGCAACATGCTCGCCGGTGACGGGCCTTTTACCAAGCGCTGCCATGAGTGGCTGAAAAATCAGAGTGGATGCGCAAAACCGCTGCTGACCCACTCGTGCACCGCCGCGTTGGAAATGGCGGCTTTGCTTCTCGACATCGAGCCCGGTGACGAGATCATCATGCCTTCGTACACGTTCGTTTCGACAGCCAACGCGTTCGTGCTGCGCGGCGGCGTTCCAGTGTTCATCGATATCCGGGAAGACACTTTGAATGTCGACGAGCGTCTCATCGAGGCGGCCATCACCTCGCGCACTCGCGCCATCGCTCCGGTTCATTATGCGGGTGTGGCTTGCGAGATGGACGCCATCATGGGCATTGCCAAACGACATGGTCTTAAGGTCGTGGAGGATGCGGCACAGGGCGTGATGGCAGCTTATAAAGGCCGGGCGCTCGGCAGCATTGGCGATCTCGGGGCTTACAGCTTTCACGAAACCAAGAATGTAATTTCAGGGGAAGGCGGAGCCCTGCTGGTGAACGACCCCGCTCTGGCGGTGCGCGCCGAAATCATCCGTGAAAAAGGCACGGACCGTGGTCGCTTTTTTCGAGGCGAGGTCGATAAATACACCTGGCAGGAGGTGGGCTCTTCGTTCCTGCCGGGCGAGTTGATTGCTGCTTTCCTGTGCGCCCAGCTTGAAGAAGCCGAGCGCATCACCAGTCACCGCTTGGGCATTTGGCAACGTTACCACACGCTTCTTGAGCCGCTGGAGGATAGAGGATTGCTTCGCCGGCCCATCGTGCCGGCTGATTGCCAGCACAATGCCCACATGTACTACGTGTTGCTGTCGCCGGAAATCGATCGTCAAAACGTGCTCAACGAGTTGAAGAGGAACGAGATTTTCTCGGTGTTCCATTATGTGCCCCTGCATTCGTCGCCAGCCGGGAAACGGTATGGCCGCACGCAGGGCGGCTTGGAGGTGACCACGATGCAGTCGGAGAGGCTGGTGCGTTTGCCGCTGTGGGTTGACCTGACCGCCGAGCAGCAGGAACAGGTCGTCAAGGTTTTGAATAATGCCATCGGCTGACCGATCAACAACGTCGACCGGAATGAAAATTCTGGTCACCGGCGGAGCCGGCTTTATCGGTTCGGCGGTTATCCGCCACATCATCCAGAATACCGGCGACCTGGTCGTCAATGTCGATAAGCTGACCTACGCCGGGAATCGCGAAAATCTGCGCGAGGTTGATAACTCCGACCGCTACGCGTTCGAGCAGGTCGATATCTGCAATCGCGTCGAATTGGAACGGGTATTCGCTCAGCACCATCCCGACGCCGTCATGCACCTTGCGGCAGAAAGCCACGTTGATCGGTCCATCGATGGCCCTGCGGCCTTTATCGAGACCAACATCATTGGCACCTATACCTTGCTCGAGGTTGCTCGAGCTTATTGGCAGGGACTGGATGCACGGCGTCGGCAGGCCTTCCGGTTCCATCACATCTCGACCGATGAAGTTTACGGCGACCTGCCTCATCCGGCCGATACCGTGGATGCCCACCGCCACCTCTTTACCGAAAACACTGGTTATGCCCCAAGCAGCCCATACTCGGCGAGCAAGGCTAGTTCCGATCATCTGGTTCGCGGCTGGATGCGAACATATGGCCTGCCGGTGCTGGTGACCAACTGCTCCAACAATTATGGCCCTTATCATTTCCCGGAGAAGCTGATTCCCCTGGTAATCCTCAACGCATTGGAGTGCAAACCTTTGCCCGTCTACGGCGCTGGCGATCAAATACGAGACTGGCTCTACGTTGAGGACCACGCGCGTGCCCTTTACAAGGTGGTCAGCGAAGGCCAGGTCGGAGCGACCTACAATATTGGTGGCCACAACGAAAAGCGAAATATCGAGGTGGTTCAAATCCTCTGCGACGTTCTGCAGGAACTCGCTCCGCTGGCTTCTGGGCGCGCCGTTAAGGAATATCGCGCCCTCATCACCCATGTGGGAGATCGGCCAGGGCACGACCGTCGCTACGCGATCGACGCCAGCAAAATTCAGCGCGAGCTCGGCTGGCGACCGGTAGAGACTTTCGAAACCGGCATCCGGAAAACCGTGCAGTGGTATCTCAACAACCTCGACTGGTGCCGTCGCGTACAAGATGGCACTTACCAGCGCGAGCGTCTGGGGCAGTTCAGAGATTGCCCAAGGCCAAGTGATTTCGGCGGCTTATGACTCTGCGAAGAATAGATGGAGATCACAATGGCTGGACTGAAACTAGCCGGCGGAATTATGTCCGTCGGACGAGCCGGTACGCAGGCGATGGTACAGGCTGCGAATGGGATTGTTGCACCGTTCATGCCTGCACCACGCCGTCTGGGCCGCTCAAAGCCTTCGAGCGCAAGCGTCCGTCACGCAGGTCCCACGAATTGCGCCTGCTGTGGATCGGCCAAACTGTCGAAGCTTGGCGAGGAGATTACCAGACCCTTAAGGTCGTCCCACGTCAGTGGAAGGTCATCCAGACGGTGCGGGGGAGAAGTTCACCTGCCGCGAGTGTGAGAAGACGCCCTGCGTTGACCACGTGGGACCAAGCATGGCTTCCAGTCGCCGTGTTTGTCTTGACGTTCACAGCCGCCGCCACAAAGTCAAGTATACCAGGAACGACTACAGCGCAGTCGCCGTCGCCCAATCTGGGCCGCAACGCCTCGCGATCGAAATGAGATATCGAAATGGTCTACGCATTCAGTGATGGTAACCCGCTTTACGAGTACTTGGTGTTTGTTCTCGTTTTTTTGGCATCTATCGCCGCGTTCAATGCCGGGCCAATTCTTCGACAAGCAGACGGCATCACCCATCGAATAGCTGAGTTCTCCAGGCGCCGGCGGGCGCTGTCGGAGCACGGCTTGACTGCCGATCTCAGACGCATCGACCTATTCCGAATCATCGTCGGGGCCTTGGCGACAGTCCGATATGGTGAGATGCTGATGATGGCGATGTCGGGCACCAACCTCACTGCGACGGCTTTGGCAGCCGGCGCGACGCTTGTGGCGGCATGTGTGACGGTTGGTTTCTTAACGCCCGCCTCCGTTTTCGTCTTGATGTCGACATCCAATATCATCTTCGACAACTACCTGGGCGCATCGACGCTTGGGACCATGGTGATGTCGATCTGCCTGATGATCGTTCTCTTAGCGCCTGGCGGGCTGACATTGTCCATCGATGCAGTTTTGGTGAATAAACGGTGGATCGGGCAGCTGATCCGAAAACTCCGCGCCTTGACCGGTCCCGCCAGTGAGGATCGCATCCTCGTCGCCAAACTGTGCGGCCTGTTCGCCTATTTCTGCGTCTGCCTGTACTCGGTTGCATGGCACACGACCGATGAAGCATGGATGTCCGGGCTGATCATCTCTTGGGTCATGCTGTCGCCGGCGGCAAACCCCGACCTTTTCAGCCATATGTGGAGCTTCTATAACGTATTCCCCTGGGGCTTTGTCGCGCTCGGAAAGTTCACCATTGCCGGAATGTTCGCTTGGTACGTGCTGACGCTTCCGGGAATTTTCATGGGCCGATGGGTCCGGATGTTCACGATCATCTGGGGCCTATTGTTCTTTCTGATCAGCGCGATCGTCCTTCCCCTCCAGTATCTCGGTTGGTATGAGCTGGCCTTCTGGTCCCTGCTATTCGCCCATTCGAACATCCCAGACCGTTATATCAGGCCAGCTTCGATCTCCCCCCATGATCTCGCCAAGGGGAAAGTGTCTTCGCCTTTCTTCGCCGGAACGATCGTGACGCTTCTTGTCCTTGCGATAGCCTTTCTTGTAAGGCTCCCGATCGGCACGACAGACCCCGATGCGCGGCCGATCGCCGGCATGTCAAAGAGCATCTTCGGATCATCGGCTATGGCGTTCGGTATCCACAAGATCAACGTTTTCAACTCCCAGGATCTGGCAGTCTTCCGGTTCGGCAGCACCATGTATTTTTACCCCGATGGCGCTGACCTGACGTCACCGTTTCCCCTCGTTGAGGAGGATGTTGATGGCGTCCCCTTCAACTATAGCGACCAGGAAAACTATTTCCTGACGAGCCACATGCGGCGAATGTCGAGGATGAACTTTGGATGCGATCGAGAGATGGCGAAAGCAACCCTCCCGACATACGCCACAATCTCCCGGACGGCGGCCGGCGAAATTCCGGAGCAAGATGTCGTGCTCGAGTTCCGAATTACTTCATGGCCATCTGCAAAGGATCTGCGATCCTATTCCGCCTTGGAGTTCCAAACCTGGCCTCTCTGCCGATATCGTTTGAACCTGCGCGATGGAACGCTCAAAGACTTCGCGTTTGTGCAGTCTGGATTGGATGAGGCCATCAGGCAGAAGGGATTTCCGCCAATCTTGAATGCGCGATACGCCGAGGCCGCGGCCGGCTTCCCATGCCGTTATGCAGCAGCGTTTACCTATATCACCGGGGGACCGCAGCCCTCGGACGAACAGGGTAAGAAATTTACCGACGCCGTGCTGCAATTGCCGGCCGATGAGTTCGGACGGTTCCCCGGCGACTGCTTCCTTGACACATGGAAGGTGATCAACGACCGTCCAGACCTGTTTACCGGAAACAACATTACGATCACCCAAGAGAATTGCGAGCTTGGAGTAGAGTTCCTGCGGCGTCTTCAGCAATCGGTGTTATCGGACGCTGCTTTGACGGCGGAGATAGATGCTGGCCTGCAACGCGCCGAGAGGGCTGCTTCGGAAAAGAACACCACGCGGTGCCTGAATGCCGCATTTGAGAGCTGGAAGACGTACTGGTCCAGTGTCGCAAATATACCGGATGGTCTAGTCGAACAGAGCCTCAACGAAACAAAGTCGCTGAACCAGCATGGGGCGCGAGTCAGTGGGCAGGCTTTCCAATAAACCCCCGCAGGACTGAATAGGTAGTCCTGATCACTCGGCAACGAGCCACGCGTTAGTTCTGCGTCGGGTTAAGGCCTGCCGACATGCCGCCGTCAAAGTAGGCCATTTGGACCTGGAATTTTCCACTTATGATCCCTGGTGGGAAGAAGAGGGAGAATTCGATGAAGGCTTCGAAGTCTTCGGAAGTGCAGATCGCGTTCATGTTGAAGCAGGTAGAGGATGGCACGCCGATCGGCGAGATCTGCCGCAAGGCAGGAATTTCGGACGCGACGTTTACAACTGGCGCAAAAATACGCCGGCCTGATGCCCTCGGAGATGAAGCGTCTTCGCCAGTTCGAAGAGGAGAATGCCAAGCTGAAGCGGATCGTGGCGGACCTGTCATTGGACAAAGCCATGCTCCAGGACGTGCTGTCAAAAAAGCTATGAGGCCTGCCCGCAAGCGCAAGCTTGTCGACACGGTCAAGGCGGACTGGAAGGTCTCGATCGGCGCGCATGTTCGGTGTTGAAGATCGATCGGTCGCCGTATATCTACAAGTCTAGGCGCGGCGAGCAGGCCGAGTTGAAGCTGAAGATCAAGGACATCTGTCAGACACTGGTGCGCCACGGCTATCGGCGTGTTCATGTCATGCTCAGACGTGGCGTACGGCCTGTCAATCCAAAGCGAATCTATCGCCTTTAGCTCATAGAACTCGCCCAAACGAGGAGCTACACCGCTGTAGCGACCATGGCCGTCTACCTTATACCATTCATGATCATTGGTGCTATCCAGCGCCAACGGCTGCAACCCACAAATCTCAAAATGCCCCATCTCTCATCAAATTTCGGACTGGTCTTCGAAAACAGGCTCAACACCCTGAGAATACCCGTCGGCTTTTGTTCGTGCACGGGCCTATACGAGCGGAAACGGACGTTGACTGAGGTACCCTCAACTGAAACCTGGGGCTCTGGCGCATTTGGTTCGGCCACCCAACCTTGGCCCGAGTTGTAGTTTGACAAACTTGAGCATGGACTACGAATAGCCGAGTTGTATGACCGATTCTACAGAATTTATGAGTTCACGGCCTAAGCCCTAACCCCGGAAAATTCCAGCGCCCGCTGGCCCAAAATCGGGGTGCACTTCACAATGGGCCCCGAGCTTACTTCAAAATGATTAGGTCAACGGGGCAAGGTCACTTGAGCCTTCCTGCTTATGCTGAGTGTCCGGTTGAAATGGGGGCAGTTCATACAGCGCCTCCAGTCATTTCCGCCATTGTGAGGAGCTTTATTTCATGTATTTCACATAATTTTGGGAGTTTTTGCCGCAATTAAAGAGAAGATCAAGAATTGTAACGCCATGAGCGAAGTCACCCCAGAGCTGGGGATATTCTCGGTAGCCCGCGTAGTCGAACCATGTAAGCGCTATTCCTCGTTCTTTGAATACTTCCTCATCTACGTAGTCTTTTGCCGCGGGACCAGACAGGTATTCTGTGCCACCCGCTTGAGCACAGAGGTCAGCCAGACGTTCTGTCTTGCCTTCCACTAAGGTATAGTCCCATGAATTGGAAATCGCAGTTTGGATTGACAGATAACTGCATATTGCCTCAATGAATCGGCGGTTGAGCTGCGAGAGATGGCTTGGTGGCTCGTTTAGGTAAAGGGGCTCCAACCACACAGCGATTTCTTCGAAGTGGGGAGTGCGGCGATAATTCTGGACGAGGCTCTTCCAATGGGCAATCGCCCAGTCGGTGCCTTCGATCTCGGTTTCCCGAATTTTCTGATGGTATTTCCCCTTAACCCGAACGGGAACCGTAAGCCATTGAACCCCTTGAGGCGTCTTGATTTGATTCCGATTCCGCCAATCGCGTCGCGTGTACTGCATGTCGTCGTAGAGTATGAACTCATCCACCGCCGCGATCATGTCGAAATAGCCCTTCCACGGGATATAGTTGGACTGAACGATAGCCACTCTTTTCATCCGGCACTCCCTGCTCGTAAGGCTCGACATGCTTTGCCACCGGCATCTGGGTTTACCGGCTTATAGAGCTCTTGGTCTCGGCGACTGTCGAAGCCTGCCGCTCCTTTCGCGGTCTGCCAACCGCCGACTTTCTGATAGCCTGCAGGAAAATTCGGCCCCAAAGCGGAAATCAATCCGGTCGAGATGCTATTTGGGCCGTTAGATTCAAGTAGTAGCCAGGCTAAAGCAACTTCATCGCAGGACACCTGGTCAAGGGATGCCTTTGCAAACTCAAAGGTCCCTGGCCATCCACCTAGTATCCAAGGTTGACCGATGCTCTTGGCTCCTAAGGCAAAAAGAATTCCCGGCGAGTGACCGGTTAGATCGATCACCGGCGTACCTGATCGAAACCCATTTTCCTGAGCGATGCCAACGGAGGCGGTTATATATGACGCGAATCCTGATGAAAGGACCAGCCGTGAACGTTGGGGACCAATTTCCGTTATCGTGTCATTGAGCCGCAGAGGCTGAGGTTGCCTTGGGGGCTGCTCCAGTCCTGTCTGCAAGAGAACCGCAGCAACCATCTGGGTGCATAGCGCAAGCGGGAGGGCGAAGGCCCAATTGCGGCGCGTGCGTGCGATGGGAGCCAGCAGCGTCACGAAAGCGAGCAAAATGAAGATACCGGCCCACGAGCCGTTTACCCAGTAATTTCTGTTCGTTCCAATCGCATACACATAGGGAATGCTAATAAACAGTGCAGCCATGCTCCACTGCGCCGATGAGATCTTTTTTAGTATTCCTCTCCCACCAAAACGAAAGCTTGCTACCGCTGCGATAAGCATGACGCCAAAAATTGAAAGACCTTGGAATTCGCCCAAGCCGATCGTTCCATGAATCGCACCAGATGCCAACGCCGCGATCAAAGAGAGGAGGCAGATGGAGATGGCTATAGCAAGAAACGCTCCTCTCGGCTTCCCGGTAATAATACCCCAAATGCCGGCCAACCCGATGGCCGTAATTGCTGCTGCTATGAGCTGATCTTTTACGCGAAAACGAAAATTATCAATCCGGAAAATCTGCATTATAGTATTATTGCCGTTCAAGTGTTGGCCGTAGTTTATGCCAAGTTGTATCCGTCTGGCGAAGGCCTCGACTGATCCATCGATAAACCAAGCGCTCATAAGAAGGAGCGCCACGGCAGTGCAGATCGATAGTAATAGCAACCGGAGTGAGATTTTTTTCGAGCCGAGGAGGTAGATGGAAAGCACGATGGCCAAGGCGAACGCGGTGGACGGTTTAGCCATGAACGCTAGCCATCCACCTAGGCCGATCAGCAGCCACCCAATACAGCTTCTGAAATGATGAGACCTTTCAGCTAAGACAACGCCGATGCCGGTGATGAATAGCGCGTGGAGCGCGAGGCCATTATAGTTTGGTGTGGGCAGCCAGGAATCGAAGAGGATGAGGGCACTTGTCGCCAGTCCGGCGGTGGCCGCATATAGCGACAGACGTCCCGTTTGGGCCTCGGGCGCGAGCCAACTCAAAAAAGAATAAACAAACCACCAAGCGAGAAACAAGGTTGTTAGAACATTGAATCGACGAAGCGATGCAATATCGCCGTCAAATAACATGTAAAGCCGATGGTATATGAAGCCAAATTGAGTCGTCGAAAAATTATAGATATATGGGTTTTTCATCGATACGAGATAAAAGCTGTCATCGGTAAAATCTAAGCCATAGGCGCTGTATTTCCAAAGCCAGGCAACGATTATAGCAGTTGATATTAGGCACAGCAACGCAATCACGTGTTGGACGACGGCCATCATTCGATCGCCGTGTATATCTTCTTGGATCAAGCCACTTTTTGCTATTTCGTTCATGTGGGGCCTAGCGCTTTAGGATCGGTTTAACAACGAGCCAGAAAAAGGCTGCAGGCAGAAAACGCCCTGCTGTCACACCGTTGGCGTTCTGTTCAGCTTGAAGAGGTAATCGTGATGACTCAGCTGATCCTCCAGCAGATAACCCGCGGCCTCTAGTGCGCTCGTGATCCTCTCAGTTTTCCAGCACTCGATGACAATGAATTTAAAATTGTGGCGGTCGAAGTCCACTCCCTTGAGAACCTCGTATTCGGCTCCCTCAACATCCAGCGACAGCAAATCCATCAACGCGGGAGCCTTGGCTTCTTCCAGGATCCTGCTGAGCGGTTTGGCCACGGCACCGAACTCGAAGGTTGCTTCTTGATTTTTTAGAAACTGACGAGATTGCTCGAGGTGATCTGTGACGCTTTCCAGATCGAGGTCGACATTGGTCGAAACGCTCATCAAATTGCCGTAACTCATATCCACGTACTTGTGGGGATAGTCAAAGCCGACGCACGCGTTGCAGAAGATCGAGTTTTTCTCGCTTCGGTTCCTCCGGCATTCCAGAAAGTTGTTCGGGGAGGGCTCGATCAGGACGCCGCTCCACCCTCGCTTCTTCTCGAAGAAATATGTGTTTGATTGCCGTATGCCATTATTGGCGCCCAACTCCACATAGAAACCATTGTCGTAGTCGAGATACTTCTCGATCTTCCGATCCAGTTCGTTGAGGGCAGTATACGGGCTAACGGGTTTCTTCTTGAAAGGAAGACGAAGTTTTACCATCAGATTTCGCTCCATGTATTCGACGGGGCATCGGAGACCGATGTGACGCTAAGCGGATTGAGCAAGCGCGCAAGCGGCTACATGTTCTTTAAGCCTATGTGCAAGGAAGTATCTTTCTCGCCAGCCGCTTAAGCCCGTTCTCCTTTTTCCTGCGGAAGCAATGCTCTCGCAGGTAGATCTCGTCCGCGGAAAAGTTGATCGCACGATCTGCAGGATGGCGTAGCGGGAAGTTCAGGCCCTCGAGGGGAAGCCCAGCGACCGTGCTAGCGTCTACCGTATGCGTTGCATCCGGGCGGAAGCCGAGGTTACTAATCAAATTGCTTCTCGGTTGTATGCTGACCTGTCGTTGAAGCCACTGTGAAAAGGTAAATTGGTAGTCCCAAGCGTCGAGTCCTCCCTCAAATACCCTGTTGAACGCCTTGGTCCAGTGTGCGAATTCATCAGGATATGCCACTGTTCTGAGCCAGTCGGTCTCACGCAATGTCCCCCAGCGCGATATGGATATGTCGTAATTTTGCCAAACCCGGCGCCAGGTGGCCCACCCCCATATCAACGGGTACCGACTGAAGAAATAGCTATTATCGATAGCCACGCGGTCATGTGTAAAGTTCGAGCCGTTGATGGAGCCTATGCGCTCGTCGTGCTCGTACTTTTCGAGAAGTTCGGTACAGTAAGGGAAGAAGCTGGGATCCGGCAGGCAATCATCTTCAATGATGATCGCTCGATCGGTATGCGCGAATACCCAGTCTAATCCCGAAGAAATCCTGTCGCGGCTGCTCATGTTGGTGTCGGAGTAATTGCGAAACACTTGGCAATCCCAATCGACTTTCTCAACCACCTGCCGTGTCTGAGCGCATCTTTCGGCTTCGTTAGCACGATCCGCACGCGGCCCGTCAGCGATGAGGAAGAGCTTGCCAGGGCGCGCTCTGGCAATTTCTTTAAAAACGATTTCGGTAAGATCTGGTCTGTTGAAAATGATGAAGACGACAGGGGCGATCGGTTTTGCTTCGTTCATCTTTCAACTCACGTACGGATCGGAACAAGATCGCTTCCGCGTGCCACTGATCCAAAGGACACCGCTTCTAGTTGCCGATCATGACATCTGCGGCTGCTTGTAGATTAGATTTATACCCTGAGCAAGCTGACGGTCCGCATCCGGATGCTTGGCCACAGGATAGGGGCGAGATGGTGGATGTCAGGTTGCGTCCGCGCGCGACTTGCGGCGCAAATGCATGCTGAAGGTGTATAATTGACGGAGCTCGCCCGCTTAGCTCAACCGGAGATGATCTCCCGGATGCGCTCCCAATCACTCTGGATGAGGCTCGGACGATCATCCGCTTTCGTTCGATCGAATTGCTCGATCAACTTACGCGCCTTGCGTATAATAAAAGGTTCGCGGCTCTTGAACGGGTTGGCCGGGAGCGTGCGCTTGGTCAGGAGGTGGAGGGAGCTGCCATCGCTATAAAAATTCAGGCCGAGCTTTGTTCCGAGAACGCGAAGAGACGCTTTGTTGAAAAGCGAGACGTGTTGACCGGTCTCGGGTATGAAATACCACCAGTCGTCGACGGTCCTGATATCATTCTTCGGCTGAAGTTTGGTCGAGAAGGCAATACTGTCCGCATAAGTTAGCATCTGTGACACCTCCGCGACGGGGTCTGGGAGGTGTTCGAAAACTTCCAGCGCTGTAACCATTTCGAAGGCCGGAGTTTTGGCGAAAATATCAAGGTCGAAGAACTCGGCAAACAGGTTCTTCGTGTACTTGTCGGTGTGATAAAAATCATAACCCGCATCGCGCATAAGGCGGGTGAAGAGGCCGTATCCACCCGCATAATCGAGAAATTGGCCGTTCTGCTTGAAGCCTGCGGCGGGGATCATCCGAGACAACTCCCCGGATAATTGTACATTGCGACTGACGAGACCTACATCGAGCTTGGTGATAGCGGATGAGTATGCCTCATCTAGCCAATAGGGCTCTTCGGTTTGGATGAAACCGGTTTCGTCACACTTGAAATAAGATACCTCGTACTTGTTCAGGACGCGCGCCTTGAACAGCAAAGTAGTCGTGCCGCCCGTTATTTTGCTTCTCATCATCCCGAGTCTCTTTGTCTTGCGCCTCACTCCTACAGAGGGGCGTGGCGACACACAAGACTGGGCTCGCGGTCATAGTCTGGCTCTCAACATGATCGCGGTGTTGAGCTACGGGGAGAGCTCGCTGGCGTTCAGTATGGCGGCGGACCAATGAAAATGAGCAATTGCTCAGGGATCATCGCGCATCCTTAGTGGCTGGAAACGATTGCCCTGAAGTGTTCGCGGCGATAAGGCTTAGCCAGTGTCGAACATCAGTTAGAAACGGCATCAAGTCTCAGGAACCTCAATGATCGAGAAGTCAGCATTCATAGTAGGCGCCGCGCGAGATTGCGAAGAAGGCCTACTTCAAACCCTACCTCGCCTCAGTCGCCTGCAGCAAAGCTTTACGAGAACAAAGTTCTTTATCGTCACCAACGATTCCGAAGATCGCACCGAGAAAGTCCTGAGGCAGTGGGCAGAAGCCACTCACGATGCGCGCATACAAAACGTTGATGGATTGGCAGCAAATGTAGCCAAAAGGACGCCGAGACTGGCTGTTGCAAGAAATTTGTACATGACTGCATTTCGAGATGACTTGCAAAAAGGTATCCACCACGACCTGCTAATAGTTTTAGATCTGGACGGCGTTAACGCCAATCTCGTAGAAGAACCTGAGCTTTCCAACGCCATCAACTCGGCGCCGGATGACTGGGCCGGCCTCTTTGCCAACCAACGCGACTGGTATTACGACATCTGGGCCTTGCGCCACCCTTCATGGTGCCCAACCGACTGTTGGAAAGAAGTCCGCGAGGCGCGGCGTGCGAGATTCAACAGGAAAAAGAAGATCAAGGCCGCTGTCGAGCAGTTCGTAACGGGACGTCAAAAGAAAATATCGCCTGATGATAAACCTATCCCGGTGCAGTCAGCATTCGGCGGTTTTGGAATTTATCGAACTGAATTCCTTCGGCACGGCCTGTATCTTGGTTTGGACGGTCAGGGCGAGGAGGTGTGTGAACACGTCGCCTTGAACGAGTCGATTGGCCGTCAGGGAGGTAAGCTCTATATCGTCCCCAGCCTCTTGAACGACACTCCCCCTGAGCACGTTCCTGGACGGTAGGCGTTCCGTGCCGCTTGGCGGCAGGTGTTGGTAATGGGGGATCCGCACAGGGGCTTCAGTTTATTGCCGCGTTGCGTTGATGGTGCGCAGGAAAGGATTGGCAGCTAGGACATGCTGCAGGTAGGCAGCTGCACGAGCGGTGCCTTCCCGGAAGGCCGTTGGATCAGAAGCAACGCGCATGATTGCTTCCGCGAAATCCTCGTCGGTTTCAGCTGCCACACCGTTTCCATGATCGAGAAATGACATCATCGACATCCCTTTGGTGTAGATTATGGGCTTGCGTGCAGCTACAGCATCCTGCAGAACGCCGGAGCCCTGAAGGTTGTATACGCTTGCGTCGTAAGGTAGAAGAATAGTATCAACCGAAGCGAATAGCCGCCTAAACTCCTGCGGAGAGAGGTGATTGTCACGCGGAGAAACGACGACGACCCCACCACTCGCTTGGTACTCCGCCAGCGCCGAGTACACACCGTGCTCTTGAAAATCAGCAGTTCCCCCTTGGACAACAACCTCAAGTTGAGTCGCTGGTCCTGCAGCTGCCTTCTGTGCCAGTGCGGTTGTTATGCCAGGAATCCTCGAGCTTCCTTTTTCAGGTCTGGGATCTCCAAACACACCGATCCGGAACCGGTCGTTCGACGCCCGCTCTTCGGGAGCTTCTCCGATGGGGAGGCTGCAAGGGAGATAAAAGCCACCAATTATGGGAATATTGAATTCTCTACGGAGATGATCTGCCAACTCCTCTGTTTCGGTAAACAGCAGAATTCCGTGCGGGAGCTTTGCTCGGGCCTCTCTCAAGCGAGCGGAGCGGATCCTATCGTTTCTGTCCCCGAGTTCGGTGTTCAAGAAGCGAAGGATGATCCGAGGAGCCGCGTCTCCGAGAATACAATGGAGATCGACAGAAGACTCGAGTGTGTCGAGATCTGCCGTCGGGACAATAATGACATCGCTCTGGTCGAGCTCAAGGTTAGTAACAATTTCAGCTAATCGTTGACCATATACCGACACCGGCATATTGAACAGCAGATCCTTTCTTAGAAGCGCGAGAAGTGCGCTCAACCGCTCCAGAGGGTTTCCATATTTTAGTCTTGACCTCAGCTTTGAGCCCTTTGGTGCACTTATGGCGAGAGTAGCGGCTGGAGTTCCGAGAAAGCCGTCATATGCTTCGCCTGTTATGAGTGCTGTCTTGTAGTCGGGCAGCATCGTTCGCAGCGCCGTTATCTGAGTATGATGGTGCCCACGATTTTGCACCAGTTTACGTTCAACAATAACAAGCGTTCGCTGCTTTCGTTTAATGGCCATCATCATTTCCGTTCACCTCGCAATTCAGCCATGGCTTTTATGGTATTCCTGCCAAAGATCTGCGATCTGGCCGGTTATTGCTTTCAGACTATTTCAGTTCAAGTGTATCGGACGATTGCAGGTTGTTCAGACGGGCATAAAGGCCGTCCTTGCTCTTGGCGAGCTCCTCGTGTGTACCTTCTTCAACCGCACGACCTTCATGCATTACAATAATCTTGTCGGCATTGACGACCGTCGACAGGCGATGGGCGATGACGACCACGGTCCGCCCCCGCATGGTGGAATCGAGCGCTCTTTGCACGGCGGCTTCTGATTCATTGTCGAGTGCAGAAGTTGCTTCGTCGAGAAGGAGGATGGGCGCGTCGCGGACCAGTGCCCGGGCGATGGAAAGCCGCTGCCGCTGGCCGCCCGAGAGGGTCATGCCATTTTCGCCGACAGGCGTGTCGTAACCCATCGGTTGCGCAAGGATAAAGTCATGTGCATAGGCCTGCCGCGCAGCCTCCTCGACTTCCGCGTCGGTGGCCTCCGGCCGCCCATAGCGGATATTGTCGCGGATCGTCCCTTCGAACAGATAAGGCTGTTGCGTCACATAGGCGAGGGCATGTCGCAGCGAGGCTTTGGTAACACCGGCTATGTCCTGTCCGTCGATCAGGATCTGACCTTCGACCGGATCGTAGAAACGTGGTATCAGCGAGATGATAGTTGACTTTCCGGCACCCGACGGACCGACCAGCGCAGTCGTCTTGCCGCCTTCCGCGACCAGACTGACGCCTCTCAGGATAGGGGCGCCGTTTCCATAGGCGAAAGCGACACCCTTCAGTTCGATCTGCGCATTGGTGATGACGAGATCTGGTGCGTTCGACTTTTCCCGCTGCAACGGCTGCATATCCAGCAAACTGTAGATCATCCTCGCGTTGACGACAGCGCGTTCGATCTGGACCTGCATTCTGGCAAGCCGGCGCGCTGGATCGTAAGCCATCAGAAGCGCGGTGATGAAGGCGAAGAAGGCGCCAGGCGGCACATTATCATAGATAGAGCGGAAGGCGGCGTAGGCGATCACGCTAGAAATCGCCACGCCGGCAAACGTCTCTGTGAGCGGCGCGGTGCGTTCGGAGAGCCGGGCAATACGGTTGCTTTGCCTTTCGGAGGTCTCGATGATGCGTCGAACCTTCTGCTCCAGCTGCTGCTCCATCGTGAATGCCTTGACTACGGTGATGCCCTGGATCGTTTCCTGCATGGCGCCGAGCACCTTGCTGCCCACCTCGACCGCTTCTCGCGTCACGCTACGCAGCCGCTGTGACACATGGCGGAGCGCAAAAATCAAAGGGGGTGCCACGGCAAATACGATCAGCGAGAGCACCCAGTCCTTTGAAACCATGACAGCGATCAGCGAGATGAGGGTCAGCAGATCGCGGGCGGTCGACGTGATTATCAGGTTGAGAACATCTCTTATGCCGCCGATGTTCTGGCTGACCTGAGCGGCAAGATGCGCGGAACGAGCCTCTGCAAAAAAGCCTACCGAAAGCTTCATGAGATGCGAAAACAGACGCTGCTGATAACGGGCAACAATATTGTTGCCTATTTTGGAAAGCGTCACAGCCTGACCATAGGTCGCGAGGCCGCGAATGACGAAGGCCGCAAAAATCGCGCCGCAGATGCCCAGAACAATATCGGCACGCTTATTGGCAAAAGCCTCGTTGACGACCGACTCCATGATCCAGGCGGTAAAGGCGGTGGACATGGCTGTCGCAACGAGGCAGAAGATCGCAAAGGCATAGCCCCGGATGTGATCCTTGCCGTTTTCGGCGATCACCCGCTTCAGGACGCTGGATATGGTACCAGAGTCCAAGTGGTGCTTTTTATTTTTCTTGGCGTTCAATAGGTTTTCCCGCTCCGGCATTTGCGCCGGATGTTAGTGCATATGCGGGCGTATTAAACGCTTGCCATCCATTTTGCCACCTCGGGCAACACGATTCGAACTGCCACTGAAGTTTCACCCGGCAGCGATTAGAGCCTCGGCGGTTTCGAGCCGCCCCCAAACGTTGGACCATCGGAAGTAGAGGTTTTCGGTTTCTTGAAGGTGCACCCCGATTTTGGGCCAGCGGGCGCTGGAATCTTCCGGGGTTAGGGCTTAGTTCGGCGGGGGTGCCGATAAGCCGTTCATGAGCGAAATCGGCACCTTGTTGCCGATCGCGCTATCTGGCCGGAACTCGTTATAGTCTCTACGCCAATCCTCCATCTTTGCCCGTGCGTCGTCGAGGCTCCTGAACCAGTGGGCGTTCAGGCACTCAGCGCGGAACTTGCCATTAAAACTCTCGATGTAGGCCGTGGACTCGTTATGGCGTAGAATGAGGCGAACGCAAGCCAGCTTTGTCATGGGGAACGTTGCGCCCAGCTTGTCGTACCGGGTCGCAATTCTTCGGTAGCGCTTCAGCTTACTGAAGAAGCGCTCGATGAGATTTCGCTTCTTGTAAAGCCACGGACTGAAGACGACCGGTCTCTTTCGGTTGGATTTAGGTGGGATGTTCGCCCAAGAACGCCTGGTTCTCAGCTTTGCGCGTAGCCAATCGGCATCATAAGCTCTGTCAGCAAGCAGCATTCCGCCAGGGGTAAGATCACTGAGCAGTTCGCTGGCTGCAGTTAGGTCGTGGGCGTTACCGGGTGTGATGGCAATCTTGATTTGGCAGCCCTTTGCCATCAGTCACGGCATGGATTTTTGTCGTAAGACCGCCGCGACTTCGCCCAAGGCATCGATCCTGGTGATCCGCCTTCAGTGTTGCCGCCAAATGATGTACGCGAACGGAAGTGCCATCGATCATTGTAACGCTATCATCCGACGGTCTCGTGAGCGCATCCATCAACCTGTCCCAGATTCCGGCCCTCATCCAGCGTCGAAAACGATTGTAGCAGGTCGTATAGGGGCAATATCGTTCCGGCATGTCACGCCAAGGCGCTCCAGACCGCAGAACCCAGAAGATACCGTTCAAGACCCTTTGGTCGTCAACAGGTGGCACACCACGCGGTTTGTTTGGCAACAATGGCTCGATCTTGCGCCATTCGAAGTCGGTCAGGTCATATCTGTTCATGCGGAGCCTGAATCAGAATTGACAGCGACAGGAAAGCCTTCTTCGTTACGGACGTTGAACCAGCTTATACTGCAGGTGCGGCAGCAGGAAACAAAGATGAGCCTGAATATCGTAGTTGAAACTATCGAAGGTTTTGAACATCCAGCATGGGACGCCGTACGCCATGGACCAGATCGTGTGATCGCGGCGATCCTCACGTCTTTGCCGAGCATCGAAATACGCGACTTTGAGGGCGATCAGCTTCTCAGGCCAGCCGACTTCACGCTGTGGAGGAACGCAGCACCGGATGAGACTGAAGCAAGGTCGAGATACTTGGAGCTGTTAAAAATCCTCGAAACGGACCCGAACTATTGGCTCCATCTGAGCTATTGAGGAGACTGAACCATCCTGCCAGCGATCTCAGCCAATAAGATTTATGAGTTCACAGCCTAGCACTACTTTGGCAGAATTGATTTTGAGGTCATAACCGACCTGCGGACATACTCGTTCCAGTGTCTGAACCACGTCTTCGCCTTTGTAATTGAAGCGTGCATCGACCGTCGGCGAGAAGCGAGAGAAGGTATCGACGACTGCCAAAACCCTGATCTAGCGGCCGGTAGCCAACTGGTCGTGAACGCGAGCTGAACTCCAAGCTCCATGCTGTTTGCGACGGCCATGGCCGACCGATGATCCTGGTTCTGAGCGAAGGGCAAATGAGCGACTGCAAAGGCGCTGTGCGGATACTCCCGCCTTCCCAAAGGCAAAGTCCTCGAAGATGGGCTCAAGCCGAATACCCCATCTGAGCCTAGCAGATCGAACTGACGCCTCCTAACGCGCAATGTGCAAATCCGATGCACGGTGACGCACCTTAAAACTGGATTTAGAGTTGTCAGACAATATGAGAAATAAAGATGATATCGATCTTTCATTGCTCCGATAGTGCATTTTGTCGAATCTTGCAGCGTTCCGGCCCGCCAAAGGTTGTGGAGCCGTAATATTCCGGAGAGGTCAAATCCTGACGACGCGGTAGACTTTCACCTCCACTGGAGGTAAGTATCGCCGCCGCAAGATTAGGATGCATTTGCGGCATCTACACGGATGATACGCACCATGGATCTTTGAAGTGATAAACGCAGGCTTCGTATCGGCGGCACCCAACGGGGAAATTTGGTCGCGCCAGTTTCCGTTTTTCGTGCCTGAGTGGGATGAGGTCCGTTTCTCCCTTGCCTGGGATGGGCAGGAGTGCGACGTGTTGTTCGTCTATGACGTGCTGCCGAAGCCCTTACCCGCGGTCAAAGCAGCATATCGCGTCTTTGTTGCTTCAGAGCCTGGCACGATAAAAACATATCTCCCAGGATTTTTGTCCCAGTTCGACCTTGTTTTGACTACGGATATCGGTACGCGACATCCAAATGTCAGGTTCTCACAAGTTGGACTGCCATGGCACGTCGGGGTTTGGGAGAAGCCGGGGCAGCTGAAATCACGAGGTATCGGCTGGTGTGAGTTCGAAACCTTTCGCCCGGTAAAGACGAAACAAGTTTCTATCGTATCGTCTAATAAAGCCTATACGCAAGGGCATCGCGAGCGACTTGCATTTGTCGAGCGCATAAAGACCTATTTCGGCGATGAAATTGATGTCTTCGGACGGGGTGTCAACGACTTTACCGATAAGATGGATGTACTTTCGGATTATCGATATCACATTGCGATCGAGAACTCGACATTTGACCATTACTGGACGGAGAAGCTTGCCGATCCATTTCTGACTCTTACCTATCCGATCTATCACGGCAGCAGAAACATACTGGAGTATTTCCCAAATGCGGCCTTGACGAGGATCGACATCCTCGATCATGAAAACGCTATTCGGGCGATCAAGCACGTGATCGAATCCGACACGGCAGAACGCGCATTGCCTTATCTGGAAGAATCACGTCGCCGCGTTCTCAACGAACACAATCTGTTTGCGATTCTGTCAAGGATTGCCAAGGAAGTCGCCGGACCACGTAGTGGACTGGCACCTGCCAAGATATCGTCGCTGAAGCCGGAAAAGTCGTTTCGGACGAAGGGCCTGAAGCTCCGGAACTCGATCAGAAAACGATTTCAACAGCTCGTGGGCCTGTTCAGGTAACTGTATCGTGGCTCTTGACCAACCGTGAGCCGACGCAACGGGCCACGGCATCATCATGCATTGACAACGATGTGCGCCGAAAGCAGAAAGCTAACCTGAAATGGCACCCGGGTGGCTGTATATGGCAGAAGACAATGCGCTCGAAATCGTCGTCGTCAACCTTGAGCGCTCGGCCGACCGTCGCGCCAAAATGATCACGACGCTTGCACCCTTTAGCCTGCCCTACGGCTTTTTCAATGCCGTCGAGGGTCGTAACGGCCACCCGCTTTTCGAAAAATTCGATCCGCGGCTTGCAGAGATCAGGCGTGGTTTCATCCTGAATGCCGGCGAGCTCGGTTGCTATGCCAGCCACTACCTGCTCTGGGAACGGAGCGTCAGGGAGAACAAGCCCCTGCTGATCTTCGAGGACGACGTCTCCATCAACGGAAACTTTCTTGAGGCATACCGCTATGCTGCGGACAAAATCGGGACATACGGCCTCATTCGTTTTTCCGGACACAAGCAGCGCAGTTTCCGTGTCTGTGAAACATCCGGATCCGGCACAGACATTATCCGGTTCAAGATCGGGCCGCATGGCACCTCCAGTTACGCCGTGTCCCCGAAGGCGGCCGCCAAACTTCTGGCAAAGGCCGATGTGTGGTTCGAGCCGGTGGATTGCCATCTGGACCGCTTCTGGACGCATGGTGTCGGCAGTTACGGGGTTTGGCCCTTGCCGGTGATCCACACGGCAGAAACAGCCGAGCAATCCGAAATCTGGCAAGGCGCCAAACGCGAGCGTAAGTCGGGACGCTTCCGCAAGTTGAGGGCCATCTACCGTGCCGGCGACGATATCGGCCGTTTTGTCTGCAATTTACCCAACATCGGGCGATGGCAGAATCGGGTTTGAACCAATTTCAGTTTCCTTGCGGTACGGAAGTGCCGAGATGCGAAAGACCAACCTGTGATCATCACGCGTATCCTCGGCGGCCTGGGCAACCAGATGTTTCAATATGCGGCCGGCCGTGCCTTGGCGATCGCCAATGACGCGGAGCTGAAGCTGGATCTGATCGAGATGGGCTCCTATAAGCTGCGGCCTTTCGCCTTGGATCAGTTCAATATACAGGCAGTGGTCGCGCAGCCCGATGAGGTCCCTGGCAAGCCGAAAAGGGGCCTCTTGCGTAAGTTCACGTCGGCCTTGAAGTCTGATCGTTCAAGCTGCGAGCGGATCGTCGAGAACGGTCTCGCCTTCGATAGCAAGGTACCAGCCTTACGCGGATCGTTGCATCTTTCCGGCTATTGGCAGAGCGAGCAATATTTCGCCTCATCGGCTGCCGCCATACGCAGCGACTTCAGCCTGAAGTCGCCATTGAGCCCGGCGCGGCAAGAGTTGCTCGCCCTGATCGACGCCGCCACCGCGCCGGTTTCCATTCATGTCCGTCGTGGTGACTACGTCACCAGCCCCTCGGCAAATGCAGTCCACGGAACATGCGAGCCGTCCTGGTACCACGAGGCGATGCGCCGCATGCTTGACCGTGTCGGCGACGCGTCATTCTTCGTTTTTTCGGACGAA
This sequence comes from Neorhizobium sp. SHOUNA12A, assembly GCF_023006505.1. Classification (GTDB taxonomy): domain Bacteria; phylum Pseudomonadota; class Alphaproteobacteria; order Rhizobiales; family Rhizobiaceae; genus Neorhizobium. The sequence goes on from NZ_JALBGV010000058.1 coordinate 37,232, forward strand.
CCGCAATGGGCACGAAGCAACCTGCAATCATCACGCCCGATGGTTTTTATTGAACCTCAAAACGATGGCCGGGATGGTGAAGACATGCACCTGATGGCTGCGTGCCATGCACAAATTATCGCTAATAGTTCGTTCAGTTGGTGGGGCGCATGGCTCAACCCACGTCCGGACAAACACGTCATTGCCCCCAAGCAATGGTTCCGCGCACCAGACAAGGATGACAGAGATATCGTCCCGACGAACTGGGAACGTTTGTGAACCGACATGCGCGCAGGGCGGCTATCGGATGATGCGCTATGCGAAGCGGTGGGCGAAGTTGCCGCTCCTGCTCATTCAACGACAAGTGTATCGGACGATTGCAGGTTGTTCAGACGGGCATAAAGGCCGTCCTTGCTCTTGGCGAGCTCCTCGTGTGTACCTTCTTCAACCGCACGACCTTCATGCATTACAATAATCTTGTCGGCATTGACGACCGTCGACAGGCGATGGGCGATGACGACCACGGTCCGCCCCCGCATGGTGGAATCGAGCGCTCTTTGCACGGCGGCTTCTGATTCATTGTCGAGTGCAGAAGTTGCTTCGTCGAGAAGGAGGATGGGCGCGTCGCGGACCAGTGCCCGGGCGATGGAAAGCCGCTGCCGCTGGCCGCCCGAGAGGGTCATGCCATTTTCGCCGACAGGCGTGTCGTAACCCATCGGTTGCGCAAGGATAAAGTCATGTGCATAGGCCTGCCGCGCAGCCTCCTCGACTTCCGCGTCGGTGGCCTCCGGCCGCCCATAGCGGATATTGTCGCGGATCGTCCCTTCGAACAGATAAGGCTGTTGCGTCACATAGGCGAGGGCATGTCGCAGCGAGGCTTTGGTAACACCGGCTATGTCCTGTCCGTCGATCAGGATCTGACCTTCGACCGGATCGTAGAAACGTGGTATCAGCGAGATGATAGTTGACTTTCCGGCACCCGACGGACCGACCAGCGCAGTCGTCTTGCCGCCTTCCGCGACCAGACTGACGCCTCTCAGGATAGGGGCGCCGTTTCCATAGGCGAAAGCGACACCCTTCAGTTCGATCTGCGCATTGGTGATGACGAGATCTGGTGCGTTCGACTTTTCCCGCTGCAACGGCTGCATATCCAGCAAACTGTAGATCATCCTCGCGTTGACGACAGCGCGTTCGATCTGGACCTGCATTCTGGCAAGCCGGCGCGCTGGATCGTAAGCCATCAGAAGCGCGGTGATGAAGGCGAAGAAGGCGCCAGGCGGCACATTATCATAGATAGAGCGGAAGGCGGCGTAGGCGATCACGCTAGAAATCGCCACGCCGGCAAACGTCTCTGTGAGCGGCGCGGTGCGTTCGGAGAGCCGGGCAATACGGTTGCTTTGCCTTTCGGAGGTCTCGATGATGCGTCGAACCTTCTGCTCCAGCTGCTGCTCCATCGTGAATGCCTTGACTACGGTGATGCCCTGGATCGTTTCCTGCATGGCGCCGAGCACCTTGCTGCCCACCTCGACCGCTTCTCGCGTCACGCTACGCAGCCGCTGTGACACATGGCGGAGCGCAAAAATCAAAGGGGGTGCCACGGCAAATACGATCAGCGAGAGCACCCAGTCCTTTGAAACCATGACAGCGATCAGCGAGATGAGGGTCAGCAGATCGCGGGCGGTCGACGTGATTATCAGGTTGAGAACATCTCTTATGCCGCCGATGTTCTGGCTGACCTGAGCGGCAAGATGCGCGGAACGAGCCTCTGCAAAAAAGCCTACCGAAAGCTTCATGAGATGCGAAAACAGACGCTGCTGATAACGGGCAACAATATTGTTGCCTATTTTGGAAAGCGTCACAGCCTGACCATAGGTCGCGAGGCCGCGAATGACGAAGGCCGCAAAAATCGCGCCGCAGATGCCCAGAACAATATCGGCACGCTTATTGGCAAAAGCCTCGTTGACGACCGACTCCATGATCCAGGCGGTAAAGGCGGTGGACATGGCTGTCGCAACGAGGCAGAAGATCGCAAAGGCATAGCCCCGGATGTGATCCTTGCCGTTTTCGGCGATCACCCGCTTCAGGACGCTGGATATGGTACCAGAGTCCAAGTGGTGCTTTTTATTTTTCTTGGCGTTCAATAGGTTTTCCCGCTCCGGCATTTGCGCCGGATGTTAGTGCATATGCGGGCGTATTAAACGCTTGCCATCCATTTTGCCACCTCGGGCAACACGATTCGAACTGCCTGTTGCATTCGCGCAAGCGCAAAAGCCAACGATTTGAGCTGATATGGGGACGACTTGAGGTGATTCTGGGATGGTTCGCCCCCCTGCGGCATCAATCTGTTACGATTGTTTCATTCTGAAGCGAGGCCAATGGGCCGACGCCGATATTTGCGCCTGAAATTAATCTTGCCAAGAGCGTCTGCTACCTCGGTGGTCTCGACGAGACCCGTGCCTGGTTGTGCGCCATCATCCCTGTCGCGAACCCGCGGTGGATTTCGTCGGCAAACCGAGCCATATGTCGTGACGATGGAGCCTGGTGCGGCACGCCCGCACACGATATTCCTGACATTCTCAGGAGAGTAGCTTCAATCAGACGATCATGGGCGCTCCCATCACGGAGGCCAAGCAACGCCTGACGAACAGCCAAGGGTGAGCGCGACAGGGAGCCGAGTCCTAATTCGATCTTTCACAATCAGGAGCGGTTGAAATTCGAACGCCATCGGGACGACCGCGCTTGCTGCCGCGCTTCCCGTAACCGTCGATATCATAAAAGGCACGGTTCACTGACCTTATCCGCGGCTCATCGATATATCTTGAAGCTGCGGCCAAAGCCTGGCGGGGGCTGCAACCAGGTTGGGCATATCTGCGCTCATAACGCCTATCCTCGCGATAATATCGCCTGTCGTCGTCGCGATAATATCGCCTGTCATCGTCTGGTCTTACGATTCTAACGCCACCGTCGCGCAGGTCGAATTCCATTTGAGCCGCTGCCGGTCCGGGAAGGATGCTCATTCCCACAAGAAGGACCGAGATGCCCGTCAGCACAACAAATTGTTTCGCTTTCATTTCTTCCTCCGATGTTGGACTCTACGTATAACGTTTGCAAGATGAACGGGAGCACAACAAATTCATCTACCGGGAAAACTAAGGCAGTCCTCATTGTGTTCCATTAGTGGAAATACGTAGGGCGGCTCCGAAAATAAGACCGTTAAAACCTAGTTGTTTGATCCCGGCATTTGATGGTGCATCATTTTCCTTGGCATGGAGGGAAGCACTATGGGCCAGGTTTTACATGGGAGCGCCACGACGACAGAGGCAGTCCGTC